>NZ_JACYVZ010000032.1 GCF_014857925.1 Cysteiniphilum marinum | reverse complement strand
AGTTTTGTATCATGGTTAAGTTTCGCAGCAAACTCAGATAAAGCTCATGACATATTGCTGCAGGCGATCATAAAAAACAAGGTGGGGAATAGACCAGGACGGATTGAGCCTCGAGCTGTTAAAAAGCGCCCCAAAGCATTTAGGCGACTTAATAAAAGCAGGGAGTTGGAAAGAGCTGAAATAATTAACAGGATGCAGAAAAATGCCAATAAAAAAGATTCATCTGCCGCTTAAGGTAGTGCCATTAGTGTAGACCCAGCTTGGCTGAACTCGACCACTGATATAGCGCTTAGGCAACCAGCTAGGAGAAATGTATGCAGATAATCCTTTGAAAATAACCATCACTTCACTACTTTCTTCTACGTTTTTGTGTAACGGATTTCCTCGAGCAATATGAGTCTTTAATACCCCAAGCTTAAAACCATGCCTGTTTAAAGTGAAAGGTAGATGATCTGCACTCAATCCGTTACTGCCATAGACGGTTAAAGCACCCAAAGGGTTTTGTTCTATCAGGTCATGCAAAATGGTGACTCGATTTTCTTCAAATATTTTTTGTATATACATTGAACGATCTCTATAATGTTTTTTGCGAAGGCAGAGGCATGCTGTGCTCTTGTTCGACCGATTCTCGCTGTGCTCGTTTATTTTTACTCAAATCTGCTAATCCCATACCATTCAGAATGCCTTGAGACTTAGTATATTTGATATTTTCATAGCTAATCACTTCAATATGATTCCCCCAAGGGTCTAAAAAACCAAAAAATCTGCCAGGCAAAGGTTCAATGTTAAATTGTCTTAGTGCCTCGCGAACCTTTTCTCTATCATCAACTACAAATCCAAAATGACCTGGTTTATGTGCTTTCTCACCATAGCCACAGGTAAATGCAATAAACTGATCACCTAATTCAATAGAGCCTTCTTTTTCTGATAACGGTCCATGGTTAATATGCATAAGCGAACCATAAAATGCGATTGCTTCATTAATATTACCAACTTCAATAGAGACATGATTGATCCCTACAGCTCTTGCTTTCTCTGTCATAACTACCTCTTTAATCAACTTATCTGAATTTCAATTTTTCTAAAACAATATCAAGTGCCGAAATAAACTGTTCACAGTGTTCAATTTGTGAAACTGTTACCCGTAACCAACCTTTTAAATTACTTTGTTCAAATGGGCGTCTGATTAAAATCCCCTGATCTTTGAATAATTGTTCTATATCTTTTGAATCATACTTAGAGAACTGTATCAACATAAAATTTCCGTGGGTATCTTTGAAGGGCTGCTTTCTAGATGCCAGAGCACCTTTCATATAGTCTTTTGCCTGCTTCATCTTATCCTGAAATCTATCTAACACTTCAGGATGATCTAACTGCCACTCTGCCGCCCATGCTGATAACGCACTGACTTCGTATAATGGTCTAACTCTTGAAATATAGTCAATCAGGTTTTTTTCTCCAATTAAAAAGCCAACTCTGGCTCCAGCTAATCCATGAGCCTTTGAAAGTGTCTGAGCCAAAATAACATTTGGGAATTTCTTTATGATACCTAGGTTTGCGCTTTGCATCCCTTCAACATATAAGTAAGCTTCATCAATGAGCAGCAAAACACCCTTGTTATACAGCGCTTGAGCCAAATCATGCATTTGGGAATGAGATAAGCGCATACCAACAAAACCACTTGGATCTTCAACAATTACTAACTTCGTTGTCTCCTTAACTGAGCCAATCATAGTCTTCACGTCAGGCTTCCAATCTTCAGTGACTGGTATTGAAGATATTGATACGCCGGCATATTTTGAGTAATTTTCAAACATAAAATAGCAAGGGCTATGTAAAACAACATGATCTCCTTCCCTCAAACAAGCATCAAACAACACCTTAATCGCAAGATCTGATCCTGAACCTAGATAGATGTTGTGCTCTTCAACTCCAACCATATTGGCAATCTTTTTATATAAGGTATTTAATACTGGATAGTTACACAAGTGCTCTGGTTTTAATGAGTCACGAAATTCTTCAAAAAGATCATCATCCATTGGATGATGGTTCTCATTTTTATCTAGCATTAAATAGTTGGGACGCTCCTCTAGGTAGCTCCATAAACTTTCCCTCTTATTTTTAGCTACATACTCTTTGATCACAGATTTTAAATTGAACATTTATTATTTCCTTAATTTTCTACCTCTTCTGTCACTTGAAAAATTTGCTGGGTTAATTGTTGTGTCAAAGCAAGATATTCTTTGGGTTTTCCAGTTAACTTGTAGTCAGGACAGTAGAACTCAACATAGCCTTCAAGTTCAGCGTTGCTATATAGTGGATTAACTCTGGCTCCTTTAGAGGTCCATAATTGTAAGCCAAACACTTCTTTTGGCAATTCACTCTGCAATGGTAACTTAATCTGATTAATAACCCCTTGTTTGGCTTTCATAAATCCAACAGCAGCTAATCCAGACATATGATATTCAGGCACTAAAACTTCATTATACAGGTAAGAGCGAGAATGAAGTTCTAGCATGTTAACTCCAGTTATCTTTTCGAATATTTCAGGGATGCCACCACCTGGTGTGCGTGCATTTAACTCAAGTAGATAAATCTTTCCATTGTGATCTATCATAAACTCAACATGAGCTATACCATGTTCAACATTCAAGACTTCACATGCTTTTAGCGCCATCTGTTTTAACTTTTGATTATCGGACTCTATACTTGGTAAGGAGTGACCGATTTCAACAAAATGAGGTAACTGAGTTAGCTCTTTATCGGTTACAGCTAAAACTTGTCGTCCTGTTTTGCTATTGAGCACTTCAACCGAAAGCTCAATTCTAGCGTTAATAAATTGTTCGATCTGATAGTCGTTATTTGCTATGCCAAACTTGCTAGTATAGTTTTCCGTCGCTTGACGTAAGTTAACAAAAGCACTTGCAAGTTCATCTTTATTTGATACGTAAGTTACACCTTCACTGCCTCCTGCATTTGTCGGTTTAACTACTGCAGGAAAAGGAAACCCTTCAGCAAGGATCAGTAGCTGTTCAAGGTTATTAAAATGGGCAAACTTTGGAACATTCAGTCCATTCCGTTGTGCAGCTTTACGCATTTCAAACTTGTTTCGAGTTAGTGTAAGAGCTAACTCTGATAAATAATTTAAACCATAGTACTGAGCAATAAGCCCCCCTGGAGCTATCGTCATTTCCGTTAATGGAATAACAGCTCCTGGTTGCATTCCTTCGCGTTTTGCAAACGCCTGAACAGCAGCCAGCGCTTGTTCCATGTTCTCTGGATTTCCGTCAATTATTAAATCAGCATAACGATTCCCATTAACATATCCGCCAGGCAACATGACGGCTATTTTCATATTTGTTACTCTAGCTGTTGCAACAAGAGCACGGAATCTGTTTTTCTCTGTTCCCAGTAATAAACAGTACTTTGATGACATCAGTTTCTCCCTAAAAATTTTATAAGGTTTAAATTCGTACTATTCAATAAGTGCCAAAACGCGACAGGGGCTCCCTGAGCCACCGACAATGGGTAGTGGAGCGACTATAATCACTACACCTGTTGCAGGTAGCTTTGCTAAATTCTTTAGTTGAGTAAGACCATACTTAGCTGCTTTATGAAAGTACCAATGTACGGGATAGGGTTGTTCAAATTTTCCAGCTTGACCAGCATCGGTTCCAACAGTTTCCACCCCGATGCCAATAATAGGTGTTTGCTCAGCCAACCATTTTGCACAGGATTCACTTACTCCTGGGGTATAACCATGATTAAGAAAGCTATCAGCATCTAAATCATGGCTGTCCCAACCGGAACGGAATAATAACCAAGCACCTTCTGGTAAAGTCCCATGTATCTCACACCATTGTTCAACATGTTTACGTTCAAGTAAAAAATTAGGGTCTGTTACTTGCTCTGACATATCAACTACTACGGCAGGAGCGATCAAGTGTTTGCAAGGTACGCTTGAGACATCAATAGAATCTTTACCAGAAAACCAATGAACAGGAGCATCAAAATGAGTTCCTGTATGCTCAGACATCTGAATGTTATTCCAGTAAACCTCGTTGCCTTTCTCATCATATCGGCTGATTTTTTCCAACTTAAATGGCCATGGTTGCCCTCTATCAGGTGGCAAACGAATCACTGGTGTATTTGTTGATAATGGTGCTGTCAGGTCAAATACCTCAACCTTTCCTTGCATAAACTTTTCATAAATTGATGATGTCATCGTATTAAATCTCTTTATTCTCATTTTAGTCTTAGTAGACAGGCGTTGAATATTCAGATGATGAATTAGACATCACCTCATCTTCGTAGACAGCCTGTAACTTACGGGTAAGATTTCCTGGTTGTCCATCACCAACAAATTTATGATCGATACTGATCACGGGAATAATCTCTGAAAGTGTACCACAAATGAATACCTCATCAGCGAGGTACAGTTCTGTGCGATCAATCTCCCTGTATTCACATTCAATTGAAAGCTTATTATTTGCCATCCGTATAATACTATCTACCGTGATCCCTTCAAGTACACCTGATGATGCTGGTGGTGTAATTAAGCGATTATTCTTCACCATCATAATGCACGAGCCCGGAGCTTCAGCCACTGTGCCTCTCTGGTTTAAGAAAAATGCAGTGTCAAACCCATTCTGCATGGCTTCATGCTGTGCTAAACGGCTATTATGATAATTTGCACCAGTTTTAATCCTTGGTGGCATTGAATCATCACTAATGCGTCGCCAAGTGGAAAACGAAGCTGTCATTCCTGTGTCATAACGTGCAGATCTGGGCATAGAGAGAGCCGTAATATGCATGCCTGTATCTTCAGTATATATTAACGGATCATAGTTCTTCCCTATCGCGAAATAAGGTGAGATAACTAGATGTACATGTTGCTTAAAGTTATTTTTCCGTAGCAACTCAATACAAGATTCAGTAATTTCTTGATCTGAGAAAGTAATAGGCATATTAACACACTTCATAGAATCGCGAAGACGCTTAATATGCTCTTGTATCCTATATATATACATCTGCTGATGAGTAGTATTCCAATAAGCTCTTACTCCTTCAAAGACATTTGCTCCCCAGAAGGCTCCCTGTGTTCTGGCATGTAAAGTACAATTTTCCCAAGTAACGAATTCACCGTTCAACCATGCATATTCTGGTGTGATGTGAGTAGATAACATAAGATAACCTCCATTTATGATGCTTTGATGGAAAGAGTTGCAGAATTAGTTCCACTAACTTTTTCCAATATTGAAATCAAGGATGGTGCATTATCAAGAAAATAATGCCCTGCTAGATAGCCATCAGGACGGATAATAAACAATGAGTCTTGCTTGTATGTTAAGTTTTCAAAAAACAAAATATCATCGTAAGTAATATTGATAATATTCTCATCAATATTTTGTAAGGCATACCCCTTTGGAACCGCCGATACCAAACTAAAATACAAAGAATTATAAGTATGATTTTGCTTATTTAGATACAACTTTACTTTATCGGGAGTGGCGCAAAATAGAAAAACGAATCTCCCCCCAAAAAGTTTGCGTAATCGGCTTTTTTCTCCATCCATATAAATCAAAACATCCGGAGCAAAAGCGCCAACATAAGGCGTTCGATGGCTATAATCAATCAAGCTGGAAGACTCATAGGTAAAAGGCTTTGTCATTTTTCCATGATTTACTTGTTTACGGAGTGGTCTCCAAAATTCAGAGATTCGTAGCACTATGTCACGCCATAAGCGCTTCAACGAAGTTGGTGGAACCATGAACCTAATAGTAGCTTCTGTCAGTCTCAGATTTTCTTTTGCTGCGAGAAATCTTTCCTCATGATAAGTGTCTAGTAACTCATCACCTGCTATACCCTTTACCACAAGCCACAGTTTCCAAGCTAAGTTGTCTGCATCCTGGATGCCGCTGTTCATACCGCGAGAGCCATAAGGTGGAAATGAGTGAGCAGCATCACCAGCATAAAACAAGCGATTTAATCTGAACTGATCCACAACACGTTGATGAAAACGATAAGTGCTAATCCAATCGATCTGATATGGTATATTTCCTATGACAGCCCTGATACGTCTGTCAAGTTGACCATTTTCCTTTTCACCTTCAATGTCTGCATCTGGAGGCAATTGCCAATCGATACGCCATATATTATCAGGTTGAGGATGCATAACTAGTTGGCGACCTGGGTTAAAATTAGGATCAAAATGAAAGTGACGTTCTTTAGTTAAAGCAATATTGGCTTTGATATCAGTAATTAAAAAGCGATCTTTGTGAGTGTAGCCACTGAAGTTAACCCCTGTTAGATCGCGCAATGTACTTCTGACTCCATCACAGGAAATCACATAATCAAATTCTAAAACCTCATTTTCGGCACCGTGTTTGATTTCTAGCTTAACCTTATCTAGTTGCTGTGAATATCCAATCACTTCACTTGACCACCTAAGTTCGCATAGAGGATTTCTTTCCAATAGTTTGATAAGCTCTTGTTCAATCCGGTATTGGGAAATATTAATAAATTCACCATAACCAGGGCGTTCAGCATACTCTTGAGTGATCCGTTCAACATTTCGAATATATGTATGCGCAATCCGCCAGTGTATTCCCTCTTTAGCAATTTGTTCTCCACACCCTACTTTATCGAGTACTTCTAGTGCATCACCATGAATCAGGCAGGCTTTAGATCCTTTTTTAAGCAAATGAGGAGACTTATCCATCACGATACTGCCAATACCAAATGAGGCTAGTCGAGCGGATAAAGTTAGACCTACTGGACCGGCTCCCACGATAGCAATTCTTGCTTTAGAACTATTCATATTAATAACCTACACATCAAGCGAAGTGTCAAAGACTGGGATGTCTTTGGCAAAGGCTAAATAAGGAGTGCCCTCCGTGTAACCGGTGCCCGAGCCCTCTCCCAGCATCTTCATGGCAAGACCATAGTGAGTTTGCTTCCAACGTTTCATCGTAGTAGAAAAGCTCTTCATTGCTTGTTTGACTTCAATAAAATCCTTGCAGTCTAAGCGCCCACTATGTTGTGCTTGACGCAATGCTAGATCCAAGTTGTCAGAACTAATTAATAGCTTTTTTTGAACTTCGGGAACAGATCTGTAAGCAATTGAATGCAATCGCTCTTGATCTGGTTGCCTGCAAAGCGATTCGATGCGTTTGTAATTTCTAGATTGAATTGCACTTGCCCCTTCAGTATATTCACGGAACACCTTAAATGATTCAGCTCTCATAGTGGACAGCACATAGAAAAAACCAGTAACTTCTTTAATCTTTTGCTCGCAACTTTTAATTATCATGCTTGTCTGGTTAGGAGTCTTACTCAAAGACTCAATTGCAGCCCTAAGCCCAATTACAATCCAAGAAAAAGAATATTCAAACATTTGCAGAATCCGAATGAACATGTATTCATCATGAATGAGATAAACAGGTAAGTTAGTTTTCACCAACATCTGCTCATCGTTAGGTCTTTTCTTACTTTGAGTTGCGACAATAAAATTTTTGACCGATTCGATACAGTTATCTGTTTTCCTATAGATCAATCCCATCCTCTGAACGTATGGGCTCACAGCTTTTAGTGCTCTAGCACAACGCTTTTCAACCAATGCTTGCTCAGGTAATTGAAACCTAAGATTACGTTTAGGTTCCAATCCACCGAGTTCAAATTTAAGCAAGTCAGCTGTAAGCAATAACGTCATGTGGTTAATATAAGATTGTGCTTCTGTATATGCTTTAGTTTCAGTATGGTCGTTGGGCATATCTAAAAGATCAAGTGCCAGATAAGAACGATAGTCATAAGAGCCATCGTATTTATCTAACACAACCTTCAAAAAGCGCAGGGCATTCTCAGCATCGTCTGTGTTGAATGTTGCGCATTTTTTTCTTGCGACATTCAACAATTCTAAAAAATGATCAGGTACGAAATGCTTACCAGTCTTATGATACACACGGATAATATCCTCATATGGAAAGACTGCTTTATTTTCTTGAGCAATCCACAATAGAATTTTAAAGCTTGGATTAATTGTCATTTCGTCAAAATCACTGTAATCACAAAGCAGATTGGAATGATTTTGATATTCAAATTTTATCATATTCTGCATGGATATTTCTCCTTTTCATCGTACCCCTTTAAAAATTCTAAATTCAAGTCATAAATGTATAACTCGTCATAATTAAGTTGTTCCATTAGCTTTTGGTTTTGAAATAGTTACAAATCAAATTACATGCCTGCATGACTTCATTCGCTGTATTAAAGTGATGAAATGCAAGTCTAAGCATATTACCTCGCGGACTTGTTATAATTTTATGATGCCTTAAGTATGTGTCTAATGCTGGCACATTAGGAGCAAATAAAGCAACATGTGACGAAAATACCGTGCCGGGAATTTTTGCGATTGGTATACCACTTCTTTCCAACATGTCGATAGATATGTCTATTAAATGCTGAATATGTTTCCGACCTTGTTCAAAATCCAACTTCAAAAGTACAGTCATGGCAGCGCTAATAGAATATATAGAGGGAATAGCCGGAGTCCCAATTTCAAATCGTTTCGCATCATCAGGGAAATCTACCAGACATAAATCAAAAGCAAATGGTTTTTTGCGTCCTTGCCAACCAGTCAGCACCGGCTCAATCGTGTTATAAATACCGTCTTTCACATAAAGGAATGAAATACCTGGGAGACCTAACATGTACTTCATACTGCCGCAGATCAGATAATCACAACCTAATTCTCTAACATTAATTTTTTCAGCTCCCAATCCTTGGTAAGCATCAACCAACATGGGAATCTGCGCGCAACTGGTTAAATCAGATATCTGCTCAATCGGATATCGTCTGCCAGTTCGATAACTAGCTAAAGGTACTGAAACTAAACATGTATTGCTACCTAACTTGGCACATATATTAGCAACAAAACTATCATCAGTAACCTGACTTTCAACATAGTGTGTAACAAGCCCGCGACTTGCCTGCTGTAACCAAATGTGAGAAAGAGATGGAAACTCATCTCCCGAGCACAGGATTTGCATTCCAGCGCTAGAAGGTAATGTTGAAATTACCTGATAAGCCGCAATAGTCGCATTTGGTAAAATGGCTATTTGCGAAGCATCTGCGCCTATAAACTCAGCAAATAAACTTCTAGCTTGCTCGGTTTTATGTTCAAAATACACCCATGCCAAATCACTTTTAGTCATATCACTTAGCATTGTTTTCATCGCCTCATCAATAAATTGTGATCTAGGAGAAATGCTGCAACTAGCAAGATGGACAAGACCATCAAACCTGTCAAAATAATGCTTTCGGAATTCTTGAGGAGAGTACATAGTTACTACTAATAGCTGTTATTTGTCATTTTAGTACGCAACTCCCAAAGTTCAGGAAAAAATTGCTTGTTCATCAGCATTGTCAATTTTTCAACTGGTGTTCCTTTGGTTCCTATCGTGTTAAGTCCGATAGTTCTCATTGCAACCTTATAGTGCCTGCTACGCCATAAACTGACCATTTCATCCCAACTAACCATTTCTTCCATCAAAAAATATAAAGGAGACTTGTCTTCCTCTGTATAAATGTCCATTAAGTTGATGTCCATTGACTTAATAATCCGCACAAAGGTTTGGTGAAGTTCCTGACCCACTGATTGTAACCTCTGCCAACCTGGGGATTCGAAGCCGGAACCGTTACCAAGCGCAGGTCTAAGTTTCTGAAAATCATATGGCGTCATATATTTAAACATTTCCAGTTGTTTTGTGATCAAGCCAATTGGATAGCTAGAGCGTTCAATTAATACTCTTGCAGCAATAAAGTCTTTCTCAAATAATCTTTTTATCGCTTCAGCTAGTTCATTATTGCTTAGCTTTAGCCACAGTTCTGTCGATTGATGAACCACCTGAAACAATAATTCATCACGGTGTATCATGTTTTCTGGTGTTACTTGTAAGCTCAGTAATGTAGGAATGCACATATACTTTTCATAATCGCTTTTTCCCTCACCAAACAAAATACTTGTTGAATAATCTCTATTTCCCAACATTATACCTAGCCTTATAAAGCAACTTGAGCTGGTTGCTAGAGCCATATCTTTTTGAAGCAAATAGGTCTCCAGTAATACACTTGGAATGAACACGAACTTTCGGACAGACTTCAGAGTTTGCATGATTAAAAATTAATGTTACATCTTCGGTATTACTTGATACATTGCTGAAAGTGCAAAACTCTACATCCCCAGAGCGCCTTGAAATGGCTGCTCTCTGATTGATTCTACTTTCCATACCCCCCCTTATGCTTTATAGACAAGTCCTAATACGTATAAACATTTTAATATGCATCGAAATATAACTATATCCCTAAAAAGTAGTGATTTATTGAGATAAATAATCTGCCTTTAAGCTTATGGTGACCATTGTGCCAAAGATATAACAACATTTATTTAGACAAAACGCATCAAATTATTACATTTTATTATGGGGTGGCTGTGCGTTTACACAGGAAATGTTATAACAAGAATTTAGTTGCTAGGGCTTTTGAGTGTTGTAGTTGATATCGAACTTTATGATTGAAGCAATCCTCAATCATTGATGGCGTACAATGATAATCTAATTCAGCTCTTATCTGCTTTATGTGGGTTTTAACCGTTTCTAAGCTTATATTCATTCTAATGCCAATCATTTTCATCGTAAATCCAGATAAAACTAAATAAAGCACATCCAATTGCCTTATTGATAGCATCCCGACTATCCTTTGATAAAACATTTTTACTGATTCAGGCAATTGAATGTTGTACTCACTCAATAAATAGTGAGATTTTCCACGCAGGCTTTGGTTTGTAAAATCACCATTTTTCATTATTTCTATGTCACCATGACAGCAATATAAACGATTCCTTTCTGTGTGCTTTTGTATATTAATGCTAGAATCCATGAAGTAATCAATAAATCTTAATATCCTTTGTTGATTTTTGATGTATTCAAAAAGAATAGGACGTTGAGAGTTTTTTTGACCAAGATTAAAATAAGTTGATGCGTCATCACTGTGCTTTACAAAGGTAACTCCATGCAATAAATTTAATACATTTTTAGAGTCTACTAAAATGGGATCCAATGGATCTAAATTATCCCAAAGCATATATGATATAGTTTCAGGCAAAGTATTATTTTCAAAGAAGCCTGCGAGAGGATACTTTTTGGATACATATAGGCGAAGCCATTGTTCGTTGTTGCAAACATAAGAGAGTGTGCCATTTCGATATTTGGTAATAATATTTACATGATCAATGAAATTATCGCTAAAGTATTGTTGAGTTAAAAGGTTTAACTCAGCACATATCTTGCCTGAAATAATTTTATCTTCCATACTAGATGACTAGTTTTTTTACATCGCAATGGCTATAAGTTGGATTTTTCTCGTTGTGATGCTCAACTTTTGTAGCCAATATTTTATAACCATTGACTATATTGACTTCTTGCAAGCCATCTATATGCATCTTAAGTCGTTTAAATTCTTCGTCTTGAAACAATTTTTGTTTTGCATCTTTAATATTTTCAGCCACAACATGTTTATTAATATGAATTTCATACATCCCATATCTATCATCATAAAATCCTAAGTGAGCCAAGTATAATTTCATTTTATCTCCTTCATATAAATTCCTGATATGTTTGAGTAATAAAATTTATCGCATTATTGTAGTGTTTTCTAGTTAATTCTAGTTTTAATTTACCAGAAACATGATAGGAGTTTGACTCTATTATTTGAGTCTCATGACCATACTTTAGTACTTCAACTATTTCTGACACCCTGGGCTTTATTAAGGTCAACATTATTTCCATCTCATTATTATCAGCTTGAATATTTAGCAAATCTGGATTTGTAAATATAGTTAATGAATTGTCTATTTTGCTATATGCCATTCTATATAAACCATTCTGCTTTTCAGTCATTTGGTGAATCAAATGACCAAAAATATTTTCCAGCATAATATAAAGCTGAATGGTTCTAACTCTGTGTCTTACATTGTCTGCAAACATTGCAGGTTCATCTTTGTCTTGTGCGAGTGCGGATAAGCAGCATATTATATAATCAGCGTAATCTTGGTAAATATTACTTTCTGTTATTCGTGTTTGTACATCTATTAACTTATCGCCATCTTGCGGTATATAATCAAATGATCTTAGCTTAATAAACTCATCCTGATAGACCTTTATAATGATATCATCATAGAATGATTCATAATGCTTCTTAAGATATGCTAGTAATAAATCTCCATAGATAGCTGAAACTGCCTTTATGTTAATTATTTTGCTTTCATGAATTTTGTTTATACCAAGATAAGCATAGAATTTTCGTAATTTCTTTGATAGAAGGTTCTTTTTATTTGTAACCTCAAATCCAAATGGACTTATCACTTCTATGTTGATTCCCATCTGTTTGGATAATTCATTAGCATTTATCTCTAGAATTGAACGCCATAAAGAATTATTAAATTTTCCTGAGCTTAATAAATTCACACTCTCCCCCCTTGTATATTTTGTTGAACATAGTTTTGTCACTATATTGATACATTTATCATGATTGTCAACCAAGAAAACGACCGTTTTCTTGGTGGTCTGATAATTCACATATTTCAATTCAAAATCAACAAGTAAACCCATTGCAATATTCAACACTAATTTGTATTATTCAATTTATCTTTATTGGTTAAGGAACTTTTTATCATGATGATTGGTTATGCCAGAGTGTCAAAAGCCGATGGTAGTCAGGTGTTAGATTTGCAGATTGATGCTTTAAAAAAAGCAGGCGTTGATGAAAACAGAATTTATCATGATTATGCATCCAGCAGAAAAGATTCACGCCCTGGTCTTGAATCTTGCCTTAAGGCTTTGCAACCAGGGAACACTCTCGTGGTATGGAAATTAGATAGACTTGGTCGTGACATGAAGGACTTAGTTATAATGATTGATGATTTGCATGAGTCAAATATCAATTTTAAAGTTTTAGAAGGACATGGCGCGCAAATTGATACCACAACAGCAAACGGACGCCTTATTTTTGGTATTTTTGCTTCGTTGGCTGAATATGAGCGCGAACTCATACGCGAACGAACTTACGCAGGTCTCGCTGCAGCAAGAGCAAGAGGCAGAAAAGGTGGCAGACCCACAAAAATGGATAAAGCAACGTTGAAAATGGCAATGGCAGCAATGTCTGACAGAAATGCCGTATCATCTGATATTGCAAAGCGATTGGGAATGACAACTACAACCTTATATAAATATGTAAATGGCGATGGCACGCTAAAAGCAGCTGGCGATAAAATTATGAATAAGTGAGGACACTAAATGGCAATTTATAATAGCTTGAAGATTTTGAATGAAAACGAAATTGAGGAGCTATTTAAGTTACCCAAAATTGATCATGAGGATCGTGAGTCGCTATTTGAAATTACTGCAGAAGATAAGCAATACTTATCAAAAGAGCCTGAGCTTCGAGTCAAACTTAATTATATCCTGCAGATTGGCTACTTTAGAGCAAAACGCAATTTCTATCGTTTTGATTTCCATGAGGTTAAAGATGATGCGCAATACATATTAAACAGATACTTTTGTCAATCCCCCATCCCAAATAAAGCGGTCAATAAAAATAAGCATTACGCTGCACAGCACTTTATTATGGAAATGCATGGGTACTCTCGGCATAGCGCTCAATTTGAAATTGAGTTAGTACGACAAGCAAATCGTTTGTCAAAGCGAGATTTAACGCCACGCTTTATATTTGATGAATTATTACACTACTGCGAGCAATATCAGGTAGTGCGTCCAAAGTATTCAACACTGCAATCAATGGTATCAAAAGCCATTACACGAGAAGAAAATAGGCTGCTTACAAAGTTGGAGAATCTTTTAGATAAATCATCTCGATTAACTCTTGATGGACTTATTGCAAATGAAAAAACGATTTCTGATCTTGCTTTGCTTAAAAAAGATCCCAACGGTCTAACCACCACTGAAATGGAAAAAGAATTATCTAAGCAGAGCAGTATTTTGACAGTGTTTGAAAAGTCAAAGCATATGATTCCTGAGTTAGGGATATCAAGACAAAATTTACAATATTACTCTGAGTTGTGTGATTACTATGACTCATATCGCGTACGTGCATTTAGCAAGAAAAAGGCTAGATTATTAATGCTTTGCTTGATTTGGCAAAGGTTCACCAAGATCAATGATCACCTGATAGACTATTTTATTTATAAAACCAACTGGTATGAAACTGAAGCGTCAACAGAAGCAAGAAACTGTGTTTATGAGGCTAAGCTAAAAGCTAGTAGAGATAAGATAATTGCAAGCAAAATGCTTAAAATTGTTCATGATGACAAAGTCGCACCTGAGGAGATTAGACCGAACTGCTATGAAATTGTTAGCGAAGACAAATTTACCGACTTCACTGATAAACTTGCTAAACCAGACCTTGATGAAGAAGGATATGTATGGCGCTATTACGCTCGTGAGAACCCCGCCATAAAGCGTAACTTACGCAATATCGCATTGAGTTTATGTATTGATTTCAATAATGAGACCGCATTAAAGGACGGTCTAGAATATGCCAAAGCATATTGGCAATCATCAGATAAGACAAAAGACCCAGTTGCTAAAGGTGTGCCAATTCAATTTATTCCCAAATCAAAACGCAAGTACATTTTTTATAAAAAGGCAGTCAAAATCTCATCCAAATCTAAAAGAACGAAAAATTTGAGCTACATTGATATTAAACGCTATGAAATGGCACTCTATCAGGCTTTATCAACAGCAATATCTGCTGGTAATATTTTTATTTCAGATAGTGTTGGTTATCGCAGTTTGGAGGCTGAACTAATTGCTAATCATATATGGGGAAAAGACAAAAAGACGATCTTAAAATCGCTAGCCGATTGTATAAATACTAAGCCAATAAATGAAATACTCATTGAGTTAAAAGATACACTCGATGAATTGTATAAAGGTGTTAATCAACGCATTAAGTCTGGTGCAAACAAGCATATTAAAATCAACGTAGACAAAGACAATATTATTACCTGGAAATTGCCCTACAAAAAAGAAGCTGATGCAGCTGATAATCCGTACTATGAGAAATTCAAAACCATTGGTATTGCTGACGTCATTGACTTCACTGCTAACAAGACAAACTTCTATGATAGTTTAACCCATCTTGTGAGCAAGGGTGCCAAATCAAAGGCTAAGCCTGAGCATATTAAAGCTTATCTGGTATCACAAGGTGAAGCCATAGGACACAAGAAAACAGCAGAGTCATCTGATGTCAGTTATCAAAACCTCATTGATATGGAGGGTAAATTTATCCGAGTGGATTCCTTGGTTGAAGCAGGTGATATTATCATAGATGCCATTTCCGATTTACCCATATTTAAATACTACAATCTCTCTGATTATGGTATTCATGCGAGTCTAGATGGGCAAAAGCTCGAGACCAAATATCAAACCGTGTTATCTCGGTATTCCACAAAGTATTTTGGTTATGGTAAAGGCGTTGTTTCTTATAGTTTAATTGCGAATCATCTACCTGTAAGCACCAAGATCATTGGCGCCAATGAACATGAGAGCCATTATGTTTTAGATATCATCTACAATAACAATAGCGATTTAAAAATCAAAGCCGTCTCAGGTGACATGCATTCAATAAATCGAGTTAATTTTGCGCTATTGTATTTGTTTGGTTATGACTTTATGCCGAGAATTACACAGATGCACTTAAAAGCAGAACAATCATTGGTTGCCTTCAAAGGTATGAAAAGCTTTAAAAATGACATCATTAAGCCATCTAGCATTATTGATGAAGAGCTAATCACGAGTGAATGGGATGAAATCCAACGTATTTTGGCATCTATTGCGCGCAAAGATGTGTCACAAAGTACAATTATAAAAAAATTATCATCATACTCTCGAAAAAACAGAACACTTAAAGCACTCATTGAATTTGATAAAATCATTATGAGCATTTACATGCTCAAATATATCGATGATATTCAGCTCAGAAGAAATGTCCATCGAGCATTAAATCGTGGTGAAGCATTTCATCAAATACGATCTGCGTTATTTCAAGTCAATGGCAAAAAAATCCTTGGTAAATCTGAAAATGCGCTTGAAATCAGCAATCAATGCAATCGAGTATTAGCTTGCTGTATTATTTATTACAATGCTTCATTGCTATCAGAACTACTAACACAGGCTGAGGCAAGAGGTGATGAGAAACTATGCAAGCAAATTAAGCGACTTTCACCTGTAGCTTGGCAACATATTAGTCTGCTTGGAAATTTTGTTTTTTGTGAAAACGCTCAAAACCTTGATATTAAAGGGATTGTAGAAAGTGTGCTTGCTAAATTTGACTGAAATACAGATGGCTACAACCTATATGGAATAAGGGCTAAGCATCATATCTGGGAAAAACCAGTGCTATATGGAATTAACCCCTACTTGCAAAAGAGGTAGCGATATTAAGTCTCAATGACCCTATTGACACTACTACCATTCAAGGTAAGTTTATGTTCAATATTTTTGCTTCACTTGCAGAGTTTGAAAAAGACCTAATTCGTGAGAGAACAATGGCAGGTTTAAAATCAGCTAGATCAAGAGGTAAAATGGGTGGTCGTCCCAAAGGTTTGTCTGAAGAAGCCAAGAAAAAAGCTCGCATTGCTGAAGCGCTTTACAATCAAAAAGAACTGACAACTGAAGAAATTGCCAATCAGCTTGATATCTCTCGAACAACCTTATATAAGTATTTAAAATTTAGAACACAAACTACTGATGGCAAAAACATCTAATCAACTCAAAATTTTCCTTAAGGGGATATCAACCCAAAATTTACTACCATGATTGAGAACGCTTTCAAAATCAATTTTACCACCTAATACATCTAAGTGTTTTTTTACAATATGTAAGCCCATTCCTAATCCATGAATATTGCTTTGATGCGATCTTTCGAGCCTTTCAAAGGCATTAAATATTTTAGCTCTATCACTATCAGCTATACCCATTCCTGTATCTGTGACCATAAATCTTGCTATTACAAAATCCTTTGAATCATTGACTAACTTAACGTCACAAACTATATTTCCTTCTTCAGTATACTTAATCGCATTAGATAAAATATTTCTTAAAACTTGGGATATTCTCAAGAAGTCTCCACTTAGACGTTTCGGCAAACTTTTGTCAACTCTATAGGAGATAATTAAGTTTTTCTTTTTTGGTACAGATGACTTTGCTATTCTGATTTCACTTGTAATTAAGTCTATGATATTAAAATCTGTTAAAAATTCACTTTTGCTTAATCTTTCACTTAAAAAAACTTGATTCATTTGTTTAAATAAATCCGTTAATACAGAAGATTGTTCTTGGATTTTGTCTTTAAGTTCTAACAATTCTTGATTTGGTGACAACTGAGATATCAATACTCCAAGTAAATAAAGATTGGTTATCATGGCATTGAGAGGTAAGTTGATATCATGGCTAAAATTTTCAATAAATTGTACTTTTGAGTAATCTTTTTCTTTAAGGTCTTTATATTGTTCTTTTAATTTTTCTTGTGCCGCCTTTAACTCTGTAATTTCAACAGATATGCCTGATAAGCCAACAACTTTTCCTTCTCGATTACGAAGTGGTGATTTTTTTGATAGATAGTATTTTTCACCATTAGCAGTTAATACAAATTCTTCCATGATTCTTGTTTTATTCTCAAGCATAACTTCTCTATCAATGCTATCAGTATATGACGCTTGCCTTACTTTTTCATCCTGTTGCTGTTCTTGCCATATTAAATCATATGCTGTTTTACCCACAACTTCATCACGCGAAGTTAACCCCGCATCTTTTGCTTGCTCATCATTGCAACCAAGCAATATACATTCTCTATTTTTCCAATAAACATGACCAGGTAGTGACGCAATAATCTGATCTAAAAAGCTAGCACGATCATTTTGTTCAGACTGATCAAGTAAAATCCCCATAACACCAACTATTTTATCATCAGAAATTAATATGGGCGATTTCAGGCATATATAATTATCGCTGTCAAAACGACTTGCTTGACAGGAGTTTAAAACAATACGATCTTGACGTACCTCTTCTTCAGCATGACTGCACCACGGCATATCATAATCAGTTTTGCCATAAACGCTTTTTAAACCAAATAATTCTAGGTACTTACTATTACAGCCTATAAATACACTGTCAGCGTTTTTCCAGTAAGTTGGACACGGCAAGTTTTCCGCGAATAACTTAACTGTAATCTCTTGGTCAAAGAAATCTAAATTATCATCCATATGACTCAACTCCATTATTTTCATTTAACCTAGATCTTCTTTTTGACGCAAAAAAATTACTCGATGTGTCGCAATATATGTGTTTCACAAGAAAAAGAGATTGATTATCTAAGTTGCAACCATACTCTTCTGAGATACTTCTCATGCGAGCTAACTCATGACTCATTATATAAAGGTCTTTTAACTTGTTCTCAATATTTAGAAATGGGTTATCTTTATACAAACTTAGTGTGCTACCAGTATACTGTGGGTGGGCAGCCATGCATGCCAAAAAAATATTATACAACCCGTACTGATTGAATTTTTGTATATACTTTTCACAATCAAATGCTTGATCTTTGGCATTAGCAACGCCTGTTATAACAAAATAAATTTTGCTATCAAATATATCATCCGATGGATTAACTATATTAGCTTTTCCATCACCACTAAATTTTAAATAAATTGGATGAATATTATTTCTGTGATCAGTATCAAATGAAATCTCAACTAAAATGTCACTCTTTATTATTTGTAGTTCTTCAAAAATTAATTTGCTATAGAAATAACATGGTAAAACAGGTCTTGCATCATCATCTTTCCTTAACGTTTGATTTAGAATAGTGTTAAAATGAACAGATTTCCTCTGCTTCGCTAACTTTAACATTACTTCACATGAACTTTGAGCAAGATTTATCTGGTAATAACGAACTATTTTTTTTGCTAATTTCCTTGATACACCAATCCTCTGAGAGATTGTATCATAGTTTATATAGGTTGTATTACCTTCCCCCGACTCTTTAAATAAGGTAAGAAAATACATTCTTAAGAGAAGCCATTCATCGCTGCTGATATGAAACATCAACTCAGCTTCATTAACAATAAACTCTTCAAGAGTAGGCTTTTTTAATAACTCTTTATTTTGACAATTAAAATTATTTATTCGACTAGATATGTTAAGTAATTGATCAATACGATGAGTAGGGGAATAATTTATTTGTTTAGATATCATATTTATCAACTGATAGGCTCTAATTTGGCATGCGGTGTCACCAACATGAGGATCAAACTTATAGTATTTTGATACAATATAAAAATTATAGAGAGCATCGGACAATAGCAAGCTGAAAAAAGAAAGTATTTTTACAACATTAGATTGTAACGAAGCATCTTTCATAATCATTTCTGGGTCTTGAGGAAGTATTTCTACAGAGCTGTAAGATACACGAACGCATTCATTGCCTAATGGAGAATTTTCCTGATTCACTATAGTATCTTCTGATGTATGGATGTTAGTTTGATTTACCGAAGCTAAAGAATAAAAATTCATACTGACATTACCTGTATAGTATTATTCCAGAAACAACTGACCCACAGGTTAATATGCTCAATGCGTAGCCGATTACTAAAATCCAATCTTCTATCAGTAAACCGTATAAAACGCACGAAAATTGAATTGCTATAAAGCCAACAAAAGTACTTAAAGATAATGCCTGAGATGACTTGCTGCGATATATCCTAATAGCTTGAGGCAAAAACAACACCGCATTGAAAAACAAGGCAAAACCAAAAAGTGTTTGAATAATTGAGCTGTACATTAATCATAGATCCTAATCACAAGAAACATTTCCACTAACTTTAAGGGATGTATAATATTTTATATAGCACACAATTGTATCTGAAAGTAACTAAACTCTAATATTTGAATTAGACTTTAGTTCCTTCAATATCATATTTAGTTGAATGATAATCTAGCAATCCACTTTGAATAATAGGTGAAAATTACAAAACAGGGAAAAATGGAGGGCTCTGCAGGAAACCCGTATTAGATCGTGAGTTTGATGATGGCGAGTACTTTGATTTTATACAAGAACTGAAAGATGAGTTTGTCATACGATTGAAGAAAAACAGGACGGTTTCAGGCTTAAGCGGTGATAAGGAGCAAAAAGGGAAATTGATAAATCACGCCTTTGAACATTCATATACTTTCTGTATTCAAAAGCTGTATATCAGTGGACGCTGTTTTCAGGATTGCGTTATTCAGGCGAAATGGCAGAAGATTGGGCAGTATCATGTTGTTTTAATGACGCTGCTTGATCGCAAGGGCAAAGAAGCTTTTGACGAACCGATGCTTTTAATCACAAATAAGGAGCTTATGAATCAATATGACATGTACAACGTATATGATTGCTATTTAAAGCGCTCTCGTATTGAGGGTGTGTTTAAATTTATCAAAGGTGAGCTAGGCTGGGAAGAGTTTAGGCTGAAAGACTTTGAAGGGATTAAAGCCATTACTGCTATTGGTTTCTTTGTCGCATCTTATTTATATGAGATTGGTCAAGGTGAAGTTTATGATGACTTTGTTGTATTGATTGCACAGCTTGGCGGCTCTAAATCAGGTGACGTAACAAGGCATTACATCTTGGAAGGCATGAAAACATATCTTGCAAAACTACGCGTAGATCAGTTTATTGAAGAGCATCAGATAAGCCAAGCAGACTTAAAAGCCATATTGAATTTTATTGGGCGAGGAGAAATTTAAAAAATGGGGAGTTTTCAGTATTATGGGGAAAGTATGAAAGGGGTAATTTACTTATTAAGTGTTGTTTTATCTATTACTAATGGCGTTGCCGCACAGTATCACTATGATGCCAATGGCAATATGACTGAAGATAATATTGGGAATTTATATATTTATAGCGCGAACAATAAGCTAGTGGGTGTGCAAAATTTCAACCATAAGCTCAATGATAATAATCATTACAATGCAGCTGGATTTAGAGATGCTCGGAATATTGATGGTCATACGGTTGGTTTGATTTATAAGGATGGGCAATTAATAAATGAGCTGAGTAATCAGGTAAAGAGCAGTTACCTTAAGCATGATGTACGTTATTTAGAGGCAGAGTCAGAGAATCATCAGTATCGTATGTTGGCAAATAATAACAGCACCAGCTTGCTGTTAGCAGATAATGCAGATATTGAAAATAGCTATAACTATAACGCTTATGGCAGCAGTGCTAGATATGCTGATAATAGCCCTAAAGTGTCTGGTATAAATGCTAATTTAATAGCATATAACCCATTGACCTATGATGGTGAGTATCAAGATCATGATATTGGCTTAATCTATTTGCGCGCACGCTTTTATAATCCAAAGCTTATGCGCTTTATGCAGCGCGATAGTTATAATTTATTAAATCGCTATGCCTTTGCTAATAGCGATCCTGTTAACCATATTGATCCTAGTGGGCACAGCAGTGTTGTAGGAAGCTTTTTCCAAGGCTTGGGTGATGGATTGCTCTCTGGTGCAACAATAGGCTTTTGCTGTCACTATGGCTGCTCGGTGGATAGTTATTATCAATTGCTAACTGGAGATCTTAGTAGTTTCGGAGAGCTGTTTAACCCAATAACAGCAATGGTGCCATTAATTCAACATGGTGGTAACTCTGCAGCTTGGGCAAATGCAGTTGGCATGAGTATGCCCAATATGGTGATTACAATGCGAGATGCCATCGCAACATATTATGCGTATCGATTGAATCGACTTATGGATGAGTCCAATAAAAATGTTAAGGGTGCAATATCTAGTAAAAGACAGATAAACCCCGATATACTTGCCCTCAAAAGTTTAGGTAAAAATGTAGCTTCTCGTCGTAATGGTTTGAATTACTTTATAAATCCAATACTTGATATTCGTCATCAGTTCGATAATGATTATATCAGCATATTTCAAGACTTCAAAAAAAATGGGCCTCCCAAAGCAAACATTTATCCAGTTCGATTGGAAAGATGGGAGAATGATATAGTAAATAAACTATACAAAAATAAATCAGATAAGAGCAGTGTGCAGAGGTATATTACTTATTCAGATATATTACTGTTGTATAGCATAAACACCAATAACTCAAACCAATATAATGTGATAAATAACCATTGAGTTGATTAAAAAACTTAACCTCCGCCTCATTTCGCGGTACGCTTATGCTCCCGCACACAATAAAGATAAAGTATGTTAAACAAGTTTATTAAATATACTGCAGCGATTTTATTCGTTGCTTCATCAGTGACAAGCTCATTTGCCGCAAGTGCTCATATGCCAGCGGCAAGCGGAAGTGCTACTAAAACCATTCCATTAGTAGCAAATTATTGCAATGATTTTCTAAAATATGGCAACCCCGGTGGTAAAGTGAATTTATATCTTTGTCGTGAGGGTTATATCTCTGCTTATAACTATGAAACTAAGCAGCCTAGCTGGGTTGCCTATCGTTTAACAGCTCAGTCTGTTTCAAGTAAACTAAAACGTCATGATGAATTTAAACCTGATCCGGAAGTACCAGCCAAGTATCGCGCTGAGTTATCAGATTATAAAAGAAGTGGTTATGATCGTGGGCATTTAGCACCCTATGCGGCAATGGATTTTAATAAAACAAGTGCTAAACAGTCATTTTATTTATCGAATATGTCACCACAAAAAGGTGGGCTTAATCGTCAAGGTTGGGCAAAGCTTGAATCTGATGTGCGTTTTTGGGCGCAAATGTACAAGGAAGTCTATGTCTACACAGGCCCAGTATTTAAGAACAGTAAAACACATAAAACAATAGGTAAGAATAAAATCTGGGTGCCAGAGTATTTCTTCAAAGTAGTCTACGCGCCAAAGCAGGATAAGGCAATTGCCTTTATTATGCCTAATGCCCGCGTGGATAAAAAAGATGTTGCAAAATATCGTGTATCGATCAAAGATGTCGAACAGCGTACTGGTTTGATATTTTTTAATACCTTGCCTAAGGCTCAAGTGGCTGCTTTAACAGATAAATCCTCACCAATGTGGCGCACGAGCTATAGGGCGTAACTCCAGTGAGTTATATTTACAACAATATAAAGTGAGTAAAAAAATGAGAGAGATCACGATATTAGAGAATGATTTAGTGCGTTTGGAACCATTATCTCTTTCGCATTTAGATGGTTTAGAGCAGGCGACTCAAGATGGCAATTTATGGGAGCTGTGGTTTACAATCGTACCCACACCTCAAGATATGAAGAAAGATATTGAGCGCAGATTAAACCTATATCAGCAAGGCAGTATGCTGCCCTATACGGTCATTTGTCGGCAAAGTGGCAAAATTCTGGGTGTGACCAGTTATATGAACATCGATAACGAGCAAAATCGCTTAGAAATTGGTAGTACATGGTATGCCAAATCTGTGCAAGGTACTGCGGTTAATGTCGCATGTAAGCTACTTCTTTTGGAGCATGCGTTTGAGGTTTTTAAGTGTGTTGCTGTTGAGTTTAGGACGCATCATCTAAATGTTGCATCGCGACGTGCTATAGAGTCTATCGGTGCCAAACTAGATGGTATTTTGCGTAATCATCGTAGGATGCATAACGGTACACTGCGTGATACCTGTGTTTATAGTATTATTGATTCGGAATGGAGAACCATCAAAGCGCATTTGAGCTATAAGTTAATGGCAAAACAGCGAAAATAATGATTATCACTGATTAATACACCTTTTTGTGACTGAAAATGTATTATTTTTGAACAATTATTATAAAAATTAAAAAAATACTTGACCTTTATTCTGCTTAAGTAAATAATGCGCGACAGAACCAAATAGTGTACCCCGATATGTGGGCACATGTGACCCTCCCCAACATGACATTAAGGAGCTAAACATGATAACTTTTCACTCACTTCAACCACCCAGTTGTTGATCTTTTGCAGTTGGAGATAAATAGATTATTTCTATAGCTGTTTCATTAATACTTTTATATTTGATTAACTGCGTTTATAGTTTCTGACGCCTATCGCAAAATGAGCTATGCCATTTGTTACCTCGCCCCTTGTGGGAGAGGTCTTATAGCGTAAGCTGTACGGGTGATGGGTAATTATAACTCAGTTTATTTTTCGTAAGTTTTAATAAATGCCAAATAGAAAGTATTCATCAAATAGTTGTAACTCCAATGCTGTAATACCAGGATAGCTCAGTCACTCGGATAATATATTATACATAGATGTGTAATGTATTTATTCTGTGGCATATTGCGTTATTATTGAAATATTTAGCAATAATAACAGCATTGTTTATGCCTTTATTGGTTTTTTCAGTGCTGTTTTAACTTTGTTTTTGAAATATTAAAAATAAAAGAAATATAATTTATGAATACAATAACATTAAAAAATAACGACAGAAAAAGAAATTATTCCCTGCATGATATTGTTTTTATCATGCTGGTTATTGCAGCCATTGGGCTGATGTATTACGCGTGGATTGGCATGCATCAAAGCTTTATCAATGAGTCATCTGTGGCGGCAATATCACTAGATCCAAGTCACTTACCATATTATACATTGCGTACGGTGATGCGCTTACTCATTGGGATGGTATGGTCGTTTGCTTTTGCCTTAATTGCAGGTTATGCCTGTGCTAAGAACAAGCATGTTGCACGCATTTTGCTACCGATTATCAACTTTATGGAATCAGTACCTTTACTGGGTTTCTTAACGTTTACTACGGCATTCTTTTTGTTTTTATTTCCGCGTTCAGTAATGGGACTTGAAGCGGCTGCGATTTTTGGCGTGTTTACATCACAAGCATGGAATATGGCATTAATTGTTTATCAGACGATTCGCATTGTGCCAGAGGAAGTAATTGATGCATCACATGTTTATAAGTTAAATGCCTGGCAGCGTTTTTGGAAGATTGAAATGCCTTATTCAGTACCTGGGCTTTTGTGGAATGTGATGGTCTCGCAATCTGCTGCATGGTTTGCGCTTGTTGCAACTGAGGCGATACCTGTGGGTGATAAAGATGTCATGCTACCAGGTGTTGGTGCGTATATAAGTACCGCGCTGGATCATGCTAATACGTTAGCAATCGTATATGCCCTTATTGCAATTATTTTGACGATTGTTGCTTTTGATCAGTTGGTATTTCGCCCATTGGTTAAGTGGTCAAAGAAATTTAAATATGAACAGATAAATGTCGGTGGTGCGCATAGCTCATGGATGCATGATCTGTGTACTAAATCAGCGTGCTTTAACGCTATTGCTAAAGGCATTAAAACAGTGAGTTTTTACTTTATTAATTTACCAACAGTTATTGCCAAAAAACTATCGATGCCACAATTGTCACTCACGCCAGCAATTCGGCACTTATCAACAGCGATTTGGTATCTATGTATTGTTACCTTAGCTATTTGGGCAGGTGTTTCATTATGGAAGTTTTTCCCTAATGGCGATATGACCTATCTGTTACCACTGATGTGGGAGACGACATATCGTGTCGCAATTGCTATGGGGTTAAGTATCGTAATTTGTACACCTCTTGGTATCTGGATTGGGATTTCACCGAAGCGTACCAAAATGTTGCAGCCAATTATTCAGGTAATGGCAGCTATTCCGCAACCGATTTTCTTCCCAATCGTGGCGATTTTACTGATGTTCGGTGGCGGTAGTTTAAGCATCTGGGCAATTCCACTCATTATGACAGGAACTTCTTGGTATGTGTTGTTTAATGTGATTGCTGGCGCCTCAGCTTTGCCATCGGATTTAATTGAGATGTCACGCAGTTTCCATTTAAAGGGTGCTAAATGGTGGTTTAAGTTTGCAATCCCTGCGGTTTTTCCCTACATCGTTTGTGGGATTATCAGTGCTGCAGGTGGCGCGTGGAACTCAGCAATTGCTGCTGAGCTGATTACTTGGGGTGGTAAAACGATTTTAATCAGTGGCATTGGTGAACTTGTATCGCAAACCACCAGTAACAATCAAGTAGCTGAAGCAGCATTAGCAGTTAGTGCGATGTGTGTGCTTGTCGCACTGTGTGTGATATTTATCTGGAAGCCTTTGTATAAGCTTGCGGAAACAAAATATAAAATTTAATAGGTTGATCATCGTTTCTTTGCCAACCTTATCATCAAAACGCAAATGACAGAACGGGTGATGATCTTGGCGAAGAAGCATGAAAAGAGGATTTGAAAATGAAAAACAATGTACTTATCGAATGCCAAAATATCGAACTTTATTTTGAAAAAGACAAAAAGCATTCACTGAAAGTGTTGGATCGGATTAACTTCACATTACATGAAAATGAAATTGTTGCCATCTTAGGTAAATCAGGTGCCGGTAAATCAAGCTTCTTACGCATTGCTGCAGGACTTTTGCATCCAAGTTATGGTTCTGTGCTTTACAAAGACAAGCCTGTGAACAAACCGCTTGATAATATGAGTATGGTGTTTCAAAACTTTGCATTACTGCCATGGTTGAATGTGGTTGACAATATTCTATTTGGTAGTGATGCATTGAGTGTCTCGCGTAAAATCAGCGAGCCAAAAGCGCATGAGCTTATTCAAAAAATCTCATTGCAAGGTTTTGAAAAAGCGTATGTTAATGAGCTATCAGGTGGCATGAAACAACGTGTTGGTTTCGCGCGAGCGCTTATGGTTGAGCCTGAGATTTTATTCTTAGATGAGCCGTTTTCATCGCTTGATATTACCACGGCAAATACCTTGCGTCGCGATATATTAAATCTATGGCTTAATAAGCAAATTCCAACGAAGTCAATGGTGCTAGTCACTCACAGTGTAGAAGAAGCTGTGATGATGGCAGATCGCGTTATTATCTTTGATAATCATCCGGGTAAAATTGCTTATGAACATACGTTAAACATACCACGCTTAAGAGATAAGCGCTCACCAGAGGTACTAAAGCATATCGATCTTTTAGAGCAAAAGTTGCATAGTGTAAATCTGGGCAAAAAGGAAGATAAGGTGTTAACAATTCAGCCGTAATATAGTTTACACCTGCAAACAAACAACACCGTTGCGTCCTGCTGCTTTCACCTGATAAAGGGCTTCATCGGCTTTATTTAAGGTGGTTTCAAAGTTATTAGATTCCAATGCGTGATACAGGTTGCTGGCAACACCAATACTTATCGTGACTTGAATTAGGCCGACTTTTGGGATGTCTTGACGCACTTTTGCATTAAGCCTTTGACCGATTTCTTGCGCTTGTGGCATCGTAGTATTTGGTGAAAGAATCACATACTCATCACCACCAAAGCGTGACACAATATCATCCTTTCGTGTGTGTTGCTTTAAAATGCTTGCTATATTCTGGATGATTTTGTCACCCATAGTATGCCCGTGTTGATCATTGATTTTTTTAAACTTATCAATATCGATAAACATCACACTATAAGGTGTTCCATCAGGAGTAAGCTGCTTAAAATCTTTGATGTTATCATGGAAAGCACTGCGATTAATTAGACCGGTCAGCTGATCGGTTGTCGCCATCACTTCTAATTGTTTTTCACTGTAAGCAACATCAGATAAAATAACCGATATCGTTGTGGCAATCACAATGGTGATGGTCATAAGAATAAACACATTTGTTGTCTTTTGATCACTTAATGGTAACTCAATCAAATAGTGATAGTTAGGGTGTGTCACACAAAAGATCATTAAAGCAACAGAGGTTAGTGATAAAAGCCACTTGGTTTTATGTTGATTGATTTCAAAGATCATATTGCTAAAAGGAGGCACCGCCATAAAGAAAAGGTAATTTAACAGTTCCGGTTGATACAAGAAGTAAGTAAAAACAAAGGTATTAATAATAAATAGCGCGCCAAGGGTGAATTTTGCCGAGTAGTAATGGCCATATTTTAATAAAATCAGCGGTATACAATAAGAAAGTACCGCACAGTAGCTATATACACCACCATAGATTTCTTTTTCAGTTGCAAAATGCAAAATGCCAAATATGGAATTGCCAATAATAACGAGCATTAAGCTAATTAAAGTCACATGAATACGGTGCCAGTAGGATGATCTGGAATTTTTGATATTAAATTTATTGTTTAACCATATTTTTGCTTGTCTCATCACCAATATCCATTTGATAATTTTTATAGTTGTGTTGTGGCTTTAGGTAGCAGTAACTATAGTTGAAATTTGATAAAAGGCTATAAAATCAGCATATTAATAGTCAATATTTGAATACGTAAAGATACTGTATGTGCAATACGAGCATTAATTTTATAGCAAATTAACGTTATCCTAGCGACGCTTTATTGATTGATGAAAACTTTAAAAAAGAATAAAAAGGGAGAAGCTATGAAGTTACTAAAGAGTTTATTGTTACCAACGATTATTATTGGACCATTTGTCTTTGGTGCGGCGGTTATTTTTCTGATTTATCATGTTTATGATAAAATTTGATCATCATGACCTTATAATCAAATGTCGTGATATGATATAGCTTTTTACAAGGTATGACTTACGTTAAAATATAGATACTTATGATTATCTGTAGGAATCTAACAGTGAAAACATTTGATCAATGGCTTGATGAATATGCCGAAAGTCATCAAAATAAAACCAATAAGACGATTCACTATATTTTTGTGCCACTTATTATGTTTAGCTTAATGGGTGTTTTATTAAGTATTTCTCTTTGGCTTATGTGGCTTTTAGTCGTTGTTAGTCTGATTTTCTATGCGCGATTATCATTAAAGCTTAGTCTATATATGTTGGCGATTACCTTGATTATGGTTGTTATTCTTTATCAAATACCACAACTTTTTTGGGTGAGCTTGGTTATCTTCATCATTAGTTGGATTTTCCAATTTATTGGACACAAACTTGAGGGCAAAAAACCTTCTTTTTTCAAAGATCTACAGTTCTTGCTGATTGGACCTTTATGGGTTTTAAATCATGTTCTAAGCAGATGTAATCAAAATAAATGATCAATAGAGGTTGCATTACAACTACTCCCCGTACTGAATCCAAGTAAACGCTCATATTGACACTTTTTTGAAAGCTTGGATCAAATGTGTTAGGGTAAAAAAGGATTAATAATAGAGGAGGAGTTTATGAGTAGGCAAAAAGGCGCCTATGCACCCGTATTTTACCCATCGATAATTTTGATTGTGTTGTTTGCATTGATTGGTGTGCTATGGCCAGAGCATGCTAAATTATTTTTTGCAAGTATCCAAAGTTGGCTAACATTACAAACTGGATGGCTTTATATTTTAGGTATGGCAATCTTTGTGTGTTTATGTATTTTCTTGATGGTTAGTCGTCTGGGGGATATCAAGCTAGGTCCAGATCACAGCTTGCCTGAGCATAGCAATATTTCTTGGTTTGCGATGTTGTTTGCAGCTGGGATGGGAATTGGCTTGATGTTCTTTAGTGTTGCTGAACCATTACAACATTACCTATCACCACCAGATGTTAGTACAAGCAATAGTATTCTTGCAGCAAAGGATGCGATGAATGTGACCTTCTTTCATTGGGGGCTGCAGGCATGGTCTGTGTATGCAATTGTTGGCTTGGCTTTGGCATATTTTTCATATCGGCATAAGCTACCATTACTGCCACGTTCGGTACTCTACCCACTTATTGGTAAGAGAATTTATGGCGTGATAGGGCATGTTGTTGATGTGTTTGCAATTTTAGGTACGATGTTTGGTATTGCAACCTCTTTGGGGTTGGGGGCGACACAGGTTAATGCAGGGTTGCATTTTTTATTTAATGTCCCCGTCAATGTTCCTGTGCAGACCATTTTGATTATTATCATCACACTTATTGCAACGACGTCAGTGGCACTAGGATTAGAAAAAGGCATTAAGCTATTAAGTAACTTTAACATTATCGTGGCTGTGCTTTTACTATTGTTTGTATTGTTTTTGGGAGGTTTTACCTCTTTATTACAAGCATTTGTCCAAAACACAGGAAGTTATCTAAGTAGTATAGTTAATAAGACCTTTAATCTTTATGCTTATGAGAATAAGCAGGGCTGGTTAAGTGGCTGGACATTGTTTTATTGGGGATGGTGGATTGCATGGTCGCCATTTGTTGGGATGTTTATCGCCAAAGTATCAAAAGGACGTACTATTCGTGAATTCTTGGTTGGTGTGTTATTTATTCCAACCGGTTTTACCTTTCTTTGGCTAAGCGTTTTTGGTAATTCAGCGATTAATTTGGTATTGCATGACCAATCAATGGCGCTAGTGCAGGCGGTACAACATAATATTCCGGTGGCATTGTTTGAATTCTTACAGCACTTCCCACTATCTTCCTTGACCTCAATACTTGCCTTGATTTTATTGGTGACATTTTTTGTGACTTCAGCGGATTCAGGCTCACTGGTGATTGATATTATTGCTACGGCAAATGCCAAAAAATCAATTGTATGGCAACGCATCTTTTGGTCATTGCTAGAAGGATTTTTGGCAATATCTTTGCTTTATTCAGGAGGGTTAGCAGCATTGCAAACAGCGACTATTGCCAGTGCATTTCCATTTCTAATTGTGTTGTTTTTCATGTGCATTGCACTAGTTAAAGCATTGCGCGAGGACTATTTGCGCCTATCAAGTATTCAAACACATTCAACGGCAGTACAGTACACATCGGCAAATGCAAGTTGGCAGCAACGCTTAGACGGTCTTTTGATGCTACCTAATCGCGAACAAGCATTGACGTTCTTGAAGCAAGTGGCACAACCTGCGATTGAAAAAGTTGGGACACGTATTAGAAAAGAATTAGAAGTTCAAATTGTAATGGATGAGGATAAAGTGCGTTTATTGATTCCAAAATCAGATGATACTGATTTTGTTTATAGTATACATATTCGCGCTTTTGCTTTGCCAAGCTACGCTGAGGATGATGGCGGTAATGAGAACAATATAAATGAGAAGGATGAACATTATTATCGTGCTGAAGTGTTTTTAGAGCATGGAGGTCAGCAATATGACATTATGGGCTATACCGAAGAGCAGGTAATTGCCGATATCTTAACGCAATATGAAAAGCACCTTTATTATATCCATGTATCAAATGCGGATAAGGCGCTTGTTTGATGGACTAGTCGCACTTTGAGTCTAGACGCTTTTTGAAGCGTTGCTGTAGTTTATTTAGAATGTTGCTTGCTGTTCTGAAGTTTAGAGTTTTAAACATTAAATTATCAATCAGTCGATCTAATTGCTAGCTCACGCAACTATGCTTTTAAGCGGCTTTATCTACTTTTCTATGCCTGCCACGATTTATATGCGAAATTGGAATAGTGAATTTTCTTGCTTTTGCACACCATGCAGCCCGAATTTCAAACTGCGAAAAAATACGCCAAAGCCATATTCGTACTAACCCAGCCGTCATCGGTTGATTCTGCCTCCAAGGAATAACATTAAGATCAAACTTCCACTCAGCAAGCTTCAAAATAAGTAATTTTGGTAGCGCATAGGCTGCAAAGATCAAATGCGTCCACCGATGTAATACTTGCCTGGTTTGTTGCCAAGCATTTTTCCAACCCCATCTGTTCTTCACATCGTCAAAGACAGGCTCAATATAGTAGCGTCGGGCATAGCCTAAAATGACATCAACACCACTGACTTCAGCATGACTACATAACAGTAGACGTGGTTTTGACCAAACACCATCGGTTAATTCAAATTCACACCAAACAGCTCGAACGATTCGACCATTTAAAAATCTAGCAACTGCCTCTATCTCGCAATATCTCAATCGCTGTTTGCGACCATATAGTCTCGCCGTAATATACTGCTTTCTCATACTTTGTATGTCACCATTCTCAATTTTAGTACCATACTTACGCGGACGTCCACGTCGCTTAGTTACTGTCACTGGCATAAAATATAATGCGGTATCAATTCGCGCTTGACCGATGACGATCAGATCATGTTGAAGCGCATAAAGTATGACTTTTGCTTTCATATACCAACAATCCAATAGCAGCACATCTTGTTTACAGAAAAATGAGGACACGGCTCTAATCAATGTGCATGCAATGTCCAGCTTATTTGTATTGCCAGAGACTTTGCTTAGGCGTGCTAAAACAGGTATGCCAATAAGTCGTGATAATCCACCAAGCACACAACCTAATACAACCCAACACTGTCCTCGAACATAATGAGGGCGATTCCCTTTATGACTGTGATCATAATGCGTTTGACTTGAGGGGCTTGTTTCTAAAGCGGCACGACGATATAAGGTGACAACGGATTCTGATCATAATAAACATGTTAGTGATAATCTGCTACAACAGGATTTTAACGCGAAAAAACCTAATGAGAAATGGGTAACG
>NZ_JACYVZ010000031.1 GCF_014857925.1 Cysteiniphilum marinum | reverse complement strand
CCAGCTTTACACCAATCCGTTGCCAGATAAGCATATGGGAGAGGATAACAATCAGCAAAATGATTGGTTATGTCTAATCTTAGAATTAGCATAACAACGAATTGTACGACTTGCAGGTCGCACGTTGCCGCACATGCTCAACATTAGCAGATGCTAAAACAATACTTTTCCAATCAACCAAGTGAACAAGTTCTTCTGGCATATAGTTTTGCAAAAAGCTCACTGCAAAATCTCTATTGCTGATTAAATCTTTGAAAACATTATCGTGTTTATCTGCCATTTATGATTAGCTGCCTTAGTTAAAACTTGCTGAAGTATAGCAAAAAGAATCAATGAAGAACCGGAATAAACTTGGATACAAGAGGAATTAAAATGGCAATAATGATGGCGCCCATCATCCATTTGAAATTACTGTCGATTCGACTATCCAATTTATCAATACGATTATCCAGTTTATCGATTCGATTATCTAGTTTGTTTATTTGGTTATTCACAGAGGCAATATCTTTATCAAGCTTATCACGCAGGCCTGATATTTCAGTTCTAACATTGGCAATATCTTTATCTAGTTTATCACCCAGACCTGATATTTCAGTTTTAACATTGGCAATATCTTCTCTAGTGGCTGCATGCATTAGGATATCGACCAATTTATCCTGAGTAATTGTTACTTTTACTTCATCATTCATAATGCGCTCCTATGGTTGCATTTGTATAAAGTTTAGCATTAAACAAGGTGAAACAGAATATATACCCATCACAAAGCACTTATCCGCTTTAAGGACTAAAATTTGCTATGGCAACCTTCCTGCACGCATATCACTAAGTCTTAGCTATCTATCAACATGATACAGATAACTTAAACTAAATGCCTTTGATCTACTGATTTGATGCCCATTAAAGTTTTGCGCCAAATACCATGGGTTAGGTTTTGCTTGCCAATCTCTGTCCTCTGTCCTCTGTCTTCTGTCTTCTGTCCTCTGAATGGGCTGGCATAATCGAAAATAACTACACAAGATTTCTTCGTGGTGGAGACCATAAGTCTCAAGCCTTTAGAAACAAAAAAGCCGCTAACAAGCGGCTTATCGTAATTATAATATTTTAAATAAATAAAGCCGCTTAAGCTTCAGACTCAATCAGAAGACAGGTCATGGAAATTAGCCCTGACCCCGTTACTCTTTATGCTATTGACAACCGACAGCCACTACCACCTTCTAATTTAACATCTTGATTTGGAAAACTAGTCTGTGCTTGCATAGGTAATATTATAGAAGCGCTATATTGATTGCTTGGTATATCTGTAGAAATCTTCATACTTAGCATTTTATAATCAGCTTCAACAGAACCCAAACTTTTATTTGAAATTGTCACCTTAACTTTTCCTCGAAACCCATTTAGCAAGCGAAATAAATCTGCGCTCTGTTTAGGATCATATAGTTCAAAGTCACCCGAATAATTCATCTGACTTTCTGTGTGCAAGAAGCATCTATACATAGTATGGTTAGTATCCCAAAAAGTAAAGGATACGTCATTTCCACTGCTTTGCATTGTACCTTGACTAGTCACCACACCCGCCATGGCAGATGATAAAACACAAATACCACATATAATTGCTAATATTTTTTTCATAAATTCTCTCTCTTAATTTTTAATAACAAAAAAGCCGCTAACAAGCGGCTTATCGTAATTGTAATATTTTAAACAAATAAAGCCGCTTAAGCTTCAGATTCAATAAGAAGACAGGTAATGGGAATTGATCCTGATCCTGTCTATTTATGTCATTGTGATTACCAACTAGCAGCTAATTTAAATTCTGCTTGTAATGACATCGTTTGAGCAGAGCCTACAGCAATTGCGTCATAAGCAGCCTGATTAGCTTCTACAATTACACCGTAAGGGATATAAAATGACTTTCCAGTATCGATAACACCTTTACCAGAAATATTACTAATATCCACGTCCATTCTAGCAGCTGCAATATCCTTCGGTTTGTCAGTACAGTTAGAGTATAATTGTTGTGGAACAGAGTCTGAAGCATTGACCTGACCACATAAACCTTTATCAACAGTTGTCAATCTAATAAAAGGACTTAGAGCTGAATCTGAAGAAGTCACCGCTCCTCTAGTTGTCTCAATACTTAAAGAAGTTAATGTAATACTGCTCTTTGTTGCATTTTTAATTTCCAGTGCCAGCGTCTGAGGTAACCCTGATACCGGATCAAGATAACCATTAACTACGCCAAATGCATAATTCTTCGCATCATTAGCACGTGGCATAATTTCCAAATTACCAAAATCATATGTTAATGCAGCACTACCTGCATCAAATTTTTTATGTATTAAGAACTCTAAATCTTTAGTTGCAGATTTATCGACTGTAGCATTTACAGTAACTTTAGCAGTTCGAGTTCCAGATCCTCCAGCACTCGCTAAACCAACCAACCCAACACTCGCTAAAGCAATACTTAACCCAATTAATTTCATTTTCATATTTTTATCCCCTTTGATATTTTATATATTTTTTTAATTTACTCCCCATATAAAAATATGGTTTATTTGCTAATAATGATTAACAAATTTCTTTATTCTCACCCTTAAAACAATAGTTACTTGAGCCGTATCCCCTACCACTTAACAGATCACAACAAAAGTAATTAAATAAATATGGCTTTAAATAAAACCACCTAAAATTGAGAATTAAAAGATGACAGGTGATGGAAATCAGTTCTGGACCTACCATCTTTTACTCCCTATACTAAGCAGATCAGTATTTTCTTCTTTTTAAAAAACACCATTTAAACTAATTGTTATAGTTCCGGTAAAGGTACCACCAGCTGCTGATACAGCAGCTGCCTTATCTGTAAATAACGTAAGCCCAAAAGGCACGTATATAGCCCCCGTCCGTTTTGAAGGTGTCTTTTTAAAAGAATTTGTCGTGACATTATACTTTGTACCATTTGGACTATTAGTAAATGATGCAGCATCTAGCCCAGTAAATAGATCTGAAGGTGGATTAGCATCCCCTGTTACTTTAATACCCCCTTCTTTAGTAGGATAAAAAATCCTATTGTATTGAAGTGTTTTCTTTGATTGTGTATCTGTCATATCTGTTCCATCAAAAGTCAATGTATACCCCACTAACTTTGTAATATCACCTTTGGAGCCACCACTTATTCTAATAGCAAGCATATCTTTTACATCTGATACTTGGCTGGTATTACCTATCGCATTCCATGCAGCATATTGAGACCAATTAGCTAGCACTGAGTATTGACCGTAATTAATTGTCTTAGTCGCATTAACAGTTAAATCATGATTGATAAGATCTAATTGCAAATCTTGTGGAGTATTTTGTCGTGAATATTAGGCATGTGTGACATTGTAATAATGCGTCTCACGTTGATAGCCTTTTTTCATCGTCAATGTCACTTGATCTTTATAGTGTGATAAATCGACTGTTTTGCTTTGCTGTGGATAAAGTTTTAACTCAAGATTTGCATAACCATTGTCATTACACTGGATCTCAGTGACTTTTGACTTAGCTGCTTGCTTGGCTGTTGTTTTTGCTACTTTAGCCTCTTTGTTTACTTTAGCTACTTTATCTAGTTGACCTTGTTGCGCTTTAGTTGCCGCTAGATTTGTTTTAGCCTTGTTGTTTGCCTGCGGCTTGATGCAACTGCCACTAGAATCAGCAAATAATAACGCATTACCCTTATTGGTTAAGGTGACTTGATTACCCTTTTGGCTATCGCTATAGCTATAATCAGGATGCACCGGCTCAACGACAACTGCAGTTGCCACCCCCATACCAATCGTTGTTTGTGCTTGCAGTTCCTTTTCTGTTTTTTCATCGATATCAAAGCCATACTTTTTGCTTGGAATAACCGGTTGGAAGCTTACGCAATAGAAACTTAACTTATCATTATGGTTGCCTTCAGGCATATAAAGATTGATCGACTGTTTATGCTTTGGCGCCAAGATCAAGCGCGTTTTTGAAGGCAAGATACTTTGCGCCATTTCTTTTGGCGTAAGGGTGATGTCTTTTTCCTTCTTGCCATTTTTAGCAAATGGATTTTCAACACGCGCAATGTTAACAATATAATAAAGCGCTGTTCCACAACTATTATTTGTAAGCGTTTTGGTCAACTGCATTTTGCCATCTTTGTCTTTATGCCAATAGTCAAACAAGCCATTAACAGCAATCCCACCTGAGCAATCCTTGTATGGCACTGCATTACCCTGATTAGCCGCAGTCAACAATAATAAACCTAAGTTTGAAAAACCAATGATTTTCGATATCGGTTAAAACATAATTTAAATCCCCATATTTTACGTTTTGCTCCAACGCCCCATTACGTTGAACGAGGTTAGTCTACCCATCTCTAGTGACAAGATATTTACCATTTCGAATGATTGTGTAAGGAAATGTAATTGTTGAATTTGCTATTTGACTTAGTACATCTAAAAACTATACTCAAATTGCCACAGGAAGGACTCAGATAACTAAATAAATGGAGTTACGCACTTTAGAAGAACTATGATTTATAAACACCCCGTCAGCCTACGGCTGCCACTCCTCTTGCAAAGAGAGGAATTGGGCGACGGTGATTTTAATTCCCCTCTTTGCAAGAGGGGCGCCTAGCTTGCGAGGCGGGGTGTTGAAATAGCAAAAGTTCGTAACTCCAATAGATAAAGGAGCATAGACTATGACAGCAAGGACAATACTCACTAAGCATTTATATCATCACCCAGCCGATGCGATCATAAAACGACCATCGACAAAGTGCTGTATTTACCCAATGCATTGGTTACAGCACTTATTGGGTATATTTTTTATCGCGCTTACCACACTTAATCTGTTTTGTATAAGCCAGATAAGCTTTGCTACAACACAATCAGCAAGTATGACTCTGACAGTCACTGCACGAATTAGTCAGCCTGATAAATTACAACTATCGAATCTTAATGCACAAAATAAGGCGTCATTACAGCCAAGCTTACAAACTGAAGATGATCACAAGATGCACTTTAGTAACAGCAACAAGCGCTTACAGTTGCAGCTTGCTGAGCCGGCAACGATAGCACTTGCTAGCGCGGCAACATTAACATCGCTAAACAGTGATAACGAAGGCGATTTTCACAAAATCCCACTTCAAATATTTGTCAATGATATTGAGCTAGACACATCACGACTTCAGCTAACGCACAACCAAACGCATCAAATTCATATCACCAGCGAGACACTCAACAAGATGATCGAAGGATATTATCACGGCGTTGTTTTATTGAATATTCATGGTGTTTGGGATTAATGGAATAAATATTTTTCTAACCAACTAAAGTTGTAATTAGTTTGTTACGAAAAGTGATGCTGTACTATTGTGTGTACAGCTTTTTCCTGAGCTTGGCGCTATGCTTACAAATGACATTTTACTTGTTGCATTTAGTTTAGAAATATCAGCAATATACATCTTTCTGTCACTGTCGTCACAACCCAAAATATACCTACTATTTATCGCTGTTTTCATGGTATAAATACGTTTGTTTGAAACTATAGTTCCTTCGTTATGCTCTAATTTATCTATATTATCAAAATAATATACCTGAGTATGATCACTAAAAAGAACTGGCAGACCACTACTTGCAGGAGAAAGAAAAGCAGCTGACCCAAGATAAAATTGTGTAGGTGCACTTTGTTGCTCAGTCAAAAGGCCTTGATTATCTACCTTGCCATATGATAACGCACTGTAAGCATGCTGTGGAACTGAAATATAATGCGCCCCATCCTGAGAAAAGTTAATCACATCACCACTGTCAAACTTATGAGGGTTTACTGCAAAAAAATAACTTTTAGATTTCCCGCCTTTTAAAAAACGCTGGCTCTTTGTATCATAAATTAAAGCGCCTGCATAAAAGCCATTTACTTTCCCAGTTAAAGTAATATAAAGATTTCCATTATTATAAGTAATTTTATGGAAGCCAAAATTTAACTGGTTATCTATTTCTGCTGGTAATCCTATCATTGTGCAATCATATGCACGATATTCTGCACCACTTTCCATGCAAGCATAAATATATCTTTGATTATAATCTTCACTGTACGAGGATAAGTAGAGCGTTTTTCCATCAGGAGTTGTTGCAACACCATTTAAGTTACCATCTTTATTAACCCCAGTTAGCCTAACTGGGCTGTAAGCTTTGTTTTGTATGGCACCATTGATTATTTGGTTTTTTGATAAGAATAGTTCATTATCTCTATGCGTAATAAAAGTATAGATATAACCATTATCACCAGCGATATTACTCGATGCATTTGAAAAATTTATCAAACCAAGACCTATTAAAGCAACACTTGTTGTGACTAATTTTAATTGTCTACTAGACATCTTTGTTTCTCCCCTTTATACCCACCGCAAAATGATTCACGATGGATATATATTTTGAATTTTAACCATCATTTAAATCAGTGTATTTCAATGGTTATAGCTTAATTTTTTTAAAGAATATTTCAGTGGAGCATGCAGTAATACAGGAAGGGTACGTCAGTCTCCATTGAAAGTTGCTCATATGCGAGATGATCGTAATACATTTTTCCTTTGAAATTTTCAAAAGAAGGGATGTATTGCACATATGAATCAACGCTGGCAACGTCATTACATAACTAAAGAGATAAATAGCATGTAAGCGTTTAATCAGCATAAGGCAAGGTTCAAGCCCATTAGAAATAAGTAGAAAGATCTAGTGTTGCTTCGTAACTGGTTTTGCCATTATATCAATCTAATCTGCCAAGCTCTAGACTAACAAGATTATTCTTAGAGAATACATGTGAGCTTAGGTATGCCAGATATTCATTTTGCACGCCAAGCACTTTTGGCACAGTTTTGTTGGTCTCATCGCCTGGCATAACAAACGGCAAGTTATTGGTATTATACGCATGCTGCATGCCAAGACCTAAATCAAGGTCCTGAATGATCTTACCAGATACTGGCAACGGAGTATCTGCTTGGATATACCATGCACCAAAGCGCGTGTTATTACTATAAACTTCTTTGTTTGTCGAACCAGTCCAGCCTAATCCTAAGTTGAAATAAGCATCTACACCGGCATGTACTTCGGCATTGACAATACCATTTCTATTATCATTAACAAGGTTTGGTGAGTTTGTATTGCTGACAACCAAAGACGTCGCCCCCATACCCGTACCAATCCAGTTATACATATAACCCAAAGTACCACCGAAGTTATAGGTATTATCATCATAGTCTGCAAATAGGCTTGCCATGAAGTTTGTTTTGTTATTGCTGTCACTCTTACCTTGGAAGACTGCCAAGTTGGCATTGACATTGAAGTGATCTTTACTCTGTGAGGCGCTGTATAAGTCACCAAAACTCAAGCCTAAATTCGCCGATACCGTGCCGTGCCCTGGTCTAAACATCGCCTGCGTAATCCCTCCAATCCAAGGACCGCCATCAGCAAACGAACCAAATGATAATCTGTTTTTACCAACAGTTAAGTAAACTGGTGAGCTATCAAGATTACCAAAAGTGACATAAGCATCTCTAACCTCTGGATCAGCATAACTGGCACCAGTGAAAACAGTTGATGCCTGAACATAATGCCCAAGGTTAGCAACAATATATAAATCCGCCTCATTAATGGCTAAATCCCAACCTTGCTCATAACTACTTGTTGCCTGATATGCATTACCATTGTGTGCACCGTTAAAAGTATCTAATTTATCACCTTGCCACACTGTTGCATCCGCTTCGATATAACCACCAAATATTAATGCACCATCACTGTACTTATTGCGATGACTCAATATTGAAAACGGCAATCTAGAGCTTGAATATTTTGCAAATGGTTGATCATAATCTGAGAACACACCATATTTTTGATCACTTGTTACATAGATTGCATCGCTTTGATCTTTGCGAGCACCATTTTGATTTGTGTTTAAGTGATCCAACTCTTGCTTTAGCTGATCGATTTGTGCCTGCAACTCAGCATGACTTGCCTGATCTACTGCCCCTTTAGCTGCATATGATGCACTAGAGACACCAAACAATAGCGCACTTGTTATGACAACGATTTTTTCATCCTTCTCCCCTTGCTTTTTGTTTATTTACCATCAAAAAAATCAAAACTTACTGCACATTATCTCAGTTCAGATCCTGCACACTCCCCCTGACTGCACACATCTGATCACATCAATAACTTCAGAAAACTTTTGGATAGAGACATACTATTTCAATGTATTTTTCTTTGTGTAACCAAAAGGGAAGTATTTGCATGATATTGTTAACATTAAGTAAACCACTATGTTCAGCCTATGATCCATTTAGCGACACACCATAAATTAATCTTGAGATTTTCTAAAAAGCTTTTCCTCTGGCTTATCTAGGGGTATTATACGCAGCTAATTTAAGCTGAAATAATTCCTTAATAAATCATGTACTTCCTTGTTGATAAAGTTATCGTCTTTCAAATCCTTTATGTGATTGGAATCACCGCTGAAAGCATGTCCGGCACGATTTCTGCCGGCAAGAAAAATATGGATATTTTTGGGATTGTCACCATTGCAACCATTACCGCATTAGGTGGTGGTACCGTGCGTGATGTGCTTTTAGGGTATTATCCTTTGACTTGGGTGATGTATCCTGAGTATATTCTGGTGACTTTTATCGCCTCTATCTTGGCTATTTTTATCGCGCGCCACATTGTTAAGCGTCATAAGTTTTTCTTAATTGTTGATGCACTAGGCCTTGTTACTTTTGCTTATCTAGGCAGTGACATTGGCTATAGTGTCGCACAACACGCGGTAAGCAATGACCATTTTATGATTTTTGGCAGCTTTATCATTGCCGTATTAATGGCAATTATTACCGGTGTATCTGGTGGCGTGCTGCGTGATGTATTATGTAATGATGTTCCCCTTGTTTTTCAAGCAGAACTCTACGCCCTTGTTGCGGCCTTGGTTGGCATACTCCATGCATTAACACTGTATTTTAAAGTCGATAATCTCATTAGTGCGCTGATTATTATTGCGATTGGCTTAAGCCTAAGATTATGCGCTATTTATAAAAACTGGCACTTGCCTAAAGTTAAATATTTTTCTTAATCCAACTAAAGCTACACGCCCATGCGTTTGCGCGCCATCTCAGACTGGTGGTTGCAGTACTTTTTATAACCTTCTGCAAATTTAGCCCATTTTGAGGTATTTGTTGTGTTTGATATGCCCATTGTTATTCTCCTTGATTCTTTATTTAGTGATTAACATCTACCATTAATCACGCCATTGATTGAATTTTACACTTATCTTGGCAGAATAGATGTTTCATCAAGGTATTCAGCCGTATCATTTTTGATACATGATCAGCAACAATGTATATTCCCAAAAATCTGCTTAACTGAGGAGTATGTTGTATAGGATTCATCAAACTAGCTGGAGAAATAAATGTATTTGCGTGATTATGCACATAAGCTTAAAACGATCGTTTTTTTTAGCCAGTGCATTATTTGTCAACAGATTACAAACAAAGGCCTTTGTAATGATTGCCAAGAAGCACTTTCTAAAGAAGCGCATACGAATAAACGCCAACAACTGATGATTAATGGACAACCTGTCATCTTCTATGCATTGAATCATTTTGAAGGATTAACACGCAGATTGCTCTTTTTATTTAAATATCAAAACAATCATATTGCGGGTAATGCGCTAGGGCTATATCTTGCAACAAGCTTTAAACGCTTACATTCACTTGCTGATATTGATTATATCTTGCCTCTGCCAAGCCATCGTTTGCGCTTTGTTGTGCGTGGGTTTAATCAAGCAGAAATTTTAGCGAAGCATTTGGCTTCAGTTAATCACCCAGTTGATCTACATTCGATAAAGCGCCACAAATATACCAAGCCCCAAGCCAAATCAAGCTATGAACAACGACAACGCCAAATGCATAATGTCTTTAAACAAAAGCGTGCAATCACGGCAAAACACCTTTTAATTATTGATGATGTATACACGACAGGCGCAACACTGAAGGCACTTATCACATGTATTCAAAACTTTTCAGAGAATCATATTGAAAAAATAAGTGTATTAACACTTTGTCATGCGTGATTATGTCTTAATAACTCACGAACTTTTGAACGAATCACGTCAATCGCAATCTTATTCTTGCCACCATGCGGCACGATGATATCAGCATAACGTTTAGAAGGTTCAATAAACTGTAAAAACATCGGGCGTACTGTTTCTAAATACTGCGTCACGACGCTATCGACTGTTCTACCGCGTTCTTTCTGATCACGCACCAAACGACGGATAAAGGATACATCCATCGGCGTATCCATAAAAATTTTAATGTCCATCAGCTTGCGTATATTCTCATCAGTAAACAGCATGATCCCTTCTAGAATCAAAATGCTTGTCTGCGCGCTAATCGGCAGCGTTTGACCTTTCACCCGACTATGTGTTGCATAATCATACAATGGCACTTCAATATTTTGACCGGCAATGAGTGACTCTAGATGCTCTTTTAATAAACTGTGTTCAAAGGCATCCGGATGGTCGTAATTCAATCTATCTAACTGCGCTTTTGATAAATGACTATTATCACGATAGTAATGATCCTCAGATAATACCGTCACTCTTGCGGATTCTAAATCCTCAAGCTCCTCAACAATTGTATTAGATAATAAACTTTTTCCAGAACCGGAACCGCCGACAACACCAATGATGACAATATTTTTATTACTTTGCATCCGCGTACATGATTTGATGAGTTTGTGACATTCTAGCGACTTTTCTAAAAAAAGCAGCAAAATTTTCTAATTGTTATGAAGCTTATGATCCTATTAATACGGTTTTGATGTTTGCAAGTTCACGCAATGCCTCTTGTGAACACTCTCGACCATAGCCTGATTGCTTGACACCACCAAACGGTAACGCCGGATGCGAGACAACACATTGATTAATAAAACACATGCCCGCTTCAATGCGTTTTTCTGCTACTTCTTTGGCATACTCAATATCTTTGGTAAAAATTGCACTACCTAAGCCATATTTCGATTTATTTGCAAGCTCAATCGCTTCTTCATCATTGTCTGCATAGCTAATTGCAATGACCGGACCAAATAACTCTTCTTGAAATGCCAGCATCGATGGTGCGACATCCGTTAATACCGTTGGCGCATAATAGAAACCCTTTGTATTACCTGTTTTCAAGAAATGTCCACCGGTTAATAATTTCGCACCTTGGGCAATACTTTGCTCAATCTGATGATGTATATTATCACGCAAATCGACTCTTGCCATAGGTCCCATCGTTGTATTCTCTGCTAACGGATCTCCAACAACAATTTCGTCAATCGTATTAAGCACCGCTTGTTCAAATGCTACTTTAATAGCTTTATCAACAATCAATCGCTTTGGTGAAATGCACACTTGCCCACTATTGAGCACTCTGACGTTCACAATTTCTTTAGCAACGCTCTCAACATCAACATCTTTGCGAATAATATAAGCATCGGATCCACCAAGTTCCAATACAGTTTTTTTGCAAACTTCTCCGGCTTGTTTGGCAACAATGCTCCCTGCGCGATTGCTACCAGTGAGTGTTACTGCGGCAATATCATAATGTTTAATAATATGCTCAGAATGCGCAAGATCAATGACGACATTTTTCAACAATGGTAATTCTATTGCTTGTGTGAATAACGCTTCAATCGCACAGGCTGAACCAATGACATTCTCGGCATGCTTTAATACGATACCATTACCAATTAAGATGTTGGGGATTGCTGCGCGAAACACCTGCCAGAAAGGAAAATTCCACGGCATAATCATATAGATCACACCCAATGGTGCGAAAACACGCTCGGCGTTTAACCCTTGATAGTTAATCTTTTGTGGACTTAACATTGCCTTTGCGTGTTCTGCATAATAATCACATAAAAAAGCACACTTCTTAATTTCAGAGATACTTTCTTTCAGTGTTTTACCCATTTCATTTGTAATTAAGCGCGCATATTGATCAAAATTTTGCAGTAATAGTACTTTGATTTTTTGAATATACTCAATACGCTGATCTATCGCATGATCACGCCATAATAATTGTGCATTTTTGACTTTTTCAATCGTTTGATCTATTTCAGGCAACGTTAACATTGGATAAGTCTCAAGTAGCTTTGCATTACTTGGATTAATCGTTTGATATTCCTTTTTCATACTGTTCTCCTTATTTTCTAAACAAGCATGGTGATGGCAACAATCAGCATCATGAGAATGTAGATAATTTGTAAATATTTATGTGAAATAAGTGCTGTTACTTTAACACCAATATTAACACCAATCACACTTGGTATCATAGCTACTAAAAAGAATACTAAATTCAAATAGCCAATACTATACGGTGGTAAATTATCAGCATGCCAACCAAATAGCACAAAAAAGCCAGACATCACCAAACATAACACCATGGTAATCACCGTTGATGTACCAATTGCTTTGCGAATATCTAAGCCGCATTTTGTTAAAAATGGCACAAAGAAAACCGACACACCCGAGAGCATGGTACACATCCCTGCTAGAAATGCACTTAGTGCTTTTAATGGTAGTGGAGCTTGCCAGATTTTTAATACAACCTTAAGCTTGCGCCACATCCAAATCGCCATAACGATAACAATCAGCGCAAAGATAATCTTGAGATCATTGCTACTGATCGTGGTCATGAGAAACACACCTAAAACACCACCTAAGAGCACACTTACCATTGCCCAGCGTAGTGTCTGATAGCAAATCTGCTTATATTTATGCTGTTTAAACGTTGCAAAAAAACCTAGTAATACGCTAGAGCTCACACCTGATGCAATCGCAACTTGCATTAAATGGTCATTGGTTGGATAGGCATATTGCATCAATAAATAAAACCCCGGAACATTAATAAGACCAGCACCACCTCCAAATACACCAGAAACAAATCCAGCTAAAAGTGCCACCAAACAGATAAGTACAATCAGTAAAGTCAAACTCAATTTATACACTCTCTTAACATTATTAAACACCGATAGCGATGTTTTGTTTAAAAAGCAATATTACTTAGGCATACGCTTGTATACAAGCAAAGGATCATTAAATTCCCCGAAAATCTCAAGCTAGCGTACAAACCTTACAGACTTTATCAAATTTGAAAATATCTTGGGCGTGACCTTGTGCACTACGTTCGCTTATATATATTACTGGGGTTATGCACTTTAGAAAAAACGATGATTTTATAAACACCCCGTCAGCCTACGGCTGCCACCCCTCTTGCAAAGAGGGGAATTAGGCAAGGGTTATTTTATATTCCCCTCTTTGCAAGAGGGGTGCCAAGCTTGCGAGGCGGGGTGTTGAAATGGAAAAAGTCCGTAACCTCAGTACTTAAACAATTGTTTCTTGGTAGTAATGTATAATTGGGTCAAGTCTGAGCATGACAAATCGCCACCATTCTCGGACTTAATCCGAGAATCTAAAAAATACCTGATAATATTTGCATAGGTACTTATTTATTACGGAACTTAATACGACCTTTAGTTAAATCATAAGGTGTCATTTCAACAGTGACCTTATCCCCTGTCAAAATACGAATATAGTTTTTACGCATTTTCCCTGAAATATGTGCCGTAACAATATGCCCATTCTCAAGCTCAACGCGAAACATGGTGTTTGGTAATGTTTCAACTACCGTACCTTCTAATTCAATACAATCTTCTTTTGCCATTGCTTGTTTAAATCTCTCTATATCTTCTATATTTTCTATATCTTCAACTTTTAGCGCTTTTATAAGCACCCAATAAAATAAGCGTGTGAATCATGCACTATTTTCAAGAAATATTCAACACCTAGTGTTGATCTATTAGAATTTTTCGAGATTTAACCTAACACACTTGAGCGCTAATCTTTAATAGCACCGCTGGCTTTAATCGCCTTGTAGGCAGCTGATAGATATAACCACATAGAGTAAACCGTTAGAATAACGGCGATATATAATAATATAAATCCTAAAATAACCCAGATATTACCGAGATCTTTCGGCTTTAATAATAAAATAAAAATCGCTGCCATTTGTGCTGCAGTTTTTACTTTACCAACAAAAGAGACCTTAACCACGGAACGTTGACCAATTTCTGCCATCCATTCACGTAACGCTGACACGATAATCTCGCGACAAATAATAATAATCGCAGGTAACGCCACCCATGGATACGGATAAAGTGCGATCAACAGTCCAAGTGCAGTTGCCACCATTAACTTATCTGCAACTGGATCTAAGAAGGCACCAAGCTTTGTTGTCTGCTGAAAGTAACGTGCGAGAAATCCATCCAACCAATCAGTTAGTGCTGCTAATAAAAACAAAGTTGCACTAACTCCATGATGGTGCGGAAAAGGCACATAAAATGCCACAACTAAAAAAGGAATAAGCAATATCCGTAGCATGGTTAATATATTTGGTACTGTCCAGATCATATCTGTTTAATCCTTTTGTTGACTGACGCAGTTAGTGTAACAAAGCACCTAGCTTGCGACAAGTTTGTTTATACCCCAGTATGACCAAAACCACCCACACCACGCACGCTTTGACCACCAAACTCTTCAACCGCAACAAAGTTAGCTTGGACTACGGGAACAATGACCAATTGCGCAAAACGCATTAATGACTCAATGGTGATAACATCATTTGATCGATTCCAACAAGAAACCATTAACTCTCCTTGATAGTCTGAATCAATCAAGCCAACACTATTGCCTAAGATCAATCCTTTCTTATGCCCCAAACCAGATCGCGGCAAAATCATGCCAGCAAGTCCCGCATCTGCAATGTGGATCGCAATACCTGTTGGTATCAACTCACATTGTCCAGGACTTAATTGAATATCTTGCTCAATGGCAGCGCTAAGATCAATCGCTGCTGAACCTGTTGTACCGTAATCAGGAAGTGCGGCGAAAAGTTCGGGGCGCAATAACTTCAGTTCAATCGTCGTTTGCGTCATATCACCACCTACAGCTGCTCAACAAATCGATCAAAGAGCCATGCCGTATCAACAGGACCTGGTCCTGCCTCAGGATGGAATTGCACTGATGAGTATGGCAACTCTTTGTGTTTAATTCCTTGAATCGTATTGTCGTTAAGATTTCTAAACCAAACTTCCCAATTCTCAGGCATCGTTGATTCATCTACTGCAAAGCCATGGTTTTGTGACGTTAGATAACTACGGTTACTTCCTTCTAATAAACAAGGATGATTCTGCGCGCGATGCCCAAATTTAAGCTTATAGGTTTTCGCACCAATCGCAATACCCATAATTTGTGAACCTAAACAAATACCAAAAATCGGTTTTTGTGGTGCTTTTGTCATTGCTTCTTTTAATACCTTAGCCGTGGTTTGGCAACGCGCTGGATCGCCTGGACCATTTGAAATGAACACACCATCATAAGACTCTTTGGTGTAATCATAATCATAAGGCACACGCTTCAACGTCAAATTAGAATACTCACACAGGTAACGCCAAATATTCGCCTTCATACCACAATCAACAACGATGACTGTTTTATCACCTGCGCCATGCACAACAGGCTTATCAATCGTCACGTCAGCAACTAAGTCAAGCTCACTAATATTGGGATACTTTTTCGGTAGCTCTTCACCGACAACAATCGCACCTGAAACAACACCATGATGGCGCAACACTTTCGTTAAAGCACGTGTGTCAATATCAGCAATAATCGGTGTGTTATATTTCTCACACCATGCTTGTAATGATGTTTCTCCTTGAACACGCGCATAAAAAGGCGCTAACTCTGAAACGATAATACCCGCAGCATGGATCTGATCAGACTCCCAGTGAGCCTGTCCTTCAACACCATAGTTACCAATCATCGGATAGGTAAAGCAGACAATCTGCCCTTTGTATGACGGATCAGTTAATACTTCTGTATACCCTACCATGCCAGTATTAAATACAATCTCTCCGTAATTAATGCCTTTAACCCATGTTGGTACTTTGCCCTCGAATACTTCCCCAGTCTGTAAAACAAGCTTTGCTGGAATCATGAAAAATCACCTTGATTGAAGTTGATCTATTTTATACCCATCACAAACCATTTTACAGAGTTTTTTGCTGCGCATTTTGCGCGCCTTTAATTAAGTTGAGTTTTGGCAATAGTCCCAGCTATTACCTACAACTCAACTTATCAAAATCATCGCAGACTACTTTACAAGCAAACACTGTAGAATGATTCCTGATGGGTATATACCACCCGTAATTGCTCACCGCACCCTGAGCGTAAGTCGAAGGGTAAGCTTAGGGAAGTCACACTTCATAGAGGCTTCGACTTACGCTCAGCCAACGCTTACAAAATCAAAGTGGGCAGTAATATGGTCATAGCCCGAGCTATATGAAATAAGTCCTCAGATTGCAAATACAGCGCACTAATTTTTAGATATCTTTAGGCGTTTCTCTTTCTAAGAAAATACATTACAACAGAGATAATGATCAATACTATACAAGCAATTGCTGAAACTTTGGTAATTGCACCAAAGACATTATAGTAATTACTAGCACTTTTAACTAAAAAGTCACCCGCTGTTTTGACGGTTTCAACACTTGTTAAGGTGGCAATTTCGGCTGCAGCATAATTAGCAATAGATCCCGTGATCAACATATAAAGACCTGCTAGAAAGCCGACCGAACCACCTGGATTTAAGCGTGTGATTTCAGATAATGCAACCGGATCAACAAATAACTCAGCAAAGCCAATAACCGCCATACCAACAACAACCCACATCATTGAAGCATGTCCGTCGGTAGTCGCTGCAATTTTCGCTCCCATCATAATCATAAAGAAGCCAAAGGTTAGAAATAACAAACCAAAGGTGATTTTAAATAACGCACTTAATCTAACACCTGCTTTGATCAACCAATACCAAACTTGTGACATAATCACACCACCGATTAAAATCGCAAAGGGATTAATCGATTGAAATGCCGCAGCGGGAATGGTAAATCCATCAAACTCGCGAATGACATTGCGCTCAATAAATAAGCTAATCGAGCTACCACCTTGCTGATCAAATGCCCAGAATATCAAGCCAAATATCATAAAAAAGCAAATTGCCAACAATGATCTTTTATCTTTACCCTCAAGCTTAATAAATAAGAAAAACAAGAAGTAAAGACTGACGATAACACATGCTAACAATATCCAACCGGCAAATAAATAATACAAAGCAAAGCTAAAAAACACCGCAGCAACTACGATTAATAACACCGTAATTGGTAGCACTTTGATGCTTAATATCCCTTTCTCTTTTAATGCATTCCACTGCGGATCATTACCTGCAATAAAGTGCTTACGCCCTGTTATGAATATCATCAAGCCAATTGCCATGCCAATCGCCGCTAATAAGAAGCCATAATGCCAACCCCACACTTGTGCCGCCCATGCACATAAAATCGGTGAAATAAAAGACCCAATGTTGCCGCCAACATACATCAATGCAAAGCCACTATCGCGCTTGGTGTGCTCTCTTGAGTATGTTGCACCCAACAAACAAGATACATTGGTTTTAAACAGACCATAACCACAAATAATAAGTGCTAAACCAAAATACAAACCGCCACCATCTAAGCCAAGCACTAGATGTCCTGCCACCATGGTTGCAGCCCCCAAAAAGGTTGCCCAGTAATATCCCAAATAACGATCCGCAATCGCACCCCCGATAATAGGTGTGACATAAACAAGTGCTGTATACGCACCATATAGTGCATAAGCATGATTATCAGTAAATAATAATTTTTGTGTTAAATAAAGCACCAATAGCGCACGCATTCCGTAGTAACTAAAGTACTCCCAAACGTTAAGCGCAATGGCGTAATAAAGTGATTTCGGTTGAGTCTCAATGTGAGTCATATAAATTCCCTGATAACCAATATAGACCGATAAGCATATCAAAGATTTAATAAAAAACTATTAAAATTATAAGCTGTCATCTATCTTTGCAACATAAGTATAGAAATCACGCATTCATTAAATCCAGTCATCATAAATCATTTTGTGATTTATGATGGCGATAAGAGGAAAACATTAACTATTGAACCACTGGATAAGTGTATTGATATCCTAACTGAGTGATCTGGTAGCCTTTAGTAAAAGATGGCGACGAATAATTGTGCTCTTGCCACTGACTATCAACATATTCAAAAAGTGATAATTGATTGTCATGTGAACTACCTTTTTTAATCTTCTCGCCAATAAGCCAAACTGAGTTATCAATAACTTTTAGTTCATTAGCCGTCACTGCTGTTGCTGGGATATCAGTTAACTCGTGGCAATGCATCTCATCACCGAAGTGTCCATAATCATAGTCAATATCACATTGAGCAAGCGTTTTATGCATATGTCCAGCATCAACTAAGACATAAAAAGACATACTATCTGGAATTACTTGCACTGATTCGATTGTCTTGTAATAGTTTGGAAACAAATAAGATGCGGCAGGGTGATTAATTATCTGGTCTCCTTCATATTCTGCTGGCTGCGTTTGATAATTAACCAAGCTAATACGACCTTGTGATGAATCCATTTTCTCAGTATCTATAACAGCCAAATAGTCATCATGCTTAAAATAAAAGCTTTGCTCTAAAGGCGTTTCCGACAAGTATAGCGGTGCCATCCCTCCTAACGCATCAATCTTAGTAAATGCATTATTTTTATGATCCACCATATAATGGTTATTATATTGGTCTAACCAAGCATTTATATCATCTATCGATTCTACCGCTTCATCTATCGAAAAAACTTCATGCCATGCATAAGTTGAATCTTCAAGCTTACCAACTAGCATAATAAGTTTGCTAAATGATTTGTCTGATACAAACACATGAATGTCACCTTGGTTACTTGCTATTGCTCTAACACCAAGGTAGTTATATTTATTGTCTGGGAAATTAAGATTAACCCAAGTTCCACTAACATTTTTTAATAATTCGAAATGCTTTTGTCTCGCCCAAGGAGCCCCATCTTCAGTTATCGCAGCAAGTATATTATGATCTGTATCATTCGCTAACCAATATAATTGATCAATTTGACCTGAGCGTAAATATTTTTTAATATTATCAGAATTAACGCCATTATTGTCCATATGATAAAGCGCATAATATTTCGACATATCTGGCATTTCAACATACAAGGCTTTATGTTTTGCGAGATTAAAATCATATGTTTGACCTAGTGCATTAACAGTGAGCTTAGATTGATTTACATCCACGTCACTTGAGCTATACATGTACAAGGAGCAGGATTTGCCTTTTGCCAAGTTTATTGTGCCATCATTCACCTCACAGTAATTTGGGCAAAGCTCAGCTGTACACCATGTTGTCCCATAGCTTGAGTTTCCATTAACACCATTGTAGAGTATTACATTCTCAGGCAAAGCACTGCGATCAAGCTCAATATTATCAATCTTTACTTCACCATTATTGGTCAATTTGACAGCCCCCATATTTGACTGCGATGAGCCTTCATCCGCTTCAACAATAAGACTGACGTCTAAAGATTTGATATAAAACGATTCACTCACTGCTGACGCCATATTGTTTGCTTGATCAATATGCAAAGTATATCCGCCTGGCATCACATCTTCTGTTGTGTTTATCTTCACTTGACATGAATCACCTGCGACAAGCGTTGTGTTAAAGCAACCCGATGCAGGATCGATCGTTAAACCTGCCACATTTTGATTTTGCTGTGTCATCGTGAAATAAGACATCTCTGGCAAGTAAGCACTAAATGGTCCGTTATTTGTCACATTAATCTCAAAGCTCTCACCTTGTTTTGCCTGCACATCCTCTTCAATGGCAACATTAACGGGATCGATAGTTATCATATTTTGAGCACTTAACTCAACGCCGCTATCTGTAGCATAGTGAAGCGTCATATATGCAGGTTTTGCATAGTCATCAACATGCGCATTATCACGCGCCTTTAAGGTGATATCACATGATGCGTGAGCCGCAAGTGTTTGTTGACAGTTATTATTTTCAACCATCACACTGTTATCGGCAATATTCTCAAGTGTAAAAACACCCATCTGCAAATCAACATCCGTATCATTAGTATATGTTATAGTTTGTGTTGCAGGTGATTCAAATGTGACATCATTGCTCTTTACAATTGACGTTGAAACTTTCATATCAATCATGTGATTCTCTTTGGCATTAGCTGCCTCAATAATGATATCAATCGTATCATCTTGATGTGCTTTCAATGTATCTATCGTTTTTTGATCGACAGCTAAATCAAAAGCAACACTAAAGTCCTCTCCACTATGCAATTCATCTATTTGCTGAGAAGATAGATTTAAAGCAATATCTTTTAACCACTGTGGTAATTGGATATCCAGTGCATTAATTGTTACTGATGAATTATTATGCACATCAATGGTTACCTTTGAACCTGGCTTAAGATAATCGCTTGTTTTTGTCGATTGTGATAAATCAATTAAACGTGAATCATTTTGAGGAACGAACTTTAACACTTTCTGAATATTGAGATCTTCTGCGTTATCGGATGTTTTTACTGATAGGGTTAAATGTTTATCGGTCTCATGATCGACTTGATCATCTAATTTTGCTAGAAATGCAATATTACATTGATCGCCTGCTTGTAGCAGTTGACCTTGTCCTTTATCATCAAAGCACGTATTTTGTGGTAAGCTCAAATCATAAGTCAGCTTGACCCCATCTGTCTCAGGTGTCTCAAAACCTTTAATTGCAACAGCTGTATTACTCGTTGCCTTACCAATAGCGCCAAGCTTCATTTGCTCAACACTAGGATTAGTAACGGTATAAGACAACACACTTGTTTTACCAGATTGAATCACCTTAGGCGCTTTAATGGCTTCTTGTGCTTTTAGTTGTGCCTTGACTGGCGATGGTGCTGGACTATCACCACCTGATGAACCTCCACCACCACAGCCAATAAGGGCTAATGCAAATAATGATGAGAGATGTTTCAGATTAGATTTCATGTTTGCTCCTGTTGTATTTTGGTAAGACAAAACCTTTTACTGAACAAAATGTATCCTAATATTGTGATTGAGGGAAATTTGCTTAGCTTATAGCTATATTAAAACTATTTATGACTGAGATTGCGCACCTTCCCTAAAATGCGTCATTCCAATTTATGCGCCACAATGCCAAGCAGATTCAAAATGATCAGATGATTAATATTGCTCAATATGTTCGTTAATCTAATTTTTTTACTTTTTCATTCACAGCACTTCATCTGCTGCTATACTCACATTTGCATTTAACCAAAAAAGGATATGGATATTATGAAATCAAAACTTAACGATGTACTACATACGCTGAAAAACTTTATCGCCACTCATGATTATAAAGAAACACCAATACTTTCCGCCTACGTCAATATTGACCCTAGAAACCAAAATAATCAAAAGGCAACGCCTGCTTGGCAAATTGAGCTTAAAAATGAAGACAAACAATTAATGGACACCCTCCCTGCTGATAAATTAAAGCGTTATTGTGTCCAATCAAAATGGGCTAATACCGAGGAAATGATCATGCAAAGTCTTGAGCCTCGCAACATTAGTGGCAGATCCGTTGCTTTATTCTCTGATCACAATGACGTAATTGAGTTACCCTTGCCCATCCCTACACAGACCAAACTATATTATGGGATACCACAAATTAAGCAGCTCCTTTTTGCTATTGACCAGTATAAAAAATATCTAATCGTTATTCCTTCCGGACATAATGTACGCTTTATTGAAATCTTCTTAACGCGTGCAAACCATGAATTTTCAATTGAGATAGAACCTAAACTTGCACAACAGTTTGGTCAAAAAGAAGCGGCTATTACTAACTTACAAATGACGCCTGAGCTAGAAAGACGCTTTACTAAGGAAGTTGCTGATGCAATCAATCACTATTTTGCAGAGGATGATGATTGTGAACGTATCATCTTCGGTGGCAATCATCGACAGGCGCATGCCATCGTTAATGCACTACACCATAGTGTACAAGATGCCGTGGTTGCTATTGAGTCTATTGATCATAAAACAAATGCACATGATATTGCAAAAGATCTGCTACCTACCATGGAAGCTTATGAAGCTGAACATGATCTTGAAGCAGTTGAAGAGCTAATATCTCGTCATAACCGCCGAGGACCTGCTGTCATTGAAACTCAAGATGTTAAACGCGCATTAGCAAATCACAATGTCAAAAAACTTATATTGCCATACCCTATTGATTCAGAGCAGTTTGATGAGCTCATAGTGGACACCGTTGCCGGTGGTGCAAGCATTGAGTTTGTGACAGACAAAGCCGCTGAGCTTCTTAAACAACATGGTGGAATTGGTGCTAAGCTATATTATTCTCTAAGCTAGATTAAACTTGATTCATTTTTAAAAATTGGCTTGTTTGCGCTCGTCGCGGCAATTATTATGTTTATGGCAAGCAAATATAAAAGAAGAATGATTTAATAACTGGAGTTACGCACTCATGTAAATCACCTTAAATTTCTATGTTCATCAAAAGCCTTAAGGAATCATATGCTGATTAGCTTTTTAATTTCATTATTAGCCTCAACGATTATTACTTGGCTTGCTGCGCGCGCTTTATTTCGCCTAAATATAAAAAAAAGTCAAGCTCTCACCAAAAAAGATCGATATCTTAATGCCGTTATCTGCGGGTTTGTTTTTTTCTGTGTTAGCTGTTTTGTCTATGCACTACTGATTAATAGCGTTTTTCACTAAGCACATTTTGATTCTCTTCAATCATCTGCAGTGTATCAATAAGCTTTTTAAAGGAGAACATCACAACACTGGCATGACGCAACTGGCTCTGAATACTCATTGACTGACTAAATGCCTTAAGTAGTTCTTCTAACTTAGTAATGATTTGTTGATACTCGTCCTGATTAAAAACATTCTTTTTAAAACTGGTACTCATAACGTTAAAGGCATAATTTATCTCATCATATAGCGCCTTAAACGCTGGGTTTTGCTGAAATTTCTCCCGTTTTTCAGGATAGGTTTCAATATAATCATAAATGACACTGGTATAGCGATATAACTGTCGCAAATGGCGTGTTGTCGCTTTTAATACCTTAAGATCCATATTTGGTTTTTCATGTATTATTTCCTTTTGTAATGCGATCTGCTTTGAAAAATGACTAAAGATTTCAACCAAAACATCATCATAGTCACCTCCAGCAAAAAGTCGATTATTTAATGAAGCAATACAGTTAACGGTATCACAAAAGGACTGATTGATGCGCTTATAAGCATGAATAGGGAAAAAGTAGCGGTTAACCATAATCGCAATGGCAATGCCAATTAATACTTCAAGTATACGATAACAAGCTGCGGCTAAACTGACATCACTACTAAATAAGATAATTGCGACCGTAATTGTGCCCAAAACACCAGCATAGCTATATTTACTAGAGTTTGTTGCAGTAAAGACACCGATTGCAATAAGAACCATCCCTAATATAAACTGAATGATCCACATTTGTGGAAAGATTACAATAATAACAATCGCACATAATGATACAATTAATGTTGCTAAAAAGCGCATTTTAGCTTTTGCTAACGCACCCCCTAAATTCGGCTGACTTGACATGATCACTAAAACAGTAATCACAATCCATGCATACATTTGTCCAATATTAAGCCATTCACCCAATAAGTGTCCCACCAAATAAGCAATAGCACTAGCAACAACTGCCTTTAATGCATTGATCAATGAGTAGCGCTTACTATAAAGCAAATTCGTCATCGTAATAAATCTCCATTAAATGTTATGTAAACAGTATAGCGCTAAATATTGCACGGTTTTAGATGACAAGCAAAATGTTATTGTTATCATAAGCTTATTTTCTAATGACTGGAATTAACATGAACCCAACTACAACGATACGTTCAGCACTCTACGCTTTAAGCATTGTCGCTGCCAGTATTGGCGTGTTTGTCTATTGGCAGATTAGTCGCTATCCGGAGGCATTCAATAATATTGCCTTTGTTTTCGCCTATGCAGTTATGCTGATACTAATTAGCATGCCGCTTTTTGTCTCTGAAACCATCTCTGGCTTTCTAAGTAAAAAGCCGCTTACAGGGAGTCTGCATTTTGCTGCACGTTCACAGCGCTTACGCTTTATTGGACTCTTATCGATGGTGCTTGCAGCGATTTTACTAATTATGGTGATCGCACGTATATCTGTGACAAGCTCAAGTCTTGTCTATACTAGCTTTTGGTATACGACGCATTCAGCGGAGAAAACACTACACCTTATTGATAACTATACTTTACTGATTGGTATTATTTTTAGCGCCATTATTGTGATCATTATTGGCTTCTCACAGACACGCGAGCGTTTTTTAAAATTAAGCTCAGCCTTTGCCACTCTTGGTCTTGCCTGTTTAATTGGGTTATTTATCATGAATGCAGTAACCTTTAACACCAGCTTGACAACGGGTACTTTTTTCACACCTGATTTTCATTTACTGGCATCAATAGATGTCTGGGAATCAGCATTAAGTCTTTCGCTCTTTTCAGGACTCATTGGCTTAGGGGTTAACTCCGTACTTGGCACGTATTTCAATGCACAATGCTCTATTCGACGCTTTAGCTGGTCGTTTGTCATTGGCAGCATTATAACCGTCATCATCATTATGCTGATACAAAGCTTATATACCAATAGCAGTCGATCCGCTTCTGATGTATTAGGTTTTCAATATGCCTATACACTCAACTTATTAGCCTTTGGCATGTTCTTCTTCTGCTTACTAACAACCGCTATCTTGCTTTGCCAAACCTTTAAGGGCTTAAACACTTCAACCACAAAGCATAAGTGGTATGTTTATCTGCCGTTTTTTATCTTGCTTTTGGCTGCCTCAATTATCTATCAACACGTATTAGCATACACAGTACACGACATCCTTCAATCTAATGTTATCATTATCCTTATCCTTTTTATCGCTTATCTTGAGATTCTTATTTTCGGTTGGATTTGCGATGCACAGAAATTAAGTTATCAATTACACAAAGCAACAAAAATCAAACTCTCTGCACTGTATAATTTAAGCTTGCGTCTGATTGCGCCAAGTGCTATTTTGGCAGTTTTTACTCATAAAATATTAAGCATTTTTGTCACTATGCATTGGTTCTCCATCGTTGGCATCTTTATTTTATCGCTTATTTTTACCGTCATTCTTGGTAGTTTTTTACATCGCAAGTTCCAGTAATTCGCTTGACCTTAAAAGCAATGACAATTATCCTCAACGACTTACTTGAAGATCAAATCATAGAAATGTTAACACTTAAGCAAATTCAACAGTTATCGACAGATGACATCCAACGAAATAATCAAGTCATCATTGACCAATTAAGCTCCAATGTCGTTTTAATTAATCAAATTAGCCAATACATTATCCACAGTGGTGGTAAACGTTTGCGCCCATTGCTACTGATGCTTGTCGCCCGCGCCCTTGACTACAAAGGGCAAGATCACACCAAAGCCGCAGCTATTATTGAGTTTATTCACACAGCGACCCTGTTGCATGATGATGTGGTTGATGAGTCTGAATTGCGTCGCGGCAAAGAGACTGCCAATAATGTCTTTGGCAATGCCGCTTCAGTCCTAACGGGTGATTTTCTTTACTCGCGCGCCTTTCAAATGATGGTTGAGTTAAATCAAATGCAAATTATGCAGATCTTAGCAAATGCCACCAATAAAATCGCGGAAGGAGAAGTATTGCAGCTGTTAAACTGTAACAATCCGGATATTACTGAAGCGCAATATATGCAAGTTATTTATTGCAAAACCGCCAAGCTGTTTGAAGCGGCTTGTGATGTTGCTAGTGTTCTAGCAGATGCCAGTGACAGAGAGCAAGAAGCATTACATCAATACGGTCTGCATCTTGGTAATGCGTTCCAGATTGCAGATGATGTGCTTGATTATATTGCCGATAGTGACACACTTGGCAAAAATATTGGTGATGATTTAGCTGAGGGCAAAACGACACTACCTGTGATTTATGCATTGAAAAATGCACAAGCTCAAGATCAACAACTGATTCGTCAAGCGATTGAGCAAGGCCATCATCCAGAGATGGCAAAGATTATTGATATTATCAAGCACAGTGGTGCGATTGAGTATGCTGTTAGCAAAGCGCAACAAGCTGCTCAATCGGCAATTGATTCGCTAGATATACTGACTGAATCTGAATATAAAAACGCACTGATTGCACTAGCGCATATTGCTGTTGAACGTACACACTAACAACTCAAAACTATGTCTTCTAAGTCTTTACGTGATAATTTCTGGCACTTATATCCATTAAAAGCATTAAACGATGCTGAATGGGAAGCGCTTTGTGATGGCTGTGGTTTATGTTGCCTACATAAACTGCAAGATGATGAAACCGATGAGATCTATTACACCAAAGTTGCCTGCAAACTTTTAGATTGTAGCACTTGCCAATGCACGAATTATCCTAAGCGCAAACAACTGGTACCTGACTGTTTGCAACTGGATCTATATCACCTAAAGCATGCCCAGCATTGGTTACCTGAGACTTGCGCCTATAAGCGCCGTTATCATGGTAAAACTTTACCTGATTGGCATCCATTGATCACCAAAGATAAAAACAGCGTTCACAAGGCAAGCGCTTCAGCTTGCGATTTTGCCATTTCTGAGAATGACATTCGTAGTGATTTGGAAGATTATTTGCTTACTAATTACGATTAAACAATATAAAAGATGGATTAAATTATGATTGGACAACATAAATCAACACTAAACACACCCTGCCTTGTGATTGATAAAGATAAACTTCTGCAAAACATCAATGACATGCAAGCTTTTGCTCTTAAATATCACAAGTCCGTGCGCCCTCACGCCAAAACGCATAAATGTACTGAAATTGCCAAATTGCAAAAACAACAAGGTGCCATTGGCATATGTGCAACCAAGGTGAGTGAAGCACTTGTTTTGGCTGAGCATGGCATTACGGGTATTTTAATCACTTCCCCTGTCGTTACAGAGAATAAACTTAATATGCTAAGCAAGGTTTATCAACTAGCGCCAGATACCATGGTTGTTTGTGATTCATTTGCTAATGCTGAAGAATTAAACCAATTCGCTTTAAATCACTTAAAGCAAAGTATGGATGTTATCGTTGATATCGATGCTGGCATTGGACGCACAGGTGTCTCCTTTGAGCATGCTATCGCACTGGCACGACATATCAATGAGTTATCTCATCTTAATTTAAAAGGCATTCAATGCTATGCCGGTCATTTCCAACATATCAGTGGCTATAACAAACGCCAAGAGGCTTCTTCATCACTGCTTAAAAAAGCCGGTGAGATTAAAGCGCAAATTGAAGCCCAAACAGGACTTAAAAACCTTATTCAAACGGGATCCGGTACGGGCACTTATGCCATAGATTGTAATGTTCAATCGGTCACGGAAATTCAACCAGGCTCATATACCGTAATGGATAAAGAGTATTTTGATATCGAATCAATCAATAGTTTCCTGCCAGCGATGACGCTTTTAAGCACAGTTATCAGTGCTAATCATGAGATACATGTCACTGTTGATGCGGGACTTAAAGCACTCTATAAAGATCCTACCAAGCCACAGATTATTAGTCATGATGATCTTTATTATGACTGGGACTACTTTGGCGATGAGCATGGCAAAGTTACCGGCAAAGTATTGCCTAAGCTTGGAGACATCATTGAAATGGTGGTACCACATTGTGATCCAACCATTAATTTATTTGATCAGTTTTATATTACAGAAAATGATATTGTTACCGATGTCTGGTCAATTAATTTGCGCGGCAAAAGTCAATAGCCATAAAGCCAATCATAGCAATACATTCGCTCATAATCATCACGTAAGATTCTATTGCATACACCCATCAAAATAGACCGACATTCTATCAAACAGCAATGAATTTCCGACATTGACAAAACCAATATCGCATTATAACATTGTTATAACTTTGATCATCAGGAGAAGTCATATGCAAACTAAATTAAGGGCGATTGGTAACAGTGTTGGCATCACCATTCCTGCAAGTGAATTAAAAACACTATCTGCTCATATTGGCGATACTATTGAAATTAACATTGTCAAAGTGATCAAGACGCCACGTTCAAGCTGGAATGATGTAAGTTTATGGCAAAACGCAAAACATGAACCTCTGCATCTGAATGATCTTAGCAATAATAATTTTGATGAGAACGAATGGCAATGGTAGCTATCAAACGATTTAGTGTTTGGGGCGTTGATCTTGACCCAACCAAAGGCAGTGAGCAGTCAGGTTTTAGACCTGTTTTAGTAATATCACCGGATGTTATGAATAATCATTTAAACACAGTGATTGTTGCACCAATGACAACGTCATTACGCGGCTGGCCTACACGTGTTCAAATAGAGCATCAAGCAAAAACAGGTGAAGTCGCACTTGATCAAATTAGAACAATTGATAAAAGCCGTTTGAAAAAGAATATGGGCTTACTTGAAACTAAGTTTCATCGCAATATTTATAGCGTTCTTGCTGAAATATTTAGTAAATAATCACGCATGTGAACGAGTTACTTTGGTTGACATAAATTGCTTGAGTGTCTCAATAATCTCTTGATTTGCTTCAGGCATTATTTCGGTATCAAGCTTATCAATATTTACCCATTTCCCCTCTTGCCCTTCTTGAGGCGCAATTTCTCCTTGATATTGCGTAATCACAAAACAATGAAGCTCAACGGATTTATGTTGATAGTGATGTGTCTTAACCAACAATGCTTCACACTTTGTAACATCAATGCCTACCTCTTCTTTAAGCTCGCGCTTAAGTGCATTATGTGGCGCCTCACTAGCTTCAAGTTTTCCGCCTGGAAACTCCCAAAGTCCGGCTAAATCCTGAGTTGATTTACGCTTAGTTAAAAAAACTTGATTTTTTTGGTCATTTAATATGACTCCAACAGCAACTTTGATTAAAATCATCGCTAATAAACAAACACTTAAATAAATCAAACATGCCTTATAGCTTAACAAAGCAATCTTTAATTGCCATGCCTAATTTGCAAGTTAATGCCTTTGAACACCCTGTTATCGTTATGCGTGAAGAGAATGACAAAGGTATCATCGGCTTTATGAGGTTTGGTCATGCTTAAATTAATCGGCCTTGATTATGGCAAGTCACGCATAGGAATTGCCAGTGGACAGATGATCACCAAAACGGCTACACCAATTGCAACCATTGCCGCGAAACAAGGTGAGCCTGAATGGCGTGAGCTTGATAAGATTATTAAACAATGGCGCCCTAGTGATATTATTGTAGGGCTTCCGATTGATGCCAAAGATCAAGAAACCAAGATTACTGAGGAAGCACGCGCCTTTGCACAAAAGATTGAGCTGAGATATCAAAAGCCTGTGCATTTAATCTCAGAGACTTTCTCAACGCGTGAGGCGCGTTGGCGTCTAGAGGAAGTACAAAACAAATCAAATCGACACCTTAAAGTCGACGCATTTGCCGCTTGTGTTATTTTAGAGACTTGGATGAACGAACAGAGTTAAATCATTTACCACAACTTCATTTCTGACCTATACTATTTAACATCCGGATAACATGGAGTTTAGTGTGACAATTTATAACTTTCTCTCACATCATTTAATTATTGGCTTAATACAAAGTATCGCTATTGCAGTTATAATGTATTTTTTATATCGATTTTTACAATGGTATTTTACACGAAAAATTGATAACACAACCAAGCTCAAACGCAAGCTTTCACGCCTTCGTTATCTATTGATTGCTATTTATGTCTTTTGCGTACTGAAAATATGGATTAGTGATTTTAGTCATATTCTCACTGCATTAGGTTTGGTAGGTGCCGGTTTAGTTGTTGTCAACAAAGAAACGATTATGAACTTTATCGGCTCATTTATTATCATGTGGCGCGATCTTTTTAGTGAGGGTGATTATATCGAGGTCCAAGGTCAAGAAGGATATATCTATCGCTTAGGACCACTATATTATACATTGGCTGAGCACCCTCCAACTGACAAAAAGACCAAAGGAAAATATATTCGCGTCCCAAATGCCACCGCAATTACTACTGTTATTATCAACTATTCACAACCTGCGGTTCCTTTTAAGGGTAAAATTCAATTTAAAGTGACGTATGAACAATATACAAATCTCAACATCACTGAGTTAAAAACCACGCTAGACAAAGAGCTTACTGACTATCTTAAGACACTCAATAAACCACAATTAAACACGCTGACATCAACAACGATTAGTCTTTATGAGCAACCGAATATTGATAAACCAGAGCTTATCGATATCACTATTCGTTATCAATGTTTATTTGAACATAAAGAATCGCTGTCAACGCTCCTTAATACTTCTTTATTGCAATCACTAACAACAAGTGATCAATTCAAAGACATTCAAAAAACAGTCTCACCCTCTTAGTAGTCAGCCAAGCAATAAGCCTTGGGGAAAAGAGCTTTAAAATATCGCTTATCTGATATACAATCACCTCGCTTTTAACGTACTCTTCTGGAGCGAAATCTCGTGAGATCAATTAAACGCGCTTTGCTTAGTGTTTCCGACAAAACAGGGATTGTTGACTTTGCCAAGCAACTGCAAAAACTCAATATTGAAATATTATCAACCGGCGGCACTGCCAAGCTATTAGCAGATGCCGATATCCCCGTCATTGAAGTGTCTGATTACACGGGCTTTCCTGAGATGATGGATGGACGTGTCAAAACGCTGCACCCTAAAATCCATGGTGGGCTTCTTGGCAGACGCGATATCGATCAAGCGGTTATGCAGCAACATGATATTCCCAATATTGATTTAGTTGTTGTCAATTTATATCCATTTAAACAAACGATTGAAAAACCGAATGTCAGTTTCAGCGAAACGATCGAGAACATTGATATTGGCGGTCCGACAATGTTGCGCTCAGCGGCAAAAAACCATCAAGATGTTACCGTTATTTGTGATCCTAATGACTATAGCGACATTACACAAAAGCTCAATGACAACCATGGCGCTTTAGACTTTGCGACACGTTTTAGTTTAGCATGTAAGGTCTTTGAACACACCGCCCAATACGATGGTATGATTGCTAATCATTTAGGTACATTAAACCCAACAACTGGTGAGAAAGAGCAGAGCTTTCCAAATACAATCAATCTACAGTTTAACAAAGCCAAAGTGATGCGCTATGGTGAGAATCCTCACCAGCAAGCTGCCTTATATATTGAGCCTAGTTATCCTAATGCATCCGTAGCACAAGCAACACAATTACAAGGTAAAGCATTATCTTATAATAATATTGCTGATACTGATGCCGCTTTACAGTGTGTCAAAAGCTTTGACTTACCTGCTTGTGTTATTGTGAAACACGCTAATCCTTGTGGTGTTGCAGTGGCAAGCTCATTAACCGAAGCCTATCAAAAAGCCTTTCAAACCGATCCAACCTCAGCCTTTGGCGGCATTATTGCCTTTAATCAAAAGCTTGATGCAACAACTGCTCCAACAATTATTAATCAACAATTTGTTGAAGTTATTATTGCCCCTGAAGTGGATGACTTGGCACTTAAAGCACTTGCAGCTAAGCCCAATGTGCGTATATTGGCTTGTGGTTATGATCAAAAGCCAAATGTTGCTGAGCTTGAATTGAAGAAAATTGAAGGTGGATTGTTAGTCCAAGATAAAGACATTTATCAGCTAGATCAAAATGAATTAAAGATCGTCACTCATAAAGCGCCGACTGATGAACAATTACAAGACCTTTTATTTGCTTGGAAAGTCGTTAAATTTGTCAAATCAAATGCAATTGTGTATGCAAAAAACAATATGACTATCGGCATTGGTGCTGGACAAATGAGTCGTGTATTTAGCTCCAAAATTGCTATTGAAAAAGCGCACGATGCTAACTTAAGCATTGAGCATTCAGTGATGGCATCAGATGCCTTCTTCCCGTTTCGCGATGGCATAGATGCCGCTGCCAAATCAGGGGTAAGTGCTATTATCCAACCAGGTGGCTCCATGCGCGATCAAGAGGTCATAGACGCTGCTAACGAGCATGGTATCGCTATGGTGTTTACTGGCATTAGGCATTTTAGGCATTAAATAACAAAAACTTGGACAAGCAGGGAATATTCAACTATATTAGCAAAAGATCAAATGAATCACTTAATTTAGCGAGGTCTTATGCATCATATTTATGGTATTGGCGACGCCAAACAAAACTTCCCCAAGCTGATTAATTTAGTATCGACCTCTGGTGAGGAAATTTTAATTACACGCGGCAAAAAATTAGTCGCTAAAATTATTCCTGTAGAAAAGAAAAAACGCGTTATTGGAAAGCTCTCTAACACAGCATATTACATGGCTGAAGACTTTGACTATTGAACGACAATTATCTTTGCCGGTTAACGACAACTACAATTGCCGCTTAAACCACCCTAATTTAGCATGGTTTTATCTTCAGTTACAATATTAATATTTTGCTTATTATCTGTTCTTGCTTTTT
>NZ_JACYVZ010000030.1 GCF_014857925.1 Cysteiniphilum marinum | reverse complement strand
GCAATTCAACAGGTAATACCATATCCAATTTCGTGAGCATTTTAAGTTCTTTCGGTTTAAGTTAATATCACAAAATTATAACAGATTTAACCCGTCCAACGGAAATAAGGATTGAGCCCAATTCTGCTTCTTAAAAAGCAGCTTCCCAGCAAGGGTTATTTCTGTCTTTATAGACTTCTTGACAGTATCTGAATTATTTAAATATGGTTCTTTCATAAAAATGAAAGTTATTAATAAAATCAAAACCCCTACTATTAAATTAGATACTTGAACAGCGACTCCTGAATTAAAAGTGTCAAGTATATGTCTACCAACTACGTTACCGCAATATCCGCCTAAAAAAGCAATTGATATACAGATACTTACCGGCAAAGCAATACTATTATCAGAAAACCATTTCATTGATACTTTGACACAAGAAATCATAGTAAAGGCACCAGAAAATCCTATTAATAGCATACAAATATAAGCAATTATAGTATTTCTAGATATTATCATTAGTCCTATACATATTATCATAATTAATAATGCTGATGAGATTATATATTTTGATTTGTATTTATCTGATATAACTCCAGCAGGAATAAACATAACAACATTTCCAATCAAATACATTGCAGTAAATGATCCGTAAGATATTAATTTATATCTATCAATATAAAATTCGATCAACGTGTTGTTTAATGATAACTGTATAAACCAATAGAAAAAGAAAATTGCTGATATAATGACAGACACCCATGCATGCACTTTATTATTCTTCAAACTACAATCCTAGACTATACGTTAGATTTTATATTTTACTTCTTTTAGATAAAAAATTAAATCTGTCTATTCTAATCTTAGATAGATTAGATCTATTTCTTTATTTTATCTATTAGATAGATTACATATTGATGAATAAAAAATAACCAGAATTAAGAATAGATATAATTAACTTGCTTTATAATTGTCTATATGCCTTATTATATAGGGATTTTCGTTCTATAATTTTCTCTTAAAAGAAAGAAAAAGACGAGTTAAAGAAAGAAAAAGACGAGTTAAAGAAAGAAAAAGACGAGTTAAAGAAAGAAAAAGACGAGTTAAAGAAAGAAAAAGACGAGTTAAAGAAAGAAAAAGACGAGCTAAGGAAAGAAAAAGACGAGTTAAAGAAAGAAAAAGACGAGTTAAAGAAAGAAAAAGACGAGTTAAAGAAAGAAAAAGACGAGTTAAAGAAAGAATGTCAAAAACATCTTTCTTTATTATTTTTATTGAGATAATATCTATGCTACAAGGTGATTTTATGAATCAAAATGATATGGAGATTAAAGAAAGCTTTTACTTATCTGAAGTTTTGTATGGTCTTAAGACTCAACAAGAATGGTCTTTATATGAAATAAAAATGATTTTAATGTTATTATCTAAGATCAGTGACTATAGAGTTTATATTAAGAAAACAGATAATATTATTGATATAAACGATGATATTGTATTGGATCAGTTGAAAAATGTTCCTATGGAGTATAAGTTGAGCAAAACTGATTTTATGAATTTTACGAATATAAGACATGATAATTTGGCTAGAGAAATTAAAAAAACTTGTTTTTCTTTGCTATCAAAAGTAATTGACACACCCAATCCTTTACGTCCCAATGATACCAAATCATTTAAGATGTTTACATGGTTTACTGATGCAAACTATAAGGATGATGAAAGTTATATTATATTAACAGTAAATAAGGAAACTCTAAAAAGACTTGCTGTTTTTACCAGGTATGCAACCATTACGTTTCAATATATAGCACCACTAAAAAACAAACATTCTTTATCACTCTATTTGGTTTGTAAAATACTTCAAAGCCAGCATTACAGTAATAAAGTTCTTAAACTTTCAATTAATGAACTTAAAGCTAAATTAGGTCTAGAGAAGAAGTATGTGAAAGTAACTCAGTTGAAGGAGTATGTTCTAGATGTTGTTTCATCAGAGATAAATGATAAAACTGATCTTGTTTTTGATTATGAGCTCCATAAAACGGGAAAACGATTTACTGACATAACCCTCAAATTCTCACAGAAAAAAGACATCAGCAAGCAATTAGACCAACCAAAACGTCAGCCTCAAGAAATAGAACATCAAGCCTCAGATGCACCGCTTAATCTTGATGTTAATGACCAAGACATAATTATAGCCGCACAACTTCAATCATATGGTATACCTAGAAATAAAGCGCTAGAGTATGTTACAACCTATGGTGTAGATACTTGTAAAATTGGCATTGAAAAGCTACTAGGTGAGATTCAAAAAGGCAGAGACATAAAAAATATCAGCGGTTATCTTGTATCTTGTATTGAAAATGCTGGTAATAATTCAAGCTCGCAAGAAATTAAAGCAGCAATGGATGCTGAGGAAAAAATAAAACAGGATAGAAAAAATCAAGAGTTAGTACGATTTAATGAGTTTGATGAGTATATATATAACAATAGGGAACCAATCGCTACACTGCTTCTAAGACACCAAGAAAAGGAAAAGCTTATTGATGATGTAGAGATTGATATGCTTAGGTGCCTTAAGAGAATAGTTAATGAGTATGACGATCTTGCGAGCATACACCCCTACTATTTAAAACTAAAATTTAAAGATGATTTTATAAACTATGAAAAAATTCAATCTGTTGTTGACGAATTAGAAGTTGCTAGCAAGGAAGAAAGGATTGCAAAGCTTAAAACAGATTTGGAAGCTAAGAAAGCAGAGCTTGAGGGTGTGAGTGGCAAAGCTAAAGGATTGGTTGAGAAAGAAATTACTATGTTGAAAGTTGCTATTGCTGACTTAGTGTAGACTGACTTTAGTCACGCGCGTGACTACCTTATAATAATTGTTGAATATTCAACAGTATTGTGTAATAATGTTTTGTGCCTAGACAATTTATGGAGAACTTACATGGGTAAAGTTATTGGAATAAGTCAATCTAAAGGTGGAAGTTGTAAAACAACCACAGCGATTAATTTAGCAGGGGCGTTAATAGAAATTGGCTATAAAGCAATTGTTTGCGATATGGATAAAGATAAACCAGACGCTATAGAATGGTCAAAACAAGGAGATGATAGGGAAAAAGGAATTAAATTTGTTATGCCATTATTTGATGAAACTCCAAGTAATCGCATTCAGGAATTAAAGAATCAATATGACTTTATAATTCTAGATACCCCGCCAAATTATATGCAAGCTGCATTTAAAGCTATATTATTATCAGATTTAATTATATTACCATGCTCACCAAGTTTTTTAGATCAAAACAATTTATCTAGTGCTATTGAGTTACCTAAAATGAGCGGAAAACCTTTCAAGTTGCTAGCTTCTAAGTATCAAAAGCGCCACCGTTTAAGTGAACAATTATTAGATCAGTTATCAAAAAGTGGATTGGCTTTACAATCAATAGTAACTTCCAAAAGCGTTGTTATGGAAGCTGCTTTTTATGGTGAATGGGTGGGGACTTTTGCTAAAAGTTCAGATTCTCATAATGAATTTATAAAACTTGCACAGGAAATTGTAGGACTATATTAATTTTGCATATATTTTGGAGTTAAGATGTTTGATTTAAGTAACAGTCTAAAAGAGAAAATGGAAAAATATTCTAAGGAAGAGGGGATACTAAATAATATAGTAGAGATTGATGCAAGTAAAATTGATACGTGGGAGTATAGAGATAGAAAAGAATTTGAGCTTGGCGATATTGACCAACTAGCTAAAAGCATTGAAATGAATGGGCAGGTTCAACCCATAGTAGTTACCCCGCAGAATAGTGACATAAAAGCAAAGAGCAATGCTGATGCGCAATATATCGTTATTGCAGGCTATAGAAGATGGTTAGCATGTAAGAAGAATGGAAAAAAGGTTAGATGTTTGGTAGAAAATGATATAACTGTCGAGCAAGCTATATCATCATTGTTGGCTGAAAATGAAAAGGAAAGTATATCTGATTATTCTAAGGGTATGTTTTATTACTCTGTCTTACAAGGAGAAAAAATTACGCAGAGTAAGTTGGCTGAAAAAATTGGGATGACACCCACATCATTAAAAAATTACTTAAGCTTTTCTAGGGTTCCAGGTGAGGTTTGGGCTGAAGTTAAAGATATGAGCAAAGTATCTAGTAGAACATCGGCAGAAATAGCCTCAATAAGTTCTTTGGGTAAAAAGCATATAGATGCATTAATAGCTATTGCTGATAAGATAGCGCTGGGATATGGAGAGAAAAGAATAAAAAAGTTAGTGAACGACTATTTAAAAAATAAAAATACAGACAAGGTAACAAAGACCATAAAAAACTTTAGTATTAATGGTATGGAGTGTATGAAAAATAATGGAAATGAAATATTAATAGATATATCAAAAATTAATATTGATGCTGAGAAATTAGCAGTCATGATAGAAAGTAATATTAAAGATTTGATTTAGTCACGCGCGTGACCATAATGGAAAATCAAGATATGGATAATAGAAAGAAAACCTATATCAAATCACAAAAAAAAAGGTCTGATAATATGAAGGAGTTTGGTTATACGCAAATATCGGACTGGATAAAAAATGAAACAAAAATTGCCCTTGAAGAGATAAAAACCAAACATAATTTAAGAAGAAAGGGTGAGGCTATAGACCTTTTGGTTGAATCTTATCTCAAAGAATAATAAACTTTTTATGTAATAAGTACAATATAGCTAATCATAACCGACTGATAATATATTTTTTTTGATTATCTGGGTTTTCTCTATTCATATCGTGCAATATCTCAGAAATCATTAGGTCACTATATTTTGATGTTATTATACTGATGCTATCATCACTAAACCCAATCAATTTTAATTTAGATGATATTTGTGTATCACCTTGTTCACTAACTTTTTGATCTACTTGGTCTAAAAACTCTATTGAAGATCCAGTTGTTGTTTTAATTGCTGGGTCGTATGTTTTATTTTGCCATTTGAAGTAATTGCAGATATTTAACAAGATACCGTAGTAACTTATTAGTAATAATGCTAAGTAGTAGTATTGGTTAAAATTGATCGTGTAATCAGTTGCGTTAACAGTAATATTTGGAAATGGTAAAATGTGGAAACTATTGCTTGTTGAATTAATGCCTAGCCCCCACCAATCAAAAATATAGTGTGGTGGAAAGTCAGGTAATCCAAAATTAAAATTTAATATTGATAGCACATGTGTTAGAAGCGTCATCATAAATATTAATGGTAATATGGTATAACCGTAATAATAGACTATTTTAAAATAGTAGATGATTGAGCCAATGAGTGCTATTGCAATAGCAATTTTTATGCTTAACCATGGAATCCAAAAAAGGTAATAGGTTGCTAAAAGGAATGCAATTAAACATGAAGAAAAGACAATACTCATGTTTCTAGGTGTACCATAATCCTTGTTTTTTTCCATATTTTTTTTACTGGCAAACATTCCTAAGATATGGGTTTCTTTATCATTTAACATGGTGGGCTTGGTATATGCAATTAGAATTGACTCAATAAAAACAGCAATGACAAATATAATTAATAGGAGTGAAATTAACCCTGTTATTATTTCAATATACCAAGCCCATCCTAACCATTGATTAAAAAGATAAACAGCAAAGGCACCTAGAGATTTAATTGCATTTAAAAGTTCCATTTTTCTTTCCTCAAATATTCTGCCCTTAGTTTATCAACTTCTTTAGTGCTTGTTCAATTTGATCTTGAGAGAATGTAAAGCTCTGATCAAAGACGATGGTATTTTTAACCCATTTACCAATAACTTGGCCATGATCAGTAATAATTTCTTTATGATCATCAATGTCTTGTTCGCCATGAACAATCTCATTGACGAGCTTCTCAATTTTTTTACAGCCTGCGCCTTTACGGATGTCTTCAGCGATTTCAATTAAAGCAGCGATATATTCATCGCCTTTACGGGCTAATAGAGCGATCACCTTTGACGATCGGCAGCTCACCTTACCCATATTGATCACAGCATCCCAAATTTGCTGTGGCACCTTATTAAACGATAATAAGTCGTATACTTTTTCTTTTGAGCAATGCAGGTAACTTGCGATTTCAGCAACCGTTGTTTTATTGCTATCCAATAGCTTCTGAAAATGAATGCCCCTGGAGTAATCTGAGATGGGTTGTTTTTCATTTTCGCGCAGCTGAAGGAAATAGGCCTGCTCGTCAGAGATGTCTTTAACAATGGCTCTTAAATCAATATCGAGCTCAAGGCATGCTTTCCACCGTCTGCTGCCAGCAATCACTTCATATTGGTATTGCGCATCATTTTTAAGTGGTCTGACCATGACGGGTTCAACCTGACCATTTTTTTTGATGTCCATGCCAAGGGCATGAATGTCACCAAATTCAAAGGCAGATCGATCGGCAAATTCCCAGCGCTTACATTGGCTTGGATTAATTTCAATAACTTCCATGATGGTTCCATGTAACTATTTATAGTGCTATATTTATCATTATATAAATAAAATATCAAGTGATTAATTTAAAATATCTTTTATTAATTATCTGTACGCGCGAACAGATTGCTTTAGAACTTCTTGTAGATCGCTTTAAAATGCCTTTTATCGCTATTTAAAATAGTAATTAATATCGCTAAATAATAATTATATGAAAAATATAAAATTAAAAAATAAATAATCCCAATGGTAAATCAAAAACAACGAGACCGAATAAGTGCGATGATGATCTTGCTTACTTGGCAGAAGGGTGGGTGCACTTATGAAGTGTGTCGAGTTGTTGTGTGCTGGAAAGTGTCGACAACGAAATTGTGGTTATGAAGTATGATTGACTTTACAGTGTATGATCCACGTTGAAATATTGCTTGGCGATAAAATGGATTGAACCCACCACGGTTGCTTTGTGATACTCACTCAATCCTGATGCGATGATGTCACCACCTAAACGCACAATATTGTGGAAACGTATTTTCTCGTACTCCTGGCCAAAGAGGGCGAAGAGTTGATCACGCTTACTACTGTGGTATTCATAATTACGCGCATTAAAAACCGCAGAACCGATTTTATAAAAATCATGCTCTTGCACATTACTCTCAATTAACTCGATTGCCTTTTTGCAGATTGCTGTTGCAAATGATGAGTTTATATAATGGCAGACCTTGTCTGCTGATAATTTACAAAATGTGCATTGTGGTTTTAAGAACAACTCAAGGTTTGCTTTTTCAAACGCAAGACCTATTAAGAACTTTTGCCGTGAGTCTTTTTTACGTTCACGTACTGAAAGGGTGGTTAACTCGGTGCGCTTGCGGTTGAGTCTGATGATGACTTTTTTACTTCATCATCCAATTTGTTTAGCATCTCTTTATCTTCTTTATATTTTTCGGCAATGGCTTTAAACTCTTTTTCGATGATATCATCTTCCAGATCAGTCACGCCATATTTGAGTGCCAACTTACCAACTTTATCAGCGCGATCTTTGTCAATCTTTGCTTCCAGTTTTTTAAGCTCATCGATTTGCTTTTGAATATCCGCTTTACGTTCTTGTGGTGTCTTTTTCTTGGCAGCCATCAAAACTTCCTTAATTTTAATCTGATTATGACAGGTCTATGATAGCAGCAAAGGACTCTTATGAAAACATGAGCGTAGCGAATTCATTAGAACATTAGGTTGTGACCAGATCGGCATCTTGGTTTTTGCGTTCCTAACCTAATGCGCACTTGTGTAAGTCTTGCGACTTACTGTGCGATCTGCTAAAGTACAGGGTATCAATATAAGGATTGAATTGTACTAGATGGCGATTTATCACTACTCCCGAAACTTCGGTAAGCGAGCAGAAGGCTTTAATGCGGTATTTGCCGCAGCTTACATTCGTGGAGAATCAAAAAAGTGTATACGCCTAGATAAGACAATTGATTTTAGTGATAAGAATCACGTTGTTTTCAAAAAGAGTTATTTGCCTGAGAATGCTCCTGAATGGGTAAAAAAGTTTGATCCAAGTAAAGAGCTATCTGATCAAATATGGAATCGCATAGAACTTATTGAAAAGCATCCACGTGCGCAACTTTGTTTTCATGATGATGTTTCTATTCCGTTGGAATTTAGTTTTGCTGATGCCAAAGAGTTAGTTGATGAGTTTGTTACAAAGTATATTGCTATTGATGGCATGTTTGCTGATGTTGCCATGCACTGGGAAAAGAACAATCCGCACTTTCATATTTTAATGCCCATGCGTCAATTAACTGAAACAGGTTTCAGTAACAAGATGCAATTGAAGATGGGCGAGCTTAAGGAAATGTATCTTAAGGTTAGAAGTGAGTGGTCTGAGTGTGTCAATGAATTTGCAAAGCGCAAAGGTTTAGATGTTCAAATTGATCATAGAAGTTATATTGATCGTGGTCTTGATTTGGTGCCTATGAAGAAAGTTGGCAAAGCTAAACATATGAAAGATAGCGAACATCAAAAGTATAAACTAGCGCAAAATCAATTAATCAAAGCTGAGAATTTATTAAAGATTCAAGACAATCCAGAGATCATTATTAAGAAGCTTGAGCAGGAACATGTTTGCATTGATTCAGCACATGTTGAAGAGGAGTTATCCCGTTTTGCAGTACCGAATGACGTGTTGAGTATTGTTAAAAGTCAGCAGCATGAAAATACAGAAAAAGAAGAAAAAATAAAAGAAAAGATAAGTGAAAATATAACAGAAAAGACAGAAGAAAGTGCAGATGAGGCGCTAGGGAAGGGTGAACAAAATGAAGCTGTTTCTCCTTTTTCACCTTTACCATTGGCAGCTAAAACCACAAATGACACTGACACTGCGCCTAAAAATCCTGTCAATGGTCAGTTACCTTCTCATGATTCTGCCGCAAAAATAGCTGCTGACTCAAAAAATAGCACTTCCTCGATTGCTCAAAATAGTGTGATTTCTAGTCTATTCTCTGACATTAAAGGTGATGTTGATAAGTATACGGTAAGTGCTCATCAGGCAGATTTGGTTAATAATCAAACTAGCTCACCGCTTTCACAATCTGCTTTGACATATCAAGTGATTGAAAAACTCGAAGCCAATCATGGAATTTTTAGTGATAAGCAGATCAAAGAATCAGTTTTTGAGCATGATGAGGTGGGTACACAAAACTTTAATGCGGTGTATCAGAAGGTTATTCAAGATCAGAAACTGGTCTATTTGGGTGTTGGTATTGATGGCAGAGACAGCTATACTACCAAGCTGCATTTTGATAAAGAGCTCGATTTGCGTGATATGGCCAGGACGCTTAATAAACGTAAAGGCTTTCATGTTTATGATACTGACATTGCCAAAGTATTAAAATCTTATGATTTACGCCCAACCCAAGAGCAGTCATTACGTCATTTACTTCAAGGTAAATCGATTGGTGTGACCGTTGGTTTTGCTGGTACGGGTAAGAGCTTTATGATGAAGCTTGCCAATGAGATATGGCAAAAAGCGGGCTTTAATGTTGTCGGTACGGCGCTATCTGGTGCGGCAGCTGCTGAGCTTCAATCTTCTTCTGATATTAAGTCACATACCGCAGCCTCTTTATTGTATCAGTTAGATAAAGGGCATTTACGTTTATCTAAGCGTGATATTATTGTTGTTGATGAGTTTGGAATGCTGGCACTGGATGATGCGCATCGCTTGATGAAGCATGTAGTGCAAGCCGAAGCGAAGCTTGTTGGTATTGGTGATGATGAGCAAACGCAGCCGATTGGACCAGGTGCATCGATGCGTTCAATCATTGATGAAGTTGGTGCTTCTAAGATGACGGATATTATTCGTCAGAAGAAAGACTGGCAACGTGAGGCAACGGTTCATTTTGAAACGCAGGATACAGGTAAAGGTTTTGATCTTTATCAATCGCATGGCCATGTTCATTTTTATGATCAGGGTAAAGACAAACATACTGCGATGCTTGAGCGCTGGCAGTCACATCTTGATGCTGGCGCACCACTATCTGAAGTGATGATGTTAGCGCATAAGAATGACAGTATTGATGCGCTTAATAAGATGGCGCGGGAGCGATTAGTTGGACAAGGAAAGCTTGACGGTGGTGTGCGCTTTAAGAACGACAATCACAAGCAGCTAACCATTGCTGTTGGTGAGCGTTTATTGTTTACGCGCAATGATAAAAAGCTTGGTGTTAAGAATGGCTTTATGGGGACGGTGAGTGCTGTTGATGAAAATCACGTTACTGTGACGCTTAAATCAGGGCAAAGCATTACGTTTGATCCGGCTGCGTATAATCATTTTAACTATGCCTATGCTGCGACAATTCATAAATTACAGGGTGCTACTTTTGATCATACGCTTGCTGATGTTGACTCAGTGGGTTGGGATCGTCATTTGTTTCTGGTGGGTGGTACACGTCATCGAGAGAACTTTGATTTATTTGTTGATGGTGAAACCTTTAATGATCTTGATCATGTTAAAGAAGTGGTTACGCGCGGTGGCTTAAAAGATCATATTTATGATTATCCGGTACGCTTTGCGATTAACCGTGGGTTTGATGGTGAGCATATTGCGGAGCGTGCCGCAGGCTTGGTTTCTAAAACAGCGGATAAGTTACATGATGCCTGGCTATATTTATCGAATTATCAGGCTTATGTTGAGAAAACGCTAGCACGTAAAGAAGCAGCTATTAGTGATGAACAGCGCGAGATGCTACGTATTCGAGAAGAAGCGCGAATTGTTGCCTCATTTGCGGATAAGCGTATTGAAATTGCCAAGTTATCTAAAGCCATTAATGAGGCATTGGGTGAGCGTACACTGGCTGATGCGCAAAATGATCCAGAAGTACAAGGCTTGTGGGATGATCTTTATCAGGCGCAAGTTGATCATGGTGTGTTAGCTCATCGCATTAAAAACAACACCATTGATCTGACGGAAAGCTTACATGCGAATCGTATCACCAGTGCCACACTTAACAAGGCGTATGATTTTTATGAAAAGCATGAGCAAATTCACGCACTTGCTAAAGCTTATACACTTAAGCAGCTATGGCAGCCAGAGCAAGCGGCTAAGATCATTAATGATCTGAGTAGTTATCAGCGGCATATCTTTAAAGCTTTTGATACAGAGACGCAAGCATTTGACTTTATCAATGAGCTACGCAATCAGGCGGCGAATGTTCAGTATGAAAAAGCCTTTGCGCACTTTGGTGTGGAGTATCGCGTCTTTATCAAGGATGCCAGAGATTATATTCAACGAAACCATGCGCTTTTTGAAAGCTATGCTGAGCTTCGTAGTCTGAAATCATCAAGTAATGATCATCTTGGTAATGATGAGAATGAGAATAAGCATAAAGAAAAAATTGAGGCAGTTTCAAGGCGTTGTGCTTTATTAAGGCAATCGAGAAATGCAGTTGCTTCAACCTTAGCATCTTCTGATGTTGCAAAAGAAGTCGGTGACTTTTTCCGAATTGACCAGGCTAAGCTTGGGTTACATGCTATAGAGCATAAAACCGCAAATGATCTGATTGATCGCTTTAGGTCATCTGATGCATCATTCATTGGTCAGATCATGACAGCGCATCAGATCAAATCACAATTTGCGATGATGAGTGGCTATGTTGAGCATGCTTTTAATGATGGCTGGAAGGATATCAATATTGCTAATTGGCACTTTGATAGACGCTTACAGGTTTTAAGAGGCACCAAAGCATATCGTCAATCAGTCAATGTGATTAATGATTATCTGACATTGGCAAAGCATGCTCGATCAAACTGGCAAGCATTTTATCGCGTAGCTGATCAACAGAAAGCTTATGCTTCATCTACCTCTATCTCTAGCTCATTTACTTCACTTAATGATAAAGAAAAGGGTGCAGATCAACATAAACATAAACATAAACAATCCAATGATCGCAAAGACATTTTACGTCAAATGGCGCAGCATTATGCTTATCAACGTGATGCGCTGGCATATGATATTGTACAAAATCTTGATCAGTATAGTGGTGCCATCGATTTTGCGAAGATTGATCTGGAGCGATTACGTGAAGCTGCGGGTAATTATGATCGTGTGCGTCGTTATCAATTGGCTTTACAGCGTGTATCACGCTTTGAAGAAGCTAAAGCGTTGTTAGCAGATGGCAAGCGTTATGGTAATCACTTACAGGCTGCTCATGTTTACAAACAAGCGAAAGCGGATGTAAGAAAGCTTGAGAAGGTGACATTACTTCGTGAGCTGTCTTCAGCAACCAAGCATCAGGATATACATTTAGTTAAAAACTATCTTGATGCGTCTTATCAAAGCTATCGCTATTATAAGAAAAAGCAACATGCGTTTGATGGTCATGTTTATGTTGATTCTGTGTTTAGACCAAAGCACTTACAGGCTTACGCTAACACCTCAGTGCAATTTGCCAGACAAGCCGATCGTTATGCTTATGCGCTTGTTGAGCAGGGCGTTGATTACCAATCTATTCTTAAGCATCAGATCAAAGATGAGTCACGCTTAAAAACAACGATTGAGCGTATTGAGAAAGCGCATACCCGAGAGACTAAGCGTTTAGAGATCGAAGCCTATTTGAATCCAAAAACACCGCAAGTACAGTTAGAAAAACTGGCTTACCAGTTTACTCAGGATAGTAAGGGCTATTATGGTCTAGCGCGTGAGACAGGCTTATTGTGGTTGCCACTTTATAAGATGGCACTGCCTGAGAAATTGCGCCAGGTACGCGCGACATTAAATGCCGCTGATCAAGCAACCTTTGATGCGATTACTGAACACAGTGATATTTGTCGTACGGTTGCGGATAAAACGAAAGAACTCAAAGTGCTTGAAGCACAGTTGGTTGAGCTTAGAAAAGCGACTAACGTGGGTAAAGAAAATATTGAAGAGGCTGCACTTAAAGCAGAGATTGCAAGCTCTAAAGAGAATTACTATTACACCATTGCCGTACGTAATGAAATGGCTTACAAGCTTGCGCAAAAAAATCCTGAGCTTTTAGCAACTGACGCAGAAAGTCAGAATCAGTTGCGTGATAAGTTCCCGCACTTTTATTCAAAACGTTTTATTTATCATGTTGGACTGCATGAAGCGCGTCTTGCAGCTAAAGATCGTATTGATACCTATCTACAGTCAGGTATGAAGGACAAAGCCATTGCTTATGAGATTATGCAAAATCTTGGTAAGCATATGTTTTATCTGAAAAATCATAAAGATTGTGATATTAAAACCATTTCAATACAGGCACTTGAACATCAATATGCCGAAGGTCTTAAAGCAATTAATGACCCGCAAAAAGCGTCTGTTTATCAAGCGTTGGCTGATTACGATATTGCAATGGAAAAAACCAAGCAGGCATGGGCGCAAATTCGTCAAGTGAGACGACTTGAAAACCCAACTATTAATATTGCCGAGCTAGAAGCTAAAGCAGTTCATCTGAGCGATATTAAAAATGAAAAAGCGCACAAAGCTTACGTTAGTAGCGGTCAATTTAAAGATGAGTTATTGAAAAACACCTTTAAGCGTATCGATGTGCTCAAGCTCAATAAGGCAGCACATAGCCATCAGTTAGTGATTGATGTTGGTGAATACCGCAAAGTTAAAGACCAGGATAATCAGGTCTTAGCGCAAATGTTGGCGCTTGATTTATCATTAGATTATGGCAAAGGACAGGTCTATAAAGCCTTTAAAGCACATGCTACTGATTATCAGAAAGGCTACTATATTGATGCGATACGCGCGCGTGAAATCGAATTTAAGCAATCTTTAGGTGCTGATCAGCGACCGCTATATGATGAGGTGTTGCGCTATGTTGATGCGGATCGTCGTTTGCGTTATGTGAAACATCCTGGTGCTTACCATGATAAGCTTTTACAAACGCGCCACAGTTTAGCTGTTCAATTTAGCAAGTGGCCATCACGTTATGAGTCGATGCTGCAATTTGAGGAAGTCAAATGGAGCCAGGTGCAAGCGTATAGTGAGCGTGTTCCGGTTCTTAATCATCTTAAGGCAACTCATGCAGCGAATGAAATTGCACCTGCAAATAGTGCTTCTTCTAACCTTTCTACTGCGCCAATGCAGCCAAGAGAGGTGACGCGTTTTGATGTAAAAGCGATTAACAATGCCATTTATGCTCGTTTAGATGTTTATGATTATGCCTTTGGTCAGCCAATGAAAGCGACACAGGATTATGTGTTATATGAACATGATCGCATGGTGATGTTAAGTGGAGAGAAAAAAGGTCAATGGTATGATCCCGTCAAAGATCAATATCGCCAACCAGCAGATGCGTTCAGAGAAAACTTCCCGCAACAAAAAACGGGCATGAGTCATTTTGAGATGGCGGCTATTTTTGCAGGGCTTAAAGTTGAAACGGTTAAAACCACTGAAATTTATGATCCACAAAAAATGGCGGAACAACGTGAAGCAGAAGCGGCAAGAACACGTGCTGCTGAAATTGCCAAAGCGCAAAAGCTGTGGTCTGCGACTGTGCCATTAAAAGACACTTTAGCTGAGCGTTACTTAAAAGAGCATCGTGCTATTTATCCTATTCACACAATGCAAATGCGCTTTTTACCTAAGGGTGCGTGGGTCTATGAACAAGATGGGCAAACGCTCACCAATAAACTGCCAATGCTCGTGGTTCCTGTCTACGGGAAAGAAGGCTTAACCGGTGTGCAGCGTATTTACTTAGACCCAAAAACAGCAGACAAGCCAAGCTTTATGGATACCCCTAAATTGACGTTGGGTGTTATTTCTGGCTCAGCAGGTTTTGTGAATATTGCTGCTGAGAAAGGGCAAAAAGGACGACTATATATTGCAGAGGGTCCAGAAACCGCAGCATCAATTGCGATGGCTGATCCCAAAGCCACCGTTTTAACGGCGTGTGGTTCGGCAGCTAATATTGGTAAAATGAAAGATATGATTGAGCGCTTTAACCCTAGTGAGGTGATTATTGCAGGGGACAATGATGGTGTGACATCACAATCTTATGCTTTGACGTATGAGGCGCAAGCTGCATTAAAAGCGCAGGGGATCGATGCGCGAGTCATCTTGCCACAAAATATTGAAGGCTTTAAAAAGACCGACTGGAATGATGTCCTGGTACACCAGCATGTTGATGATATTTCTGAGCAAATGGGATTAGATCGACTACATAACCGTGTTGACCGAACACAATTGCAATTAAGTCAATCTGCACCTGGCATTTCGCAAGAAACTAAAGATGCGATGTCTATGTATGCCAAGCGCTATATGGCAAATCGTGACGAGTTTATCGATGGTGATGCGTATATCAATGACTGGTTGCGAGAGTATTCAGATGAAACGCTACAGGCACATAAATCTGATATACAGGCATTGGTTAAGTATGAGCTTGATTACCCTGGGGAGCGTACAGACTTTAATTTAACCGATGATAAAATTGAAGCTGTTATTGCCAAGTCAGGCAGCCCAATGGCCTTATCCAGTGTGGCAACGATGATAGATATTTATGCAAGACACCACAGAGATAAAGTCCAGCAGCAATTATCTAAAGCCAAAGGACAATCACAATCTCATGATGAGGGTTATGATGTTGGTGAATAAGGTTGATAGATAGACTTGGTATTCATAAAAGAAATGAGTGAGCTAAAATTTCGAGTAGCACTTGTGTTAAAAGATGAAGTTTAAATTTCTACAACTAATTCTCACTCATAGCGTCATCTTTTTTAAAAAGGTCATAAACTTGTACAGAAAAAAACACAATGCCAATGATTACAACGCATCCTGCAAGCGTATATATAACATATTCAGTATTTACATTAAAATATTCAAATATTGAATAAGAAATTGCAATTAGCACATAAAATGAAATAGCAAAATTAAGCTTAGGATTATCAAACCCTACTACCAATAATATGAAAAATACAGTTAGTGCCAACGACCATAATGTAGTTATTATTATCATTTTTTTATTTCCTTTTTTATAGATCTGGTCGTGAGTCTATGAATGCTCTCTCTTTGTATTTTTTAAAAATTCTACCGCACAAAGTTACGACTGCTATTACACCAATAAAACCAAGCTCCAGAGACAACTCTCTCATGAAGAAAATGCCTACAGAAGTCACTATTGCAACGATAATTAATGCGAACTCGACAATTGTAAAGTATGGTCTGTAAATATAATTTCTAATCTGCTTGTAAGTCCTTATTTTTTTATCAAGGTACTTTTTATTCATATTGTTTACTCTGTTCATTCTTATCACCTTTAGAATAAAGCTACTTAATTTGGTGTAAAATCTATCATTTTAAGAAGCAATGACAGTTACTAGGTTAGTATGTTTTAGGGTTTTATTGGTTTCAGTATTTTTAAGTTTAACATTGACATCCAATCCTTTAAAAAACTCATACTCTAATAATTCCACAAAATAGTGTTCTGCTTGTGCTGCATCATCAAAAGACCGTGTAAATGTATTTAACGCATAATGATTTTGTGCATTTTCAATCGATACCTGATATTTTTTCACTGTATACTCCTGTTTTATAGACTGTTTATAAACGTTCATTTCATTGATTTAATTATTATAAATGGCAAATAGACATTAATCAACAATATATTGACATACATGAATAAAAATACAATCATATAGACATTAAAATTTATATTTTATTTTTAAATGAGTCTATCTTACAGTGAATTTACCCGTGCTATTCAGCTGCTGGCTAAAGATAAAAGCCAAAATATACGATCAATCAAGGACTTTTGTCAGGTGACAGGATATAGCTATGACACTGTTTTAGGTTGGCGTAAAAAACCACATGTGCCACCTGTGGCGCAAAGCTGGCTCAATCTTTATCAGGAAAATCTTTTGCTTAAGCGGCAAAATGACGCGTATGGCGTTTTATGCGATGAGTTTAAAATCCTGTCGTCTGCTATGGAGGCTATACCAGAAAACAGTCAATTGCTTGATAAAAATGGTAAAAATAAGCGTAAGAATAGTAAATCCGCTCAAAATAAAAACAAGTAAAAAGTAAAAAAGGTGAAAATGATATACTCAGTTTAACAAAATCATGTCACACATTGAGGAATTTTAACATATGCTTATTTTAATAGCGTAGATGCAAAGCATACTTGCTCGAAAAGCATATGTTAAAGTTTTCCTATTTTTCAGATCATTATTTTCAATGCAGCTTGAGTTTTTTTATTTTTTTTATTTTTTCAGTTTCTTTAGTAGTACCAATCATAATCATTCATGAAGAAATATAGCTCATCGTAGATTTCTTCATCCGTCATATTGGTGGCTAAAAGCTCCTGCATGAAACATCTGATATTTTTATTAGGCTTATGATGGTAATCAGACTCCCATTCTCTTATTGCTTTATGCGGGAAAATCTCATTACCAAGGGTATTGATAATACTGTGTGTAAAATCAATCGCCTTTTGCATATGTCTGATATCAATATATTCATCTTTGGTATGTGGTTTGTAATAACCACAAGATAGATTCATACAAGATACCTCAACAATACCCTGATCAGACAGAGTAACGACATCCGTTAAGCCGCCAAGCTGTGAAGTGTAACCATAATTTTGAGCAATATTCTCAACAGCGTTGATAAAATCATCACTGGCCATGATCGTGCCAGCGCCATTAAAAATAAGATCCTCATGTCCTTTGCGATCCAGTTGGATTAAGTAGCTTGCATTCAGATAATCACTGTCTGCATGACTTGAGCCAATACAGCCAACTTCCTCATCTTTAAAGAGCGCAACACCTATATCCAGTAGATCAAAAAGTTGCAATGCTGCAAACACACCGACACCATCATCAGCACCCAGGTTGCATGGTTTCCCATGGCGTGTGCCACTGATGATTTGTGCGTAAGGATCAACAATGATCTGCTTAGCAGTCGGTTGCTCATCCACGGTGTCAATATGTGCGACAAGATAGGGTTTCTGCTGACGAAAATCACGATTAAGGTAGAGATTACCATATTCATCCTGATGAAAGTATTTGCCATATTGTTGCTTGATATATGCTGCCTTGGCATTTTGATTGCCAAGACTTAAAATGTTGAATAAGCGCTGTAAATGTTTCATGGGCGCGCTCCTTCAATACACTTTGGACATATATCACCACAGTCAAAACGATAAATATCATCTGTGTGGACATAGCTAGTACATTCATCACAACATACATAATCGTTATCTAGACAATCTTGGCAAACATAGCGATCACCTTGGGCGGGTGTGATTTTATCCCGATGTACGTACTCATCACATTGATCACAGCTGGTATAATACTCATCAAAGCAATCATCACACACATCCATATGATCAACATATCTGATCTGATCGCTTGAGTAATGGGTGTCACATCGTTCGCAGTATCCTAAGTTGTTATGATACCCATTGGTAGATGTGAGCTCTGCATCATGGTTACAATCATCAAAACAATTGAGTTCACCATTATAGGTATTAAGATACTTAAATGTATCCATGTAAGGATAATGATGATATTCCTCTTGTTTTAATGTGACTGTCTGGCATACAGAAGGCAGAGTGCTATTATTGCAGACCCAAGATTCTGGCGTATCCATATTGTTATTGCTTTTGTAGTACATGCCATTTTTTTGGGCATAGGCTACAATCGCTTCTTCAATATAAGATGATGTGCCATAGCGTCTATCACAACAAGTCGCACCACTATCAACTTGCCAGGTGATTGCTCGACCTACCAACTGACCATCATTATCCTTGGCAACAAGACAACCAATGGCAGGCTCGTTGTCATAGATTTCAAACCAGTTTTTGTTACAGCCTTGCATACAAGATGATCCCAGTGAGCCACCATCAGGTTTTGGCAAAGCATAAATTGCTGCAATGCCTTCACTGATGTGACTTATTGAGATATCTGGTGTATTAAAATGTTGCTCAAGTTTAACAATCATGCTTTCAGGTATCATTACACCTGTCGCAGTTAATGCTCTTCTAACTGTCGTTTGTACGGCAAAACTGCTTCTTAACGCCTTAGAGCCAACATTATATGGCAATAGCAGCTCCATAAAGATGGGGTTGCTATTAGGCAATGCTGATGGAAGGATAAATCGATTCAAGCGAGCAATTGGGATATAGGCTAATCTACTTTGATCATTGTTTAATCCTAGAAAAGCTCCCTTGCGGTAGATCGCAATCTTATCATCAAAAGTGATATTTTCGATGGTAAACTCAGGATCAAGATGCTTTAGTAGGTGGAGAAATTCACTGGATACTGCATTAATTATCTCAGGTAATTTCAATGTTTTATTATCTGTATTTTGTGACATGGTATTCTCCTTATGTCATAAAACAGGGAGAATACCCCCTACAGGGAATGTTCTCCCTGTAGGGTTATCACGTCAATAAGACGCATTTATGTCACATCACATAAGAAAAGTATTGCAAATAAATCATATCGCCATATAATTAACTTACATTCTCCTTATGGATGTGGGTTACAAAGCAGTTGTGAGCTCAAACAAAACTGCTTTGTGATACTTCTTACTTTATTTCACTATTATCAACTTCAACTTCATTAATGAACGTTGCCACAAAGTGGCTAATTTCATTAATGTCAGACAAGGGTTTTGGCTTCCAGTTGAGATCAATTAGAACACCTGCGATTTCTCTGAGCTCATGAATACTAAAGTAGCCAAACTCAGTATCGTGACCTGAAACAAGTGCAAATACTTGTAACTGTTCATCACAGATATCTTTTTCGATCACATACCAGTGCCATCCAGTCGGATGATAGTAGTGCAACCAGGCAACTTTATCGGGTATCTTTTGACTTTCCGTTTGGTAGGTCTCTGGACACCTCTCTAATGCTTTTTTTAAGTGATCAAGTTGAGGTTGATACTTGACGATATTATCGTAGATAAGCGTTGCTGCCTGATATTTGGGAATAAAATAAAAAGCTTTGTTTTTATTTATGGTCATTTTGTCATCTCCTTAAGATTAGGTTTACTCAGTTTGTAACCCTTTAAGGAGATAACAATCCCTTGAGGGATTAACATCCCCCAAGGGTTATTTTATTTATTAAAACATCTATGCAATCAGATACATAATCTTCTCAAATACGGTGTAATTGAGATGGGCTGAGTTTTAATATTTTTTATATTCAGCATTTTTTCATAGGTATTTGGTTGCGTTGGTTCGTCATTCTTTATTTTTTTTATTTGCGCACGATCGAGCATCAAAACTTTTGCTGTACGTAACGCTAATGATTGACCTTGATGTTTATGTTTCATTGTATTTCTCCTTATAGTTTTGGCTAATGGGAGACGTACAATGCCCACCAGGGAGTTGCTAGTCTCCCTGGTGGGTTGGTTGTTTTATAGAATTATTTAACAGCTAGAGAAGTATTGACGACATAGCTTGATATAAATTCAATAGAATCGTTATCAATTTTAAAAAGCGCATTATAAATATCATCAATCGTGTCCATTTGATCTAGTGTTTTAATCTCACAATTGATGTATCTATGTAGTGTGCTTGAAAGTGTTTCTGTCGCATAATCCTTGTTTGCTGTAGTGACAAGCTTTTGCCATCCTATTTCAGCTGCAAGAACCAGCTTATCGATAATTTTAACACTTACCGCATCACATAACGCTACAGCAGAGATACAATAAGAATAGTTTTCCAATGTCATCTCGCTTTTTTTGCATAGATCGAGCACTAATTTAAATGAACTCCGAATAAGGATTTCAAGTTGCTTAGTGACATACTCAATATCATCTAAATTATCTAGTCTGTTACTTCCTATATTTTGCATGGTATTCTCCTTATGGTAAAAATTTAAAAGTTACGATGTGGGAGAATAACAATGCTCCCAAGGGAGTAATGCTTCTCCCTTGGGATGATAATTGTGTGATTAAAGATGTGCTTGCAGTATGATCGCAGCGGCGATAGATAGACCTGCAATTAAAATAGAAACGATGACATTTCTATTTTCTCTGGTGAGTCTTTTTTCCATGGCGACACTGTTATCGGTCATACGCTTTTCAACTGCATGACTAAATGCTGTCATCCGTTTTTCAACAGATTCCAAATGTTTATCATGCTGTTTGAGCACTTCTTTCATTGCATCAGTTAACATAGAATCGACCTCATGTTTAGCATAAACATTTTCAATCTTTACATTGGCGATAATATCAACCAACTGTCGCGATTTCTCGTGCGGTAGGTCAATATGTATCAATGCTTCATATAAAGATAGTCTATCATATTTAAGTTGCATACGTTCTCCTTTTGTTATGGATTAGACAACAGCCAGAGAACATTTGCCCAGCGGACAAAAGCCCGCTGGCTAATACAATGATCACACAATAATTAATGTGTGACATTCAATTGTTAAACATCACGACTATACCTAAGCAGGGTATAGGCATCATCAATAGCACTTTATAGTTACTCCAGTTATTTACGCTGACTCTTCACTACAAAACATATAAGCTACTCAAGCAATGCAAGGTCTTCACTTATATGATTTACTACCGTTATTTTCAAAGACTTAAGTTATGATGCATACTGTATATTCGTTAACCTCATATACAACACCTTAAATCTTCCCCTTTATACATACGATTACTTGAGTTCATCGCAGCTACAACCAAAGCTTTTCATGTATAACTGGATTGGTCTATATGGTTGTCATCGACTTGATCATAGCAAATCAAACCGATCGGAGTGAAGAGGCAAAAGCCAAAAAAATGAAAGTTTTGTAAAGTTTTTATTCGCTGCAATTTGCCTTTTCATTTCTTAGGTTACTAATTGATGCTAATGGCACATCCATTATTTTAGCAATGACAGATAATGGCACGCCAATTTTTGACATTGCAATTGCTTCTTGTAATTTCTGTTCATCAGTTAATCCATGACTTGCATCCATTGCATTGCTCCTTATCGTATGAGTTTTAGCTTTAATTTAAAAAACAATATTATCGTATTGGCTCCCAGCGTTCTACTTTAAGCTCAATATCTTTATGATAGCCAGATTCAGTTTTTAACATCTCTATCCAATCTACAATAGCCTCATGCAAAGCCATTGTTTCTTTCGCCTCAGCAAGATTACTTAATCCTACTTTGATGGCGCAACGCTCAATATAAATATTGGCATCATTTGGTTTTGAGAATTTGCAGTTGAGATGACACATCCAGGCTTTAATTTTTCCTGACTTGTTACGCGCCTTTGCTTTCTTCTTGGTTGCCAAAAATATTAACCTATTAACCTACAAAGCTATATTATATATGACTTTGACTAAAATGAATATGCTTAATCCTTTTTGCTAAAAGATCATTGATGGTTAACACAATTATTTCCTGTTTTTCGACCACGATCGTGGTTAAAAAAACGGAAAAACTTCCATATCTCGAGTGTATTGAGTTTAAGAAATCTAACTGTATTCAGACCATTCTTCTAAAAGAGGACTTTTTCCCAATTCTTCATTCTGTTGTTGTAATTCCTTCAGTGAGTGCCCCGTTTTTTCAAGATATCTATCCATTACATCTTTACAAGTCATTTTATCGTCACCTTTCTGAATGATTCTAAGAAAATCAACGATCAGCTTATCACATTGATGTCTTTCTTCCATTGTCCTGAAAGTCTTTGCAATATATTCATCAAGGTGACTAAAATCATCGCCAGTTAATGCAGTTGGTCTTAAGTGTGATGCCATTTTCTCAATCCAATCATACATAAATTCATCAGCACGCTCTTTTTTAGTTGAGTCTTTCATGCGCTTATTTAAAGAATCAATATATTGTTGGCGTATTTCTTTAGCAAATCCAAATAATTTTTTCAAAGATACGTAACATGCGTGAACATTACCTTTGTATCCAACATAAGATATAGAGTACCTATCAGGCTGAGCTTCAATATCAAAAAGCTTAATTGGTTTTGTGCCATAGATACAGGCTATCCCAAAAAATATAGGCTTTAAATTGATAAGCCAATCCACTGAAAAAGGGAGCAACTCAGAATGTGTTATTTCATCATCATCGTTATCAACGAGTTCTTTTTTTGATAAGGAAAATTCAAAAAAGGAAATGGTACGGGCAATCATGTAAGGTGGCATGCCAACATGAAGGCCTTTGAAGTAATCAACGGCATGCGCTTCGATTTGTTTTTTATAGTCGGTTGTTGACGTTTCCATATCGTAATTCAACATAGTATTAATGTTTATTAATGCTGTGTTTTTTTGTCGATTTCATTTTTAAGCTTAAGTACTGTGTCAAGGTCAAGGCTAGTGTACTTGCCAACCATATCAACTGATAAACCATCAGATAGCATAGTGCGTGCTGTCTCCTGCTTACCTTTCAACTCACCTTGCTTTTCCCATTGTTGTGCTACCGTCATGACATCACCTTTTAAATCTGGTTTACTATCGATAATTCTATCATAAAATGCGTCAGTTTCCATATCCGAATATTGCGACATATAGCGAATCAAAACCTGTCGAGCAAAATGATCGTAAGCTTCAATCTGATTGATAGCAATGCCAAGTTTGCCATCAATATTCTTTTCTCTAATTGCTTTTAATATCAACTCAAAACCAGCAATGAAGCCATGTTCTAAAATTTCTTCGTCACTGTAACGGTTAAGATCGACAAATTGCGTAGTAAAAGCATATTTTTGAGCTAATACCTTATTGGCAAAATAATCATTGATGTTAAGACTATGACTAAATGGCTTTTGATTGGCGTAGTAAATAATTGATACCACTAAAGGCAAGTCTTTTGTTGTTTTGTGTCGCTTAATGTAGTCAAGCAAATAAGATGTTTGGTAATGGCGAGTACGAATAACAATCGTGCCATCGTCTCCTGTTTGAGACTCAATGTGTACAAAGACAGCGCCATTTTTACCGTCCTTGAATTTAAAGAGAAAAGTTAAGTCGGACTGCTCTTTAGTTTTCTTATTTGCTTTTTGTTGCTGACGAATATGCTCAACATTAGCTGATTCTAATATAACACTATCCCAGTCAATCAGGCTTGTAAGCTCGGCTGGCATGTAATTTTGCAGAAAAGAAATTGCAAAATCTCTATTACTGATTAAATCTTTAAACACCCCATCATGACGATCGGCCATTATTCTGTTTCCTCAACTTTTTTCTTAAGCGCTTCTTTGCCAAAGGGAACGGTTGCTGAAGGCACAAGCATAATCATCTCTTCATGGAAACATAATTTATATAAATCAGTAATCATTTGTTTATAGTCAACATTTGTAGCAATGCCTTGTTGTTTTTTATCGATATAGTTTGATGCTATTTCTTGTAATTGCTGTGCTTCTTTTGACTGTGAATCTAAAGACACTGGTATAGAAGCTCCTGTTGACATTATGTAATCATCACAATCTATAAAGTTAGCAATCATTCCATACGCTAGACCATTGTCCTTGATTGTTTTATTGAAGCCATAATCAATTAAAAGATATTCCTTTGAAGTCAGTATATCGCGTACCAAAACCGTATCATCACCCTCAACATCAACAGCACGTACAAACTTAAACGATGCTTCTGAAAACTTTTTAAATTTTGCACAGTCAGACTCTGAGTACTCGTGCCTTAATTTTTTATATGCTCTTTGAATAGCAGAGTAACCATCCCTATTGTAATTGTATAAGCAATGGTCTACTAATACATTCATTTCATGTTCGGTATTGATCAATAATGAGCTATCACCCTGCAATAAGGACAATCGTTTAGCACATCGGAGCATATCATCTTTCAAAATAAAAGTAATAGCCTGTTGGTATATCCTTTCTTTTCCTATTTTACGCATGCCATTATAATCAGTAATCATTTCAGCAGAAGCTCTCATAAATATAATTCCTTAATTTTCTTGAATGTATAATAACATGCTTTGCTTTGAGGATATATGACCACATACCGCATAGCTGGTATTGCATCTGACTTATTGAAATCCAGTATACCCGTTTATAAAACATAAATTATAATATGAGTTTTGAGACAGTTTTAACGATTGATTTAGCTGTTTTGTCGCCTGTATCACAAACGATCGTTTGCGATACAGAGAACAAAACTTATTTTCATGATTTTTCTGTACGTATATAATGTTTTCTTATAGAATTCACCGCCAAAGTTGCATGTACGGAAGCATAATTGATAATGACCACATACAAATTCAGGAAAAATGCCACTATAGGCAATCTTGATGCGGAAAACGATAGCTATCTTGATGAATGTTTTTTAAAGTCAGAAATGTATGACACATTATTGAAGTTTGATAAACAAAATAATGACTTTACACGTAGAATTATTGTTGGTAGAACAGGGTCAGGGAAAACAGCTTTACTTAAAAAACTTTCCAATGATCAAAGTATTAAAGAAAATGCCATTATAGAAGCTGAATCAACAGTTTTTGAGCATATCCAGAATAATATATTTATTTCAAATTTAATGAATAAAGGCGTTAATTTGCGAGTGTTTTACAAATCTTTATGGATTCATGTTCTTTTGGTTAAAATTATTGATTTATTATATAATCATTCAGGCACTAAATTTTATGATCAACTTAGTAACTATCCATCTTCCAAAAAGAAAAAATACAATATCGAACTAGCTAGAGAGTATGTAGATAAATATAGAGACAATTTTTTTAATGATAATATCGTTTCTGAGATTACTGAACGTATGGAAAAAGAACTATCAGGTAAGTTAGGCATATTATCATCTGTTGGGTTTGGAGGAAATTCAACCAGTGAATCAATCGAAACCATACAACGAGAAACAGCTACATACGTAAGTAGTGAACTACTAAAAAAGCAGAAGGAGCTTATTAACCTAATTAAATCAGAGTTTAATGATGAGAAACTGCAGATAAGAATTATTATAAGTATTGATGACCTAGATAAATCTTGGCTGAGTGATACTGATGTTAGATATAATTTCATTAGCTCATTACTCGATGCTTTTAAGGATTTATTAGATATAAATTCGGTTAAAATATTAATTTCAATACGCACTGATATACTTATGGGGATATATGCCAATAATTTAAGGCAAGAAGAAAAAGATCGGTCTTTAATTATCCCAATAAGTTGGAATGAGACTGAAATAAGAGAGATTCTAGATAATAGAGTTAACCTTTTAATTCGCAACTTATACTCTAAACAAGAGATCGTGAAATTTGCTGATATTTTTAACTTTGAAGTTAGAGGGGAGAAGGCTGATTCATATATAATAAAACGAACGATGCTTAGGCCAAGAGATGCTATAGATTTTGTAAATCAATGTCTATCAGAAGGTGATGGCCACACAGAACTAAACCAAGAAATGGTTTTAAAAGCGGAAGAAAATTACTTCTCATCAAGGAAAAAGGCATTAGTAAAAGAGTGGGTAAGTTTATACCCTCACATCAAAGAGTATATAGATTGTATTTCATATATTGAAAATATAGAGTTCACACATGATGATGTCAATCAAGCAGTGCACAATAATATTGTTAATTATCTGACACAATTTAATAGCAGGGTAGATGATGAGCGTCATACAGAAATTGTTTTTGAATTTTCAGAACTAATTCGAGTCTGGTTTGTCATTGGAATTCTAGGTATAAAAAAACATGAAAATTTAATCATATATGCAAATTTTGATAAGCCAGAGTTAGATATAACAGATATGGGAAATGCTTTTATAATTCATCCACTATTTTATCGCGCAAATTCTTCAAAGGTAAAACAAAAATCTCTTGAAGCTACCGCATAATAAACTATGTAAAAACGATCGTTTTACGATAGTCAAAATCTAACCTCTAAATATCACATTCAAATCAGCTTAAAGTCTGTTTTTACGTTATACTATTGCGTTTTACATAATAAAAAGCTAATATTATACAGTTCCCTATATTTATGTATAACAAATAAGTGAGCTATCCAGATGAAGTTATCAGAATTGACCATTATCCAAAAAAATGACCTTTATCGAAGTCTAAGAGTTAGTATTACGCACCATTCAAACGCAATTGAAGGATTAACACTAACCTATGGGGAAACAAAAAGACTCTTAGAAAGTGGTGTGACCGCGCCCAACAAACCACTACATGAGCAACTCGTTATTCTAGGCTTTGCTGATGCCTTCGATTTTGTGGTACGTGAAGCGGAAAACACGGGGCACCGCTTTGATAATGATTTTATAAAAGATATTCATGCCATCCTTTTTGATAAGGCGCTTAAGGTTTCACCCGAACGCATTGAGCGACCTATTGGTGCTTGGCGTAAAGATGAACGTCAAATATTAGGTGTTGATATCCAGCTCTCATCACCCAAAAATATAGACCAGGATATTGGCAACCTACTCTATCGCACAGAAGCCAATATGGATATACGTATGATTGCTGATTTTCATATTATCTTTGAACGTATCCACCCTTTTGCTGATGGCAATGGTCGCGTTGGTAGATTACTAATGACTTATCAAGCAATCAAAAATAATTACTTGCCACCATTGATCACAAACGACCATCGTCAGGAATATTTGACCTCTCTTAATAATATTGATGCACATGCTCAATTTATTGAATCAGCGATTGAGGAAACAATGGAGCTTGTCAGTGGTCAGTAAAAAATCAGAAAATCCAACTGCTAAAGTGTTTGCTTATGCTCGCGTGTCTACACGTTCGCAAAAAACAGACCGCCAAGAAGTTGACTTAAAAGAACATGGCTATGATGAAATTTTTATCGATAAAACCTCCGGCTCAACCACTAAGCGCCCTGCCCTTCAGGACATGCTATCGCGCTTGCGTGCTGGTGACACTGTTATTGTTCATAGCTATGATCGATTAGGTAGATCAACTAAGGATTTGTTTGATCTCATTGAACATTTTAAAGATACCAGGGTGATATTTAAATCACTCAAAGAGGAAGTTGATACCTCTACTGCGATGGGTGAGTTATATTTCACTATATTATCAGGCATTGCCCAATTTGAGCGTAATAAGTTAAGAGAAAGAACGATTGAAGGATTAAGGGCATCCCCTAATAAAGGCGGTAGACCTAAAGGGCAAGCCAAAGAGACTCAGCAAAAATGCTTATCCACTTATAATGATTATATGAACAGTGAAACCAAATCAATCCGCCAGGCGCTGAAGGAAAATAATGTTTCACCACGTACTTATTATAAATGGTATAACCAAAACAAAGATAAAATTAAAAGATAATTTATTTAAGTACAGAGAATGAAGCTTCTCTGTACTTAAATTCAATTCGGCAGTGAAATGCAAATCTTAGTTACCAAGATTTTAGCTGGCTAGCTGGGTAAAATAGAATATATTATAATCATTAATAAATGTAAGTCGCAAATAATATTATTAAAGTCATAGCTTTTCTGTGACATATAAAATTGCACAAATGCTCTAAATAAAGGACATATTACAATATTAAAAAATATAAGTCGCATAATGTCGCAATTTAAAAACGAAAGATAATCGCTTGTGCTTTAGTGTCTTGTAGGCTGTCTCCATGCTTGCTGTCGCAAATGTCGCACACTCAATCTTAAAAATGTTAAATGATGTTGTTTTATATATTCAAAGCACTTTGTAGTTGCCTAGCGTTAAGTATTGCGTAAAACAACTAGCTCAACAAGGCTATCATGCTCCCTTAACAGCGACGCTTTATGCTCTCGTTCTGTTAAGATTGTTAGATCAAAGTCGATAGCTAGTTTTTCGCCTAACTCAAAAAACGTATGGCATAGATCCGCATGAAGCTGACCTAAATCTTGACTAGCGTTGCTAACGACTAATAAAAGGTCACAATCATTAGCATGGCTACTTCGGAAAAAAGATCCGAAACCATAAACACTAAGTAGATCTTTCTTTTGTGTATGGATAAATTGGATTTCCGTCTTCATCTCTTCGGTGGTAAGCCCAAAACTCATCTTTATATAAAGCTCCTGATAGTTCGCTAGCATTAAATAGTCCTATATTTTTTGATATGCATAGTTGCTTGGCTTCTTCTGTGTAGCCGTTCCAGTTACCACCAACAGAAATGTAGTTTACTTCTGGGAATTCCTTTAAAACTCTATGCACAGCAGCTTCACCTAATGCATATTCGTCTAAGCATATAAGAACGATAGAAGAACTATCTTTCCTATCAAACTTCATAATGATATCATCATGCCTGCTGTAGTTAACTACGTTGCCATGATTTTGAATAGCGTCCTCTAGCCAAGTAATACGACTATATGAGACGCCCCAATTGTTAGAACTACTTGACATTATAAAATACCTCCGAAAACTCAATAGGGAACAGTTGATAGTTGTCGAGCGTGTGATATACATGATTTTCATAAGACTTAACGTGAACTCTAAATTGTTCAATCACTTGAATAATTGATACGTTTTCAATAAGTTCTTGATTCGAATCGATAATGTTTAGTATTTTCCTATTGTTGGGTAAGATGGTGTCTATCCGTCGTAATTCCCAAACCAAGAATGCATTGGACATTGGATCTGCTTGTGCGACTTTGCTCGCTGGGCCAAAAGCGTCAAATACAGTTTTATTTTCAATCAATATTTTGGCGACAGCTAGGCAAAGTTTCTTAAAGTTATCGAATTTTTCAGTCTTACCAGCGCTACTTATTTTAGATTCATGATCCTTCTTAAATTCATGTAGCATTTCAACTGTATAAGTGCCTTCAGGAGCTTTATCTATGTGGGTATGGTGAGTGGGGCAAAGCAAAATAAGATTGTCATATGTATCAGCGCCTCCTTCGTGAGTTCCACGTGCAGCGGTGGGTTTTCTACCAATTACATGAGCCATTTCTCCTACGACATAATTACCATTTTCAACCAACGATGTCAGATCTTCACCGCAGTCAGGCATAGAGCATCTACCTCCTGCTCTACCCCAAAGAATCTTTATTTCTGATGATCTAATAGCCATTCTGATTTCTCTCCAAACAACGAAATTTTTAGTAAGACTACCTTTCATATAATGCATTTGCAGTATATGAAACACAAGAAATATTAGTATTTTGAATGAACAAGATTGACCTAGTGAATCCATGTATGTCGCGCAAAACTCTGGGTGTTCACTTGCAAATCTATCCATCCATGAGGCGAAAGAACTTTCCATATAAAGCGTTATATCTGAGGGTGAGTATTGGATGTGTTGTTGACTTTTATGCATTATGACCCTTACATTTTTTATAATCAATTTACATGGCTTTATGATTTTTTTCTTAGTTGTACAAACCATCTGCAATCATTTCTGCTTGCTTTAAAACGGTATCTGTCGCTAGTTTTTGCATATCAGGTGGATAGCCAAACTGACGTAAAGTACGTTTAACGGTTACTCTTAATTTGGCTCTCACAGACTCTTTTTTTGTCCAATCTATTGAGGCTGATGACTTCAAACGGTTATAGAGCTCGACGGCTAACGCCCTTAGTTGTTCGGTTTGCATGACTTCTTTAGCACTTTCATTCTCAGCAATCGCGCAATAAAACGCATACTCGTATTCCGTCAGCCCAAGGTTTTTATTTTCATCATCCATTTTGCGCATCTCTTTGGCGTGTTTAATTAACTCTTCCAAAAATTCAGCCGACGTAATCACTTTGTTATGATATCTTCGTATCGAAGACTCGAGCATCTCCTGAAATGACTTTGCCTGAGTAATATTCTTTTTTGAGCGCACCCTAATTTCTTCATTTAAGAGCTTTTTCAATGTCTCCAATGCAATGTTTTTATGTTGATAATCCTGTACTTCTGCTAAAAATTCATCCGATAAGACCGATATATCTGGCTTTTTAATCCCACTGGCATCAAAAACATCAATAATTTGCTCACTGATTAAGGCTTTATCAATTACCTGACGAATAGCAGTTTCCATTTCATGATCGGTTTTACCCTCTCCCGTTACGTCAAATTTTGCAAACCGGGCTTTAATCGCTTGGAAAAATGCTACTTCTTCTTTTACATCGATGGCTTCTTCATGAGGAATAGCAATAGCAAAAGCTTGTGACAAGGCAGTGACTTCATTGATAAATCTCTTTTTACCCTCTTCTAAACCAAGGATAAAGTCCTCTGCTTGAAGAATGATGCTCAGCTTTTCTCTGGTGTCTGCATCAAAGTAGCGTTCATAGTTAAACCCATGAAACATTTGCGAGACCACTTCCAATTTTTCTAGCATTAATGCAACCGCTTGTTCTTGAGCTTCCGCTGGATCTCCTTTGCCGCCGCTGTCATTATAGAATGATAATGCTTTTTTCAAATCACTGGCAATACCTAGGTAATCGACAATAAGCCCTGCTGGCTTATCCTTATAGACTCGATTAACTCTTGCAATTGCTTGCATAAGATTATGCCCTTGCATTGGTTTATCAATGTAGAGGGTATGCATCGAAGGCGCATCAAATCCAGTGAGCCACATATCGCGTACAATCACCAATTTTAATTCATCTTGACTGTCTTTCATTCGATTGGCTAACATGCGACGTTGTTTTTTGCTCGTGTGGTGTTTGCTCATTTCAGGACCATCACTTGATCTTGCTGTCATGACAACTTTAATCACACCTTTGCTCAGGTCATCATTATGCCAATTTGGACGTAAACGAGTAATTTCATCATATAGCCTTACCGCAACTCGACGACTCATGGAAACAATCATCGCTTTGCCATCACAGACTTCTTGACGTGCCTCATAATGCGCAATGATATCTTTGGCGATTTCCTTGATGCGACTTTCACTGCCAATCAACGCCTCCAGGCGTGTCCATTTTGCTTTTGGCTTTTGCAGTTCTTCAAGTTCGCTAATCTCCTCGTCAAGCTCTTTAACAAGTACCTTGCCTTCATCGCTTAAATTGATTTTAGCTAAACGTGACTCATAAAAAATAGGAACGGTTGCACCATCTTCGATCGCTTGTGAGATATCATAAACATCGACATAATCACCAAATACCACCGAGGTGTTTTTATCTTTTGCTTCTACGGGTGTCCCTGTAAAACCAAGGTAGGTTGCATTAGGTAATGCATCACGTAAATATTTGGCAAAGCCATAAACCGTCTTTTTGCCAATAATATTGCCCTTGTCATCTTTCTCATCTATTGTGTTGGCTTTAAAGCCGTATTGTGTACGATGCGCTTCATCAGCGATGACAATGATATTATTGCGCTGGGATAAAAGCTCATAAACATTACCTTCTTCTGGTTGAAATTTCTGAATCGTAGTAAAAACAATCCCGCCACTTTCAACTTTGAGTAATTGTTTTAGTGTTTCTCGACTATCTGCTTGAACAGGTGGTTGTCTTAACAAACTTGTTGAGTTAGCAAACGTATCGAAAAGTTGATCATCTAAGTCATTTCTATCGGTAATAACCACGATCGTTGGATTGTTTAAAGACAGAACAGCTTTGCCCGTATAAAAAACCATTGACAATGATTTACCACTGCCTTGGGTGTGCCATACGACACCACCTTTTTTATCACCACCCTTTTGGCTTGCCTGAACGGTACGCGCAAGTGCTTTATTCACCGCATAGTATTGATGATAAGCAGCAAGTTTTTTAATCGTGAAAATCTGTGTTTGCCCTTGTTCATCTTGGCTTTGGTCTTTCTCGAAAACAATAAAGTTACGTATCAAATCGAGTAAAGTTGATGGGTTTAGCATTCCCTGTATCAAGGTCTCTATCTGCGGGATAATTTTTGAGCTTTCAGTCTGTCCATCGCTTGATTTCCAACTCATAAATCGACTAATATCAGCTGAAATTGTGCCAGCACGCGCTTCTAATCCATCGCTTATCACACAAAAGGCGTTATATTTAAATAAGCTTGGTATTGTTTCTTTATAGGTGCGTATTTGTTCAAAAGCATTATAAATTGTCGCATTTTCATCAGTAGGATTTTTTAATTCAAGCACCACCAAAGGCAGTCCATTAATAAAAAGGATTAAATCAGGGCGCTTATTCTGTCCATTTTCAATGATGGTAAACTGGCTAACAACAGCAAACGTATTATGTTTAGGATCGTCAAAGTCAATGACTTTGATAATCTCCCCACGTGTGTTACCGTCTTGGGTATACTCAACTTTTATTCCTTGGGTGATGTACTCATGTATTGTTTCGTTATCGGTTAAAAGCTCATCTGAAGAAACGCGTAGCAGCTTTTTTATTGCATCATCAATCAACTGTGGTCGTGCACGAGGATTAAGCTGCTGCAAGCACATCATTAGTTGCTCACTCAACACCACATCCTCAAAGCTTGAGCGTATTGGATAATCATCATCAGGTGCCACATCTGGTGCGTGTATATGCTTAAACCCAAGGTCTTTAAATAGATCAATTGCAAATGCTTCAATATTATCTTCTTTCATATTATGTCCCTATTCTTGGCGATAACATATTCATAATCAGTTTAATCATCAGGTCTTTTTGCTTAGGGTCTGACTCAGCAACCAAGAGTGTTAAGGCTGCAAGCCCCGAATCATTAATGATAAAATCGCCTTTGTCATTGACTAAGCGATTGTTACGATTTAAAAAATCCGCAAATAAGAATGCGGCACTTCTCGGCTCAATCCTTATTTCCGTTGGACGGGTTAAATCTGTTATAATTTTGTGATATTAACTTAAACCGAAAGAACTTAAAATGCTCACGAAATTGGATATGGTATTACCTGTTGAATTGC
>NZ_JACYVZ010000003.1 GCF_014857925.1 Cysteiniphilum marinum | reverse complement strand
ATGTTTGCCTGACATAATTTTTGTTATCTTGTGAATGATATTTAACTATGCTGGTTACCATATTTCATTTACTCAAAACCGGCAAAGATAAATGTCGCCGACCGGCAAAGATAATTGTCGTTCAATAATCTCCAGTTGCTTTTGCAACTTGCATCGCATTAACTGTGGTAGTAACTGCCGTTATTAGGATACTTATAGCTAGTGCCACAATACCAAAATGGCCACTTGGATCTTTATACATAATCGGATTATTTAAAGCATAAGAATAACCATTGATACCACCCTTATCAAACGGCGACATTGAATCATATTGCATAAAACGCTTTAAGACCGGATTATATGCTCTATAACCATTACCTAAATATTGATACTTTGTTACATAATCTGTACGGATACTATTGTAACCAATATGCAGTTTAGTAATATCATTAAGTTGTCTAGTAAAAGCATTTTGCAAATAAAACTCTTTGACCACACCATAAGGAGAATAATTTCTTTGAGAGACTAGTTCACTCTCATTTTTTGCGTTAATTTTGAAGCTTAGAAGTATCGATCCTGCAATATCTTGTAGATGATAAATTCTTTCACCATTAGGCATTAATTGCCCAACTGTACCGTCTAACGACTGAAGATAAGTAAGCCAATTATTGCCTTGTGATTCATGGATTAGTTGATCACCTAAATAATACATATAAACAGGATCTTCACTATTAACTTGTTGCATTATTTGCTTACCCTGAGCATCATAGGCATACTTAACTGTTTCATTACCTTGAAACTCAATAAGTTGTCCCAATTCATTATAAATCAAGCGATTACCCTGATCATCTTTAATAATACTACCTGCTTCATTGTATTGAATATTTTGACTTCTTACTCCATATTTAGAATTACTGTTTTCATAGTAACTCAAACGTGTTGGATCACTTTCATTGTAATGATATGTTGTCGTATTAGATTCGCCATCTAGTGTATCTTGAGTCACTGTCGCAATATTATTAAACCTATCAAAAGTATATACTTGTGTTTCAATTGTTTTGCCTAAAATATCAGCAGGACAAAGCCTACCACTACAGTTATATGCTGATAAATTGCCAATATCATCATACTCATAACGCTCATCTGATAATTGCGTTTGACTATTAACACTATCAATCCGTTCTTTTCTACTCACTGTTCCTGAGTAATAATTATCTTTATTTGTAAAGGTATACCTCAACAATTGAGTCTTGTCTGATCCGACTTTGTTTGTGAGAGTCAAACTTTGCGGCAGTTTACTATAGTCGATACTACGTGTAACAGAAATATTGCCATCATTTAACTTAACATCTGTCACACGATAAAATGGATCGTCATAATTAAATTGCATATACTCATTATTTTGAGAGCCATTTGACAGCTCTAAATTAATTTTCTCAATTTTTTGATGCAAGCTATTGTAGTAATAGCTATAACGATTATTCTGATAATCCTTAAATGACAATAATTGCCCATTGAGAGAATAATGATACTCTGCAGTTAAAGTCCGCCCTGAGGATGAACCAAATTTTGGCGTAAATACTACTTTTGTTAATCTATTATTACTCGAATAAAAATACTCATACTTTCCAGTCTTATCTTCAATAGTTTTATTTACATTTGTTTTTTTGTCTTTGGTATAGGCTGTTGAAAATGGTAAACTCAAGCAATCGGTTTCTTCGACCTTACCTTCAACATAACTACAATTCACCTGTTTTGTCGCTTCATCACGCTTGATCACAAAGCGCGTGTTAAACTCATTTAAAATGCTCTCTACATCACCATACTCTGTATACGTATTTTCTTTTTTATAACCTTCTACATTTTCAATTGATAGTAGCTGTCCTAAAGCATTAAATGATCTTTTGCCTAAAAGATAAACTTCATCATCTTTTTTATCAATTTCTGCGATTGAGATCGCAATCTCATTTCCCAGAAAATCGTACTGGCTTATTAATTTTGTCTTATTTGGCATAAGTTTTTTAATGACTTGGCCTTTTTGGTTGTAGTTATAAGTAACCACGCCTCCTAATGCTGACGTTGTTTGATATATTCTACCCATTTGATCATAAGCACTTTCTACTTTAGTCCCTATACTTTTATCTGGGTTTTCAACATATGATACAAGCACATTACCATCATCATCTGTTTTACTATAACTAATCTCTGTTTTTTCACCTTCTAAGTTTAAATCGTTGATATCAGGACAATCATCACTTGCCTTTTGTTGAAGATTAATATTCACGGCATATTGTTTGATTTCATTTTTCATAAGATTACGCTCTATGACCTTTATTAGTCCTGTATTAAGGTCTAGCGTCATGCTTTCGTCATTGAACTCATCATAATAGAAGCATTGTTTATTCTCAAAAGTAAATAATGTGCCATCAGGGTAACTTCCTTTGTCATATCCCCTAACATAATCAACAAGACCATCATTATTGTAATGTGTATCATTTATTTTAAAGAATTGATTAGTTCGTTTTCCCTCTTTATCTAAATCATCCACATATTGCGCTATTTCTTGACCTATACCATTATAAACTGTCTTTACTCTATAAGACTGTCCATCTGGGCTATCAGAAATTTCAATAATTGAAATCTCACCTTCTACGCAAGCATTATTAGCTTTTTTACCATTACAATAAATATAATTATTGACCATGCTTTTTGAATTATTTCGATCTCCTTTGGGATAAAAATAGTGATCTGTTAGTCGCCTTAAATCATCATATTCTTTATATTCAATATTGCCAAAACTATCTTCAGTTGCAATTTCTTTATTATCATAAAGTGATATATATTTAGTACGCTTAAGCTGGCTATTTTCACCTTTATTGCTAACATTACCTGACATTTTGGATAATCTTTTAACAGGAATTACATTTTCTTGATTCTCGAAAAGAACCACATCAAAATCATAGTCATATAATTCAGTAATTTTTTGAGGACCATCCACTATTTCGCTATCAAGATTCTCTGTCGTTTTTTCTTTTTTCAATCCGAATAAAGGTGTGTCAACATAGTTATCTTCGTCAAAATACGTCCAACTACTCTTAGCTGTATATATTACTTTAGCGTCATTATCACCAACGATTTTTTGAATAATTTCAGTAGCATCTTGTATGTTTTTGGTATAATCAATAGACTCAATGTCATATTCACTGATATGACCCTCTTGAAGTGTATCTTGTACTACAAGCCCAGCACCCTTATTAAGAACTACTTTATATGTGAATTTCTTTAAGATAATTGTTTGATCAGTAGTTTTGTTTCCATTTGTTTTTGATGGCAATATTAATTCATATTGTGGATAGCGACTAAAATTAAATTCTAGTAATTGATTATTAATCGTTAAGTAACCTAAAGAATTTTTTGCTTTTGTCGAATAATAACTTATCAAACGCATTCGTCCATAGCTATCAACTTCTTTGATTAAATTGCCATACTCATCATAACTTTGATAGGTAATTAGCTTTTTACTATTTTTAGTTTTGCCATGAATAATTGTTGTGATCTTAGTAGGCATATCATAGTTTGCTGGCATATTTGAAATTGGGGACTCTAAGTCTAAAATATTGCCATATTCATTTTGAACTTCTTTTAGTAACATTAACTCATCAGAATAAAGTTGTTCAGATAATGAAAGGTGAAATTTATTATATATTTGTTTGTTCTTATTTAGTGGTGTTCTTTGACTTACTTCATAAGTAAAATTACCCTTTAAATCTGCAAGTTTATCACCATGAAAGCCAAACTCAGAAGCTTCAACTACAGGATAACCTGAAAAATTATTATCACTATCATCTGAATTATAAGTGTAATATGTAGACTTTATTATCTCATCATCTCTTGCTGAATAGATACCATGTTCACCAATAACACAAATTGTATTGATCTGATCCTTAATAGGTTTTGTCCCTGTTATCTCCAATGAATTATAGGTTAATTTCTCATAAGCACCTGTTGGATAAATAATTTTACTCATCCCTGGCAAAGTAGAACTGCAAGTACCGCCTTGTGGATTATACTCAAATTTATATTCTTGATTGATTGCGCTATTAGGCTCATCTACGATACCAACTAAATGCTTATTACCCTCATCTCCATCTGCTAAATTTAGCTTAACAGTTTGATATTTTTTTTCATTCTGACGTTGCTTAACATCTATATAATAAATACTATCAATAATAACCGACTGATTAGAGTAACTTACTGTAATACCTGTATGACCATAGTCACCATTTGGCTTTAGGCTATAGATAGATTTGACTTTAGCTGATTGTATACCATCCTCATAATAAAATTCTAATACACTACCATCAGCATAATATCTTTTATCCATTAAACCATTGTGAGCGACATGCTCTATTATGCCATTCTTGTAAATTATAAAAAAATATTCTGCATTATTTTCGTCTTGTACTAATTGAATATCGTGTTTTCGATAATATTGACTACCTTGAGTAACATTCTCTTTATCGATCTCTAAAAGTGTTCCACTATCGGATAAATATAGTTTTTTTGTATCTTTATCATAATGTGTTAGATTGAAAGACCACCCTTCACCATAACCGTAATTCTTACGTGAGCTACTGTCATAATTCAAACTCAACTGAAATTTCTCTTTATCTGCAACCAACATTCCAGCAACTGCTTTTTTATACTGATAACTTCCAGAGCGCTGATTAACTTGCCCTGATGCAAAATTATAGGCATTAGAATCCGGACTCGTTTGATTAGATTTTAATTCTTTTTTGTTATCTTGTTGCCCAGATCTTTGTTCTGGGGATATATTACTCTGTGCTTGCGCATAACCAAAAACAACGAAGAAATACAAGAGTACATTAAATATTATAAAACTTTTCATTATGATTCCTAAAAAATAGTCATTATGTATATATTAATCTATTTGTGACCAAGCGCGATATTGAGTATCAGAACCAGTGAGATCATAATAATTGGAAGAAGGATCTTCACCCGGCGTTGTTTCACCTAAAGCGATATGGCGTTGATATGACGTGCCATGTTGCGTTGTTACAACTATTCGTTGTGGGAACAAAAGCTCTGGCAGATCATGATAACCAAAAACCTTAAAGTAGGTTCCACCATAAATTACTCTTTTATTACGCTCAATCTTAGGGTCTTTATCAACCCATACAGTTGTATGTTCATCTGTTCTACTATATGACTGGTCAATTTTCGCTCTAATTCCGGCAAAAGTCCCGCTATTGATGCCAAATAATGTTTGCAACCCATTATTAAATATATAGCTTGTATTATGGCCTCTTGGATCAAAATGCCATTTACTATTATACTTTTCTATAAAGAGGTGAGGATTAACATTATGAGTAGCTTCTGGCTTTAAATACTGATTAGGATCTAATGGGTAAGAAGTATTCTTTAATGATTTAAACGCTTTTAAGTCAATTTTTGCAAAACATAGTTTTTTATCCTCTGTAACTCTTGAACTGTTTGGTGTTAGAATATTATACACATAAGCGTAGAAATATTCAGAGTTAGATACACCTGGCAATGTATAATCATGAGAAAATTTGTCTTTCAGGGTTAACGCATCACCACCAAGGATTGGTATATTTCCCTGATTATCAAGGGCTGTTGTACCATCCTTATTTAATTGCTCATCTTTTAGCAAATCGAGTTTAACTATCCCTAAGTTTTCATAATTCTCTGGTAACAATCTTTGACTACCAATTGCTACAGATTTTATTTCTATTGAAATAGGATAGCTGCTAACTAGCGAATTAAACTTCTTATCAGCAGTCACATATTTAATAATACCTAAAGCTTCATGACTCTTTGTTTGTTGATATTTAGGTATTAAATTTTCTATACCATTTTGACAACCACTAGAAGAGCCTAAAGTATATATATTTCGCCTATCTCCAAACCTGACTTTCTCAGCAATGTTAGGCAAATTATACTCAGGTGCAGTTTGCGTACTATTATTCTTTACTTCAAAAGTGAAATTTAAGTATTGAGCTAAAGTATTAGGTAAATTAACTGGTTCGCCACGTTCGAATCCACCTGGTACCTTCTTCCAATTATAAGCATTCAATTGTATACGAATAGGTACTTGGTTGTTGCTATTACGATAAATAGCGCAAGGTTGAAAGTATCCATACAAGGGTGAATCAGGTGAAATACCACAAGTACCATCAGATGTTCCTGGAACACCATCAGAATCAGCAGCATTTGGAACAGAAGCGTTATACAAAGTGACTTGAAGATCACATTCCTCAAAGTCAAAACCTACAATCACATCACCATTGTATAGTAGACATCTAGATCGAGTATCTACATTTATCGAATATCTACTCAACTCGATCCCATTTAAGAATATTCCAAACAACATACCTAGACCTAGATCACTAAGATATATATCTATTTCATCACCACTTTTTGTTGTATCAGCAACTTCTTTCGACACAAATGCAGGCCTAATATCGTATTTAATTTTATCAACAGGGAGACCAAAACGATCTGCTATTTTATTACCAACAAAGAATATATCAAGCGTTGTATTCATATCCCTTCTCATGCCTGTGTTCTTCAAATCATTGACCGTTAATACTTCTTGAGTATTTCCAATTCTATAACTTACATTTTGCCATGACCCCACATCACCATGTAATGCATCACCATGTAATGTATAAATTAGCACGAGTTCTTTCTCATAATCCGTCCAATTGAGAGCTGACATCATGCTATCAACATCCTCATTTTTGAAATAATTATTATTATGGTAAATAGTATTTTTTATCATTACATTATTATTAAATGGCAGGTTTACTGGCATATCAGCTCCCCAATCATTATCATATAAACAGAAAGGCTTTAGCGTACTACCTTGAAGATTCTCACAGGTTGGTAACTTAGTATTAGCACCGACGCTTGATGCAAACCAAAACATGGATGAAAGTATTATTGTTTTCTTAAATGACATATAGCTTCCCTATTTCCTACACTAAAAGGCATCGTTGAAATATTTAATGAAACATTAAATAATTATTATTTACTACGGTTATACATATTTTCTATTTCAACACTCAATTTCTCAAACTTGACATACTTCTTGCAAAAAGAAGGAGCCAGCTTTAATTAACGGAGTGTTGTTAAAAGCATAGATCTATTCTAAAATACATAACTGCAATTATTTATTAAAAAATGTTGCTGATAATATATCAATCGATGTATCATCCTCCTCATCATCATCGTTTGAAGTTATACCCTATAGAGTATTTCTATCTGCTCACGACTTTCATTCAAAAGATATAAAACACCATTATTTTGCTTAAAATAATGGGCCTGCTGTATTTTCTTCAAAAAAGAGCTATGAGTTATTTGTACGCTTCCATTTTCGGTAATATCTAACATATGCGATACATCATAGTATCTACCAACAATAGAACTTGAATCATCAAAAGCCGAGAACCTTCCATTCTCGAACTTTATATACACTATAGGCTTCACTTGAGCACGATACGTCATCATTTCAGCTTTGGGCACCCATTTTGTTGAATCAATGCTCTGATCTTGACTCGTGTAATAATAAGCAGCAATAAATGCACCCGAAATTATTAATAGACCAAACCATCCCAAACCAAAACGTATATATTTTCCTATCATATCAAGCTACCTAAATCCTTTATAAATTATTTATAGTCAAAATAGCAAACGATGAACTACCGGATGCTGTTTTCACACTATAACCTGAGTTAACGATTAAATTTAAGATACACTGTGATACCATAGCACTCATAAATGATTTTACGGCATCCAGTGTCGAGAAAGTTTTTGATGCTCTTTAATACGATATTTCAGACTATTTAGTTTTATTACCACATATAACCCGAGTAACCACATCAACCATAAATGCAACTAACAGTGCTAAGAATAAACTCATTATCATACATAAGACTAGAATTATAGGAAGGCTTAAACCATTAGGTGCTGCTTTAAGGAAATAAATAACGCCACCTTGATTAACACTTTGTAATAGCTCTTGATAATTTCTCACCTCTAACCTATATTTATTTTCTAACTGTACTAATTTAAGCTTGCGCTCTGCAGATAACTCAGCTAATTGCGTTTCTAAAAAATACTTTTTATGCTGAAGATTAAAATTAAAATTATATATCTCTTGATCCAGACTATAGAGCTTGTCATATAAGAAATTTTGTTTTAAAAAAAAGTAACCACTTTCTTCGTTATCATTGATATTGCTTTCAATGCGCGTTATCTGATTTTCTAACTCTTGCTTTTTAGACTGATCAAATACCAATTTTTTTTGCCATGTTATCAAGTTTTCCTCATAGTCATTATTTACTTCTATTACCTTATTTTGGTATGTTTGTTCTATAATTTTCTGTTGAGAAGATAAATCTTCACCTAGATCTCCAATTTTCATCGTAATAGAAGCCTTCACAGCATCTATATCATTTTTGAGCCTTTCTTTCAGATAGGTTACAAAAGATGATAACACTTCATTCAAAAACGCCTGATCTAAAATAGTTACACCTGATATAAGCACAATAAAATCACTTAAATTATCAGCTTCTTGTGATGTCTTCTCTGGCTTAAGTTGTAATAGCTTTATCAATTGGCTAAACTTAGCGACATTTTCTGATTGACGATAACTTTGCATCTTACTTGCGATAAAATCGGGAATATATTCTGCTTCAATTAGTTTTCTTAAGCGAAATTTCTCCCCCAAATAAAAAGGTTGTAAATCAACTTCAACTCGATATTGTGCCATAGGCGCTTTTACTCTGACGTAAAACTCTAATTTATCTTTTTTTAATAAAAGCGCCACCCCTAATGACATGAGCATAGATATCATAAAATATAACGCTATACTACGCCAGTTTTTAAGAATAAACCCAATAATATCTTCTAGAGAAATGACGTCATCACGGCCATCATGCATAAATAAAAACCTTAATTAATATAAAAAACAATCTCACATTATCCGGAAAAATTAAGTCTTAGAAACATACCGTAAAATACCGATGCATACATTTATTCGGCAAAAATATACAAATCACTACGGATCATTTGACTTACTTTACATGTGACTTAGTTATATAGGATTATCATGATAAGTCATCACAGCAAAAACGATTTTTATTATACTTAAAAAACTTTATATACTGTAATAAATCATGGAGGTTAATGATGAAAACATTAGAAATAAAAGGAAAAGAGCTTCGTTATCTAGATATTGGTCATGGGTTTCCTATTTTATTTGGTCATAGTTACTTATGGGATCATAAAATGTGGGCACCGCAATTACATCATCTAAGTAAATCCTATCGATGTATTGTTCCTGATTTGTGGGGGCATGGGCAATCTGATGCGCTCCCACGTGAAAATAATGATTTATCTGATATTGCAGATGATATGATGACACTTATGAGACATCTAAAATTAGATGATCAGTTTGCAATTATTGGCTTATCTGTTGGTGGTATGTGGGCAGCAGAACTTGCATACAAATATCCTTTGTCAATCAAGTCCATTGTTCTAATGAACACTTTTCTAGGCGAGGAGCCCCTTGCTAACAAAGCACAATTTTTAATGATGTTTAATGCAATTGAAAAATTGGGGGCTATTCCTGAGAATATTATTCAGCAAATCGTACCTGGTTTTTTTTCCATACATACTCAGGAAAATAATAAAACATTGGTTGATGAATTTACAACTCATCTAAAAAACAAAAGTTTAGATATATCTTCGTTAATTCGCTTAGGAAAAATGATTTTTGAACGGCAAAATCGCATGAACCTTTTAGATGCATTTAGCGAAGTTGATATTCCAACTCTAATCATCACCGGATCGGAAGATTGCTATCGTCCAACGCATGAAGGTGAGTTGATGGCTCAAAGATTACCAACAGCGCAGTTTGTAGAGGTAGTATCAGCTGGACATATCTCATCACTTGATCAACCACTACAAATCAACAAACTACTAGAGGAATTCTTTCGATTACAACTTGTTAAAGAGCGCTTATGGTACTTTGATTGATTTTATTTTATTTGATTTTTCTTATTTGCTTTATTTTAAATTTCATAGTCACCGTAAGACCTCCTAATGAGTTATTTTTGGCATATACTTTGCCATCATGATCTTCAACGATTTCTTTAGTTACTGCCAAACCTAAGCCATTTCCTTTAGAACTTGAGATTTGTCCTTGATAAAACGCCAAAAATATATTACCAAGCATACCTTCTGGCACACCAATACCGTCATCCATCACCTCAATAAGAATATTTTTTCTGAGATACTTCATACTAATTACAACATTTTTGCCATACTTTAGTGCATTATTAATGATATTAGTTAATGCGCTTGTAAGCTCTTCTGGAGCACCTAGCATCATATACTCTTGATTTACAGTCTCATCAATAAAAGAAACTCTTTCTATGCTATGTTCTTGATAGGATTTAACAGTCTCTCTAACCAATCCATATAAATCTACAATCACTTTTGGTGCATTTAAATGCCTTTGATTGGCATAATGAATTGTTTTACGCAAAATTCTATTAATATCATCAATTTGTGTAAAAACTTTTTCTTTAAGCACATCATCTTTAACTTTGTATAGCATCAACTCCATTCTAGTTAAAGGTGTTCTTATATCATGCGCGAGCGCTGCCATAGTACGCATTTTCGTCTCACTTAAATTTTGAACCTTCAGAATCAATGCTTCAATATAGCGTGCTGATTTACGTAACATGTACAAGCTAGAATGTGATACAACACCTTTTTCAAGTGTGGGTAATTTCAGTCGATATCTATCTTCTAAAGCAAACATCTTCTCCATCGCATGCAGCAAATAACGTCCATTAATAAGATACATTGCAACATATAGCATCGCAAAAAGCTGTAAAAGAATGAATAAAGTGCCAACCCAAGGAAATCTTATTCTTGGTAACTCTAATACTATCCATGCACCTAAAGGCTTTGCATAAACAGATATCACATTGTTTTCCCAGAAGCGTATACTCTCCAAAGCTTTCTCGATCTTTTGCGCACTTATATTACCTGAGACATCAATATGAATATAATCTGAAGAGTATTCTGGTAGCGGTAACACTTTGACATTCATGCACTGGTTACTTGAGCTTGGCAATATTTCGGTTAGATAGCTTTTTTCACGCTGATTAAAATTCAGATGATTAAGCTCACCAATAAAGTTCATCATACTTGAAGCAATGATGCGCTGATTTCTATCATGATCAAGAAAGCTGTTAATATAAAAGTAAAACATTAAGATAAGATTTAGAGAAAATCCACACAATAAGACAATGTTAAATTTAAGTTTATACCTAGTACGTTTTAAGTTTTGGCTCATCATCTTCTTACTTCAGTTGAATTGGATATTTTAAACTATAGCCAAGCCCTCTTGTAAAACCAATTAAGTAAGCACAATTATTGTCTTTGAGTTTTTGTCTAAAGCGTGAAATCAACGTTGAAACAATTCTATCTTCTGGGTGTAGGTCGCGCCCATAAACGTATTTTGCAATATCATATTGTGATAATGAACTACCAATATGCTCATTTAGGTATGACAGCAGTTTAAGTTCATTTATATTAAGTGGAATTTTAAGTTTCTGTTCAAGATTAATTAACTGTAATTCCTTCATATCAAGTTGCCAATTTTTTTCATTCTCAGTTGATTTGACTTTATTCATTGATAAGATATTACGTATCTTAGCCAGAAGAACTCTCGTACTAAAGGGTTTTTGCATAAATTGCAAAGCACCTAGCTCATAAGAAATTAATTCATCAAGTTCATCTTCTGAAGCGGTAATAATAATGACAGGAATGCAAAGCTTTTCAGAAATTCTACGACAATAATATTTCCCATTTTCATAGCCGGGCATATTTAAATCAACAATTAATAAATCCGCAAGAAAAGTTTCCAAAATAGTATCAGCTTCGACAGGGTTGGCCGCAGAGCAAACCTCATAATTCTCAGTTTGCAGTATTTCTTGCAATTCTTCACGAATTATTTCATCATCATCCACTATTAAAACTTTAAATTTATTCTCTTTCATTATCAACTTATCTTTTCCCCAAGAAACATCTGTAAACTTAAGATCAGTCTACCATATCTCTTCCAGACAGCAAGAATGAAATATTGAACCGGTAAGCAAAGCAATAAATACTGTAAAATGGTTTGCGGGTGGTATACAATGCTTGACAGTTTTTAACACCTCGCTTTGTCATGTATCAAAGCGATTAATTAGGCATAAACAAATTTAACATGCAGCTGTTACGATTTGCAGATTTACATAACAATAAAGAGCAAATGCCAAGCATTGTCACCATTGGTAATTTTGATGGCATGCATTTGGGGCATCAGTATATTATCAATCATGTGCAGCAACTGGCTAAAGCCAATAATGCTAAAGCGACAGTGGTGACATTTGAGCCGCAACCGAAAGAGTTTTTTTTAAAAGATAAGGCACCTTTGCGCATCACGCCTTTTCGCGACAAAATCCAAGCATTTAAGGCACTCAATATCGATCAAGTACTCTGCCTGCAGTTTAATCAAAAGCTTGCAATGCTATCAGCTGAAGCCTTTGTTAAAACGATTCTTGTTGATGGTCTTAATGCTCAACATGTCATTATCGGTGATGACTTTCGTTTTGGTTATCAGCGTCAAGGTGATTTTAAGCTACTTAAAGACTTAGGGCAAAAATATGGCTTTAGCGTAGAGAGCCTCCCTTCTTATACTTTAGATGATACACGCATTAGCAGCAGCCACATCCGCCAACTACTAAATAGCGGTCAATTTAATGATGCAGCGCATTTTTTAGGGCATAGTTACTCACTAAGTGGTCGCGTGCATCATGGTGATCAAAATGGACGTAAGATTGGTTTTCCAACCATTAACATCCCCATGCCAACCGCCGTTGTCGTTTCAGGGGTTTATGTTGTGAACGTGCATGTTCATGATAAAACATATCATGGCATTGCTAATATTGGCATTCGCCCAACAGTTGGTGGCAGATTACGTTTATTAGAGACACATATTTTTGATTTCACACATGACTTATATGGGCAGTATGTTACGATTGAGTTCTTGCATTTTGTGCGTAGCGAGAAAAAGTTTGCAAACTTTGATGCACTTAAAACACAAATTAATAATGATAAACTAGCAGCACTTACGTGGCTTGAAAAACATACAAAAAAGATATAAAACAAATAGAAAATCGGAGTTACATACAATTAAATATGTAACTTTAAAAAACACCCCGTCAGCCTGCGGCTGCCACCCCTCTTGCAAAGAAGGGAATTTAAAATTGGCTTCTGCTTGATTGCCCTTTTTGCAAGAGGGATGCTAAAACTTACAAGGCGGGGTGTTGAAATACAATTTAAAATAACGGGTTAAAGGGTAGAATATGGCAGATTATAAAAGCACATTAAACTTGCCGAAAACATCATTTTCAATGAAGGCAAACCTTGCGCAAAAAGAACCGATGCGCTTGAAACAATGGTATAGCGATGAAGCTTATCAACAGATTCGCGAGCATTTCGCCGGTAGAGACAAGTTTATTTTGCACGATGGTCCTCCCTATGCCAATGGTGATATTCACGTTGGACACGCGGTCAATAAGATCTTAAAAGATATGGTGATCCGCTCAAAAACACTCTCAGGTTTTGATGCACCTTATGTCCCAGGTTGGGATTGCCATGGTTTACCGATTGAATTGCAAGTAGAGAAGAAGCATGGCAAAGCAGGAGCTAAAATTAGTGCCAATGCTTTTCGTAAAGAATGTCGTAAATATGCTGCCAAACAAGTACAGCGCCAAATTACAGACTTTAAGCGCTTGGGTATCTTAGGCGACTGGGATAAGCCTTACTTAACCATGAACTTTGACTACGAAGCCAATATGGTGAGAACTTTAGGTAAGATCATTGCAAATGGTCACTTAACCAAAGGCTTCAAACCAGTCCACTGGTGCCCTGAGTGTGGCTCAGCACTTGCTGAAGCAGAAGTTGAATACAAAGATAAAATCTCACCTGCTATCGATGTTAAATTTGCCATCATTGATCCGAATAGCTGGGCGAAGCGCTTTGGTTTAGAGACTTTACCTGAAAACACATCTGCCGTTATTTGGACGACAACGCCATGGACATTACCTGCCAATCAGGCGATTGCCGTGCATAATGAAATAAGCTATGCCGTAGTAAACTTCAATCATGATCAACATATTATTGTTGCAACACAGTTAGTTGAATCAATTATGAAGCGCGCGGGTATTGAAGAATACCATATCCTTGCTAGTGTTTCAGGTGATCAGTTGACCGGCTTAAAAGCACATCACCCTTTTTATAATCGTATCGTGCCCGTGCTTCATGGTGATCATGTTACCGTTGATTCCGGAACTGGTCTTGTCCATACTGCACCTGCGCACGGGGTTGAGGATTTCGCATTAGGTAAACTGCATGATCTACCCGTTGACAACCCTGTTAACAACAATGGCTGCTATCACAGTAACACTGAGCTTTTTGCTAATGAATTTGTCTTTAAAGCCAATGATCATGTGATTGAAGTGTTAACACAAAACAATGCCCTTCTTAATTTAAATAAATTAGAGCACAGCTATCCACATTGCTGGCGTCACAAAACACCACTTATTTTCCGTGCGACACCACAATGGTTTATCAGCATGGAAAAAAATAAATTACGTGCACGCGCTGAAGAAACCATCAAAGAAGTGAAATGGGTGCCAAGCTGGGGACAAAGCCGTATTGAAGCGATGATGCAAGATCGCCCTGACTGGTGTATCTCACGTCAACGTACTTGGGGTGTGCCTATCCCTTTATTTATTCACAAGGAAACCGAAGAGTTACATCCACAAACGCAAGAGATTATTGAAAAAGTTGCTAACGCTATTGACAAAGGCGGAGTGGAGGCTTGGTTTGATGCTGATGATAGTCAGTTCATTACTGAAACCGAAGATTATCAACGCGTTACCGACACACTTGATGTCTGGTTTGACTCAGGCTGCTCAAATGCTTGTGTTCTTGAGCATAATGAAGATTTGCAATTTCCTGCTGATTTATACCTTGAGGGTTCTGATCAGCATCGCGGTTGGTTTCAAACCTCATTGCTGACAAGCTTAGCGCGTCGCAATCAAGCGCCTTATAAACAAGTGTTAACCCACGGGTTTACCGTTGATGCGCATGGCAAGAAGATGTCTAAATCCCTTGGTAACGTTGTCTCACCACAGGATGTTGTTAACACATTAGGTGCTGATATCTTAAGATTATGGGTCGCTGCAACTGATTATCGCACCGAGATGACCGTATCTGATGAAATTCTCAAGCGTAACGCTGATACTTATCGTCGCTTACGTAATACCGCACGCTTTTTATTATCGAATCTTGAGGGTTTTAATCCACAAACTGATTTAATCGACTTTGACCAACTAGTTGCACTGGATCAATGGGCAATTGCCAAAGCAGATGAAGTACAACAGAAAATTATAAAAGCGTATGACGAGTATAACTTTCATGTTGTGGCACAGCAGATTCATCATTTTTGTTCAATTGATATGGGCAGCTTTTATCTTGATGTCATTAAAGATCGTCAATACACAGCAAAAGCTCACGGTTTGGCACGCAAGTCAGCACAAACGGCAATGTATCATATCATTCATGCTTTAGTACGCTGGATATCACCGATTTTATGTTTCACTGCCGATGAGATTTATGATGCTATTCCTGGCGAGAAATCACCTTTTATCACCTGTGAGTGGTATCAAGGCTTATCACAAATGCCACAATCAGCTGAGCTTGATCTGCCATTTTGGCAAACGATTCAAGAGGTGCGCACCGAATGCAACAAACTACTTGAAGCCAAGCGTGCTGAAGGAGTATTAGGCGCATCCCTTGAGGCCAATGTCACGCTTTATACTAACGATGCCTTACTAGCACAATTAGCTAAGCTTAAAGATGAACTACGCTTTGCATTGATCGTTTCTGATGCGCATATTAAGCCATTAGCTGAAAAGCCTGAGTTTGCGCATGACTCAAGTATCAAAGGCTTAAGCATTGTTGTTGCGAAGTCCACTGCGCAAAAATGTGAGCGTTGCTGGCATCGACGCGAAGATGTCGGCAGTCATAGCGAGTATGCTGATATTTGCGGCAGATGTATTGAGAACATTACTACTGAACAAGGAGAGATACGTGAGTTTGCGTAACAATCAACTGCGTTGGGTTATTTTAAGTATTATTGTCATTATTATTGACCTTGGCACAAAACACCTTGCCTCACAAAATTTAACTTATGGACAACCGGTTGAAGTCCTGCCCTTTTTCAACTTAACCTTATTGCATAATTATGGTGCGGCATTTAGCTTTCTAAGTAATGCTAATACCACATGGCAAGTGATTGTCCTCTCTGGCATCGCCCTTATCGTCGCTATTGTGATCTTAATATGGTTATCACGTTTACCTAAAGATAAAAACCTCACTGCTTGCGCTTTAGCACTTATTTTAGGTGGCGCCTTGGGTAATGTTTATGATCGTATGATCCACGGTTATGTCGTTGATTTCCTTGACTTTCATATCAACAATTACCATTGGCCAGCATTTAATATCGCAGACTCTGCCATTTGCATTGGTGCCGTGATTTTGATCTTAATGAGTTTTAAATCTAAAAAATAACATCTTCCTGCTGAATAAACGTTGGTAACGATGTATAAATAAGTTACACCAGATAGTACCTCTCCCCTTGCGGGATCGCTCGTGCAGCTTAAGCTGCACGGGTGAGGGGGAAATTAAAACACAGACTCATTGCCTCATAAGACATCAGTCAAAGCCATTTTACATACTACGAGCACACAGGCCCTTCGACTTCGCTCAGGGTAAGATATCAAAAATTGCAACCTGAGTTTGCAATTTTTTATGCAAACTGCAAACTCAGTTTGCAATTTGCATGATTCATCTGATACTATTCACCTATTATAATCAAATGTGATCCGTCATAATGTATAAAAGATTACTTAGCATTGATACCAAGATGAAAGCAAGTGTCTTCCTATTTGGACCTCGAGGCACAGGTAAAACGCACTGGTTAAAAAACACATTTCCTTCGGCCATTTATTTAGATTTACTCGATGATGCGACTTACACAGAGCTGCTTGGCGATCCAAAAGCATTATCGCGTAAAATTCCTAAAACTTATAACGATTGGGTTATTATCGATGAGGTTCAGAAAATTCCAAACCTACTTAATGAAGTACATCGCCTTATTGAGCATCAAGGACAGCGCTTTATATTAACAGGCTCTAGTGCTCGCGCACTTCGCAAAAAAGGAGTTAATCTTCTAGCAGGGCGCGCATTAACTTATCATATGCATCCATTAACTGCTATCGAACTTTCCAATGATTTTGATTTGGCTTTTGCGATACAGTATGGGACACTTCCCATGACGTATAATGTTAATCAACCAGAGCACTTTCTTAAAAGTTATGTGCAGACTTATTTAAAAGAGGAAGTTCAGCAAGAGGCATTAACCAGAAGCTTATCTCTTTTCACAAAGTTTTTACAAACAGCGAGCTTTTCGCAAGGTGAAACAATTAACTATAGCAATATTGCACGTGAAATTGGTAGCAACCATCAAAGTGTGCGTAACTTCTTTGATATTCTTGAGGATTTGCTCATTGCTTATCGACTGCCAATCTTCACGCGACGTGCCAAACGTGATGTTATTACACAGCCAAAGTTTTATTATTTTGATACTGGTGTGTATCGCGCCATTCGCCCCAAAGGAGTGCTTGACTCTGAAGAAGAACTCTCAGGTGCCGCCTTTGAAACATTATTTTTTCAACAAGCTAAAGCATTGAATGATTATTTTTTCTGGGGATATGAGTTTTATTATTGGCGAACACGCACGCAACAAGAAGTTGATTTTGTTTTATATGGCGAAAGAGGTTTATATGCCATTGAAATTAAGCGCAAAGCTAAGCTCACAACACAAGATTTTAAAGGATTAAACCTTTTTCAAAAGGATTACCCTATGGCAAAATGCATTATGTTATATGGTGGGGATCAAACTTATTATGATAATGAAATACAAGTCATCCCTTTTGCCATAGCAATTCGTTCATTAGATAAAATACTAGCAGGAGATAGCTAAGAAGTTATTGTCCTAAAGCTTCAAATGCCTGCGGCGTGTTATAACCACTATAGAACACATCATGCCCCTGATCTGACCACTGATTCCCTGGCGTATATAACCAACCAAGTTTTTGCCCAAAGAACTCAGCTGAGTTATAAGTATCATAAAGCGCAATTTGTTTTTTCAGTGACTCAAATAGCTGATCATAACTTGCTTGATCACCATTATATGCGAAGCTCGTATTACTCCAATCCCCTGCTGCAACTTTCTTATTTGCAAGAGATAACGCCCAAGCAATAATAACGTCCGCATCGGTTGCAGATCCATTGGTATAGAAACCACCGCCTAATGTGTAATGAAATGGCTTACCGGTAGCGTCTACAAGCCAAGGCATCATTAAATCACTTTTTACATGACATTGATCATCATAGTATAGCGCACAACCATACCCTGCTGACTCAGACATAATATAACGCACAAAACTATCAAACATTTTCTGATCATTTGCAGCATAGCTAATTAATAACCCATAAGCCATGCCTTCAGATACCGTTGGATTATCCCCAGCATTAGCCCAAGTATCTTTCGAGGCATCATGCGGTGCATTTTCTACTGAAAATATCACCCTTGCACAGGTTTTGCCATCTTCACAAGGATATTCATTGACAAAACCATTCTTTGGATCCACCCAAGCTCGATAGTTAGCATTAAAAGAGGCTTGACTTAAATAGCCTGATGCAGCATTTGTATTATTTGCTCCAAGCTCTCCTTTGCCTACTAAAAACGCCTGAGAAAGCAGTCCTAATACTGCATTAAAATACGGTGCAGTTGAATTTAGGAAAGCATCATTTCCTGCTGACGCTGGTGTATGCTCGCTTAACTTATAGCTTTCAAGCTGGGTAATTAACTGTTTAAAAAAATCACTGTCTCCATTAAATCCATACTCTGCCACAACCGTAGGTCCCAAAAGTGCAGGTAAATTAGAAAGGGTACTTGGTAGAACTTTATCGCCGTCTTTTCCCACACCTGAGATGGTATATGCCCAGAGTCCCGCCGATGGTAATTGACCATCTTGACTGACTTTTTTCAAATCATCCAGAATACCGACAATAGTACTCTTCACATCAGCGCACCCTACGGCACTTGGATTTTGCATGCAAAGCGCCCCATAAAACAATGGAAATCTACCTGAGTCGTATCCATATTGAAATGCCCAAGCATAAGCATCTGGGTCTTTTATACGTGAATCTAAAGTTTCCTGATTCATAGGAATAACATTAGCAGGCAAATCACTATATGTACTTGGATTTGCCTTTTCTTTCTGAGCTACAAATAATTTGATCACTTCATTTGCATTATTTGCCAACGCTTTAAAGTCTGTTGTATTAATCACGCCAATAGCAAAATGATTGTTTTGGCTTGTGATACAATTTTTATTTTTAGTTAGTGTTGCCACACCATTATTTACATTGATATAACACTGATCAGTTAGACCACTTGCACCATATTTTGCAATTTGCAAATTCTGATTATCTTCACAGCTATAAACCACTGAGTTATCACTGCTCCCTGCTCCTGAAACACTATCCCCTTTAGCACCTGATAGATAGCTGCAATTGGTGTAATCAATATGAGCTGGTGTTGTTGTATTATTTGTAAATGTCACATTTACAGAGGAATAACCATAACTCAGAATAGAGGATAAAATTAATGCTATTGGTAACTTTTTCATGATATCTCCTTCATTTTTTTGTGCAAAAAAGCATTGGTACTTTTAAATCCCTTGCAATTATATGCATTAGTAACTCAAATTAAATATAGTTCATATGACTAAAAATGACTGATTTTTTGGCAAATTCATCAAAGAGTTGTTGATATTGCTTCTTAAATGACAATTTACTGATATTAAAAAATCAATTGTTACTCATTTGAAACAGACAAAAGAATATTAAATATATATAATTCGCATTCATTTCAAACACATTAAAAAAGGTCGCCTCTATGAGAGCAATACTTCTTGTCACAGCTAAAATAATAGCGATGATTACGCTAACAGAAAATGCTTATGCTTTATATACCTGCGGGTATCCTGCGTATCAAACGGAGAATAAAGAAAAGATAGAAACTAACGCCGATTGCAAAATTGCTTACCCAGCATATGAAATTACGCAAGAAATCAAAGCCTAATGAATTAGGCATTAATGTCTTTTTTAAGCTTAATCATATCCAATGCGGCTTTCAGCGCATACTTGCCTTTGTGACCTTTTTCACCACCGACACGTGCTAATGCCTGATCCTTATTATGCGTTGTCAACACCCCGAAAATCACCGGCAAGTCATAGCTCATCATCACATCTTGTGTGCCTTGTGATACTTGCATACACACATAATCATAGTGATCAGTTTGTCCACGAATCACACAACCCAACAAGACAATAGCATCATATTTGTTAGTTTTAGCTAGCTGCTTTGCCGCATAGGGCAGCTCGACGGCTCCTGGCACTTTGTAAACTTCTGGCGTTTTTATTGACTGACTTTGCGCCTCTTCAAGTGCGCCTTCTAATAACTTATCAGTAATTAACGCATTAAATTCACTCACAACAATCGCAATCTTTGGCATTATCATACTCCTTTTATGCTATGGTTTAGCCGTTGTTTTTTAGTTTGTAAATATCCTTTATTATGCTCATGCACATCTGACTCTGATACGAGCACCTGCACAGCAATACCCGCCTTTTGTAAAGCCTGCACCTTTTCTGGGTTATTTGATAATAATTGACATGACTTTATATCATAATATTTCAAGATTTGCAGCGCATGATCATAGCGACGATTATCTACTGGCAAATTAAGTGCTTCATTGGCTTCAATCGTATCCATATGCTTTGTCCGCTGCAGCTCATAAGCTTTAAGTTTATTGACCAAGCCAATATCGCGCCCCTCTTGCTCAAGATAAATCAAGATCCCGCCATGCTCTGCAATCTCATGCAATGCATGATGCAGTTGTGATTGACAATCACACTTTAATGAACCAAACAAGTCTCCCGTAATACACGATGAGTGAATACGAACAAGTGGATTATCTTTAATGTCTTTGCTTATGACTTTGATTTCATTTTGGGTCACTGGATCGATGAAAACACTCATTTCAAGCTCGCCATAATCACGAAAAGGAATAAGGCTACTTGCCGCTTTTATAATGAGTTTTTCCGTCGCTAAGCGATATAGACGAAGCTCCTCAATGCTTAATATCGGCAAATCATGTGCCAAAGCAAAACGTTCAATCTCTTCGCCTTTCATCATGCTGCCATCTTTATTCATCAGCTCACACAAAACAGCTGCTGGATGAAACCCTGCCATTTTCACCAAGTCAACACTCGCCTCTGTGTGCCCTTGACGCCCTAATACCCCATAATCATTTGCAACTAATGGGAAAATATGCCCAGGTCGACTAATATCACTAGGATCAACCTCAGGGTTTGATGCCACTTGAATCGTATGCGTACGATCTTTAGCAGATACGCCTGTCGTCACTCCTTCTTTCGCCTCAATGGTAATAGTAAAAGGCGTTGTAAATTGACTGGTGTTTAAATCTGCCGGCACCATCGGGGTTAATTGCAAGCGTTTGGCATGCGCTTTTGACATTGCCAAACAGACAATACCACTGGCATGTTGTAACATTAAGTTGACATTCTCAATATTCGCAAGCTGCCCAGGGAAGATTAAATCACCCTCATTCTCGCGATCTTCATCATCGGTTACAATAATACTTTTGCCTTGCTTTAGGGCATTAACCGCCGCTTCAACGCGTGTTTTAATTCTTTGAAACATGTTGTATTTTCTCCATATAATGATGAATGTGTTTACCAATAGGATCCGCTTCAAGGTTGACCTTGGTGCCCACTTGATAATTCTTAACAATAGTGGCATCAACCGTATGCGGAATAAAAGTGACCGTAAAATAGTCGTCTCTAACTTCAATCACAGTAATGCTCATACCATCAATGGTGATAAATCCTTTATTAACTAAATATCTTAATATCTCTGAAGGAGCAGAAATAGCCACAAGCCAAGCCTCTGCCTCATGGGTAATTGATTTCACTTCACCAACACCATCAACATGACCTTGCACCATGTGCCCACCAATAAAATCATTTAAGCGTAATGACAGCTCAAGATTAACGTACGATCCGGCAATAAGCTGCCCCAAGGTAGTTTTACGCAGTGTTTCAGGTACCGCCTCAAAGCTCACTAACCCCTTTACTTTATCCAACGTAACGACCGTTAAGCACACACCATTAATAGCAATGCTATCACCTATTTTGCAACTTGCTAATTGCTCTGAATGAATCACCAATGTGATCAGATCAGATCCTGACACAGTCTCGACTGTTGCCACTTCCTGTACAATACCACTAAACATAATTACCTCTTACAACCTCTTATTTTCTGTTTTCTCTGATTTTTCTATGCGACCCATACAATAATAATCATTATTCAAAAAACCATTGTCTTTGATATTAATGCGCTTCTTGTGCTTAAAATCAGCAATGATCATAGGTGCTACATAACTTTGCACTTCATCAACAAGCTGCGCCGCAAAGAAAGCATTAAGCAACGTTCTGCCACCCTCAACTAAGACACTGGTAATACCTCTTTGCGCCAATACTTCTAATACTTTTGTAAGATCAATCTCACCTTGATTCAGTGATACCTTAATGCACTCAATACCTTTATGCGCTAATGCATCAAGCGTATCTTTACCCGCTAAATCACTGGTAATCACAACACTCTCAATACCATCATTAAAAAGCGTTGCATCATATGGTAATTGACCAGTTTTTGATAACACAACACGTAATGGATGCTTAATAAACTCAGCATCTGAAACTCTCACGGTAAGACTTGGGTTATCTTCAATCAACGTCTGGCGACCAATCATAATCGCATCAACGCTATTGCGTAGATTGTGCACTTGCTGTTGAGATGTTTGATTGGTAATTTGTTTACTATCTTGGGGATGCGTCACCATCTGACCGTCTAATGACATACCCCATTTGGCAATGACATATGGACGCTTATGGGTATGATAATGAAAAAATATTTTATTCATGGCAATCGCTTCATGACACATAAGCCCTGTTTCAACGACAATACCCGCTTGTTGTAAACGCTTAATCCCTTTACCTGCCACTTGAGGGTTAGGGTCAACACTTGCAACAACGACTTTAGCAACTTGTGCGCTGATCAAGCGCTCGGTACAAGCCCCTGTTCTGCCAATATGACAACATGGCTCAAGGGTGATATAAACAGTTGCGCCTTGCGCGCTATCCCCTGCTTGATCTAAGGCATGAATCTCGGCATGTTTATCTCCAGCAAAACGATGCCAACCTTCACCAACAATTTGACCATTTTTAACAATCACGCAGCCAACCATTGGGTTAGGTGACACGCTCAAAGCACCACGCTTTGCCAACATCAGTGCCTGAGACATATAAAAATAATCCGCTTGAAACACTTGCAATAATCACCCTTTTATTAATTTACTTAACTTCAGGGACGAGCAAAAGAAATAAACATAAGCAAAATGGATAAAAGCACAACACATTGATAATAAGTTCAACATTCAACATTTTAAAATATAATGCATTTGTACTTTACACATATGTTAATCATATTACTTCTTCTTTCATCCGGACTATAACCGTCGGCTCTGGAGTCTCACCAGATCTGCTGACCTTTGACCTTCAAGCCAAAGCGCTCGTGGGCTTTTCTAAATGTTCATAGATTACCACCGGTGGGGAGTTTCACCCCGCCCTGAAGAACTAGGGTTGAATTCTACGTTGTTTTAAATGAAAAATCCAGAAGTGATAAGCACTGCACACAAAATACGAATTGAATTTAAGACGTTTAATCCATAATCTATACTGTATTATTTTATATCAATAGCTATAATCCACTGCAACACTCTTTGAAGATTAAGAATACCATTGGCAAAACGTAATTTAAGTAAACAACAGCTTCGCAATATCAAAGAACATAAAGCATCTCATGAAGACTTATCACATGCTTTGTCAGCGCTTGTGATATCACATCGCGGCAAACTCATTGAGCTTGAAAGCCACACAGGTGAGATTATTTTTTGCCAATACCGTCAAAACTTAGGCGCCATTGTGGCAGGAGACAACGTACTTTATCTACCACAAGACAATAGTGAGTATGGTGTTATCTGTCAAATCTTACCTCGAAGTAATGCGCTCATTCGTCCTAGTAAACTCGCACACAACCACAAAACGATGGCAGCAAATATTGATCAGCTGATTATTATGCTTGCTGTTAACCCACCTCCAATTGAGCATTATATCGATCGTTATCTCGTCGCTGCACATCATATGAATGTCAAACCAATTATTGTGCTCAACAAAATGGATTTATTTGATGACGCTAACAATAAAGCACAGCTTGAGGCAATTATTCATCTTTATCGCGGATTAGATTATGAACTGATTACTTGCTCTGCCTTGTGTCACAAAAATTTACAAGCATTGAAAACGCTTTTACAACATAAAACTTCGATTATTGTTGGTCAATCAGGTGTTGGCAAATCTGAGATGCTTAATGCCTTATTTGGTACAAATATAACACTTACAGGTGAGATTTCTGAGCAAAACAGTCGTGGCAAACACACCACAACCAGTGCGCGATTATTTCATCTAGATCAAGATACCAATATCATTGACTCACCAGGCATTCGTGAATTTGGTATTTGGCATTTGGATAAAGCAGATATTTTTGCAGGATTTAAAGAGTTTGCACAATTAGAAAATGAGTGCAAATTTAGAAACTGTGAACATATTGAAAACACAAAAGGTTGTGCGATTAATGAAGCCGTTGCCGCTGATAAAATCAGCAAGCAACGCTTTATCAACTATCATCGCTTAATTCATGAATATTTAGAGTATAAAAATTAGATTTCCAACAACATTCTAGCTGGATCTTCAATCAATTCTTTAATGGTCTTTAAGAATTTAACTGAGACACTACCGTCAATAATTCTGTGATCATACGACAATGCCAAATACATAATCGGACGAATCACAATTTCACCATTAACGACTACTGGGCGCTCAACGATATTGTGCATACCTAAGATCGCGCTTTGTGGTGCGTTAATAATTGGCGTTGATAGCATTGAGCCATAGGTGCCACCATTGGTGATCGTAAATGTCCCGCCTTGCATCTCTTCTAATGATAATTTGCCATCACGTGCTTTAATTGCCTTCTCGATGATGTCATTCTCGATTTGGGCAAAAGACTTTTGATCTGCATTGCGAATCACAGGAACAACTAAACCGCGATCTGAGCCAACGGCTACACCGATATCAAAGAAGCCATGATAAACAACATCTGTGCCATCAATTGATGCATTAACTTCAGGGAAACGCTTTAATGCCTCTGTAGCTGCTTTTAAGAAGAATGACATAAAGCCAAGCTTCGCATCATGTGTCTTTTGGAAAAGATCTTTATATTGCTTTCTTAGATCCATCACAGGCTTCATATCAACTTCGTTAAACGTCGTCAAAATCGCGTTGCTATGCTGTACTTCAACCAAACGTTTTGCAATCGTTTGACGCAAGCGAGTCATACGCACACGCTTCTCAGGGCGATCACCTTCAAAGCTCATTGCATCAGCCGCTTGAGTTGTTGGCACTTGTTTTGCAGCTTGTGTAGATACAGGCGCACTGACCACATCTTGCTTAGTAATGCGACCATTTTTACCTGTGCCTTGTACGTTATTTACATCAACGTCATTGGCTTTAACGGCACGACGCACCGCAGGTGATAAATGATCTTGTGATTGCGCTTCTTTGACATCTGCCGCTACTGGAGCAACTGCTGTTGTAGCACTCACGCTACCGGCAACAATCTTAGCAACTGCTTCAGCGCTTAGTACCGTATCACCTTCATTTTTAAGTTTTTCAGCCAATACACCACTTTGCGCTGCTGGCACTTCCATCATCACTTTATCGGTTTCAATCTCAACTAATGTTTCACCTTCTTCAACCTGATCACCAACATTTTTATGCCACGTTGCTACCGTACCTTCAGCAATTGACTCAGGGAAAGTTGGCGCATTAACCGTAACAGCTTCGCCAGTTGATGGAGCTGCAGGAGTTACTACTTGCGCTGCTTCAGTTTGCTCCTCAGCAGTGGAGCTATCACTTGCCACACCGGCAGTAATTGAGCCAATCGTTTCTTGAGAAAGAACCGTATCACCTTCGTGCTTAGTAATCTCACCCATCGTACCAGCTGTCATTGCTGGAACTTCCATTACCACTTTATCTGTTTCAATCTCTGCCAACACATCACCTTCTTCAACGCGATCACCTGGCTTTTTATGCCATGTTGCAATTGTACCTTCTGCAATTGATTCCGGAAAAACAGGAACTTTTACCTCTGTCATGGTTCACCCTTAACTTTTTTATTTTACTTATTTTATCAACATTATTTAATTTACTATCTTTTAGAAGCGGATCTATTTATCTAACTTCAATGCTTTAGCAACCAGCTCACTCTGTTGTGCATGGAATAATGACGGATAACCTACCGCAGGTGCCGCCGCTGCTTTTCTACCAACATAAGATAAACTCTGGTCTTTACGCAATAGTTTACGCAATTCATGCTGAATCATCCACCAAGCCCCTTGGTTTTCAGGCTCTTCTTGTACCCACACGATATCATTAACCGCTTCATAAGGTGCTAACACTTTATCAAGATCCGCTTGCGGGAATGGATAAAGCTGCTCAATACGCACAATCGCAATATCTTTGACTTCTTTATCAATACGCTCTGCCAACAGATCATAATAAACCTTACCTGAACATAGAATCACGCGTGATACTGATTGCGGCTTAATATCTTCAACTTCAGCAATGACGTTATAAAATTGTCCATCGGCCAATTCATCCAGTGTTGAATGCACCATCGGGTGACGTAACAAACTCTTAGGCGACATCACAATCAATGGTTTGCGATAAAGGCGCAACATCTGACGGCGCAACATATGAAACATTTGCGCAGGTGTCGTTGGCACACAGACTTGCATATTATCATGCGCACATAATTGTAAGAAACGCTCTAGTCTTGCGGATGAATGCTCAGCCCCTTGCCCTTCTTGACCATGCGGCAAAAGCATTACAAGACCTGATAAAATACCCCATTTCTCTTCTGCAGCTGCAATAAACTGATCGATAACCACCTGAGCAGTATTAGCAAAATCACCAAACTGCGCTTCCCATATGGTTAACGTCTCAGGCGCTGAGCAGCTATAACCATAATCAAAACCAAGTACCGCATACTCTGATAATACAGAGTCAATAATATGACATTGTGCCTTGTCATTAATGTGCTGTAATGGCGTATAATCTGGCAACTCTGTTTTGCTGTAATCATAGTTATGTAACACTGCATGACGATGAGAAAACGTGCCACGTCCAGAATCTTCACCTGATAAACGAATATCATAACCTTCAGCTAACAACGTAGCATACGCTAAATTTTCAGCAAAGCCCCAGTTGCCTGGAATTTCTCCAGCAGCCATTTTAATACGATCATCAATTGCCTTTTTAACTTGGGGTTGTAATGTTAGATCAGCGGGCAAATCATTTAAGCTTTGAGCCAATTTCACCAGTTGCGCTTTATCAATGCGCGTATCAACTGCTTGATCCCATTTTTGGTTAACATACGGACGCCAATCAGCAACACATTTAGTATGGCGCTCATGATGGTCACCAGTAATAATATCTGCAACTACTTCGCCTTTTTGTAAGCGATCACGATACGCTTTGGCCATTTGATCAGCTTGCGCTTTTGAAACAACACCTTCACTTTCAAGTCTTTTAGCATAAATAGTACGTGTTGTTGGTAATTTCTTAATAATGCTATACATCAATGGCTGTGTACCTGATGGCTCATCTGCTTCGTTATGTCCATGACGACGATAGCACACCAAATCAATAACAATATCCTTGCCAAACATCATGCGGTAATCCATCGCAAGGCCGGCAACACGCAGTACTGCTTCAGGATCATCACCATTGACATGTAAAACAGGTGCCTCAACAACTTTGGCAATATCAGTACAATACAAGCTACTTCTATTATCTTGTTTTTTATCCGTTGTAAAACCGACTTGGTTATTAATCACAATATGAATTGTACCACCAGTGCCATAGTATCTGGTTTGTGATAAAGCAAATGTCTCCATCACCACACCTTGACCGCAAAATGCAGAATCGCCATGAATTAAAATCGGTACAACCTTACCGTGCGGATTATCATCCGCAAAACATTCTTGCTTGGCTCTTACTGCCCCTTCTACCACTGGATCAACAGTCTCTAAGTGTGAGGGATTAAATGCTAATGCTAGACGCACCTCATCTTTTGGTGTCTTATGCCAAGAGGCAAAACCTAAGTGATATTTCACATCTCCTGATAAAAATTTCTTATCCTGTGCACCTTCAAATTCTTTAAATAAATTCTCAGGTGATTTACCCATAATATTAACAAGGACATTTAAACGTCCGCGATGCGCCATACCAAGACCAATCTCCTCAACAGCAACCTCGCCTGCTTTATTAATCATCTCATTAAGAGCTGGAATCATTGATTCGCCACCTTCTAATGAGAAACGTTTTTGACCAACGTATTTCATGCCAAGATATTTTTCTAAACCTTCAGCAGCTGTTAGACGATCTAGCAACCATGTTTTGCGCTCAACCGACAAATTAGGAATCTGTTTTTCAATACGCTGTCTAAACCATAGCTTTTCAGCCATATTGTTTAAATGCATAAATTCATAGCCGATGCTACCGGTATAAACATGCTGCAATTTAGCAATGATTTCTTTGAGTGGTAACGCTTGATAGTCAGAAAACACACCAACATTAAATTTTTCATTTAAGTTAGCGTTATTAAGTCCATGAAAATCAAGCTCAAGCTCGGGTGTTTCTTCAGGTTTTTTGATATTCAGTGGATCTAAATGCGAAACCTTGTGACCAATGCTGCGATACATATAAACAAGATCCATCACTGCTGAGACTTTATCACCACCATCAGGATAATTCCCTGAGTCAACAACCATCCCTTGAGGCGTTTTCAGTGCAAAGCGAAATGGGTTTTTGCTTAAAGCGACAAAGTCTTCACGAACTTGTGCGTGCGAGACTTCGTGTTTATTATCACGAATCGCGTCAAAATACTGGCGCCAACTACTATCTACCGAATTAGGGTCTTGTAAATAATCCTCATAAATAGCATCCAAGTATGCGCTACTACTACCGGATAGTTGCGAAGACTGCCACCATGAAGACATTGATTCTTGGGTTTCACTCATAGTTCCTACTCTTTTACTTTTTTTAGTTTTTTACTTTTTCACTAGTTCAAACAAAAAAGCACTGGATCTCCAGCGCTTGATTCTTCTTAACTACACGTTATTTTTTAACATCATCGATCTGAGTTTACCGATCGCTTTGGTTGGGTTGAGTCCTTTTGGACAAACACTCACACAATTCATAATGGTGCGGCATCTAAAGACGCTAAATGGGTCTTGCAGTGCATCCAAACGCTCTTGTGTTGCACCATCGCGTGAATCAATCACAAAACGATAAGCTTGTAATAAACCAGATGGACCAATAAATTTATCTGGGTTCCACCAGAATGATGGACATGAGGTTGTACAGCATGCACATAAGATACATTCGTACAAACCATCGAGCTTCGCACGATCTTCTGGCGATTGTAGACGCTCTTTGACTGGCATATCACCCTCAGCAGGGATCAAATACGGCTTCACTTTCTCGTAGTTTTTGTAAAACTGATCCATGTCAACCACCAGATCACGAATCACTGGCAAGCCTGGCAAAGGCTGCAACTTAATAGGTTGTGATACCTCACCAATAGAGGTAATACATGCTAAACGGTTTTTGCCATTGATATTCATGCCATCCGAACCACAAACACCCTCACGACATGAGCGACGCACAGCCAGTGTTGGGTCTTGTTGTTTAATGAGCTCAATCGCTGTTAAGACTTTTGTGCCCTCATTTTCAACCGTCACGGTATAATCTTTGTAGTAAGGCTTCTTATCGACTTCAGGATTATAGCGATAAACTTTAAATTTAACTTCCACCGTTATCTCCTTAGTAGCTTCTTACTTTTGGTTGGAATGGTTCTAATTTTAATGGTTTCATATTCACATCACGCGTTGACGGACGATCTCCCTCTAGAAAATAAAGCGTGTGCTTCAACCAATTCTCATCATCACGTTCAGGGTAGTCTTCACGTGAATGCGCACCGCGTGACTCTTTACGCGTCAATGCAAGAACAGCCGTTGCCATTGCAGTTTCCATCAGATTGTCAAGCTCAAGCGCTTCGATTCTTGCGGTATTAAATACATGTGAGTGATCCGCAAGAGATGCTTTTTGCACGCGCTCACGCAGTGATTTCAAACGCTCTAAACCATCTTGCATTTGTTGCTCTGTTCTAAACACTGAGAAATCAACCTGCATTGCCTTTTGCAATTCCGCACGTAATTCAGCAACACCCTCACCACCTTTGTTATTTTCCCAGCGGTTATAACGTAGCATTGCTTGATCTAATGCCTCATCGGTTACATCGCGTTGCTGCATACCAGCACGCAATGCATCCTCAGCATGCATACCTGCCGCACGACCAAATACCACCAAATCCAGTAATGAGTTAGAACCTAAACGATTCGCGCCATGCACAGAAACGCTGGCACACTCACCAACGGCATATAAGCCATCGATAACAACATCTTCACCATTGGCGTTTTGTGTTAATGCTTGACCGTGTTTATTAGTAGGAACACCACCCATCATATAGTGGCAAGTTGGCACTACAGGAATCGGCGCTTTTAATGGATCAACACCTGCAAAGGTCATTGCCAACTCACGAATACCTGGTAGACGCTCTTTAATCACACTTTCATCTAAATGCGTTAAATCTAAGTGGACACAATCAACGCCAGCAAACTTAAGTCCTCTGCCTTCATTGATCTCTTGTTGTGATGCACGTGATACCACATCACGCGATGCCAAATCTTTGGCATTTGGCGCATAACGCTCCATAAAGCGCTCGCCATCTTTATTACGTAGAATTCCACCTTCACCACGGCAACCCTCGGTTACTAATACGCCAGCGCCTGCGATACCTGTTGGGTGGAATTGCCAGAATTCCATATCCTGTAATGGAATACCAGCTCTTAACGCCATACCCACACCATCGCCCGTATTGATATGTGCATTGGTGCTTGATTCGTAAATGCGTCCTGCGCCACCTGTGGCTAAGATCGTTACTTTTGATTGGAAGAACACGATTTCACCAGTTTCCATATTCATTGCCAAAACACCGGCAATTGCGTGCTCTGAAGACTTCACTAAATCAAGCGCATACCACTCGTTAAAGAATTTAGTTTCATGCTTTAAATTACCTTGATAAAGCGTATGCAATAACGCATGCCCTGTTCTATCAGATGCTGCACATGTTCTTTTGGCAATATTACCCACATCATAATTGCGTGACATACCACCAAAAGCACGTTGATAAATCTTGCCATTTTCCAAACGTGAGAATGGCATACCCATATGCTCAAGCTCAATAATTGCTTGTGGTGCATTCTCACACATAAACTCAATCGCTTCTTGATCACCGATATAATCAGAACCTTTAACCGTATCATAGGTATGCCATTTCCAATCATCTGATGGAAGACCATCATCATATTCAACATTCCCTAATGCCGCAGCGATACCGCCTTGCGCTGATACCGTATGCGAGCGCGTTGGAAATACTTTTGAAATCGCTGCGGTTTTAAACCCAGATTGAGCTAATTGAAATGCTGCCTGCATTCCAGCCCCACCGGCACCAACAACGATTGCATCAAATTGTTGTACTGCAATTTTCATTATCAATACCCCTTAAAATAAAATACAAATAAGCCAAATAAAACACGCAAGATAACCAACAATTGCAGCTACTTGCAAGAATCCGCGAATACATGCGCACTTCACATAATCAGTGAAAATCGTCCACATACCAATCCACGCATGCGCCATTAATGACAAAAATGCTAAAATCGTAAATATTTTTACCCACGTGTTTTGGAAAATCGCAAGCCATGTATGATATGAACCATCACCGGATAGTGTTAAGACAACAACCATCACAAAGATTGCATATAACATAATAATGATTGCGGTAACACGTTGCAAAAACCAGTCTTTCAAACCTGAACGTGTGCATGAAGTTACATTACCCATAACCAAAGCCCCCAGAAAATTGTTACTAATACACCTAGCACTAAAACAGCGATTGAAGAAGCTCGAGCCACACACATTTCTTCACCAAACCCTAAATCCATAATCAAGTGGCGAATGCCTGCGATCACATGATACGATACCGCCGATATAAAGATCCAAGCGACAATGCTCCATGGTGAATGGATTAATAAATCCTGCACATAATAAAAACCGCCACCACAGCGCATTGATAAACTAAAACCCCATAATAAAAACGGCAATAACACAACCATTAACACACCAGTGATTCGGTGAATAATCGAGCTTATTGCCGTAATAGGGAACGAATAGGACTTTATTGAGCCAAGCCCTATATTTCGTGGTCCTTGATGTTTCATTGCTTTCTCCTGCTTATCAAGAAAATTAACGTGTTAAACACAAAATCTTGCGTATTCTAGCACAAATAAATTGAAGTGCTACCGTGAAGAAGCAAGCAATCAGAATTAATCTAAGCCTGACAAAAACAAGGTTTAAATGTAAGCATTGAAGTGTCTTTTGAGATCAAATTATTTAATATATTTCAACTTGGCAAAATTCAGAAGGTTTACCATCATTATCACTTACCAAGAAAACACTAGATCCTTTTGCAGATTTCTCGTTAAAGATAATTGACTCTATTTTTGTCTGAACAATGCCATTTTCATTAAACAAGAGTTGGCTATAGTTTGATATCAACATTAATATCCGCCCATGAATAGCTAAACAAACAACTCAATAAACCAATTGCCAACAAACGATATCTCATGTCACCTCCTCATGGTATCTAATCGTTATATTTTATGCACATTAATACTAAAGCCTTGTTGCTGTAACGCCTTATAATAACGCCTTGAAGCCTGTAGTCTTGAAGGCTCTTGATCAACAATTTTCACTAAATGTTTTACCTCACTATGAGCTGGCATGTTACTCAGCGTTAGATCAATCAATATGTCTTTGTTAACACTTTTAAGAGAAGCTGCCTCACTCACAAGCACCACCGGTAGCTTTGCATAATCTGGTGACACCTCAGCCATATAAGCGTGCGGCAAAAAATCATCCTCACCATTAAACCATAACCTAGCATCCAGCTCCTTACACAATAGATCCTCTGCATAGATCACAACCGTTTTCCCTGCTGCATAATAGGATTTAACCTGCATGCTCACAAACTGATAAAATTGCTCATCATCTTGAGTAGGCAATATAAAAAAATCAATATTCAAAAAAATCAACCCTTAGCATTTATCGCACCCTGATCATAAGTCGAAGGATGCATTTAAAAATATATTGCTTATAATGGCTTCGACTTACGCTCAGCCAACGCTTATATAATATACCGCCCACAAATCATTTTACGGTGCTTGGTACAGAAAAAATTATTCAGGATAAAACCCATCATCTAATACCTGATCAAAACTATAACGACAAACCTCCGGCACTTCAGCTTTTTTAGGATCAATGCCTGTCTCATTTTCAAAGTCCAATAATGCTAACTTATAAGACTTAGGAAGTGTTTCATCAATTTTACTTTTCAAACTAGGATTATCTTGGATGAGATCCTTCAAATCATCTCTTTGCGCAATAATCGTATTTTCCCAACTCCTACTTCTATAAGAAGGTTGATATTGCCACTTAAGCAGATGCATTAAAAGAACACGCAGCCTACTTTTTAATGCGTGCTTTTGACTTGCACCCATACTTTCTAACTCCTCTGTTAAGTGTTCAATATCAACTTTATTAAATGCTTTAGCTCTTAACGCTTGAACAGTCTGAATCGTCCAAGCATAAAAATCTCTTTCATAAAGTGGCTTTGCCATATTGATAACTCCAAACTTAGGTTAAATATTAATACGCAGCATAAAAATGCTAGCAGAAACAATGGTTAATAGCCAATTATTATCCACATGTCAGTTTATAAATAGAGTAACCAAGTGAATGCTCTATTATTTTATTTCAAAAAATACTCTGAACTCACCACAACACGAACCAGCTTATAGGGATCACCATCCCCATAAGAGGCATCTTGATTACTAATCGTAAAAGCACCTTGCGATGCTTGGCGAATGCTGCCTAAAGCGGTTTGCGCATTTTTAGCAAATTGCAATGCTGCTGTTTTGGCATTTTGTGTGGCATCTTCGAGCATCTTTGGTTTGATGCTATTAAGCCTTGTATATTTATAGGCGACATTACTACTACTAACGACAACACCTTTGGCGACCAAATCACTGGTTTTTTGCGCTAAACCTTGCACTAAATCAACCTTATCTGTCGTGATCGTCATACTGCCATAAGCACTGTAATTTGAGGTGTTAACCTGATCTTTGCTATGCGAGTTTTGATTTAGCGAAATACTACCATACTGCAACGCTTTGGTATCCACACCCGCTTGACTTATAAAGTTTTTCACTGCTAATTGATCTTGATCAACCTTCTGATAGACTTCTTTTAAACTATTGGCATTAACGCTATAACTGATACTCCAAATGGCTTTATCCGCTTTAACCGTTTGCTCTGCCAAACCTTTAACGGCAACATAGCGATTAAACGCATGAAAATTCAAAATCCCATACGATACAAAGCCACCAGCTAGCGCCATACCAACGCCTATACTTAGATAACCAAAAAACTTTGTCTTATCAACACTCTTTTGCTCAGCCATTATGTTTTCGCCTTATATAAATCACGCTGTATGCTAGTTAATGCTTTATCATAAAAATCTTCAATTTCATCATTACTTGCAACGCCAAAAGCAATCTGCTGTAAGAATCCATTAGATACAGCATAGACACAACCATGAATCATCACTTCTTGCCCACGTTGCCAAGCATCTTGGAGTACCGTGGTTTTGGCGACATTAATTACCTGCTCAACGACGTTAAGCTCACACATCACTGCATGCTTTTGCTCTTTGCAATCAATTTCTGGCGCTAAGGCCTCACACTCACCATGGTCGAAAGGTTTTAATAATTCTTTATGCTTATGATGTACATCTTGGACATGCCTTAACCAGTTATCGATAAGTCCATGCGACTCATTCATAGTAGCGGCTTTAATACCACCGCAACAATAGTGCCCACAAACAAGGATATGCTTTACTTTCAATACATCAACAGCGTATTGCAACACAGATAAAAAATTCAAATCAGAATGAACAACAACATTAGCTACATTGCGATGCACAAAAATGTCACCTGGTAACAACCCTAGTATTTGATTTGCGGGCACACGACTATCCGAGCAACCAATCCATAAATACTCCGGATTTTGCTGCTTTGATAAACTCTCAAAGAAACCTGGCTTGTTTTTATTAGTATCTTCAACCCATTGACGATTTTGCTCCATCAACTTCGTTAAATATTTCATAACGTTATTTCTCCTCGCAAGTTTTTATGTAGTGCTAATTTCACTTCTTCTTGTGTTAACCCCGGAATACTCAAAAGATAAAAGAGCTTGGTCAACGCTGCTTCATCGGTCATATCATGCCCTGAAATAACACCCGCATTGACAAGCCCTACACCTGCTTCATACGCCCCCATTTTGACACTACCCTTTAAACACTGGGTGCAATTAATGATAATCACACCTCGCTGACACGCTTCGATAAGCTCATATAGAATCTCAGGCGAGTTCATGATATTGCCTGCACCATAGGTTTTAAGAATCAATCCTTGTAACGGTGGCTGTAATACTTTTTTTAAGATATTTGCATCCATGCCTGGGAAAATTGATAGCACTGCAATCTTAGGCACGCCTAATGTTTTAAATTCAATCTCAGCGGGCTCATTATGATCACACGGATACAGATAAGCTTCATTTAACTCGATATCAATACCCACTTGCCCTAATGGCGGATAATTAGGTGAGTTAAATGCATCCATTCCTGAAGCATTAACCTTAACTGAGCGATTACCTCGTAATAGCTGCTTATTAAAATACACACAAACCTCAGCAATACGCTCATCCGCCGCTAAGATCAAACTATGCAATATATTATCTGAGGCATCTGATCTTAGCTCAGAAATCGGGATCTGTGAGCCTGTGCAAATCACTGGTTTGTTTAAATTCTTCAACATAAATGACAGGCTCGATGCGGTATACGCCAGAGTATCCGTGCCATGCAACACCACAAAGCCATCATATTGCTCATAATGATTGACAATATCCAATGCGATGGTGATCCAATCCTCTGGTTTGATATTTGCTGAATCAATCAACTCAGGATATTCATTGATCTTAAAATCAGGCACATCATTATGATAAAAATCTTTGATCGTTTTAATTTTATCCAACAAATAGCCTTGCTTTGGTGCATAACCTTTGTCAGTCTTGACCATCCCAATTGTGCCACCGGTATAGATTACATAGATCTTCTTATTTTTAATAGATTTACTATTCACTATGCACGACCCCTTTATTAGCCAATTCATCAGCACGCTCATTTAATGGGTGACCATTATGCCCTTTAACCCAACACCATTTCACCTGATGTTTATAGCGCAATTGATCAAGCATTTGCCATAAGTCTTGATTTTTTACTGGTTGCTTATTTGCTGTTTTCCAACCACGTTGTATCCAACCATCAAGCCATTCATTGACACCTTGCTGCACATATTTGGAATCAGTGTAAAGTTCAACATCACAAGTTTCTTTCAATAACTGCAACGCCTTAATTGCTGCCAATAACTCCATGCGGTTATTGGTGGTATTATCTTCCCCACCATAAATCTCTTTAGTTTTGGCTTTGTATTGCAAAATTGCCCCCCAACCGCCGCGTCCAGGATTGCCCTTGCACGCGCCATCGGTATAAATGACAATCTTTTTCAATTTATTTACGTCGTTGTTTTTTTGAGTGTTCATCTATTTTATCTATTTTTTATTTTTCAGTTACCTAAAGCACTGTATTGTTACCAGTTCAACACCCTGCCTCGCAAGCTTAAGCACCCCTCTTACAAAGAGGGGAATGTAAAACCTTTGCCTAATTCCCCTCTTTGTAAGAGGGGTGGCAGCCGCAGGCTGACGGGGTGTTTTTAAATCATATTTTTTCTAAAATTTTCAACTCTAGTTGCTTATTTCTTCACTTTAAACGCTTTATTCATGCCAATGGCATATTTTCCGGGCAGCTTAACCATTTCCGTTGCCCCTGAGAACAATGGGCTTAGCGGAATAACCTGTTTGCTGAAGCTTGCAATATACTCACAAGAAAAGCTCTCAGGCAACAAACACGGCAACCATTTATTGAAGTCTCTGACATTAAACACATCATAATAATGACTTTCAATTTTATGTAAACCTTGGGATTTTATTTCTTTATTAACAAAGCGAAAAGGAATCGTTATATCCTGATTTTTTTTGTATTGCACCACAATCAAGCAACCATCATCACTGAGTACTCGAATGGCTTCCATTAAAATTTTATGTACATCATTAGAATTTAATAACACATTATCAAGCACAATCAGATCAAAGCTTTTGTTTGCAAATGGCCAATTGCCAGCATTAAAGCTTGCACCAAATAATTGTGCATCGTAAATAAAACCGCTTGCTGCATAATGATGCACTGCGGAAACTCGCTCAAAATAAGCTTTCTTAACTTTTCCTAGATAAAAAGCACGTCTGACGCTAAAGCGCGATAAAATCACCTCTAAATCCAATAGCTGCCTATCTTGCATCAATCGTCCTTTCTATCAAAAATAGCTGTAGTTTACCGTGATTTGCGCATGAACTAAATAATTTTCGCCATCCGTTCAAAGTAATCAGGGCATGTCTTGCTAACACACTCAGCACCATTGATAATGACACCTTCTTGCTTTAAACCAATCAGTGCCAATGACATTGCAATGCGATGATCATTATGCCCTTCGACAATAGCAGCTCTAAGCGATGATTCTGCAGGATAAATATGGATACTATCCTTAGTTGTTGTCACGTTAACACCTAAACGTGTTAAGCCCTCAGCCATGGCACTAACACGATCTGATTCCTGTAAACGCGTGTGTGCAAGCCCTGTGATATGTGTCTGCCCCCTAGCAAAGCACGCAATTGCGGCAACAGTCATGAATGTATCAGAGAAATTGCGCATATCTACTGTCACACCATGCAATACATCGCCACCGATCACGCGAACACCATCTTCTTCGGTGATCACTTGACAGCCCATTTTCTCAAGCACTTCTAAAAAACGAATATCCCCTTGCTTGGCATCGCGAGTTACGTGCTTAACTTTAACATCGCCTTGTGTGATTGCTGCCAACGCCCAAAAGTACGATGCGGTGGAAATATCTGGCTCAATTGCGTAATGTCGCGCTTGATAACTTTGATTGCCTTGTATCTTATAAAGATTATGTTCCACATCAACTACCACACCAAAGTCACGCATCATATCAACGGTCATTTGCACATAAGGTTGCGGATGATCTGTATCTGAATGAATGCTTAAGCCACCATCGATTAAAGGAGATGCAATTAACAAACCTGACAAAAACTGACTACTCTTAGCACCATCAATGCTTACATTAGTTGTTTGTTTTAAACCCTCTGCCAAAATAGTCATGGGCAATGATGATTGATTTTGCTCATAAGCTGCGCGCATACCCAAAGAGCTTAATACAGATAGCTGTTCAGCGATGGGACGCGCCATCATTCTGTCAGCAGCATAGATATAATACTCACCTGATTTTTGTGCCGCACACAATGGAATAATAAAACGTGTTAACGTCCCTGCTTCATTACAAAAAACGCGTGCGTCTTTGTTAGGGAAAGAACCATTAGCACCCTGAATAATAATGCACCCTGATGCCTCATCAAATTGATGTGAAACACCCAAAGCTTTTAATGCGCCCACACCTGCTAATACATCGTTACTTAACGGCAAGTTATCAATCACCGACTCACCCTTTGCCATTGCCGCAATAAGTAATACGCGATTGGATAAACTTTTTGAACCCGGTAATGATACCTCTGCTGATATTTGTTTTGTTGCCAATGGTAGCGATTGTTGAGTCATACGATGTAACTATCAAAAGAATATAACGATTAAACAAGTTTATATCCTCGCATTGAGTTGTCATTATAAATTTGGCATTCAAGCTATTTTTCTTTGACAATATTCTCAAGCTCATTCAAAAACGCAGATTTCTCAACAATCTCACTTTCTTCACCAATCTGTCGTCTGGCTTGGGTAATCAAGTTCTCTGATGTGATCACGCGTGATCTTGGTAATACATATTGAGACTGAATCACACCTTGTTCAGTTAGCTTGGTTTTTATTGTTTCTAGCTGGATATTTAAATCATATTTAGCCGTGTGCAATTGCTGATTATCCTCATACAATAATGCTACTTTTTGCATCAAAAGCTCACTTTCAAACATTGGCTCCTCATACATGCTAGCATCCGCAAACTCAGGATTTGTTTTAAAAATCTCATCGACAACAGTCAAATGTTGCTGTCTTTGCTTAAGCCTAAATTCAATATACTTTTGTGATTTTTGCACCAAATCAACGTTTTGCTCAGCTTCCGCAACCAAAGCATCAAAATTCTCTATCATCACGTCTTTAGGTAATGTTTGGATATAATTATCCAGTAGCTTTTGCACTTCCATTCTTACCTTGTTCTGCTTTGAAAGTTTATTGATCTCTGTAATGAAATCTTCTTGATAGAATAGCTCATCAACCATAGCCTCTGACAAATTCTGGTTTTGTAGAACTTGTATAAACTTGTCATCGGCTTTCAGGTTAATCTTATCCAGCTTATTTTGCGCCTCAAGCTTAGCTGAATTAATTTGCGGGTAGAGCTCTTCTGCATTTGCTCTTGATTTAAGCATTCCTTTTAACAATTCAGATTGCTTATTAATCGTCTGCTCATATATAGCAACCGTTTTTTTGAGCTCCATATAAGGTATTGTAAATAAATACACCCTCTCAAGCTCAATGGCATTATTTAACACCTCGTCAAACTGAATAATACGTTGCTCAAAATCGTTAACCGCAAAATCAGTCACTTCAGTAATGCTATTTTTCGCCCCCAAGCTCCCTTTGGGCTGCTTTGCTAATTCCGACAGTTTTGTCTTGATTCCCTCGGGATAATTAAGCGCGGTATTGAGCACATTTGCTTGATTAGTTTCTGTATACACGCCTGCCAATCCCCACCCATTCTCCATCGCAAAATTTTGATACATATTACTCAATTGCACCATTTTTTCTTGAACAGAGGCATCAGTCGCACTTTGTAATTGTGACAATGCAATCATTGCACGTTTACCTCCGTTGGCAAGCCCTATAATCTCCTCACTGACACTTGCCATTTGTGCTACTCGGGCATCTAACGCATCATGTTGATCAGAAATCACCTTAAAGCCTCTTGTTAATACCATGTTTCTGTTTTCTAGTACAAAATACCAACTCTGTTGTAATAGTTCCTCTTGCAAACTTTTTAATTTTTGATCAAATTTTTCTGCTGCTTTTAACACTAAGCCTAGCGTTTCTTGTGAACGCTCTATGCTTTGCTCATAATCATTGATTGCGCTTTTTAAGTTTTTTTCTGTTGCCTCAGGAAGATTGCTCGCCTCATTTAATACGCCCATGGTTTGCTGATAATTCTCTATTAAAGTGTTTACATCACTGCTTGTTAATTTGTTAGTCACATCAAAGCTTGTCCACAACTCCTCCACCTTGCGTTTCATTAATTTAATTCTTTCAAGCTCAGCTGGTATAACCTCTCGATTAAACAATCGTGTTTCTTCAATTTGATCCACTATAATACCGCCTACAACAGCAACGGCACCACCTGTGGCAACGACGAAGCCAACTATCTTGGCAAAGTTTTCAATATTACCTGGCAGCCTATTCATATCAACATTTTGTTTACTATCGCTTTTACCCGTATTTACCAAAGTATTACTTGCATCATTTAGCCTAAAGCTTTGCATTAACTGAGTAGTTGCTGCAGGATTACTCTGCAATGCACTTGATATATGCTTCAATGATTTATCAAGTACCACTCCTTGCACCTGTTGTGAGGATGAGGCAACAGGTTGAACAAATGTTTGCTCTTTAGTTATGCTTAACCCTACTTTTTTTGCTTGCCCTACTAAATAGTTATTTAGCATGATGTTAATAGGATCATTCAGTGCCGCTTGAACCGCTTTGTCACTGGCATATAGTAGCAAGCGCCCTTGATAAATGCGCGCAAACAAAGGAATCCCTTGAAGGGTATAGTTTGTATAGATTTTCTTTAGATCACTTGCTGCAATTTTTATTTTTTGGGCAGCACCACTATCATCATTTTGCGCGATTATTTCTGCAGCTATTCCCGTTGTATTAAATATTGGGCTAACGACTTTTTTATCAATCAGATAATCCAACAGTTGCGCTGAAATAATTTCATAGTGAGGTTGTAGCCCCCCTTTTGAACTAGCCTTTTTTGCATAGTCGTATTGACCACCACATACCTTATCGCTGATATACAAGTCTATTTGACTCTCACCCATATATTTTGCATCGTTTCGATTACTTAAAGCCAATCTATCTTTGGCAACACACAATTCATCTTTACCTTTATCAGGTGCATTTAAAAAAGCATTACTTCCTCCTTTTTCATAAGGATAAGGATATAAATAAAGGCTACGCGTGCCTTGGGAGAAAACATTAATATAACTTGAAAACACATCAAGACCTGAACTTAATAACATTCCAAGAACAAGCACGTAACTATTCTCAAAATCCACCGCACCGGCTAATAATGCCAAGCCACTGATCCAAACCATATTGGCTTTTTGATTTTGGAATAACTTATTGTCATATACAGGCACTGAAGTTAATGGCGTATATTTGATAGGTTTTGCGCTAGAGCGAATCATCGTTAAGTTTTGGCTATAACTTTTCTTATCTGCTAATGGTAATGCTTGTAGTTCACTTTGTTTTTTCAAAATATCAGCTGGGACTTCAGCATTACTATTAACCCACTGTTGATACACATCATCACTACACGGCACTGGAATTTCCACACCATTTTGCGGGGTGCTTGTGGTATAAGGAATCGCAAAACAAATCACACTCGTTGCAAACAGCTCTGAGTAGTATTTGACATTCGTCCACGTATCATTGCTTGAGTTCTCAGTATAAAGCGATAATAACGCGCCATTTACTGTCTTTGCTGGCGCCTTGTTATCATACCATGACAAACTCACCACATTGTTCTGAAAATTATTGTTATAGCCAGTTAAGGTATTCACTGCAGGGATAGATAACGATATTGCACTTGCTAAACTATGCATACTTTGCTCTGGAAAAAACTGCACCGTATTAATAAATGTCGTGGCTGAGTTACTACTGATATTGAGTTTAACGTCTTTGTTACTCATATTATGTAAATTAACATAAGTCTGATCTTGCGAATAGCTCGCTGCGGCTTGTGCTACAAAAGTTGTCTCTTCAATTTTTGGCACAATAAGTGGCGTTGACTTTGCCTGCTCTAGTGATACGTTCTTTTTCAGTGTCCGACCAGCCATATAATATAATAGGCACTCAGGCGTGATTTTCTTTAGATCATTTCTACTTTGAGTAACCAATACAGTAGGATAGGTGTAATATACCCCAACGATAGTTTGCGTAATCCCATCAAGTCCTCCGCCAAATTGCTGAGATATCACATTAGATAGTGAATCCTTAACCATTCCCCAAATACTTGAGAGTGATACTGATTCCGTCGCTTGTGGTATATAAGTTTGCTGGAAACTGGCTTTTATTGCCGGCAAACTATCCAAATTAGCATAGATCGCTTGCCACTCATTTTCACAGTATTCATATAACGCATTCGTATAACGGTTGTTCTTGTCATAGTCACCACTATTGACACTGAGCGCCATACATAATGACATGTATCCCAAACCAAAAAAAGCAATTAATAAACGCTTCATTTTATACTCTCTTAATAGTTCAACTTTTTCAGATCATTTAGTGAGCCCAATGATTCTAATGATTCTGAAACCTTTTCCAAGTTCATTGCCTTAGTTACCATTGGTTGTTGCTTCTGCGACGATATTTCTATCAGCATTTTTTCAAGATCTTGAATCGATGCCTTATTGTCAAACAGTGTCTTCAATGGCGCTTTTGATCCTATCGATGGTTTTTCTATAATTTCTCCTATTTTTCCTATTTCTTCTGATGATTGTGAGGCTTTACGAAGTTTTTTAAACTCTGTTGGCGATGATTGCTCAACAAGAGCAAATACAATATCATTCATACTTTGAGACAACACCATATCATATTTTGATTGTATTGATGAGATATCGAGTGCATTATAACCAGCTTCTTCAGCCAGTATTTTAATTGGGTTGTCTACATTTACATTAGAGAATGTATTCCTCAGGCTAATGTTAGAGGTTAATGTATTGGCCATAGCAAGATTAAACTTTTTGCTATAACCACCAACATACTCCACAACTTTCCTCTCCTGTAGCAAGCTGGTACGAGCCACTTCATCTAAATGGGTCTTTTGTGTGGAATTTAACACTATATTAATATTGAAATCGTTGACTGCTTTATTAAAATCCATTACGGCATTTTCATAAGCAGCATCAAACTCTGTGCGATTATTTTTATAAATCGAACTTTTTTGGATTTCTTTATAATATTGATCAATTTTATTTTTTGCTATTTTAAATTTTCGTTGTTTGGCTAGCAACTCTTGACCAAACGAACCATAATCTCGATTTCTCAAGTAGGAAGAAAAATCACTAACTAATTGCTTTTGCTGTGTGAGTGAAAACCCTGCCATATCACGAATTTTAGTTTTCATGTTGGTTTTAAAGTTATTCAAGGCGCTCTCTATAGACTGTTGATAAACTTTGCTAAAAGGTCCCTTATTTGCTTTTAGACTTGCCTGTAATTTAACTAAATCTTGTTGCTTCTGGGCAATAATTGCTGAGTTAAATTGATCACTTATTTGCTGAAGATCAGTGTAAGCCACCTTTCTTTGATTCCAAAAATCCGCAACTTTCTTCTGAGCACTGCCAAGTTTATCGCTCAATGCTTGATAAGCTGGCAATTCACCATATTTTTGCCCTATCTGTCCTAAATCAGCTTGATATTTATTTAATATTTTTTCGTATTTATCCAACGTCTTGCTGACATCTACTGGACTTGATTTGCCAGCGTACCTCTCTATTATTTTCTCGCCATCACTAGCAGCATTCGCTGCTTCATCTAATGAGTTTGTGTTAATCATCTTATTAACAATATCACCCAGTTTTTGTAGTTCTGCTTCATTTGGATACAGACCATCAAGACCCTCTTCCATAAGTTTGAGCTCTTTTGAGTACATTTGGTCATAAACTCTAAATCCCCTCTGCAACATTCGATATTTAACCACTTTAATCGCCAAATAAGTTACCGTACCAGTAAGCGCAGTTACTCCTGTGCCAAGTATAATTTTTAATGCCAGATTTTTTGTGGCGTTTGAATCGCTATCCGAATCAGTTGCGTTCGTCGATAATGTCATATTTACATTTGTCTGACCTTTATCAAAATACCCACCAATCAAAGTATCTAATGCTTTATTCGGTAATTGCGCATTAATATTGCGATAATACATCAGGTTATGACTTGCCATTTGCAAACTGTTACTACTATTATCTACTGGCTGAACAAAGCCATTGATATTATTAGGGTCATAACTAATATTACTCGCTGTAGTCGATAAAATCGAAGGCAATGTACTGTTTAATGGATCTTGAAATGCTGCTTGCACTGCCTCAGTTGCCGCATAAATGATAAGCTCCCCACTATAATATCTGGCAAATAATGGGATACCTCTCAAGGTATAATTAGTAATGATATTTTTAAGTATATTTTCTGGTAAGGTCACCCTAACGATCTTGTTTGAGCCATTGACTTTAACACTAATGCTGTTACTTATATCACCGTTAGGAAATAACGGCGACACCATTTTGTTAGCAATAAGATAGTCTAAAAACGCAGCTGAGATCGTTTTATATTGTGGTAAGGCAAATTCATCTAGTGCTTTACTATAATCATACTGCCCACCACAGCGCTGATCATCAATATATAGATCAATCACACTACTGCCCATATATTTACCACCAGATGCTGATAAATCATTAACTTGCTTTGCTATTTGCTTAGCTAATGCATTGTTTTGATAACTGGCTTGTGTGCCCAAAACCAGATAATCCTTAGCGACGCAAAGTTTATCTTTCCCCGCTTCTGGGTTATCTAAAAAATCAGTTTTCCCTGCATTATCATAAGGCATTTGGTAAAGTGAAACTTGTCTGTTTCCGCGATTAAGCATATTAATATAGTTAGAGCCAACATCTAGCGCGACATTCGCAATCTCATTTAATACTTCAAGAACCAACACAGGCATCTCAGTAAAGCCTGCACCAATAGCAATAGTATTAATCCAAATGGTATTTGCCGTTGCATTTTCAAACAGCTTAGGGTCAACCACGGGTGTTTTGATCAAAGAGACATAATTACCCGCCTCATCTACTTTAATCCCCGTTAAATCTTGCGTGTATTTTTCTTTGTTTTTAAGATCCAATGAGCGTATCTTGGCAAAACGATCTTTGATATTCTGCTGGGCAATATTACTCTTGCCCATGAGTGCATTGCCAAGATTTTTACCACAGTCCTTAGGTTTCACTGTTTTGCCTGAAGTTACATCATAGTTTGTTGCTATACACAAAGGAATGGCAACAATCATTGAAGATATATACTTCACATCCGTCAAGCTATCTTTACTTGGGTTCACATTAAACAGTGACAATAATGCACCTTGATTATAGCTTTTAGGATCTAGCACGTTATACCAATTCAATGCAATCAAGTTAGATGAAAAGTTATTGTTATAACCAATCATTGTATCTGAAGTTGGTGTGCCAATGGCTAAACTTGATGCTTGAACAGCCGTTGATTGCTCTGGAAAAAATTGCGGTCTATTCACCCCAGCAGAAGCATTATTACTATTGATATCTACTTTGATAAAACGCTCACTTTGATTGTGCAGGCGCACATAAAATTGATCTTGTGAATACTTAGCTGCCGCATTTTCATAAAACTTTGCCTCATTGATAGGGAATACTTTCTCATAATCACGCAAAGTAGGGTCTTCTTTCAATGAGGTTAATGTATACGTTGACGTAGTGCGTCTGCCAGCAATATAGTAATAAATACACTCAGGCGTAATCTTCTGCATATCTTTTTTGCTGTTCAACACCAAATATGTTGGATAGATGTAGTCAAGACCTACCGCCGCTGATAGCCCCAAAGTCATATGATCTTGCAAAGATTGCCCTACATCTCCTAGAATTCCTAGCACACTTAGATCGGTTGTATAATACTGCTTGAAAAAACTCTGCTTGATGCTTTTAAGGGATTCAAATTGGGGAGACTTATCCTGCCATTGCTGTTCACAAAAAGCATATAATGCATTGGTGTAGTCATTATTTTTATCATAACTATAGGCATCAATATCAAGAGCGTGTCCTTGCTGCATTACAAACAACAACGCGCCTAAACAGTAACTTACTCTTAGTAATTTCATTTGAGTCTCCTTTACATTCCCATACCACCTCTAAAGCGCTGATTATTAGGCTGTTGATAGCCTTGTGTCTTTGTTTGGGTTTGGTAATATTCTCTAGGCACTTTTTGTTGTTGTAAAAATTGCTGTATCTGTTGAGGTGTGCTTTTTTTTAGCTCAGCTTCTACAAGGTTTACTTGTTTAGTTAAACAATTCTGATACGCCTGCACATCATCATTTGAGTTAAGTCCCACTGATAAATCGACTCGACAATTCTTTAAAATGGCTGACAGAAAATTCGATTTATAACTATCTGCATAAGCCTGTAGCAAGCGTTCACTATTTTGCTGCCAATAGCTTAATTTAAGCAACCCTGATAATTGTCTTGCCGCACTCTCCATAGTCGATGGTAAAATCTTCTTAGCACTGATTTGATACTTTTTGTTTAACTTGGCTAATACACTATCTAGCAGCGTCAAAGCAGTGACAACAGTAATGCTATCGTGAATCAACTGCGGATTCTGTGTAAGCTTGGTTGTCCAAGCTCCCGTTGATGTATTTCGTGTTGCCCATGGTACATAAGCTGAAGGTGAGTTTCCTGCTTCTTTCTTGGTACCATAGGTTACCGCCTTACCTTTCACGCCATATATTTTTGAATAATCCGTCACATAACTATCAGCAACGTAGGGTTTATTAGCACTCGCAATCACTTGTCTAATACGCTCTTTAATAAAATTGGCATTATCAACATCAACGCCGGATGGTGCGGTTACATTAGCACTCGTATCAACTTTTGGTTGAGTGTTTGTCGCTGCTGTTACACTTGACGTATTTGCAGCATCTGTTGCTATTAATGAGCTTCCTGACGTATGCACTTCTTTACCGGCATTACTATCTTCAATTTGCTCTTGAGTCATACTCGCTAATGTCATTAATGGAAACATTAATAAGTAGGTGGTTATATGTTTATACATAGCAGTTCATCCTTAATGCTTTAACCAAAACAAAAACATTCAATGCATCAAGTAAAGTTCACCAATCTTAAATTGTCCACATATCAATCATTTTTAACAATCTTTAGCAAAGAAATTGCTATGGGCTATACTCTTTTTATATGCAAAAAATCAAGGTTTGTAATTTTTGAATTTGTAACTTGAATGCGCCAAGTAATGATGGCTAGATATCTGAAGGAATAACAAAATGCATCATATTATAAAGCAAACAACTCAATTATTTAAAGTACTAATACTAAGCCTTGTGCTTTCACATGCTGCATTTGCAATAACCCTAGATGCCTATAGTTATGATGAAAAAGATGATTATAGCAATACACTATATGACTACTGTGAAAGCGAATGGCAGAAAAACTATAAAAAATTCAAAGCATACCCTGACATTATTAAAGGATTTCAACAAACCTACAATCCAAACCAAGCAGATAAAGTCACCCTTAAGTCCAGTCTAAATGTTGCTTGGGAAGCAGTAAAAGACACACCAAAACTTTTTTTTGGTGATGTTACAGGCGCGGTTGAAAGTGTAGCTGGTGTTAATTATATTTACCCAACTTATTTGGTGATACAGAATCCAGAAGACCTTACTCAGGTAACCGCTGAGTGCGTTGGATATTATGTTGCCGGACGCTATAGAAACATGAACTTCTCGCTTGATCAAATGCAAGACGCTCCAATGATTCTACCCAAAATTGAGGAGACGGCTTTTAGCAAAAATGCTGCGGCACCCTACGCCCAAGATGCCTTTTCATTGACACTTCACAATCAATCACAACAACTTATTGATGTCATTGCAAACAGTAATTCAGTCACTGCTTCATTACATCCACAGCCTTATTTCCCCATCACACCAAACCACATGCAACTGCAAGGCTTCTCTTTATCTGTCCCACAAATGGATACCTTAACTGGCTATAATAGTGCCTTTCAAAACAACCTGATTACCATCAGCTGGTTTAATCCACTGAATCCTAAACAAAATGCCAATGGTGCTATTTTATCGCTCTTTACTGGCGCACCGGTTTCATCCACTTGGGCAAAAATCAAAGGAAAATTCGCCGCAGCTGGCATTGTCACTTTATGTGGTTCCTTAAGCGTCCTAGGTGGTCAAGGCGGTGATACACTACGCCAAATGACCCAATGCGGTTATGATGCTATGCAGGATTTAGAGAATTTATCAAATGAAGTCAAAAAAAGTATTCGTGATGCTCAAAGTAATTTTAAAAGCTATGATTTAAGTAAACGCAGTACATTCTCCAGTGACTTAAGCTTTGTGAACAAACCACAACAAAAACCACTTTTTATTGCTGATATCCCCGTTGCTGACCCTAACTTGAGCACTAACGCATCCGCCAATGAACGTTGGTTAAAAATAGCACTTATTTTAACCGCTGCGATTGACTTTGATAACGCGCCAATCATGGTCCTTTTTATACTCGCAGGACAAGGTCTAGATGTAGCAGCCACCTACATCAACTATCTAACTCAAGGTGTTCGCCAAATTGGTCTATATCCATACCCATTTGATAACAAAGGGAGCACCGCATTCTTAGATACGCCAAGTGATGCCAAAGATTCACTATGCATTGGCAACGACCAACTTGTGCTTAGCAATGATGGTGTCAAGAACTATCTTGGCAGTAGCACCCTAGATCTTTATATCGATACGATAAATTGTGGTGGTCAATATGATTATACTAAACAAGCTACCACCACAACCCCAAACTTTAATCTCACATCACAAAACCTTCTTGATTATATGATAAGTCAGAAAATCGTTATTGCCATTACCCAGACTGATATCGCACAAGCTAAAGTGACTGCGATAGTTAACAATACACAAAACACCAAAACTCTAGAGATTAATAGCTTAACCGCTAAGGATATTTACAGTCAGTATTTCTCTCGCGGCATTCCATTATTTGCACGCTACTATAATAACCAACTATATATTTACGCCGCTAAAGAAGCCGTTAACAACTCATTATTAGACCCGATTAATGCGATCGTTAATACAACTTTACAAACGACATCTATTGATCCTAGCATTACCCCTAAAAACAACAATCAATTCGTATTACCATTTAGTGATGCCAGCCAAACTTATCAAAATATATTACTAACCCAAATCTATTATCCAAACCTAAGCACACTGCCATTATCACAGTCATTAACTAACAAAATGAGTACATTTTTTTATAACAGTCAGGTAGATAACCAACTACAACAACTCGCAACAAACATTACCAATAACACCATTAACAGCAACCCTGTATCTGCTGCCGACATCACCACATTAAAAGATGAAAAGGTCGCCGAACAAGTCGGTCAACTTGGCGGCATTGTTGGCTTAAGCTTACGTGTAGTCAAAAAATATCGCTTACTAAAAAGCTTTGAAGACGAAACTAAATGGCAGTCAAACTTGTTAGACGAAGTCAACACAACAACGAACAACCTATACCAAAATGATACACTTAAACTCCTTAGCAGCACCAACGAAAGCAATTTTCAAGATGCCTCAACTGCATATATCAACAACTATCTGCTGTTCTTACAGGAAAGCAATACCGTACTAAGTGATGCAAAACTTCAAAATGCCTCCACAAAACAGGTAGCTGCTGCTTTAAATGATCAGCTCTCACAGCTAGAAAAATCTAGCAAGTTAGGTGATATAAATAACCCTAGCATTCGTAAAAATATAAGCCAGCTTCAAAAACAACAAAAGCAATTAATGCAGGCAAAGTTACGTTTAATAGATGAATATAAGAGCCTAGATAATCTGAAAATTTATCAAGAAGTAAATAATCGCCTAACAAATAAAATCGCTGAATTATCGCAAGCAAATATTGCCCAAAGTGCCCCGCTAAAAATTGATGGTTATCGTGCCAAATTACAACAAATTTTAAATGATGCACAAATGCCTAACAACCTAGCAAGTGACGAAGAAACCTTAGCACGACTTGTTAATAATTGGCAAGCCAGTAGCGCTCAACTTTTAGGCGAGTTGACAACCTATCAGACAAACGTCAATCAATCTGCATCAGGCAATGCCTCAAGCCAAGACCTAGCATCTGTTAATAATCAAATCATTAACGATTTAAGCTTGCAAAACAAAGCCTATGCCATTAATCCACAAGAGAGTATTACTGATTCAAGTATGTTTGTGATTAACAATATGAATTATGATGAAATCCTCAAAGAGCTAAATACATTGGAAAGCAAGTCTATTGCCGGCGCCCATGAAAAGTTTCTTATCAACAAATACATTCAGACACAAAATACAGCAAGTGCTGAGTTTGAAGTGCTTGCCCTACGCAAGCAACAATTGCTCCAACAATCTACCAAAATGAATGTCAAAGAGGCAAAAGTATGGGCAACTATCATCAATAATGAATATGATAATGCACTTAGAAAAATACAGCAGCAATTATTTAAATTTGATAGCTCACTCTCTGCAAACTTTCCACCTAAAGATTTCAGTATAGCAACACTCGATGAAATGTTGTTATCTCAAACATTTATTGAATCACTAGACAATAGCTATCGCATTATGACTGCGACTAAAATGCCAAATAATTATGAGTTTCTAGACCAGCTCTTTAGGACCCTTTCCGAGCATACCAAGTACATGCAGCTAACACTTGATAATGCCCCTAAAAGAGTCGTATACGCGCCAAAAACTGTTGATTTTGCAAAAGTACAATACGATTACATTAACTTTAAAGCGCAAATGCTACAGCAAAAAATTACTGCCGCTGAAAAGCAGTATGACCTATTAAAAGGTAACACCGGAGAAATCATCAACAAACCACTGATAACAGAAGCCGAAGAAATGCTATTGCGGCAGATCAATAAAGCAAAATTCAATCTCAATCTTTTGCAACAGCAAAACTTTAGTGAGAAACAAATTCCACCTGAGCTTTCTCGCTTGGAAAGCATGGTCTATAACAATGAAAAATTCACACAACTTCCAGATCGCAAAAATACCATCATACTCACCGCACTATCTGAATCTGATTTCTATGAAAAGGCTGATATTTATGCACAAGCTGTCAATGAACTCAAAAACGATAGCGTCCTATCATCACGCAAAAGCTCATTACAATCATTATCAGATGCTGATGAACTTCTCCAAAGTTTCACGAGTATCGAAGAAATTATCACTGACATTAAATAATATCTATCAGCACCAATCTAAGTAGTGCTGCATACACTAAATAAACAAAGACAAAATGTAGTATAATATATTCTTATAAATAACTGACTATTAAAACAACAATGGCAAAGGCTAAACAAGCAATTCTTCTGACCGAAAAACAAAGACGTATTCTGTCAAAACTGCATACATCAAATACGGGACAATATCGCTATAAACTAAGAGCCAAGATTATTCTTGACAGCGCAGATCATAGACGGACAAAAGATACACTTGCTGAGTTGAATATAGTAGCTAGCACGGTATGCAAATGGCGTGATCGTTGGAATAATGCATCAGAAAGACTTGCATGCCTTGAACGAGAAGAAATAAAAGGTATTGAGTATGAACGAGCTATATGCGAAATACTTGATGATCTACCTAGAGAAGGAACACCCGCAAAGTTTAGCGCAGAGCAGATTTGTAAAATTATAAGCGTTGCTTGCGAAGCACCAGAAAAATCAGGGCTTCCTTTAAGTCATTGGAGTTTACCAAGTTTGGCTTCAGAGCTAGTTAAACGGCAAATAGTGGACAGCATTTCAACTTCCCAATTACATGTTTTTTTAAAATCAGGCAGATATAAAGCCCCATAAGGTAAAACAGTGGCTTACCTATCCAAGAGTTACGAACTTTTGCTATTTCAACACCCCGCCTCACACGCTCGATCCAATCTGTGCCCAGTCAACTCCACACCAAAATAATAATCTAAAGACATGACTAAAGACTATATCATTAGTTTTTTATTTTTAAAATCATATCCTCCTCAGATAACTCGACATTTAAATTGTTGTCATTCACTTTTTAGCTTATAATCCAAACAACAAAACCATAGCGGAGCATCAAATGGACGTGTAGCCTGATTATTATCGGAATTTTGATGCCAATTTTTTTGAAATTTATGCATATCGGATAGTGTAAATACAAGTTGTGCAACACAAGGAGGATATATGCCAACAACAAGCATAAAAGAAGCACCCTATGCGAAAACGGTCAAAAATGATATTGAACTATTAGGCAATATTTTAGGAAAAGTCATCGAATGCCAAACTGGCGAAGCTGGCTTGGCGATTGTTGAGAAGATCCGCCAAAGTGCGATTCATATTCAAACTGGTCAAGATAGCTCTTTTAAGTATCTATACCACTATATTCAAAGTCTTGATGCCAAACAAAGCATTATTGTTGCACGTGCCTTTGGTCACTTTCTTAATCTGGTTAATATTGTCGAAAACGTCCATAGCATCGATATTGAAACACCGACAAACAGCTTAAATGAAATCATCACTAACGCCACCCACGCTGGCGTAAATTCCACTAAAATTGAAGACATTATCCAACAGCTATCAATCACTTTAGTGTTAACAGCACATCCAACGGAGGTCAAACGCCGCACTAATGTGCAAAAATATAACCAAATCAGTGAGTTGATCAAATGGCGTAAAGAAGCCAAAACGACGTATGACAAAGTCGATATTGATCGTAAATTACATGTTATTATCAGCAATCTATGGCTTACGGATGAGATTCGTCGCAAGCGGCCAACACCGATTGAGGAAGCCAAATGGGGCTGTGCGGTGGTGGAGGAGGCTTTTTGGCATAGTGTTCCTCAGTATTTTCGCCGGATTAATTGTGCACTTTTGGATAGTGGTCTCACACCTCTTACCCTTAATCAAACACCGCTTAAGTTTGGCAGCTGGATGGGTGGTGATCGCGATGGCAATCCGTACGTCACTGCCAATATCACCGAACAGGTTGTTATGCTCTATCGCTGGCGAGCAATGACCTTGATTTTAAATGACGTTACCGAACTGATTCAAGAGCTGTCGATCAATGCCTGTAATCATGAAATTAGCACATTGACAAACAATGGACATGAACCCTATCGCGTACTATTAAGGCAATTACGAGATCGTCTTAGCTATACTATTGACTGGTATCAACAACGTATTATCAAAAAGCGCTTTCGTTTAGAAAGTGTGTGTATTCAAAGTGTTGAAGAAGTGCTAGACCCACTTTATCTTATCTATAACAGCTTAATTCAAAACAATGCCACGGCAATTGCACAAGACACCCTTCAAGATTTAATACGCAAGATTCACACCTTTGGCTTACATCTTGTGAAACTGGATATCCGTCAGGAATCCTCACGTCACAGTGAGGTGATCGCACGCATTTATCAATACCTTGAGTTAGGAGATTATTGGCAATTAAATGAGTCACAAAAAATCACATGGTTAATCAAAGAGCTGCAAAGTAAGCGCTCATTGTTTGATGATGATTGTCCCTTTAATGACGATGAACAAGAATTAATTGACACTTTCCAAACCATTGCCAAATTGCCACGTGATCAATTTGGTTCCTATGTTATCTCAATGGCATCGCAACCTTCTGATGTTTTAAGTGTTCTTTTGTTGCAAAAATCCTGCCACATTAAAGGATACTTACCAGTTGTGCCATTATTTGAGACATTAGACGACTTAAAGGGAAGTACTGAAACCCTATCACAGTTATTTCAACTTAACTGGTACAAAGAACACACCAAAGGCAATCAAAAAGTGATGATTGGCTATTCAGATTCTGCCAAAGACGCCGGTAAACTTGCCGCAAGCTGGCAGCTTTATAAGGCCCAACAACAAATGCTTGAAGTGGGTAAAGCGCATGATATCAAAATGTGCTTTTTCCATGGCCGCGGTGGCTCGGTTGGTCGCGGTGGCGGACCTATTCAATCTGCGCTATTATCACTACCACCTCATACGGTCAATGGCTGGATCAAGGTCACAGAGCAAGGCGAGGTCATTCATAAAAAATTTGGCTCCAAAGAAAATGCCTTAGAGAACTTCATTCTATATACCAACTCTGTTTTAGCTGCCACGTTGACACCTCCGATAGAAGCAAATGACAACTGGCAAACAGTAATGGATCAAATGAGCAACCACTCAGCCTCAGACTATCGCCACGTCGTGCATGATGAGGCATTTATGGCGTATTTCACACAGGCAACACCTGCTAGCGCGCTTGGTAAACTATGTATTGGTAGCCGCCCTGCTAAGCGCAAACCATCAGCACGTTTAGAAAGCTTAAGAGCAATTCCTTATATCTTTGCTTGGACACAAACTCGATTGATTTTACCTAGCTGGCTTGGGATGGAGTCAGCCTTACAATCAGCATTAGCTACAGATAAAGCATTGATCAAAGAGATGTTAAAGCACTGGCCATTTTTCAAAAACCTGATTGATCTTTTAGATATGACACTATTAAAAACTTCACCCGAAATTGCTCAGTTTTATGATGATGAGCTCTCTTTAAATTTACAGAATTATGGTCAAGATCTGCGTTTGCGACTTAAGAGCATGATCAAGGTTAATAGCATGCTACATACACTAACCGATGATGGTCATGCCGCATCCAAATACTCAGCCATTCACTATCGTACACCGTATATTGATCCATTGAATTTATTACAGGCATCGACTTTACACAAACTAGCAAAAGGTAATCTAAGCACTGAAGAAGAAACTATCTATGAAGATGTGCTGATGCTATCGATTTCCGGCATTGCTGCTGGCATGAAAAACACGGGCTAATCTGAATTATACCTATTTCAACGCCATTGCATTCATGACACCTGCTAAAAATTAAGGCACAATATCCATCATTAATGTTTTACTGGAGTAAGCCCACATATGAAAGCTTTGACCATCGGTGGTGCAACACTAGATACAATTATCGAATACGAACAAATGGAAACCATGGAAATCCAAAAGCCGCACACTAAGCAGTCCTATTTGTTACTTGAGGAAGGTGCCAAAATCGAGGTCACTGATCAGAAATGCTTTAGTGGAGGTGGTGCGACCAATGCCGCTGTTTCCTTGCAAAAACTTGGATTTAACGTGCGTTTTTTTGGTAAAGTAGGTAAAGATAATATTGGTAAATCACTCTTGGAAGAGCTGAAATCGCAAGGCGTTGATACCTCGATTGTGCGCTACTCTAATCACTATGGTACGGCGACTTCTTATGTTGTACCATCGCTTAAAGGTGATCGTACGATCTTTGCTTATCGCGGAGCTAATCGCGATTTATTAACCGAAGACTTACCGGTTGCGTCAATTGAAGAAGCTGATTTTGTTTATGTCACATCCCTTAGTAAAGCTTCAGCCGCACAGCTGCCACAAATTGTCAAATTGGCTAAAGTGTGCAATACCAAAGTTGCCATTAATCCTGGTTATAGCCAACTTGAAGTCGGTAGTAGCTTTATTTTAGAAGCATTAAGCGGCATTGATATCTTGATCATGAATTATCAAGAAGCGCAAAAGCTCATGAGCTCTTTATTAAGCTGCGAAGATAACCCAACAGATGAAGCAGCAGTGGATCATAATCAGAATCTATTGCAAGCACAGCCTGTTTATCAAGATAGTTTTTTCTCATTAAAAGCCTTCTTTCAAAAAGCCTTGAACCTAGGACCACGCATCGTTGTCGTTACCGATGGCAGCGAAGGGGTTTATGTCGCGACCGAGAAGAAAATGTACTTTCATCCGGCACTTAAGATTGATAATGTTGTTAATACACTAGGGGCAGGAGACGCTTTTGGCTCAAGCTTTTGTGGTGCGATATATGCTGGTGAGAATGTGCGTACTGCCATTTGCTATGGTCTGATTAATAGCGCTTCGGTGATTCAATACCACGATGCCAAAACAGGACTTTTAGATAAAGAAACCATTGCAACTAAAATTGCCGATGTCCCTGATACCTTAAGCATTGTTGAGTGGTAAGCTTTCTTGTCTATTCTTTCGATAGACCTACCTGATCCCAAACGCCTTCAATCTCCTCTAATAAATGATCAATTTCATTATCGTCAATGAGTGATTCTTCTTTATCATCGACAATGTCTTCTTTAAAGCGAATATCTTCACTTTCTGATAACACACTGACATCTTCCATCAACTTACGCTCTTCATTTTGCATAGGCTCGACATAGTCGCCTTGGTGAAACTGCTCATCATGATAGTTATTCTCTGCCATATTAGGTAAATCACGTAAAAAACGCATTGGATCACTCTGATAGAGTTTCTTGGCAATATGCCATTCCAATGAATTAGAGTTCTGCTCAATATGCTTATAAATCGTTCGTGCATTGGGTGCTAGATTTTTATATAGCGGAAAAAAGAGCCCTGGAAAATAATCTTTTGGATCAAAATGTGTCAGCTCTTTTTGCATATCTTCATAAACGATTGCTGCCTCAAAAAAACGTTTAGCCTTGATCATGCTTTGTAAAATCAATACTTTTTTGACGAATTTATACCATTTGACTGAAGCAAACTCATCAATATAGCGTTTTTTAGCTTCCTTTTGTGACGCTTGTTTTATCACAGTTTCACTTGCCTCATCAACACCAGTCGTTAAAGATTCATTTTGCTGCTCTTTATCAAGTAGACGCTTAATGGCAAGCTTAAGCTCTTTGATCGTTTTATTGGTTGTTAATATCGACTTACGTGAATCTAATTTCAATTGTATTGAAGTTAGGCTTTGCACAGTATCTAATAATAATTCATAAGACTCAACCAACGCATCAACATCAAAGACCTCAACCTGCTTGATTTCAGCGGTTATTTTCATATCCAGCATTTGCACAAAGATATCAATACCACTAAGTAAAGTGGTATCAAAACGCTCTAAGGGAGATAAACGTCCCGATAGTATATTTAATTGCTCATCATAAGCCTTAATATTTGTGTTAATATCTGCCAAAGATTTTGCGCTCAAAAACAAATCCGCAGCATACCCCATAAAAAGAATATAGACATCTATGCTTTTGGTTTCTTCAACATATTGGCTGATTGCCTCGATAACCGCTTCGTACTTTCCTTCTTGATATTGATGCACAATGCCACTCATCAACATTGGATTTAAGCGTTTAAGTTGCACAATATCTTCAACGCTGCTTAAGAATGCTAACTGCATGTCACTCCTCCTTGTTATGCTTATTACGCAAAAAAGTAAATACCAAGCGGCACCAAAATACATATCGCAACAACACCCCAGACGAGATTTTGCGCTTTACGACTATTGGGCATCTGTTGACGTGACGTTGTTGTGGCAACAACCTCTTCGTTTATATTGGTATTTTGATTAAAGTCCTTTAATATCGATTTGACACGTGAAATATACTGGTGGCGCTCAGCATGATTTGGGTTGTGATAATACTTCCCTAAAAAGTCATCTTGCAATACCATAAGAAGGACTTCATAGCTGATTTTAGGATATATTTTATTTGATAGCACCTCATCTAGCACATCAAAAACAAACTCACCACCATCTGTGCGCCCATAAAACTCAGCCTGTAAGGTATCCCAATGACAGAGCAACTCACGCTCGGTAATCAATAACATAAATTTCTCATCGACATTAGCAATAATTGGAAAAAGGATAAATTCAGCAATTTTACTACTATAGTCGGTGTTAAGCTGATTTTGCATCGCTAATAATTGCGCCCGAGTTTTCTCACGAAACTTAAGAACCTCTTGATCACTCGTTTTACCCGCATTATTAAACATGAGCGTTTTTTTAAAATTACTTGCTGAATAGACTAAATCGCTTAACTGCGATAATAATTGAAGTTCACTTTGCATTGTTTCAACCTTCCTTTACCTTTTTATTAGCACGTTTACCTCATCGATTAAATCAGATAAGACCTATCGTACTGATTCCTTTTCACAGCTTAGCCTTCGCTGATTTGTAATAAAATCATTCGATCAGTTATCGCTATCTATACAGCAAGATACTACCATAGCAAACAAATATGTCTAGCCACTAAGAAGCAAAACATTTAGATTTAGATTTAGATTTATATTGATTAAAAGAATAACAACTTAATCATCAGTCCCAAAAGCACCAGCATAACAATCTTCTTAAGCCACTTAATATTCGCCTTAAGCACAAATTGCGCACCCAACAAATAGCCCATCATCGCCGCAGGCAAAGCGATCATCACGATGTACCAGTCAATATTTCCAGTCCATAAAAAGTAAATCAAAGCACCAAAGTTCGCCGATAAATTAACAATTTTGGCATTAGTCACTGATTCTTTGGCGGACATCGACAAAATATACATAAAGCCTAAGAACAAAAAGGTTCCAGTACCCGGACCAAAAAAACCATCATAGGCGCCAACAATAAAACATATCAAACCCAAATACAGATAAAATTTTGGTGTCAATGTGTAGTTACTTTCCGATCGGTAGTTTTTAAATGCACCAATGATTAAAATCGTCGGAATAATGATAAGTAACAAGGTTGTCATCAGTTGATAACTCACCAGATAACTAATCAGTTTGGCACCCAATAAAGAACCGATAAATGCCAATATAATACCTAGGATAATCGTACGCCAATAAACCTTTACCGAACACAACAAACGGATAACGGCCGAAAGTGTGCCCACCGACATCACCATCTTATTGGTACCCAACACTAAATGCGGTGGCACGCCAACACTTAAATACGTTGGGATGGTAATCATCCCACCACCTCCGGCAATACAATCAACAAAACCTGCAAAAAAAATCATTGCAAAAACAAAAGCACCAGATAAAAATGAGATGTGCTCCATACTAATCACTTCATACCAACCAACCGTTAGAAACTATAATGTACTGGTTATTTGAAAGAGTTACTAACTATTTTTGTGGTTAACTGGGAAAAATCCTTGTGTATAAATTTTTTGAACTTCTTGCGCGCTTAAAAATGATTGTAATAACATCACAAGCTTGTCAAATTCCTCAGAGATTTTAGCATAGGTTTTCTGATAAGAGGATTTCAGTATTCGATAATAATAAGCAAGCTCTAGACTGGCTGTTTTACCAATATCACTAAAATAAGATGGTGACAGACCTAACTTTTGCGCACGCTTTGGGTACCAACCAGCATAGATTAAAGAGCAATCAAGCACTTTTTCAAGCTCATCGGTATTTTTATGCGAGATACCAGTTAATAGACTTTGTGCAAAGATCATATCTTTAAGCTCAGCATATTTGACATTTCTTAATAAAGCATAAACCACAAACGCCTCAATCTCGACATCAAGCTCAATGCCAACGACTTTTTGTGCCTCACCGATCAGATCATAAAATGATTCAATCATTGTGTTTGCAATTACCACCATAAGCTTTCCTCATTGCATCATCCTATAGCAAGTATAGTTGACTTTTTAGGCTAAGATAAAAAATAAAGAATAAGTTTAATTTCCCCTCACACACGCAGCTTACGCTGCGCGAGCAATATTGCAGAGGGAGAGGCAAGAAATAGCGTAATGTATTGCTTCATTATTACGATGGTATTTTATCAAGGGTATTCAATGATCGTCATACATCTAAGTGTGTTTTAAGCATCTCATATGCTGCGCGAATACCCATGGCCTCACCACCAATCATTCGCCCTGGCATATTCGAGATATTCCATGCCATTAAATCAAAATGAAGCCATGGTGTATTATGCTCAATAAAGCTTTGTAAAAACAATGCAGCACTAATACTGCCAGCGTATGGTACAGATGCACAGTTTTTAATATCTGCTACCTGACTCTCTAGGAGCTTGCGATAAGAAGCATATAACGGCATACGCCACACAGGGTCTTGTACTTTTTCTGCTGCTAGGCTTAACTTATGTGCCCAGTCCTCATCGTTGGCAAAAAATGCTGACATCTCAGTACCAACAGCAATGCGTGCTGCTCCCGTTAATGTCGCAAAATCCATTACAAGACTTGGTTTCTCACGCGTTGCTTCAGTTAAAATATCCGCTAATACAATCCGCCCTTCAGCATCGGTATTGGTCACTTCAACGGTTGTGCCATTATACATTTTAATCACATCGCTTGGGCGATAGGCATTGCCTGAAATCGCATTTTCAACCGCTGAAATAAGGACGGTTAAACGCACTGGCAATTGTGTATCCATAATCAAACGTGCTAATCCCAAGACTTGTGCTGATCCACCCATATCCTTATGCATCAAGAGCATACCACTAGCAGGTTTAATATCCAAACCACCGGTATCAAAAACAACACCCTTACCCACAAGTACAATATGTGGATGTGCTTCATTACCCCAATCTAGGCGAATACGTCTTGGTGCTCTGGCACTGGCACGCCCCACCGCATGAATACCACGATAGCCTTTTGCTAATAGATCATCGCCCACGATTTCTGAAAAAGTAGCCGAAAAAGTTTGCGCTAACTTCTGAGTTTGTCGCGCAATCTCTTCAGGACCCATATCTTGAGCGGGTGTATTGATCATATCGCGCACTAAATAAATTGCACGTAAGGTTTTCTCAACCTCAGCAAACTTCTTGGGTAAATATAATTTAATGCTATTCGTCTTTTTGTCTGACTTATACGTTAGAAATTGATAACAACCTAAGCCAAATGCCAAATAGAAAAGCTCAGAATCAACGACATCAAAAGGATCCGTAATCTGATAATCACCATGCGGCAATGACTGACATAAGCCCGCCATTGACCACATGTCTTTAATATCGACAACAACCAATGCCGCAGATAACTCACCATCACCATTAAAAAGTAAAGCGCTCTTACCAGAGATGGCTTTAAAGCTTTGTGCTTTAAGCATATTTTGCTTTGATTGTTCTTGCTGCTCTAACCAACTTTGGTATTGATCAACAGGAACAACAATTAACTCAACTGCTTCTTTTTTGATTGTTTTGTAAAAACATGAAAATGCCATAATAACCTCACAACAACTTAATTGATGGAAGTATATTAAAGGATTACCAAGGATTTGAAAGTGTCACCTGCAAAATATACCCATTGTAAATCATTTTGATGCTCTTGAACTAGGTGGCTTGATTAATCAATTGGGGCCGCAAACAGGCAATGATGTAGGTATTAGTAAAGGTATAGGTAAATGGATACGTCACACCTTTGGCAGCATTTGTTGGGGTATTTTGTGTCTTGGTAGTTGTTACTGTAACATTTGAAAAACCTATATCAGCAAGTGGTTCTCTATCTAAATCCAATTTTTACCTTTAACAACAATCACATCACCATGATTGTTCTTAATTATGCTTTGGCTGACAAAATACAGATTAGCTAAATCATCTACTTGCATATCAAAATACGAAACAGAATGTGTTAATAATGTAGCTAATTCAGCGCTATAATCATGCCAAATATGTGTTGTTAAATCATAGCGATCAAAGTACACACTATTTTCTCGGGACATTTCTGACTCTGGCGCGATGTAAGCAAAATATAAGCCTCCTTTTATTACCTTAAATCGAATTGAATTATCATGATTATTACCAGAATTATCACCATAGAAGGTTGATAATTTTAGGGTAGAAACTTGATTAAATGCACCTCCAGTATAATGATAAAAAGCTGCATAGTTTCCTGCAGATGCTGGCAGCACACCAAATGCGAGATATAGGCCTTCATTTTTGTCATAGCTTAAATGAATATCATCAATATTTGCCATCGGCAATATGGCATTATGAGTTAATGACTGCCAAGTTTTTGTATTGATATTATATTTCTGAACCTGCACTCCAGAATAAACATATGCGACATAGATATTACCATCACTATCTACTGCTAAACCAATTTTTGTACCATTAATCGCCTTAAATGGTGTGGTGATTAGTTCATTAGTCCCTGTCTTTGAGTTATATACATCAACATAAACAGTACCATCATAAGCCTGAGCATTGCTAAATGCTGCATATATTCGATCTTTATCTGGATTAGCTTTTAAAGTAATCACACCAGATGACGTAAGATGTTGCGTATTTGCAACAACTTTGGTCTTTCCATTTCCATTTACCGTATACTGCAAAATTTTAGCATAGCCATCATCACCCATTTCAAAATTTGAAATAGCGAAATAACGATTACCTTCGCTATCAGAAATTGCTGCATCAAAGTTTGGTGCGTTCGTTTGTTCAAATTTAAGTAATTTCATAAAAGGTTGCCAACTTGCATCGTCTAAGTTAAGAGCATACCAATCAGTACGATTGTATGGACTGCCATAGCTATTGATCAAAATTTCTGGTAGTTGTGTTGCTTGGTTAATACTTATCAAGGCACTTTCAACATCCTGAGCAGCATTAGCATTAACCAAGTCATTCCCTAGCTTAGAAAAACTTATTCCTTGGCTTGTTTTGATGGTTATACTATCAACAACGTTATCATGATCAACTACAACTCCAAGTCTATGTGACGCACACACATCATCCTGAGCAACCTCTATAGTAAAGGTTAGAGGCGTTGCATCTACCATAACTTGCTGTACCTGTGGAGTTATTATAAGTTGAGTTGAGCAATTAGATTCATCAATTAACTTCACCTGATGTGTCTTGGAATCTGTTACACCAACACCTTTATCTTGCTTCGATTTTAATGCAACATCTAATTGATAATGATGCCCTGCAATAAGAGTATTAGGATTCCCCGAAAGTACGACAGTAAAGTTCTCATTTTCATTCTGTGATGAGCTACCATTTCCTGAGCCACAGCCTACTACCAATAATATACTGGCGATTATTAGTGATAAACCTTTAAATCTAGATGTGAGAAATTGCATAGTTACCCCAGAATTTAATAAAATAAAATTTCGGAACAAGCTTAAAACAAAAACATAACTAAAATATGTTTATATATGTAAAAAATATATATTTTAACTGCAACACATATGAGAGACTTAGTTTTCCTTGAAAAATAATCAAAAAAGCTTTTAATTATGTTTAGAAGCAATAAAAAGATGTAAGGACTGCAAGTCAATGACTTTAACCAATAGCCAAGTAGATTCGATTAAAAACATTCTTATCATTGATGATGATAAAGAGATCACCAAAAGCTTGATGCAAACACTTAAAGGTCGCTTTAATATTGATGCACTTGCCATTCATCACCCCAAAGAAGTCAGCGCAACACTAACTCAGAAAAAATTTGATGCTATTTTACTTGATTTAATGTTACCTGAAATCGATGGCATTGAAGTATGTCGCCAAATTCGTGCGATCACCAATACGCCAATTGTGATGATCACCGCGTCACAAGAGGTTTCTGAGCGCATCTTAGCGTTTGATGCCGGTGTTGACGATTTCTTAGTGAAACCCTTTAGCACACTTGAGCTTATGGCGCGCATTAATGCCATCTATCGACGCATGGCACAGGCTTCACCTGAGCTTAAAGATAAGATTTATCAGTTTGATCGTTGGCAGTTTGATACGCGCACGTCATTGCTAACAACTACAAGCGAAGAAGTTCAATTGTCAACGGCAGATGCTAATTTACTGATGGTTTTTCTTGAGCATCCACGGCGCATTTTGGAACGTGAATTTCTACTGAATCAGACCAACACCAGTAAACGTGATATTTATGATCGTGCAATTGATGTCCGCGTTGGATTGTTACGTAAGAAAATTGAAGAAGACACCAAACACCCTAGGCTTATCCAAACGCATCATGGGCGTGGTTATGTATTTAATTCAAATGTTATTAAAAAAGCGACCTAAATTTATCCCTGCATTACATTAATTGCTCAAACACGAAAATTTCATTTTAGCGAAAGAATCTTTGATTAATCATCTTGCTTTTTAGAGTCGAATCAACGACATTTTATAATTATTAATATCACGTATGGATCAACATGAAAAAACATTTCAATCTACTGTGCATTATTGCTTTTTTTTGCTTAAGCTTTATTTGCATTAGCTACCTTTTTATAAGTGCATATCGCCAGATCAATGAAGATATTCACGCAGAACTGCATCATAAAATTGCATGGGAAATTGCCAAAATAGTCAAATATGGTGAAGATGACGATCTTAAGAGCTTCATTCAAACCTTTGATAGTCAGCATTTCTCAGATATAAAAATTCAGCGTATCGAGCTTGAAATGGCTTTATCCACTGATCCACAGTTTCACCCAGATTACACCATCAAAAATGCGCAAGATCTTGAGAATAAAATACTTCAGCATCAAGATAACACGCATAAATTCTCAGTTTTTATTCATAAAAACCTATGGCTTAACATTCATGCTGTTAAAAATTATCATTACTTTTTTTCTTTATTTACCGCTGAATTTGCGATCATCTTACTGATTGTTATCTTGTTTCTATTTGCTTGTTGGTTATTGCTGAGATTATATCGTTTAACTGAACTAAGTCAGCAGATGTTGATCGAACTAGGACTTCCGCAGAACAGCTCCATTTACCTTGGACTTATCTCTGGTCCCAAAGCCTTATTTGAGCAAATGAAGTTGCGTATTCACAACCTAACACGCACACGCGCACAATTGATGTCATCGATTTCGCATGATATCAAAACACCGTTAACACGCATGCGCTTTCGCTTGGAGCAGCTAGAGTTAAAAGGTGACACGGATGCGATAAAAAGCATATCAGATATTGATCACATCAATGAGGTGGTACAAGGCTTCTTATCACTGTCTAACCTTCATTTACAACAGCGTAAGAAAATTGACCTAAACCTCATGTTACTGACACTGCAAGACAACTACGCTGACATGGGGCATCGCATTGATTATACGGAAACACCTAACACTATTGTTTATGGTTCGGCACAAGTATATAACCGCATTTTGACCAATATCCTTGATAATGCCTTTCGTTTTGCCGATAGAGTTGACATTAGCTTAACACAAACCAAAGAGCTTATTGAACTGATCATTATTGATCATGGACAAGGGGTTGCTCATGACAAGTTAAACAAAATAACGCAATTAGGATTCTCTGAGAATAACACAGATGCTAAAAAGCACTATGGCCTGGGTCTAGCCATTGTTCATGAGCTAGTGAGCCTCACCGGTGGCACGATTATCTTTGAAAATGACCATACTCTTGGACTTAGAGTCACAATGACCTGGAGAGGTTAATTCCATTATGGAAAAAACTATCCTGACACATAGGGTAAATCGCCAATCAGAAACTGAATAAAATCTTTTGCTGTCAGTGGTTTTGAGAAGTAATATCCTTGGATATAATCAACCTTAAGGTTTTTAAGTAAATTATATTGTTCAAAAGTCTCGACGCCTTCGGCAACAATATTAAGACGAAGTGCTTTACCTATTTCAATAATTGCCTTAACTACTTCAAGATCATTTGAATCCTTAAGAATATCATCGATAAAGCTCTTATCAATTTTTAACTCACTAACGGGCAGACTTTTTAAATAGCTAAGCGATGAGTATCCAGTGCCAAAATCATCAATAGACAGTCGAACACCCATTTCTTTGAATCGATTAAGTATTTCTATCGATTTTTTAATACTCTTTAAGAGTGTTGTTTCAGTGACTTCCAGTATAATGTCACAGCTTTTTAAATGATATTTTTTAAGCAATGATTCAACAATTATGTTAATGTTATCTTGCATGATTTGTACGGCAGAAAAGTTAATTGACATAAAAATTTTTTGATCAAAAATTTCTGGGTATTCTTTTTTCCACTGATGCAGCTGCATAAAACTATTTTCTAGTATCCATCGACCAACATCATACATTAGCCCTGTTGATTCTATGATAGGTATAAACTCACTTGGTGGAATAACCCCTAAATCTTTATTTGTCCAGCGAAGTAAAACTTCAAATCCTGATACTTTTTGAGTGCTCGCATGAATGATTGGCTGATAAACTAAAGAAAATTCATAGTTAGAAACCGCATCCAATAATAATTTATTTATTAATAATTCACGTTGATAAGCTTCGTTCATTTGTGCAGAAAAAAACTGATACTGATTTTTTCCAAGTCGTTTTGCTTGGTACATTGATAAATCTGCAATTTTTAAAAGTGTTTCTGCTTTCGTAGCATCTTGTGGAAAAATTGATATGCCGATACTCATATTGACTTTTAATCTGTGTTCAAACACTTTTAATGGCTTTTGAAAAAAGTCACGAATTCTTTTGATTAAAGCGCGAATAATATCTCGATCAATATCTCCAATTAATAGAATAGCAAATTCATCCCCGCCCATACGAGCAATGAAGTCTTGATTTCTCATGCATTTTTTAAGTGTTTGTGTAAAAGCTTTCAAAAAGGCATCCCCAATTTCATGCCCTAATGTATCATTTACAGCCTTAAAATCATCTAAATCAAGATATAATAAAACAACGGTCTTTTGTCTTTTTTCTGCTTTCTTTATTAAATCAGAGAGTGTTTCCAGAAAGTAGAGTCGATTGGGAAGATTGAGTAAATGATCTGTCCTTGCTTGTGATTGAAGTTCATTGGCATGCATAAATGCTCTATGCCTGCTTTTAAGAAAGAATATAAACCCTATGTATAAAAACAAGCTAACCGTGATGCTTATTAGAAGAATGTAAAATGAGTCATTTGTTTGGAGCTCTTTGAAATAAAACATTTTAGGCGTAATATTAATTTTCCATATTCTTCCATAAACTTTAAGGTCAAAAGTTTTATCCCATGACGTATTAAGAAATTTAGATGATAGATATTCTTTACTTTGATATATAACTTGATTTGCATCTCGTATTTGTAAATTAAAATAATCTAATTTATTGCCTATAGCACCTTGAACTAGTTGATATACCGTAAATGGGGCATAGACTGCTGCATAAAAGTCTTCATTTTTATATACAGGAATATAAAGCAAAAATCCTGGTGTTTTCACCTTGTCTTGTACTAGTTCTATTGGTGCTGTAATAGTGGGTTTGTTGCTATGTATTGATGAAATAAGCGCAGAGTAGCGATTTTCTTCATGTGCCATGTCTAAGCCAACGGCTTTTCTATTCCTTTCTATTGGCTCTATGTAAGTAATAGGGTATAGTTTTTCACGTGAGTGCTCAGGGTAAACAGTAACGTTATATCCTTGCTGACGATATTTGGATTCAAAGTCTTCCTTTAATGAACGCTCTAAAGGAAAGATCACGCCAATACCATTAATACCAGGATACTTTATATGGACTTTAACTTGATTGGCAAATTTTCGCCAAGCGTTATATGGAATGTCATAATCAGATGCAATAATATATGCTCTACCAGCTTCTAATGTGTCAATGTATCTTTGTAGACGATTTTGGATGCTCATTACAGTTTCTTTTGCCTGTTGCTCATATTTAATAGATAGAGTAGAATTTGCTTTGTTATTGACATAAAGCCATAGTGAAAGACTCAGTATTGTCAGGGGTAATATGACAGCTAAATGTGTTAAAAAATACAATAACTTCCTTTTCATAAATATTTCCAACCCGCTTTATTTATAAATCTAGCTTATAGCAATCAAAAAACAACTGCCTTACTATACTTTAGATTAGCGTAGCCATAAGGTGTATTTATGTCAAATCGAAGTGGAAACCAGCCATATCAGCAAGCTAACAAAAATAAATCGACGAAAAAACCTTCTCTGCATAACAACTCCAGGCGGATTTGAATCAACGACATTTTATAGTTATTAATATCACGTATGGGTCAACATGAAAAAACATTTCAATCTACTGTGCATTATTGCTTTTTTTTTGCTTAAGCTTTATTTGCATTAGCTACCTTTTTATAAGTGCATATCGCCAGATCAATGAAAATATTCACGCAGAACTGCATCATAAAATTGCGTGGGAGCCGGTGGTACAATTATTTTTGAAAATGATCATACCCTTGAACTTAGACTCACCATGACTTGGAGACAGCAAAAGGGGTTTACATCCTTGTGATCAACTCTTAGCAACAAAGGGGAGGGAGTGTTATTGAGTCGTAGCGTCCTGCCACGAAAGTTATTCTCTCAAATGCTTAGCCTGTAAGATAGAGGAAATCTCTAGAGTTTACTTAAGAAATCACTGTTTTATCATGGCGAATATCTCACAAGGACATAATGTAACCTTAGTTATTAATATTCCATGACAATAGACTCTCTGCCTCATCAATGTTTTACAGTGAGGAAAATGCTTCATAATATGCCATCTATTTCTTTCATCCTCTAAATAATCAAATCACCTAATAATCAATTGGGTCCGCGAACAGGCAACACATAGTTATTGGACGTCTGATAGTAGTTGTAAACGCTACCATTATTCATATTAACGAACCACGCGAGACCGCCTGAGGTAGAATAAACTGTGCTACTCCAATATCCATTGTTCCAATATCCATTTGTTTGAATATTACTAAAACCATTTGCATTTAACCAATTTGCTGGTGAAACTGTATCTGAATAATTCACAAGGGATTTCAACTCATTAATTGTTGGCAAGCGCCAGTCGTTATATCCACATAACGTTAAATTTTTAGCATAACTTGTTGCTTGGTTCCAGTTTTTCTGGCCAGTAGCATTACCATCTTTAACCCACATTAAACCCGTTAATTTATCATATTCAGTATCATTACAAGGCGTGTTGTCTGCCTTCTTAGCAGGCTCAAATCTTTGGGTAGGCCATTGACCAGGCCCCCTGTCTGTAGGATTTGTATTTTGAATAACAGCCTCTCCGCTAGCAAAACTATTGGGTCCGCGAACAGGCAACACATAGTAAAAGGTAGTCGCTTGATAGAAGTTGAACACGGCACCATTATCCATATTAACGAGCCACGCACTGCCGCCTAAGATAGAATAAACTGTGCTACTCCAATATGGATGCATTTGAATATTACTAAAACCATTTGCATTTAACCAATTTGCTGGTGAAACTGTATCTGAATAATTCACAAGGGATTTCAACTCATTAATTGTTGGCAAGCGCCAGTCGTTATATCCACATAACGTTAAATTATCGGCATAATTTGTTGCTTGATTCCAGTATTCCTGGCCAGCAAAATTACCGTCTTTAACCCACATTAAACCCGTTAATTTATCATATTCAGCATCATTACAAGGCGTGTTGTCTACCTTCTTAGCAGGCTCAAATCTTTGGGTAGGCCAAGCCCAGCCTTTTTCGGCAACATTAGGAGCTGTATTGATTGGTGTGGTAGCTAATAACCCCACTACTAAAGAGGAACTGGTTAAAGTCACATTACTACCCTTCGCGTAATGCAATGTCGAACTCATACTCTTATTACCTTCGCTTCCTGGTGTGAATGTTCCTTGCCAAGTACAGCTACTATTTGCCGCAATTGATGTGACCCCATTACAACTACTCTTCGCTGTATCTATTGTAAAATCTGGCGCTGCAAAATCATTTGTAAAGCTTACCCCCGTCGCAGCCAATGTCCTATTGGTATTAGTAAAGGTATAAGTAAATGTATAACTTCCCCCTTTGGCAGCATTTGTTGGAATATCTTGTGTCTTAGTGCCTGTAATAACAACATTTGAAAAACTCACATCAGCAAGCGGTTCTCTCTGTAAAGCTAATTTCAATTGACCCACCACACCATTTTCTCCTTTTATTAGAAAATGGCAGCTCTGCTCAGGATCAAGCTTATTAGTACACGTGTTATCTGTAATTAAAACTGCGCCAATCTGCATGTTATCTTGGTCAACAAAATATGGCTTATCAAAATATGCTGTTACATTGCTCGTGTTAGTCACTGATACATAATTGTTATAGCCAGTAGGCAAAACCTCTTGCGAGTTAAGGTTAACACTTAATAGATGCTTTTTAAGTGTCGCACTTTCAGTCTTACTCACTCCATTAGATAACTTGATCACAAAATTAAATTCTTCAGTGTCTGCTGCTTCTTTTTTTAATGATGTCATTAATGTGCAGGGCTTCCCAACAGCAATGTTTTGGCAATCATTCTCAACCATAATATTTGCATTAGGCACAGTCTCAATAGAATAAGTTACCCCATTACCATTAGAAGCTGAAGTTAAAGAACTCTCACCATTTAGTGTCTCAACAAGTATATCAAATTTCTCACTCGCAGATTCAGAAACACTTAGCTCGCTAGTATATGTCGCCTTGTACGCTGTTGATGAACCGCTAGTTTCACCACCAGTTTGACTAGAACCACCACATCCAAGAAGCAAAGAAGTCTGCAAAGTCACAATCATTAAGCTTAGCTTTTTCATAATTCAAATTCCCCGTTTAACACTTAAATAACATTCTAATTTCTTACGCACCCCTTAGCGTGTTTAGACAGCATAGCTCAACAAAAACACATACATATGTTTATATATGTAGAAAATATGCATTTTGCTATTTATAAATATTGATCATTAAATTCTCTTGCAAAACAATCTAAAAAGCTTTTAATTATGCTTATGAAGCAATAAAAAGATGTAAGGACTGCAGCCAATGACTTTAACCAATAGCCAAGTAGCTTCTATTAAAAACAAGCCCATGGATCATTTCACAGCGTTTCTTGCTTTTTAAATATCAATGCTACAAATATACCAAATAGCAACAACACTAAACCGCCACCAAACCACGGCGAGTGATCACTGACAAAAGCAATAGCGCCATAGACATCAAGGTCAAATAATCCAAATAACTGAATAAACCCGACAATAAATGACGCACTGATCACGATCAATAGTATCGCAATATTGTAGCGACGAAAGATCTGATCATTTAGTTTTTGAGTATTGATAAGCTTGGTCATTAATAATGCATCTAATGAATCAACCCATGTCATACCAAGTGCAAAGGCAACTGGCAATGCCAAAATAAGCCAGATTGATTCACCACTTAATGATGCCGTTGCTGCTAATCCTAAAAGAGCAATTTCAGTGGCTGTGTCAAAACCAAGCCCAAATAAAAAGCCAACTGGATACATTTTATAAGGCTTATCAATCATTTTAAACAAAGGCTTTAACCAACGTGTTAAGGGCGAATGTGTATGTGTGTTTTGTTGATGTTTAATAAGCTTATACAGTGATAATACATTCATCCCTCCTGTAAGCCATAAAAAGGCAATTGATACAATCGATCCAATCACAGCGCCAATACCAATGATACCAAGGCTCTCTGCTTTGCTTAGACTGCCCCCTAAAATAACCAGCAAAGTCAGCAAAAACACAACACTAGAATGCCCTAGCGCAAAGAACAAGCCAGTTGTAACACTGGGTTTGCCTTTTTGTGCTAATTGACGCGTCACATTATCAATGGCGACGATATGATCAACATCAAAGCCATGCCTAAGTCCTAACATAAAAGCAATAAAAACCATGCTCAACAAGCTTAAATGTTGGTAAAAGGCAACAGCAAACATTACCCACAGTAATAAACTGATAAGAATAAATCCACGAAAAAATCTTCTATGCATAACAACCTCATGCGCGTTTGATATTCAATGTCAGAAAGTGAGCCGAACACGAAATACATGGGTCGTAATTACGAATCACCATTTCTGCATGCTGCCTTAATTCATCGTCTGATTTATCCAACCCAAACTTGGTTAATGACTGCTTAAGATCGGCCTCCATACAAGCTAAGTTTTGCGCAGTTGGCGGTGTAATACGGATTTTTGTCGCACACCCTTTGTCATCAAACTCAAAGTAATCAATCTGAATTCCACGAGGTGCCTCTGTCGCACCCCACGCCTTGCCTGCCTTAAAGCTCACATCAACATAAGGTTTATCTGGATATTCATACGCTTCAAATAGTCGCAGTATCTCACCAATCGCGTAATAGCATTCGATTGATCGCGCCAAAATACTATGAAAGATATTATTACTTGGAAACGAAATACCCGTACTATTAGCAAGCGCTTGAACCTCTTTGGGTAATTTATCAAAATTCAAATTCAGACGTGTTAATGGTGTTGTTAAATAGGGTTGTCCATCGCGTGTTGAGTGAAGTGCTGTTGATTGTGGCGCATGAAACTCATAGAAATGCTCATCCCATTCTTCGATTGGAAAACACTCACCTCTGTTGGTTACGACATGTTCAGCAATCACCGGATACTGTCCACTGACATCCGTTAATGCTACTTGTAATACTTCATCAAAGCAGACATCAGGATAAGGTAATTGGGCAAACCACATCACGACATCTTTGGCATCTTTTAGCGCTTCTTGTAGTCGTGGGATAAGTGCTTTGATTTCTTTAGGCTTAGGTGCTCGATAGAATCCACCGACTTTAATCGCCCCAGGGTGCACCGATCTGCCACCAAATAATGACAAAATATCATTACCTAAATGCTGCAATCTAACTCCACGCTTGACTTCATTAGGAAAGTCTTTTGCCATTTCAATCGCTGAATGATATTTCAAAAAATCAGGAGCAGCTAAAATATGTGTATGCAAATAATGTGACTCAATCCATTCACCGAGATACATCACTCGTCGCATTGCATGCACCCAAGGGGTCACTTCTACCTCAAAAGCTTTTTCCATCAATGTCACGACACTCATTTGGTACGCCATCGGGCAAATACCACAAATGCGTGCTACCGCATCAATGATCTCATTCGGTTCACGTCCTTCTAAAAACTTCTCAAAATAGCGTGGTGGCTCATAAATACGCACATGACATTTGGTAATTTCATTATTGTTAATCTCTAAATCAAGCGCACCTTCACCTTCGACGCGCGCTAGAATAGGCACTTCTATTTTCGTTGTTTTGGCATTATTTGCCGTATTCATTTGATTACTCATGCGTTATCTCCAGCCTGCTTGAAACCTTGTTGCTGATTATTGATAAAATGATATTTATGCGCAATCTCTTCATCAGTTAGCCCCATTGATTTTAGCTTTGCCGTCATTGCATCAAAATTGGCATATTTGGAAGCACCATAACAGCCATAACATCCGCGATTAATATGTGGACAAAGTGCATCACAACCATTAGCCGTCACAGGTCCCAAGCACGGTTCATTACGTGCAACCATCACACAGGTGATTCCACGATGTTTACACGATGTGCAGACAGGTTCTACCACCTTTTCTGGCTCAACTTTAAATAATAGTTGACGCACCGCGTGATACATCTGCTCGGAACTTACCGGACATCCTCTGATTTCAAAATCAACGGCAACATAATCCTCAATCGGTTTTGCGGTATCTAATTCCATTTTATCAATCACATCAGTGTGTTGCGGGTAGATATCTTTCATCCAACCTTCAAACTGTTGACGGGTAACATTATTTCTTAAAGCTTGAATACCACCTGTTGTTGCACATGCGCCCATCGTAATAAGATATTTGCTATTTTCACGAATCTTTTGAATGCGATGTACATCATGCTTGGTATTAATACTGCCCTCAATAATCGCAATATCCACTTTGGCATCTTCGTCAACAGGACCTGCTTCAGCAAAGTGTTTGATCTCAACCAATTGTGATAATTTCAACAGGCGCAACCCATCATTAATAAATGCCAATTGACAACCATCACATGAGCTAAACTTATGTACAGCCAGTGTTGGTTTGTTGTTTAGATTTCTTAATTTACTCTCATGCGACATCTTACACCCCCTTGATTGACAACAGTTTTTCAACTTGCGGATAGGCATAAACGGCACCATCTTTGCAGATAAACTCTTTGCCCATCTGGCAATGCCCACAATGCCCAATCGCACATTTCATACTGCGCTCTAATGAGACAAATACTTGATGCTCTGGCACCCCAATATCAATAAAACTACGCGCAACATTTTTCATCATAATCTCAGGGCCAACACTCATCACATAAGTATTTTGATAATCTAGCTTAAGATCTTTAACCGCTTCGGTGACAAAGCCTTTATACCATTGCCATGGACCAAATGACTCGCCCTCAGTTGCCGTTACAATCACCTGTGTATTTGGGATGGCATTCCAACGCGTATATTTATCCTGATAAATAAGTCCTTCACTGTGACGCACACCTTGCACCACATAAATCCGCCCATATGCTTCGCGGTTTTTTAGCATCATTTCAGTTGCCGCTACCAATGGCGCGTTACCCAACCCACCGGTCATAATTACAACATCTTTGCCTTGTGCTTCATCCACTGGCCAACTGCTGCCAAAAGGTCCACGAATACCGACCTTTTGACCTTTCTTTAATTGATGCATGCCTTGTGTTATGCGTCCAACGACTTGAATGGTATGTTCAAAAACATCATGGTTAAACTCACGATCATTAACAATCGAGATGGCCACTTCACCCACACCATAAAGATAAATCATATTAAATTGACCAGGTTTGAAGCTGTATTTCTGGCGTAAATCCGCATCACACAAACGTAAACGCAGGGTAAAAATATCTGCTGCATCTTCAATAAAGTCAATAATCTCAGCCTCATGTGGCAAATAAGCATCTTGTGGGTAAATCATGCTTTTTTCTCCTGCTTTTTCTGCTTATTCTGCGTCTCCTGACAGAGAATGTTTATTTCATCCGTAACATCAATGCTCACCGGACACCACGTAATACAGCGCCCGCAACCAACACAGCCCTTTGTTCTAAACTGCTCGCGCCAAGTGGAGAATTTATGTGTTAGCCACTGACGATATCGATGTTTAGGCTCCTCACGATATAACTCACCATGCGTGTAACTATGATCTAAACCAAAGCATGAATCCCATTCGCGCAAATGCGTACTTACTTGTCCTTCCAAATCAGGTACTTCTTTCTCGGTATGGCAAAAGCACGTCGGACAAGATTGTGTGCAACTACCACACGATAAACACCGTTTAGCAACATCATCCCATTGCGGATGATCTAAGTTAGCAAATAGCGCCTTTTCAACCGTTGCTAAGGGTGGGATGCTTTTCTCTTGCATTGCATATACCGCTTTGACTCTTTGTTCTGCTTCATAGGTTTGCGCACCAGTAGCTGGGTTTAATTGCAGCTGCTCAATAAGCGCTCTGCCCTTGTTACTACCTGATTCAATGACAAAACCACCATTGATTTCCGTCATTGCCCATTCAAAGCCTTTATCAGCATATGGGCTATCACCTAAGCTAATGCAAAAGCAATTACTATGACAACTGGTACAATTAGCCGCAATGATAAACATCGCTTCACGTCGCGCCTTATAACGCACATCTTGATAGGCATTTTCGATAAACACACGATCTTGAATTTCAATCGCGCGCAAATCACAAGGTCTAACACCTAAAACAGCATATTTTTGTTTATTGAGCGCCTGCTCAAATGTCAACTTGCCAGTGTCATCATGCTTGACTTGCCATAATGCTTCTTTCTCTTTAAACAACATCGGCTTTACCGATTGCACTGGCAGACTCCACGCAAAAGCTTTGTTTTGATCGGTTTTTTTGACGTGATAGTGTGCTGGTTTCTGCTCATCAACGTAGCCCCATGGTAACTCCGCTGCTTTTTCAATATCATCATAAACAATCGCATGATCATCAACGATCGGTGCTTTTACCTCAAATCCCTGTGTCTTTAAGGTAATAATTAAATCATCTAAACGCTGATGCGCTAAAAAATAAAACTGACTCATTCTTCCTCCTTATACTTAGCAAATTCTTGGTAGTTGTTCGCCGCTTAGCCAATCAACGCGTCTAAGCCCGCCAAAGCTTGTTTGCATATTGACCGATGCATTGCCTACTTTATCAACCTTAGCAATCACACTGGCATTTTTACCTAACTCGTCTTGCTGTAAACATGCTAATACCTTCTGAACTTCGCTTTGATTACAAACAATTAAAACCTTGCCTTCATTTGCAATAAAAAGCGGATCCAAGCCCAATAACTCACAAGCAGAACGCACTTCTTCACTAACGACAAGTGCAGACTCATCAATGCTAATACCTACTTCATATTGGCTCGCCCATTCATTTAAGGTGGCAGCAACACCGCCTCGTGTTGGATCACGCATCGTCTTGATGTGACAACCTGATTGATGTAGCTTTTCAAGCAAATGATTTAGATTAATAGCATCACTTTGGACATCGCAATCAAAGCTTAAGCCCTCGCGCTTTGACATCACAGCAACACCATGCTCAGCAATCGCCCCATTGATAATGATGCAATCACCTTTCACTAATGGCTCATGTGTCACAAAGTCATTCATAACAACGCCTATCCCTGTGGTATTAATAAAAATACCATCGCCTTTGCCTTTCTCAACCACTTTGGTGTCACCTGTTACTAATTGAACATGGGAGGCTTTTGCCGCTTCTGCCATTGACTCAACAATCACTTTTAAATCACTCAGTGGCAAGCCTTCTTCTAGAATAAAGCCTACCGAAAGAAAACGCGGCTTCACACCTCCTACTGCCAGATCATTCACCGTACCATAAACAGCTAAACTGCCGATATTGCCACCTGGGAAAAAATATGGCGTAATTACATAACTATCGGTTGTCATCGCAATTTTACCATTGAGATTTGGCAACGTTGCTTGATCCTCACCTTGAGATAAATACTCATTGTCAAAAGCTTTCTTCATCAACTGATCAATCAAGCGATTCATCGCTTTGCCACCGGCACCCATCGCGAGATCCACCACACCTGATTTGAAGTTTAATTTAACACTCATGCCGGCACTCCTTGGTATTGATAATGTGCCGCACACGCTCCTTCAGAGGAAACCATACATGCTCCCATCGGCTGCTCTGGTGTGCAGGCAACGCCAAAGAGCTTACAGTCTTTAGGCTCTTTGACCCCTCGCAAGATATCAGGACATGCACATGCCTTATGCTCTTGCCCTTTCACGGTTGGTATATCAAAAACCACTTCAGCATCAAACTGTGCATATTTACCATTAATCTTTAATGCACTTTTGGGGATGAATCCTAACCCACGCCATTCAAAGCTATCTCGTAACTCTAAATACTCAGCAATTAATTGCTGTGCAAGGGTGTTGCCTTGGTGTGTTACCGCACGTGTGTATTGGTTTTTGACACCCACCTCATCACGATTAATCATCTGAATCAGCATCACAATAGATTGCAATACATCCAAAGGTTCAAATCCCGCGATCACCACAGGTTTGGCAAAGCGCGTTGCTACATCATGATACGCATCACTGCCAATAACAATACTGACATGTGAAGGGCCGACAAAGCCATCAATTTTGACTTCATCGGATAAGATGGCTTCCATCGCAATCGGTGTTAGCACATGATTGCAAAACACAAAGAAGTTATTCAAGCCTAACTTTAATGCTTTATCCAATACAACAGCTGTCGGTGGTGTTGTCGTTTCAAAGCCAATCGCAAAAAAGATCACTTTTTTATCTGGATTCTCTTGTGCCAACTTTAACGCATCTTCACTTGAGTAAATCATACGTACATCCGCACCGCGCGCTTTGGCTTTGAGTAGACTATCTTGGTTTGTGCCAGGCACTCGCAACATATCGGCATAACTGCAAAAAATCACATTAGGCTGTAAAGAAAGAAAAATCGCCTGATCAACGCGTGCAACCGGTAGCACACATACAGGACAACCTGGACCGTGAATCATCTTAATCTCAGCTGGCAACAGTCCTGTGATACCATAACGATGAATCGCATGCGTGTGACCGCCACAAAACTCCATCAGGTGATATTTTCGCCCACTTTGCACACTATTGTTAATCTCAGCAATAAGTCCTTTGGCGACTTTTGGATCGCGAAAAACCTCAATATAGTTCATAGATCACCTCGATCTTGTTGTAACATGTCAGCGAAATCTTTTAACGTTTGTTTGGCTTGAGCTTCATCTAGTTTACTAAGCGCAAAGCCAACATGCACAATCACATAATCATTGATATCAACCTGATCTTTTAATAATGCCAAGGAAATCTCTTTGCGCACACCACCAATATTAACCAGCGCTTGGTCATCGCCATTAAGCGCTATAATTTGCGCAGGAATCGCTAAGCACATGCTTTTTCTCCTTGTTTAATTTATTCGCAGCAAGCCATGCTTGCCCTAAACTGATTCCACCATCATTGACTGGGATTTTTTGTGACACAATCGCCTCTAAGCCAAATGTTTCTAGGTACTGTACAACTTGAGTTAACAGTACTTTGTTTTGAAAACAACCACCGGTTAATATCACTTGAGTAATACCTTTGTTGACTGCACTCTCATGCGCCCATAAGGCTAAAGCATAAGCTAGGGTTCCATGAAATAGCTCACTGCCTTTGTCTTTTGGCATACCTATTATTCTTGCGACTAATTGTGATACATCCAGTTGATTATTGTTTATATCAATCAAGCTTTTATCAACCCTAGGTACGTTAACCAATGCTTCAAGTTTCATTGCAGCTTCTGCTTCAAAGGTGTTGTCGTGACAAATATCTAACAAACTTGCTACACCATCAAATAGGCGACCCATACTTGTCGTATATGCTAGGTTTTCTTTGTTTTTCTCAAGTAATTGCAAAAAACTTGGCGCTTTTTCATTTGCCAATAGATGCTTTGGTACTTTTAATCCCAAGTCAACACACAAGCTAAGCGCCATACGCCATGGCTCTTTTTGCACACGATCACCACCTAAATAAGGCATAGATTGAAGCGCTGATATTCGTGTAAATTTAAGTACTTCAATATCACAATGATAAAGCTCACCACCTCGCGCCACACCATCATCACCCAAGCCAAAACCATCAAGCACAATCGCTAATACTTGACCTTGTAACGCATACTCCGCCATAGCTGCAGCAATATGCGCCTCATGATGTTGCACACGAATAAGCGGTAATTTTAAGCGCTCAGCAAACTCAGTCGTATACAGATCCGGATGCAAGTCACACGCCACTGCATTGAAACTCACGCCAAATAAATGTTGATAGTGATGAAATGCTTTTTCAAAGTATTCAATACTATCGACACTATCCATATCACCAATATATTGTGAAAGATAGGCTTCATTGTGGCTGACAAAACAAAAGGTGTTTTTCAACAAAGCCCCCGTCGCAAAGACACAAGGTAATTCATGATTAAGCTTAATCGTTAATGGCACAAAACCACGCGCGCGACGGATCATTATTGATTTATCTAAAACCACGCGCATCACGCTATCGTCACTTTGCATCGCAATTTGTCTATCATCACTCACGATCATATCGGCAATGGGTGCTAGCAATTGATAAGCTTGATCATTGTCTGCAATAATACTGCCACCAGATAAATTAGCACTTGTCACTACCAGTAATAGATCATTTGCTTGATGCAACCAATCACGATCTTTAGGTTGACCTAAGAGATAATAAAAAAGCAAATAATCAACGGCTGAACTTGGTAACATCACACCAAGCTCATTAAGATCAGGTGCGAGCATTTTCGGCAGCTGAGTCGTTGTTTTCTTTTCTAACAATACAATTGGACGAGCTGACGAGTTTAATAGCGTACTTTCTTCTTGATTACACTGTACATATTGCTCAATGCTAGCTTGATTTAATGCCATTAATGCGAAAGGTTTAGACGGTCTTTTTTTGCGTTGTCTTAAGCGCGTAATCGCTACTTCATTTTTAGCATCGACAACCAGTTTAAACCCGCTATGTATTTTCAACGCTAAAATGTCACCTTGTTTCAGTATTTGCACCATATCAGAAAAAGCATGAGATAATTTGGGGCCACACGCATAACAAGCCGTTGTTTGCGCGTGATAACGTCGATCTAAAGGATTGCGATAAACACTCGAGCAATCATCACATAATGGAAACTTGGAAAACGTCGTCGTTTCTCGATCATAAGACAAAGACTCGGTAACACTAAAGCGCGGACCACAATAAGTACAACTCGTGAAAGGATAAAGATAATAGCGACTATTTGGATCAAATAGCTCACTCAGGCAGTCGTCACAAATAACACTATCGGCTGGAATTTTGGTCTCGGACTTCCCTTCACTACTGGCTAAAATACTAAAATGATCAAATGCTTTAACAACAGTGATTTCAGTCATTTTGATATGTTCAATTTGTGCAAGCTTAGGTAATTGTTGCCTCATCAATGTGCAAAACTTCTTAGCTTCCTGATGTGTCGTTTGCAGAATAATCTCAACACCGTGAAGCGTATTTTGCACGCTGCCAAATAAATCGTTTTTTACCGCCAATACATAAATAAATGGTCTAAAGCCCACACCTTGGACAATGCCATTAACTGTGATTCTGACTGCTGTTATACCCATTTATTACCTAACCAATTCAAAAAATTTGCCACACCCAGCTAAAGACAAAAGAAAAACGACCTTAAGCTATACCCTTTCTTTCAAATTTATTAAAGAAGATAGCCAGTTTAACCAGTTATCAAACCCCTCTTCCGTTTTAACCGAAAGCTCAAAAAATCGAATATCACGACGAATTTTACGAATATTTTCAATGCAACGCTCAACACTGAAATCAACATACGGCAGTAGATCCGTTTTATTAATAATCACGGTATCCGCATGATAAAACATATCCGGATATTTCAATGGTTTATCATCACCTTCTGTCACTGAAATCACAGCAATGCGATGCTTTTCACCTAAATCGAACATTGCCGGACAAATCAAATTACCGACATTCTCAATAAAGACAAAACTGTTTTCTTGAATGTCTAAATGTTCATACGCATGTCCAACCATATGCGCATCCAAGTGACATGCTTTGCCAGTATTGATCTGATAGGCTTTCGCCCCTGCTTTACGGATTCGATTAGCATCGATTTCAGTTTGTTGATCACCTTCAACCACAACGATTGGGTGCTCAGCATGAAGCTTAGCAATCGTCTTTTCAAGCAATGAGGTTTTGCCCGAACCTGGACTAGATACAAAATTAAATGCTAGCGCATTTTTAGCGCTCAAAATCTCACGATTGGCTTGTGCATATTGATCATTTGCTGCCAAAATTGCCTTTTCTAATTTGACACTATCAACCCCATGATCATGCTGATGATGGTCATGCACATGTTGATGCGTATGCTCAGAATCGCTACAACCACAAGTTGTACACATAACTTACTCCTTAACTCTTAACTCTTAACTCTTAACTCTTAACTCTTAACTCTTAACTCTTAACTCTTAACTCTTAACTCTTATTATTTTCTTCTGACGTTACAAACTCAATTTTTTCCACCAACATATCTTGACCTATCAGTATTTTTTTATCATGACTTTGACATTTAGGACATGCATCATAAAACTTTGATAATTGATAATCATGGGTACATGTTAAGCAATGTGCCCATGCCGGTTTGACCGTAATATTTAAGATACTCTGCGCTAATGGTGTATCTTTAGCAGCAACTGGGAACCAAAAGCGCATGGACTCAGTATCAACACCAGCCAATTGCCCAACACATAGTTCAATTTGTCGCACGGCTTGTGCCTCATATCCCATGCTTTTTGCTTTATCAAGCACAATCGTAATCACACTTTGGCACAATGAAAATTCATGCATAACTTATCGACCGATATATCACTGTAGGTTAGATTAGCACACAATAAATAAGTGAAAACAGTATGACTGTATTATTTAATGCACTAAAGTCGCAAATAATGACATAACGCAAGTTTTGTTTATTTTTGTGATCTTAGTTTGTGTTTAGATTTCCAATAAACTACTGTCTTAGGCTATAGTGAGTAGCACTTAAGTCTCAAGAGTTTTTAGCCTATGGCACAGTACTTTCTTGTTTTTAATTGTGGCAGCTCCTCAATTAAATTCTCACTTTATGATCACAATACATTGCTACAGAAGCTCGTTGGACTGGTTGATAAAATTAATACCAAAGAAACAACGTTAAGCATTTCCATTAATGGGCAAACTAAGACAGAAACTTCATCACTTAATTACCATCAAGCATTTGCCAAAATTATTGGTTTTTTAAAGCAGCAAGACTATTTCAGTCAAATTATTGCTATAGGGCATCGCGTGGTGCATGGTGGGCATCATTTCGATCGTGCTGTTATTGTAATAGATGATGTTATTGCTAAAATTCGTGCGCTTATCCCTTTAGCTCCCTTGCATAACCCTGCCAACCTCGAAGGTATTGAGTTTTGTCAGCAGCATTTTGAATCGACACCTCAGATTGCTGTCTTTGATACGGCTTTCCACCAGAGTATACCTGAGGAAATCTATCGCTATGCCATCCCCAATACGCTTTATGAAGATCTACATATTAGAAAATATGGCTTTCATGGAATAAGTCACCAGTATATTGCACAAGCTGCCGCTCAACATCTATCTCTTACACAAGGCAATTTCATCTGCGCGCATCTAGGCAATGGCTGCAGTATTACCGCAATCAAAAATGGTAAAAGCATCAATACCAGCATGGGGTTTACGCCGTTGGATGGACTGGTCATGGGTACGCGCTCTGGCACTATTGACCCTGGTATTTTTAGCTATCTGCAACAGATGCTTAATATGGATATCAATGAGATTAATCAGCTATTAAACAAGCAAAGTGGCTTGCTTGGCTTATGTGGGTTAAGTGATATGCGTGAAATTGAATATCTTATTGACAATCCTGATATCGAATTAAAGGAAGTAAAGCAAGCGAGATTAGCACTGGATATATTTAGTCACCGTGTCGCGGGCTTCATTGCGAGCTATCTTATGTATTTTGATCAACTTGATGGGCTTATTTTTACCGCAGGCATTGGTCAAAACAGCTCCTTAGTACGTCAACAAATCATCAATCGACTTAAGTTCAGCGGCTTTGCCATTGATACTGCGCGCAATGAAAATGCCGCACAAGCAATTGAAGTTCACGCTAAAGGCAGCAAACGCATTATGGTACTCAAAACCGATGAAGAGCGAATGATTGCACAAAGTTGTCAAATATTATTAAGTGTTAAGGATCAAGCATGAGTCTACCAATCATACTACTACCTACCGGTCAAGGTGTTGGCTTGTTCTCGTTAAAACAAGGCTTAAGATATGCCTTTGAACAGCGTGGTTATCGCGTTAAGCTGTTTAATCCGTTATTTGATGCGGAAATCTCGTCTTCTGAAATTGAGCATTATTTTCAACAAAATAAAATGAAAGACTTCTTTGAATACTTGCTTAATATCTACGATAAAGTTAGTCAAAACAGTGATATTACCTTAATTGATGGCGTGTTTATCAAAGAACATAATCATAATCAATTTGAATGGCTAAACGCTTATATCAATCTCTTTAATAAAACACTTATTCGCGCGTTTAATGCTAATGTTATCCTCATTGCACGCCAAGGATATAAGACGCTAAAAGACCTTGAGATTCAACTGAAGCTATATCAACAGCAAATTCCCCAAGATGCGCTCTTAGGCGCCATTGTTACTAAACTTAACGCGCCAATTGATGGTGATGGCAAAAATCGTTTTAGCTTGTTAGATGAAGATATTAACAGTAGCACGCCAAGCCTTACAAAATCAGATATTAAGGCATTAACTATCTTTAACAGTAATCATCTGAATTTACTCGGGATAACACATTGGCAAAATAATCTTACCTATCCACGTGTTATTGATATCGCCAATCGTTTAAATTTAACTGCACTTTTTGAGGGCTTTGATCTTGAGCGCCGTGTGCATGTCGTCACCATGTGTTCGCGTACCGTCGATCACACCTTAGACGAAATCAAACCAGGCACATTAATCATCACAGCTGCTGATCGCAGTGATATTATTCTCGCAGCGACAGTTGCCGCACAAAAAGGCATTAAAATCGCAGGATTAATATTAACTGCCTTCTCCCTTGCCAATCGTGCCGTGCTTGATTTCTGTCTTGATGCGGCTAAACGCATGTCTTTACCTATCTTTGTAACTTACAATAAGAGCATTAGCACCATTTTAAAATTAGCTGATATTGATTACAGCAGCATTCCTAAAGATGATATAACACGTTTAAATCTCTTACGATCATCCATTGCTGAATGCATTGATGTCGATATGGTTACACGCAAGCTTACGGCAACACCCGCACCAACCAAACTATCGCCACCGGCGTTTCGTCATTATCTAATCAAGCGTGCAACTGAAGTCACCAAACGTATCATCCTACCCGAGGGTTTAGAACCGCGCACGATTGAAGCTGCTATTTTCTGTAGTGAACGCAAGGTTGCTACTTGCATCTTATTAGCGAAACGTGACGATGTAATCGAGATTGCCAAAAAGCAAGGCTTACACTTATCGGATAAAGTCATCACAATTGATCCCGATAGCATCAAAGCTCAGTATCTCAAGCCGCTTATCAATGCGCGCAAACACAAAGGCATGACCGAAATTATGGCGAGTGATGCCCTTGAAGATAATGTAACCCTTGCAACCATGATGTTATATATGTCAGATGTTGATGGCTTAGTTGCAGGTGCTTTAAATACCACCGCACATACCATTTCCCCCGCACTTAAAATCATTAAAACAAAACCTAACTGCTCGATTGTCTCGTCGGTATTTTTCATGTGCCTTGAAGATCAAGTACTAGTTTATGGCGATTGTGCAGTTAACCCTGATCCCACAACCGAGCAATTAGCTGAAATCGCTATTCAAAGCGCTGAGTCTGCCACAGCATTTGGTATTGATCCTAAAATTGCCATGATCAGTTATAGCACAGGAGACTCAGGTCATGGTGCCGATGTTGATAAAGTCAAATCTGCGACTGAATTGGTTAAAACAAAACGCCCTGATCTGATCGTTGATGGTCCCTTGCAATATGATGCTGCCACAACGCTTTCAGTTGCTCAAAAAAAGGCACCTAATAGTGCCGTTGCCGGATATGCCAATGTATTGATTTTTCCAGATTTAAACACCGGCAATACAACCTATAAAGCCGTGCAGAGAAGTGCCGATGTCTTAAGTATAGGTCCTGTATTACAAGGGCTAAACAAGCCAGTTAATGATCTGTCACGTGGGGCGACAGTTGATGATATTATTTACACCATTGCAATTACTGCGATTCAATCACACGTCACTGAGTAAACGTTGGCTGAGCGTAAGTCGAAGCCTTTATATACCGCTCGTAAATCATTTTACGGTGTTCGATGTCAAAGAAGTTTGTGATGATTTTGAGTGATTGTATTGCAGGTAATAGCTAGGACTATTAGTAAAAAACAATCACTCAAAAGTGCAGGAAATTCGACGGCAGAAATATTGTAAAATGGTTTGTGAGCGGTATACGCATGCCATTCTCGGGCGTATGCAATACGCCCCTACGATTTAATCAACTGGAGAGTTATCATCTGCGCCATATTACCCACTGACTTCTTAACAGCATCCGATAAGACATCATCCTTCACAAATAAATGCTTTCCTTGCACACCGTAAAACAGTACATGATCTATCTGCATATTAAGCGCATTGGCCAATGCCAAAGAAGGTGCAACACCAATATTATGTGAAGATAGGAACCCACTAAACTCAAGAATCTCATGAGACTGTAGAGTGAATTGCATACCGGGTTTAACGCCCGCATTAACTGCATCGATTAGAATGATTTGAGCATAGTCTTTTTCTAAGAAACGTAATAAATTCAAACCTGGTCGATCGGCAATCTCAATATCGATATGTAAACGTTGGCCACTCTTGAGCATCTCTTTGATTTCTTTTGCTACTAACCAACCGAATTGATCATCGCCAAAAGGCGAGCCAATACCAAGAACAAGTGTTTTTTGTTTTCTCGTCATTATTTACCACCACTTGTTGAATCAAATAAATTTGACATAACTTCAAAAAGACTTTTTTGATCTAACGCTGTCAAAGCACCAAGTTTCTTTAAAATGTTTTTTTGATCGATAGTCGCAATCAACGGTTTAAGCATTGATAATTTAGGCAACCCTGCTTGTTGCCATTGGGATAATATGCACTCACCATATCCAAGCGGCATTTTAATCTGACTTGTAATCGCCATCAAAATAATGTCTGGTCTTTTATATTGGTAAGTTTTCTGACTTATCACCACCGCTGGGCGTTTTTTTGAAGATAGTAAGTTCGTAAAAGGGAATGGGACTAAAACAATATCACCAACATCATAGGTCATTATAGATTTCGTCCTCATCATTATCCCACACTGCTTGAAAGCTTGACTGTGACATCATTGTGAAATCTTGACGCACTTTTTGCAAACTATCTTTTTGATGCAAAAAATCAATAAAATCCTCCACTTCTGCAAAATACTTCGCGGGTAAATGGTTTAGCTTCTGAGTGATTAAATCAATATGTTTTGACTGCATAAAAACTCCATATACTCATTGATGTCTGAAATTATGGACTACATTTTGACAAACATCAAATAAAGAGTTTAATCGTAATGACCAGAGCAACATACCGCTCACAAACCATTTTACAATATTTCTGCCGTCGAATTTCCTGCACCTTTGAGTGATTGTATGTTGCCAATAGCCCTAGCTATTACCTGCAATACAATCACTCAAAATCATCAAAAAATTCTTTGACATCGAATACCGCAAAATGATTTACGAGCGGTATATGCTAAGCATTAGTCTTCTGCAAGGAATTAAAATTGATAGAAAATTAATGCATTATCATAAAAAACCTCACCTTTACCTGCGCATAGTTGATCCAGTGCTTTAAACCACTCAAGTGGGTTATCACGAAAACACACGGGATTATTTGAGGCATACATGAGTCTCTGGTAACCAAAACAATCAATCGCATAGTCAACAATCGCTTTGCTATGCGCAAGCTGTCCTAACATTTGCAGTCCTGATAATTTCAGTGAAACGTTCTCAACCTCGGATAAGACTCGCATACTTTGCTGCCATAGCTGACACTGCTCATGATTATCCCATAATGGCAAACCACAATGCTCAATCACCGTTTTAACACGTGATGCTTTAAGGTGTGGTGCAAGATTTAATAACTGTCGCGGGTAGGCTTGACAGTCAAAAATAAGATCATAATCCGCTAATATTTGCAAATTGGCTAATACATTGGGATGCGTTGATAAATCCTGCGATTCAGGGCAGTAATCAACACCTTGTTCATAGGCTAGAATATGACGAATACCGACAACTTGCGGATATTGCTTAAGCTTGTCTAGCTTGGCAATAAACGGTACTTTTGGCAATGTCATATCAACATAAGCAATATGTTTGATTTGCAAATTAGGGCATTTTTGCGCCACTGCCATCAACCACTTGATTTCAATCTCTGTGTCAATACGACTATCATGCGCCTCAATATGTAAAGCACCATAGAGTTTATCCTGCATTTTCTGCTGTAGCGTCTGAGGCAAGAAATCATGCTTCAATGCTTCATTTGATTGATTTAATACCCAACTATTTATCTTTTGTTTTAAGTCCCAAAAGTGCACATGTGTATCGATAACTTGCAAAACCATACTCCATCAATTCAAGTTTTTTGTATTCTATACTCACCGTAACTCATTTTACAGCGTTTACTGCCTCAACGCTGTAACAGTTTTGATACACAACAATACCCCATTGAAACAGCAAATTATTTTTTTTCTGCTATTCTTGAGCGTAGATACCCCCAGTAAACCACAACCCAAGAGGTGAATATTATGAAATTATTTGACTTATATATCGACTACGTTCGTCAAAGCAAGATTAACAACGAAAAAGATCAACCACAAATTTTTATGATCAAGTAGGTTTTATTTATAAAGCCAAAATAACTGATCAAACAAGTTTCTCTGTTAGAGTTTTCCTCCCTCCTTTCCCCTCTCTAGCAGAGAGAGTTTATCATCTAATGTCTTAAAGAATTCTTTTTCAATTTCAGGTGATATCGCCAAATAATACCAATTATCTTTGGCAAAGCTTTGGCATTTTACCGCATCTTTGTACGTCATAATCACAGGCTTTTCATCATCCATCGATTTAAAATCATCAAGTGTAAAGCTGTGATGATCTTTAAAGGGATATGCTTCAACCATAAAGCCCAGATTCTTTAAGGTATTAAAAAAGCGCTTTGGATTACCAATGCCTGCTACAGCATAGCATGTACTACCCATGGACTGCAGTAATTGATCAATAGCAAACTTTTGACCTGTTGCTAAACTCACTAAGTTTTGTGGCAGCAATTGCATATCATATTGTGCTTTGTTGCTTACGCTCGCCCTACCACCACCGTTGACAATCATCATATCAACTTCTTTTAAGCGTGTAATCGGCTCACGCAAAGGGCCTGCTGGCAAACACAGACCATTACCAAATTGACGCTGACCATCAATCACCGCAATTTCTATGTCTCGATGCATCGCATAATGCTGCAAACCATCATCACTGACAATGACATCAACCGTTTTAAGCTTCTTTTCGATATATTGAATCGCTTCAACACGCTTAGGCGAAATAATAATTGGAATATCTTGTAATAATTGATGCAGCATAAAAGGCTCATCACCACAGATATTTGCTGTCGTTGTTTGATCTATCATAAAAGGATAGTGTGTCGCTTTGCCACCATAACCACGAGTAATAATCGCTAGATGATAGCCCTGCTCTTTTAAATGTTGGCAAATGGCTTCAACCACAGGGGTTTTACCCGTGCCACCAACAGCAATATTACCAACGACAATCAACGGCAATTTACTGTGATATGCCTTTTGTTGTAGCTTGACTCTGCGTTTCTTAGCAATGTATGAGAAAAGCCATGACAAAGGTGTCAAGATTATTGCGCGCCAAGTCTTATGCGCTGTGTACCAATCCTTTTGCATCACTTATGGCTCTTTAATGCAGCGATTGATGATAAAGCTGATAATATAAGCCATTTTCATTTTGCAATAATGCTTTGTGACTACCCATCTCAACAATCTCACCGCCATCCATCACCACGATCTGATCAGCGTGTTCAACCGTTGATAGCCTATGAGCAACAACAAACGTCGTGCGATCTTTCATTAAGCGCTCTAATGCCTGCTGCACTATACGCTCAGATTCATTATCCAATGCACTGGTTGCTTCATCTAGAATTAATACTGGCGCATTTTTCAAAAGGGCTCGAGCAATTGCAACACGTTGACGTTGTCCACCAGATAGACTTAGACCATTTTGTCCAACTTCCGTATATAAGCCTTTAGGCAGCTTCTCAATAAAATCCCAGGCATTGGCAGCTTTTGCCGCTTGAATCACTTCTTCCTCACTGACCTCACCATCACGACCATAAGCGATATTATGAAGGAGCGTGTCATCAAACAGATTAACATGCTGCGAAACCAATGAAATATGACTACGCAAGTTTGCCAAAGTCAGTGATTGCATATCCTCATTATCTAGAAGGATCTGCCCCTTTGTTGGTTGATAGAAGCGTGCCAACAAATTCACCATCGTGGTTTTACCACCACCTGATCGCCCAACCAAAGCAATCGTTTGCCCAGGTTTTGCGATTAAACTGATATGTTTTAATACCACTTGCTGAGACTCCGGATAAGAGAAGCTTAAATCTTTAAATTCAACTTGCCCTTTGACATGTGATAATTGCTTAGTACCCTTATCTTCTTCAGATTTAGCATCCAAGATCTCAAAGATATCCTCAGTTGCCGCAATCGCTTTTTGAATGGTTGAGTTAACATTGGTTAAATTTTTAATCGGCTTTAAAATCGCCATCATTGATGCAAAAAAAGCAACAAAGCCACCGGCATCAAGCCAACCGCCTTCTTTTAAACCATAGGTTGCCACGATAAACAAAATCACCGCAATCACAATCGCACCAATAAATTGAATGATTGGTGAAGATAATCCATCGAGCATCAACGTTTTGATTTGCTGGCGATAGGTATAGCTTAGGTTGTGATCAAACTTTTGCAGTTGATATTTTTGCCCACCAAAGACACGGATTTCTTTGTAATTAATCAATGCTTCTTCGGCAAAGTGTGTTACTGAACCCATTGCTGACTGGGTATTACGGCTATAATGGCGAAATTTCTTACTGATCCAAGTGATAAAAACCGCAAGGAAAGGGGCAACCACAATCACTGTAATTGATAACTGCCAACTGGTTACGACCATTACAATAATCAATCCAATGACAAAGGTGCCATCTTGCACGACAGTGATAATCGCAGAACCTGTTGCACTGGTCACCTGATCGACGTTATATAAAAGCTTAGAGAGTAATTTACCTGATGATGTTTTATCATAATAATGCGCGGGCAGATCTAAAAACTTACCAAACATTCGTTTGCGAAAACGATAAACAACTTGAGCGCCAAGCTTACCCATAAAAAATGATGATAAGAAAGAGCCAACACCACGCAAAGTAAACAAAAGCAAAAACACCAAAGCGATGCCCTTTAAAAACTCACCCCCAGTTGGCGTAAATCCTTTATTTAATAACGGTTTAATCAAATACATCGCATAGGCATCACACGCCGAATAGATAATGCTACCGATGACAGAGATTAATAAAAGTGGCCATAGCGATCTGACCTCCCATAGTAATCTTTTATACAGACTATAGGTTTTCTTATTCGCATTTTCAGAAACTTGCATATCTTGCATATTTTTATCTTTATTTTTACGTTAGAAGCAGAAATTGTGACAGAGTTTACCTAAATTTATTGATAACATAAAGAATAAGCTCGATTAAGCTACAATAAACATGCAAACATATTTAGTCGGCGGCGCTGTCCGCGATCAATTATTAAACCTGCCAGTTAAAGATCATGACTGGCTTGTGGTTAATGCAAAACCATTGGATATGCTAAAGCTTGGATTTATTCAAGTAGGTAAGCATTTCCCCGTGTTTCTACATCCTGAAACACACGAGGAATACGCACTAGCGCGCACGGAAGTAAAAACAGGTCGTGGCTATCAAGCCTTTACATTTAACACGAATGAAGTGTCATTAATGGAAGATTTAAAGCGACGAGATCTCACGATTAATGCCATGGCAATTGATGAAGATGGGCAACTACACGACCCTTTTAATGGTCAAGACGATATCAAAAACAAAAAACTTCGCCATGTTAGTGATGCTTTTTGTGAAGATCCTTTGCGCGTGCTGCGTGTCGCACGCTTTGCTGCCAAGCTTCATCACCTTGGATTTACCATTGCTGATGAAACGCTAAAACTTATGCAAACCATTATTGCCAATAACGAGCTTGAAGCATTATCCCACGAGCGTATTTTGCAGGAGTTTATACGCGCATTAAGCACGGCAAACTTCGAGGTTTTCTTATCGACATTACAACAACTAGGTGCCTTTGAACATATTCTTAAGCCCTTACAAACCTTAACTATAACAAGAATTAAACCATTATTAGATGCAGTTGAATGGCAATGTGAAAATCATGATATTTTATTTGCTCTATTGTTGGTGCATTTAGACGGCGAACAAGCACTTATAGAGGTATTAAATGAGCTTAAACCGCCGAAAAGTACGCAAAAACTTAGCCTTAGACTCTATCGCCACCATTGGTTTTTCAGTACATTGCAACAGCAATCAGAAAAGGATATTTTGCAAACACTCAAGGCAATTGATGCATTACGCAACAAGTCCACGTTTAATGATTTTCAAATAGCACTAAGACATCTTTATCAAAATTCAGCGCATGCCATATTTAATATCTCTTTGAGTGACAAAATTCAAAAAGAGTTAACGGAATATAACTATGGTTTAGCACTTAAAAATATTCGCAATAAGCAAACGATTGCCAAAACGGTGATAAAGCTACAATTACAGCTGATCGAGGAAACTATTAACTGAGTTCGCCCCTAGCAGGGTAAAGAATCTATTTTGTCGTTAGACGTAATAATCTTAAAACTCTGATACATAGCCTTTAAATTATTTAAATATTATCTCTTAACGCATCGCTTTTTCAAAGCTGATATGCCTGTCTTTTGGCATTGCCCCAAAAGTCAGCAAAAACGCTATCCTCATAAATTTCTTGACGCAATTTTAAAGAATGCTCCACCAACTCGTAAACTCAAACAAGGTTTCGCAATTTATATTTAAAATAGCTAAAATTTATTATGGCGATAGGCAATAGAGTTGCCTGTTTATGATATCGTAAAGGAGTTTGACACTTCAAGGCGTACTTATTATATGATTAAGAAAGGGGCGTATGATTGGTTGGTATCAGAGTCGTTGCAATAGTAGACGTAAGTTGTAGTAGTTTTATATTATTTAACTCTTAGATATTAAAGTACAGCATATATTATATATAGATGACCTTAATGAAGATAGTTTATTATTATCTTCTTTATCCATTGAATAATTATTCTGTAAAATAAGATCATTAAAGCTAGCCATTCCACCCCAGTATAATGAAAGTATATTTGATATTGTATCTATATTAATTTCGGATTGAATAGCTTTGTCAAAGACAATAAGGTAATTATATTCATTATATTTTTTTAATAGTTTTATTATCTCGTGAATATATGACTCTAATATAGATATTTGTTCAATGTTTAATTTCATTTTATTAACCTTAACCTAGTGGGTATGAATCTAAGACTTTAACACCATTGATATTCCAAGGCTCATGTACATATATTTGTTCACTTGCTCCAACAAAAGCATTTCCTTGATATCCGACTTCACCAACGTGAATATACGTTCCTTTAGGGATACTTAATTTATAAGCGGTATTAATAGGAGATTCCGCACCATTTGGCCATTTGGGTAGAATTGCTTTATCAATTCTTGTTTGAATTTCACTAATAGGAGCGTCTTTAGAAAAAAATTGACCAAATGGCTTTCCTTGAACTCCAGCTCTATATAATTGAGTATCTTCATTTAACAGATATGTTTTATATTTATTTCCCATAAAAGTAGATGCTACATCATTAGAAATCATACCTGTATTTTCGCCAATATAAGTAGCACCCCTAACAGCCATTCCTTCTTCTGCAGAACCACCTGTCATTCCAACAGCAGTGCCCGCAGCCATCCCTCCGTAATACCAAACGTAATCAAAGCCATTTTGACCTTGCATGCCAGCACCAATCATGCCACCGGATGCACCATAACTAAAGCCAATACCTATATTCTCAAAATTGTGAACAATACCGTTCCATAACCCACCCCACGAAAACATCCCTGTTGGGTCAATATAAGTATAAGGATTATTCGCTGCATACGCATAGCGATTAAACGTCAACGGACTACTAGGGTCAATACCTGCAGGGTCATAAGAAATAAAACGCCCAATCTCAGGGTCGTAGTATCTAGCATTCATATAGTTAAGACCAATGTCATTATCAAAGACTTTGCCTGTAAATCCTATATGATGTGTTGATTGCTCGGTATTTTGATTTAATTCCTTACCATAAGGTGTATATTGCTGTGACCATTTAAAATTTATATTTGTATTATCAACCTCACGTACAGGTGAGCCCAAATAATCACTAATTATATAGTGATTAACACCATTAGTGGACTTAGCTACTAACCAATGACCTGCATATAGGTAATTTGTTTTATCACTACCGGATTCACTATAAATCAAATGATTGTTAAGGTACAAACTAAACAGCTGATGAGTGCCATCATCCATGCCAATACGATTACCATTAGCATCATAGGTATAATTAATTGTTTTGCCCGCAGCTTTTGCTTCAATTAATTGATTCGCTGCATTAAAGGTTAAAACATTATTATTGATCCCAGATATATTGCCATAGCTATCGTAATGATAAGCTTGTGCCTCACTTCCTGAAATGCTTGTTAATAAATTAGAAGCGTTATAATGATAATCAAGTGTCGCACCATTACGTATTAGCTTAGTAATATTCCCATTTTGATCATATTGATAGCTTGTATTAAATAAGTCACCTGAGGCAGAAAGCAGTTGGTTGGATGCATCATAACTAATGTTTTCAACTTTTAGGTCACCCATGAATTTGGTGCCATCTGTGATCTTAATTATATTTCCTGCTAGATCATGGTCTAACTTTGTTGAATATAAAAATATTGGTAATGAAGGATTATTTTTTGCTAGCTTTAATAAATCTTGGAAGTTATTAAAATGTTTGCCATCAAGTTTTTTAGATGGCACTTTTATCGCACTTCCACCAGCCCCAATCACTCTACCAAGATAGTCATATGTAATTCCATTACCTATCATGACAGCAGTTGAATTAACCCCATAACCACCATATTGACCGTTTTTATTATAATTAACTTTAATAGCATCGCCAATTTGCGTTGGTTTACCAGTATAATCATTTGGATTATATTGATAAACTTTACCATCAGGATAAGTCATAGATGATAAGTGATTATAATTATCATAACTAAAGACAAATGAATATTTCTTACTTTGATTTTGATAGACTGCTGAAGCCATATTACCAAGCGCATCATAGCCATAGCTCCACGAGCCATTTATATTACTTTTTGACTGCAAGCGACCATAATTATACGTTAATGAAATATTGTCTTTTGCGCTATCATTATCCGGATAATTCACATGAGTTAAATTGCCTACCTCATCATAAACATAGTTAGTTGCTTGGTTATTTATGGTTTTTGAGGTCATCTCTCCTAAAATATTTCTGCCATAACTGACTGTCCCAATTTCAGGTGCTGTTGATGAAGTAAGGTAAAAGTGTTGGGTCGGGTCATATGTGTAAGTGTGCACTAATTTGCCTTGAGTAACACTCAAAGCGCGTCCTACAACATCACGTTGTGTCGTTGTAATATTACCTAATGCATTTTTAACGGAAATTACATTACTGTTAGCAGGTGTCGAAAAGTTTTGGTATGTGTACATTGTCGAGTGACTATTTGGATCTGTTGTCGTCTGACTATTTGCCCCATAACTATAGGTACGCTGCTGCGGAGTTAAATAACTCACCGTTTCTTCATCATATATCTTTCGATCAATCACTTTTTCAGCAGTTGTATCTGTTAGTATTCTTCCTAAAATGTCATAGCTAAGTCTGTGGTTTAAGTACCAATACCAATCCTCAGGTGGCGCAACTGGTGAAGACATATGATCATAGAATTGATCAGTAGTCATCTGATCACCGTAAGCATCATAAGTTATTTCTACAAATTTTTCATATGCAGGGATCATAGTGTCTGCTTCATGCGGATCCGTACTTGGGTTTGTAAAGACACTCTTGTCAAAATCCGTTTCAATCTTTACTAGAGTACCATCTTTCTCAATTCTATATAGATTTTGATGAACCTGATTACCTATTGTTACCGTCTGATCACCAAGCTTAGGAATATCCCACTGTATTGTCGTTGGCAGCTCTGCCTGCACACCACCACTGGCTAAGCCTTTATACTTTGTGATAGAAGTTAACCTATCTAACAAATCATAGCTATAAACCGTTTGATTACCCCATGAATCTGTATAACTGGCAATGGTGCCACTTGGGTTTACCGTATATTTATCATCAAAGGCGGGCTTTCCTGTGTCTGTAATTTTAGGGCCGATAACTTCCGTTGGATGTCCAGCAACATAATTTTTATACGTGGTAACATGACCTAAAGCATCAGTTTTAGTAGCAATATTGCCATTGGCATCATAAGTATAAGTGGTTGCCACCCCATTGGTAGCAGATGAAGTTAGCTGACCCAATGCGTTATATTTATTGCTATGAGTATTTGCAGCAACACCACTGGCATTGGTTATCTGCTCAGTTTTAAGCTTAAATATCCAATTTGTTACATCTTGATAATACGTGCGATTAATAATTCTTGTATCGCTGCCTGTCTCGACCGTTTGCAGCGGATAACCATAATTATCAAAGTTTTTATTTTCTGTCGTATAGGTCGCACCATCTTGTGCAATTACTTTTTTGGTTAACAATGGCTGTGAACCACCAACCTGATCAGAGAGCTTGCGTGATGACCATGTGTTTGTGATTGATTTAACTGTTTTTTTCGTTGATAGATCAATGATTTTCTCACTATCTAATAATCCTGAGTTCCATGGAAATTGATGAGTAACCAATGCAGGATTTTCGAAAGTATATTGTATTTGTTTATTCCCCAAAATTGCCGTCGTGGTGGATATATTTCCATTATCCAAATAACTATATGTAGTTTTACCATAGGGAAATAACTTAAGACTTGTTTCACTGGTAACATATACCCCCAAATGAAGGCTGCTACTTAGACCGTATGTAAATGACTGAGATGCCCCATTTGGGTAGGTTAACGTTGATAAATAACCAAAGTGGAAGTTATCAATAAAAGCAGGAGTAAGAACCCACTTAGTTTGATCAGGCAAGGTTATTTGATTAAGATAAGAATTTTTATAACCGAGGAATCCCCCACTATAACTGAAGTTAAATATCTTACCATCACTTGTTGTTATTGACGTAATATAACGACGATATATATCAGGGTCACCACTAAAAATCTGTATGGTGCTATAACTGAAATTAACCTGATAGCCATCACTCGTCGTTATATTGCTTATTTCTGTATCATTTGCCGTATAATTATATTTAATCCAATCAGGAGAACCTCTAACCGTAATTTCTGAAAGCGGGGACATAATATTAAATGATGAGTTTAACGTTTGATATATCAAACCATTAGGCGAGTATAATTTACCAGAGTAAACAGTAATGTAAGTTTGATTACCTATATCAACTATTTTTGATGATAGCTCAGCTTTCCAACCATCTCTTGAATAGTAATTTCCTGATTGTGATGCGGGGTAAAAGAGATGGGATTCACCTTGAGGATCAGAAAATAATGGTAAAAATTTATTTGCATAAAAATGATTTTCATCTACATCTGTATTAAAACTTGATAAACCAGACATTACTCCATCTTGATCTCCTAGTCCTCCACCACTACCCATTATCTGATTTATATAGCTATTGCCATTGCACCAAGCAGAAAAGCAAGGATTCAAATAGGTTGTTTGTGCCATCCTCTTATTTGTTACATTCACCATTAAAGATAAGCTATTGTTAATAGGCTTATTTATAATAGGAATCCTTAAATTAACTTTCCCCGAATAAGAATCAACATTAGCTACCTTGCTTTGAAGATTATCCGTGTAATTAGGATTATAAGGCAAGTAGTATTGGCTTTGAGATGCTATTAATGGAGTAGTAATTAGAAACATAGTTACACACAACACAATACTAAATAAATATTTTTTCAATTTAAAACTCCCTCTTCTATACACTTTAGATATATTGATTACATCAGGCACTATCATAGCAAATAAGAATTTAAAAAATAATAAAAATTTATATGAGATAAACTAAAGGTCCATTTCTTTGCTATGTAATCGTCCCAAGCATTATCTAACATTTAGAATTTCTAGTGGTCATAACACGCTATAAAATCACACCATCAGATTATTGATAGCAAATCACTAAATAAAGCCTTCGCTTTTTGCTACTAATAACTATAAAATCCGATCTTATACCGCGCGTAAATCATTTTGCGATGTTCAGTGTCAAAGAAGTTTTTGACGTCTTTGAGCGGTTGAATTGCAGGTAATAGCTGCCCTTGACAGAGTCTTTGGGCGCTCATTTGCTAAAACAATGAAACTATTCATTGTTTCTTAACGCATTCGCTATTGGCAAAATTCAATCGCTCAAAGACGCGAGAAATTCAACGACAGAAATGCTGTAAAATGGTTTATGGGCGGTATACACATCGCTAATGGTTTGCGCGAATTTGCGCAACGCAAGAGGGAATCTGGTGTAACTCCAGAGCTGGCCCGCAGCGGTAATTGGAAACGAACGATACACTTTGACTCTTGCGTTTAAGACTCAATGAAATGCACTGGTTGACACAATTGGGAAGCAGTATCTAGTAGGTGTTTAAACGCGTCCATAAGCCCGAATATCTGCCATTAGTTAATTGATTTTATGTTAAAAAGCTTTCGTGGAACAAAGTACACATATGGTAGAGATAATTGGTATTAATTAATTAATAAATTATTATCAAAAAACTTCTTGCTAACTTATGTCCTTTTCCCGATTGCTTAGTTTAAATTAATCGCGGATAGAGGATAAAAAATGAATGTAAATGTCACCAAACGCTCAGGACGTTTAGAGCCTGTTAATCTGGATAAAATCCATCGCGTCATTACTTGGGCTGCTGAAGGTTTAGAGAATGTCTCTGTTTCGCAAGTTGAGTTGCAATCGCACATTCAACTGTATGAAGGTATGAAAACAGCGGATATTCAAGCGATTATCATTAAAACCGCTGCTGATTTAATCTCTGAAGAGACACCTGATTATCAATATATGGCCGCGCGCTTAGCGATCTTTCACTTGCGCAAATTAGCCTATGGCGAATTTGAACCGCCGCATTTATATGATCATGTGCAAGCACTGGTCAAAGCAAAAAAATATGACGGACATTTGCTTGATGACTACACTCGTGCTGAGTTCGAGCAAATGAATACGCATATTGATCATTGGCGTGATATGAACTTCACCTATGCTGCGGTGAATCAAATGCAAGGCAAGTATCTCGTGCAAAATCGCGTTACCGGCAAGATCTACGAAACCCCACAAATGCTTTATATGTTAGTGAGTGCTTGTTTATTTTCAAAGCATAACAAAGCAACACGTATGCAATATGTACTTGATTTCTATGATGCGATTAGTCAATTCAAATTGTCTCTACCCACTCCAATTATGGCAGGTGTACGCACACCAACACGACAATTTAGCTCATGTGTACTTATTGATACCGATGATAGTTTAGATTCAATCAATGCTTCCGCATCGGCGATTGTCAAGTACGTCTCACAGCGTGCAGGCATTGGCATTAATGCTGGCAAAATCCGCGCATTAGGTAGTGAGATTCGTCAAGGCGAAGCACTACATACTGGCTGCATTCCATTTTATAAACATTTCCAAACAGCAGTTAAATCATGTTCACAAGGGGGTGTGCGTGGTGGAGCGGCTACCTTGTTTTACCCACTGTGGCATTTAGAGGTTGAATCTCTCTTGGTGCTTAAAAATAACCGTGGGGTCGAGGATAACCGCATCCGCCACTTAGATTATGGTGTGCAAATCAATCGCTTAATGTACCAGCGCTTAATCGAACAAAAGGATATCACATTGTTTAGCCCCAGTGATGTGCCTGGATTATATGATGCTTTTTTTGCTGATCAGAGTGAGTTTGAGAGGCTTTATATTGCTGCAGAAAACACGCCTGATATCCGCAAAAAAACGCTCAAGGCAAGCGAGCTTTTCGCTCTTTTAATGCAGGAGCGTGCGCAAACTGGGCGTATTTACATCCAAAACGTTGATCATTGCAATACGCATTCAGCATTTAATGCGCAACTTGCCCCGATTAAACAATCTAATCTATGTATGGAGATCACCTTACCCACCAAACCACTTGAGCATATTTTTGATGAAAATGGTGAGATTGCACTATGTACTTTATCCGCATTTAATTTAGGTGCTATTGATTCTCTTGATGAGCTAGCGTCTTTAGCCACGTTAATTGTCACGGCTTTAGATCATTTATTGGATTATCAAAACTATCCGTTAGCGTCAGCTGAAATTCCCGCAAAAGCGCGCCGCAGCTTAGGGGTTGGCGTTATTAACTTTGCTTATTACTTAGCTAAAAATCATGTTAAATACAGTGATGGCAGTGCAAATAAGCTGACACATCAAACTTTTGAGGCTATTCAATATTATCTACTGAAAGCATCGAATCAGTTAGCTCAAGCAAAAGGTGCTTGTGCATACTTCAACGACACAAGCTATGCCCAAGGATTGCTCCCCATCGATCACTACAAAAAAAGTATCGATGAATTTGCTGATTTTCCACTGCAATATGACTGGGAAGCCTTACGCCAAGACATTCAACAACATGGTTTACGCAATTCCACCTTAAGTGCGATCATGCCATCAGAAACCTCATCACAAATATCCAATGCCACCAATGGCATCGAGCCACCGCGCGGTTTGGTTTCGATCAAACAAAGCAAAGATGGGGTATTAAAACAGGTCGTCCCTGAAATTCAACGCCTAAAATCTCACTATGAGTTATTATGGCAAATGCCTAATAATACCGGTTATTTGCAACTTTGTGCGATTATCCAAAAATTTATCGACCAGTCAATTTCAGCCAACACTAACTATGATCCGCTTAAATTTAATGATCATAAAGTGCCAATGCAAACATTGATGTCTGATTTATTAATCGCTTACAAGTATGGCTTAAAAACGCTTTATTATCACAATACGCGTGATCACGCCAAAGAAAGTAAAGAGCCAACTAATCATACGATAGAGATAGCAGATATCGACGAATGCGAATCAGGAGCATGTAAAATATGACACAAAGTTACCATTACTCGACCTTTCAAACAACATCAAATAACCAACTGCATGAACCGATGTTTTTTGGCACATCAGTTAATATTTCACGCTTTGATCAACAAAAGCACCCTATTTTTGAACGCTTAATTGAAAAGCAGCTGTCTTTTTTCTGGCGCCCAGAGGAGATTGACTTAAGTCGCGACCGCGTTGATTTCCAGAAATTCAACGCCATTGAAAAGCATATTTTCTTATCTAACCTACAGTACCAAACCTTGTTAGACTCAGTGCAAGGACGCAGTCCAAATATTGCGTTTTTACCGCTTGTCTCGCTACCTGAACTTGAAACGTGGATTGAAACCTGGAGCTTTTTTGAGACAATTCATAGCCGCTCATACACACATATGGTGCGCTCTCTTATGGATGATCCAAGCCCTGTATTTAATGCAATTGTTGATAACCCTGAGATCAGAAAACGTGCGCAAAACATCACCTATTATTATGATCAGCTGATTATGCAAACACAGCTTTTACAAACACAAGGTACTGGAAGCTATAGCATTGATGGTAAAACCATTGAAGTAAGTCAACACAGCATTAAAAAAGCACTTTACTTGGCTCTTCATGCTGTTAACGCCCTTGAAGCCATCCGCTTTTATGTCAGCTTTGCCTGCACGTTTGCCTTTTCAGAGCAGAAGAAACTTGAAGGCTGTGGCAAAATTATGAAGCTGATTGCGCGTGATGAATCCGTGCATTTAACCAGCACTCAACATATGATTAATATCATTCTCTCGGGTAAAGATGGAGATCCTGAATTAACCGAGATTGCGCACAGTTTACATAATGAGGCGCAAGCCATTTTCAAAGAAGCCATTGCACAAGAAAAAGCATGGGCAAAGTATCTATTCTCACAAGGATCTATATTGGGATTGAATGAACAGATTCTTTGTCAATACATTGACTACTTAGCCAAAGAGCGGATGCAAGCTGTGGGACTAAATACCGATGATATTATCGCGCCCAAAGGCAACCCGATACCATGGATTAATCATTATCTTAACTCAGATAACGTCCAAGTCGCCCCCCAAGAAACCGAGATTAGCTCGTATCTTGTTGGACAGATTGATAGTAATGTTGCCGATAATGCCTTTAGTGGTTTTGAACTATAACAATGGTTCGTATTAAGCTTAATGATCAAATTATAACGATTGATAATAATGAATTAACGATACTTGAATGGCTTGAACAGCAAGGTATTACTGCCAACTTTCAGTGCCGCGATGGTGTATGTGGCACCTGTCGCTGCCAACTAATCTCAGGAAACATTGAATATACCAAAGAGCCACTGGCTTTTATTAAAGAAGATGAAGTACTTATTTGTATTGCAAAAGGGATAAGCCATATGGTAGAGCTCTAAGCCAACACCGCAAAATGACTTACGATGAGATTAGCACTATTAATCTTCAATCACTCGATTTAAATCACCATGCTCTTTACACATTGCGACATACGATTTGGTTGTAATTAAAATATAAAAAATGACAGATATGACTGCAACAAACCAGATATTTGGCACGATATATAATAACCATAAGTAAGCAATAAATGGCAGAATAAACAATAATAGCTTTTGCACGCCAACTTTGTGCTGAATGAACGCATAAATGAGCAATAAAATCGTTAATGAACTATTGACCAACATCAAATCATGGCTTGGAATCGTAAGCATGATAAGTCCTAAAATAACAAAAACGACCAACCCTAACCAACGTGTTTTAGGCGCAATTGCACCCATACTAATCGGTGCTGCCATATAGCCAACAACATGATAACCAGTTACCACAACCATCAACGCTGCCCAGCTCTCGGCATTAAATAAGACAATTGCTGCTAATATCCAGTTAATCATCATTGAGCGCTTTGAGAAATTATATACTGGATCAAGCTTGGCAATCCAACGTGGCATTTGCCCTTCTGCTGACATTGCGTAAAGCATGCGTGATGAAGCACCAAGATAGGTATATCCGGTGCCAGATGGACTGACCACACTGTCAGCTAACAACAAAATAGCTAAGAAATTCAAACCTAACAACATCGCTAAATTCAATAATGGTGATGAGAAATTCATGCCTTGCCAACCACCATTTTTAACTAAAAGCTCATGTGGAACGGCCGCCATAAATGCATACTGCAAACCCATATAAACAATCAAAATAATAAAGATCGATAAGATAATGGACAATGGCACATTACGTTTTGGATTTTTAATCTCACTGGCAAACGAGACACTGATCTGAAAGCCATTAAATGAGTAAATCAATCCTGCACCAATAATTGCCATCACCGCACTGCTAAAGCCATAGTCACCATTGGTTGGTAAATTAAAGTTGTTACTCAAGCCTGAGTGATCAAATGCAGCAATCAAAAAAACAGCGATTGCAAATAATGGTGTAAAAACCTTAAGCACGGTGACCACATTGTTTACTCGTGTTAACAACTTAATGCCATAAAAGTTCACGATCAAGTAGACCAATAAAATGCCTAACGCTAGAAATTTACCACCATAAGTGAGAACATGATTCTGCATCAATGCATCAGATCCAATCGCTGCTGACAAGTACTGTGTTGTTGCTTGTGCCTCAGTGGCAATCACCACCATAATGCCAAACCAATTAGCAAATGCAAATGGCATACCAAAGATACCATTGTGTGATAACGCACTTGATCGTGTTGTTGCTCCACGCACTGGGTAAACCGCAACAACCTTAGCTAAACATAAACCAACTAATAAAACTAAAATAGCGGCTAGAACCCATGCAAGAAACGCCCAGTTTCCTGCGATTTTTGCGGTTAATTGAGCACTGAAAAGCCAACCTGAACCAACCATACAAGTGGCACTTAACAAGGTTGCACTTAATAGTGATACGCCTGATTTTTTTGGTGTGAACTCTGCACCCATATTCCTCTTCCCTCTTTTAATTCTATTATTTACATTACTTTTTATACGAATCCGCCGTTTAAAAATAAAGCATTATTTTTTCAAATACATGCCACCCAAGGGGACAGACTATAGCGGCATTTTTAAAGCTTGTAAATACATAACAATATGCATACGGTAAATAAATTATTATACAATGATTACTCTTAAATTAACTTGATTACTAACAGATCAACTTCATACAAATTGACCCGCAGCCCACCCTGAAGCCCACGCCCATTGAAAGTTATATCCACCAAGCCATCCAGTGACATCAACGACCTCACCAATGAAATAAAGCCCTTTAATCTTGTGACTTTCCATTGTTTTTGAAGAAATTTCATCACAACTAACCCCACCTTTGGTGACCTCGGCCGTGCGATATCCTTCCGTACCACAGGGTTTTATCTGCCATGATTGTAAGCATTGCATCATCTGCTCGATCTCACTATTAGAAAAATCTGCTAGCTTTTTATTAAGTAATAATTCATCCACAAATAAAGGCAATAGCCTTTTAGGTAAGTAATTTTCTAACAGTGACTTTAAGAGTGTGTCACCTTGTGATTTTTTGTGCACATGAAGCAATTCACTTAATGAGGCTATTTCTGGCAATAAGTTGATATGCAAATAATCTCCCAGCTGCCAATAAGATGAGATCTGTAGCATCACAGGTCCACTTAAACCGCGATGTGTAAATAGCAAATTCTCGCGAAAGCTCTGATTATTACAACTGACCTCAGTAAATACCGAAACGCCCGAAAGCTCAGCATATTTTAATTTATCATGCTCGCCAAGAACGAAGGGCACCAATGCCGCTGAGGTTGGCAACACTTGAAGACCAAACTGACGTGCGATCTCATAACCAAAGCCTGTGGCTCCCATTGTTGGGATTGAGAGCCCACCTGTAGCAATAACAACAGACTCGGCATGATAATCACCGGCGGTTGTTTTAACATAAAACCCAAGCTCAGCTGATGCCGCTTGATCACATTGGCGCATCTGATTAACTGTCGTATTAAGTTTAATTTCAACCTGATATTTACGGCATTCATTCAGTAGAATATCAACGATCTCATGTGACTTACCATCACAGAAAAGCTGTCCCAATGTTTTCTCATGGTAATTAAGCTGATAGCTGTCAACCAATGCGATAAAATCCCATTGCGTATAACGCGTTAAGGCAGACTTACAAAAATGCGGATTTTGTGATAAAAAGCGCGCCGGCTCAACATAGTAATTTGTGAAATTACAGCGTCCGCCACCTGACATAAGTATCTTTTTACCCACTTTATTAGCATGATCAAGAACCAATACTTTGCGCCCTCTTTTCGCCGCCTCAATGGCACACATAAGTCCTGAGGCACCCGCCCCAATAACAATAACATCGACTTTCATTATAACGCTTTAAATACTTGCTTGATCTGGAAATGCTTATCAACAACGACCAAATCAGCATCAGCCCCTTTTTTGATGTCCCCTTTATAATGATGCATATTAAGACTCTTCGCGGCATTATAGCTCGTCATCTTAACAATCTCCGACAAACTGCAATCACTATATGTGAGCATGTTTTTTAATGCATTATTCATCGTCAGCACACTACCAGCTAATACACCATTTTCTAGTCGTGCTTCATTATCTTTGACAATTACTTTCTGTCCACCAAGATCAAACACACCCTCGCCATGAGCTTGTGCTGACATCGCATCAGTGACCAACAGAATACCATCAGCTCCTTTAACGCGATAAACCATATCAACGATTTCAGGTGCCAGATGCACACCATCAACGATCAACTCAGCAACAACCTTCTCTGACATTAGTAAAGCGGTTGCCGCTCCAGGTTTACGGTGATCAATGCCACTCATCGCATTAAATAAATGCGTCGCTTGAGAACAACCTCGATCAATAGCTTCTAGCGCTTCTTTTGCTGTGCAATTGGTGTGTCCAATCGAAGCAATCACTTGCTCATTAACACACCAATCAATCACCTGATTAACACCTAACATCTCTGGCGCAAATGTGATTTTCTTAACTAGGTTATTTGCCTTATCTTGCCAGCTTTTAAGCTTAGCAATCGAAGACTCCTGCAAAAACTCAGGGTTTTGTGCACCAATTTTATCCGGTGAAATAAAGGGACCTTCTAAATGCACACCTAAGATATTGGCAAAATGTTGCCCATAAGCATGCGCCTTATTAAAGTCAGCGACATTATTAAGTGCTTTGCTAATTGCCGCTTCAGTTTGGGTCATTGTCGTTGCTAAAAACGAAGTAACCCCTTGACGATACAAGGATGATGTAATCACTTTTAAGGATTCAATCTCACCATCCATTACATCACAACCACAACTGCCATGAATATGGGTATCAATAAATCCTGGAATCACCTTATCACTTTGATGATATTCCACTACAGGCAAATGTGAAAAATCTGGGAGTGGCTCACCAACTGCCATAATTTTGCCGCACTCAACGGCAATTTCACCTTCTAAAACAGCATCTTTAGTGATGATTTCGGCGCCTGTTATTCGATAACTTTGCATCACTTTACACCGTTTGTGTCACTTTATTGAGATTCTCTGGCTGATCTGGATTTAATCCGCGTGCTGTAGCAAGCCTTGCTGCCATGGTGTAAAAGCTTTGAATCAACAAAATCGGGTCTAATAATGGGTGCAAGCTTTTGGTTGTCTTAAGATTATGCGTGGTGTCAACATGCTGTGATCCAGGCATCGCAAACATCACATTCGCACCCATTTGATGCATTTTTTGCGCCAACTCAATTGTGCCCTTAGCTGATGCATCATTTTGTGCAAAAACCAACGTTGGGAATGCTTTTTTAATCAAAGCAAATGGACCATGCAATACTTCAGCTGAACTAAACGGCTCTGAATGTATACATGCTGTTTCTTTAAGCTTCAAAGCTGCTTCTTGAGCAATTGCATAACCATAGCCACGACCAATAATATAGGCATCTTGTTCATCTTTTAATGCATCAATCACCACCTGCCAATCAAGGTTCGCCGCTAAGGACAAATACTCAGGCAATGCATTAAGTGCTTCTTGCAATACCTTATCTTCCGTATAAATAGCAATAAACTGTGCCAACGCGGTCAACGCACAAATATAACTTTTGGTTGCAGCAACCGCTTTTTCTTCCCCTGCTAAAAGTGGTACGACAAATCTTGCAGCATCTGCCAATGGTGAACCCTCGACATTAACTAAGGCAACGGTAGTTGCTTGATCTTTCACACTTAAGAATGATTGCACTAAATCAGGGCTTTTGCCTGATTGTGAAATACCTAAAAACAGGCTGTTTGCTACCAAAGTTTGACTTTGATAAATTGTATAAATAGATGGTGCAATTGATGCCGTAACCAGACCTATTTTACTTTCTAATAAATACTTGGCATAGGTGGCTGCATGATCGGAACTACCGCGAGCAACGGTTGCTGCAAATGCCGGCTGATGCGCCTTAAGATAGGTACAAACCTCTTGCCAAATCTTTGTATTGTTTTGTAATTGTTCGGCAACTTTAGTAGGCGCTGATAACGCCTCTTGATACATAATGGTTTCAGACATAAATGGTTCCACACGTAATGCGTGAAACTATTGTAACAATTTAAATAAGGACAGCAATCACTTATCTTAAGTTATCTTCTAAAATGGTTTTTTAAGCATCTTTTCAACTTCACCAATATGCGTTTCTTCTTCAACGATAAGACCACGCGCATATTCTTCCAAAATAATCGAGTTTGCTTCTTCTGCTAATGCTAAAAGCTCACGATATAGTTTTAATGCACCATGCTCGTGCTCTAAACTTTCCGTTAAAATTTCATCAATATTATGCTTATGTGTTTCAGTTAAAGGCGCAATTCTAAGTGATGGATGTTCACCAAAATGAGTAATCATCTCACCGGCTTGCGTTGCATGCGTTAGACTCTCTTGCGCTTGCGCACGCATCCAGCTGACAATTGGGATTCTACCGTGACCAATGATCATTAATGAGTAATGCGTATAACGAACAACACCTGCCATCTCATGCTCAAGGATTGCGTTTAAGGCATGAAAAATTTTATCCTTTTTTGCAGCAACTAATTCCATTGTATTTCTCCTGTATATTGAATTGGTATTCTTGCGCTTTCAAAGTCTGCCACAAGCGAACTGCTAAAAACAAGTTAAAATAACTTAAAAATAATTGCCGTAGCAAGTTTACATGTACCTTTGTATCCGTTTATCATTTATGCCGTCATTATATACACTTAAGAGGATACCTAGATTGGACGTTCCGCTGGAACTTATTACAAGCTTTTTAACCATCACTGCGCTTGAGACTATCTTAGCGATTGATAATTTATTGTTTATTTATCTTGTGACTGCCAAACTTCCCACTAACCAACAACGCAAGGCGCAAATAACTGCCATTTCATTAGCGGCAGTAATGCGTATCGTATCATTACTATTCATTAGTTTAATCATGCAGTGGACAATACCACTTTTCTCCATTTTTGGTAATGGCATTAGCATTAAAGACATGATCCTAATCATCGGTGGATTATTTTTATTGTGTAAAGCACTACATGAAATCTATCTGTTATACCGTCCTAAAACCATCTCAACACAAGTTGCCAAAAACATGCTAAGCGCAATTGCACAGATTATTTTAATCGATGCCGTTTTTTCAATTGATAGCGTGATCACTGCGATTGGCTTAAGTAACAACATTTTTGTGATCGCAGCATCTATTCTTGCCTCATGTGCAATTATGTTATTAGCTTCACGATTTTTAATGAGATTAACACATTCACTACAACTTAAATTAATTGCTTTAGCTTCACTTATTTTTATAGGCTTGATATTAATGGCCGTAGGCATAGACATTGTGATCGACAAATCATATCTTTTGGTAGCACTTGGCTTTTCTATTGTTATTTTCATTTTTCACACATCACTTAAAAAGGAACTTTAAGCCAAGAGCTTATAAATTTACCTTATATATCTGTAAATCATGTGTTAATGTCTCATGCTTAATCAGAAATCAACGGCTTGCATTAAGCATTTAAACACTATAGTATTAGCTACCGTAGGTGACAGGAAAAACAAGCAGTAGCGCACTCCCCCTAGCGTGATTCACACGGATGTTTTCTGACTTGCTGCACCTACACTCAGCAATAAAAACAGCCAATGACATTACTCTAAAAGCTATTTATAATACGTTTACATCACAAGTTTAGCTAAGTATGAATCAATCAAAATGGCATATAACTTAACCTACAAACAAATTCAAATATTTTTACAAGTGGTTGAAACAGAAAACTTAACTGAGGCAGCCAACTTACTTCACTTAACGCAACCTGCCGTTACTAAACAAATCAAAAGTTTGGAAATGGACGTTGGCAAAAAGCTTTTTTATTTTAATGGGCGCAAATCACTCTTAACCGCTGAGGGGGAAAACTTTCTGCCCTATGCGCGCGAAATTCAAGCTTCATTTAAAAAACTGCTATATCATTTATCGCATGAAAATAAAGACTACAAATTAAACCTTGTTGTCTCACCTATTTATGATGAGTGGATTATTCAGATATTAAAGCAAGTGAAAAAGTCACACCCTAAACTAAATTATAATATTAACTTTACAACACTTGATTACACGGCATTATATGAACGTTACGATGGCGATTTAATTATCGCCTCTCGTGATATTATGGATAAAAAATATTATAACGAAAAGGTCTGCAATTTAGAAAATTCTCTCGTTTGCTCAAGCGATAATCATGAATTATTAAATAACTTAAACATTGATAATATCTTCAAACAAACCTTTATCACCCTTAAGCTGCAATCATTACTTTATGAACAAACCATCAAATCCGTACCGAAAAACACAGACATCTCAATCTTTTCAAATGCGCAAGTTGCCAAAAAGGCCATTGTTGCTAATTTAGGTATCGGCTGGTTGCCTGACTTTATTTTGCAAAAGGAAATTAAAGATGGCCGCTTGATTCGTATTGTTGATGCATTAAAAGCCAAGGGTGCCTCTGCCAATGATCTACAAAAAGTCACCATGAAAGGATTTACTGCCTACTTAGCCTATCACTTAGATAAACCGATCAATAAGGTAATGCGTGAATTTATTCAAGCGTTGTTTGAGTTATCAACTTCAGCTAATTTAAATGTGAGTAAGACAAATATTTAACATTCTTCTTAAGGGCTCAGCTGCCCCCCACAATAGTTGATCACCCACGGTAAAGAGCTGAATATGTCGATCTGAAAGATTCGTCTTTTTCAAGCGCCCAACCGCAATATCCAAGGTATTACTCACTGCCATCGGCGTTAAATGCTGAGCGGTTTGTTTGGGATCATTGTCAACAAAACGCACCCATTCATTTGCACTTTTTATTTTTTGCTCTATTTCCTTTAAATCAACCGATTGTTTAAGTTCAATCGTCAGCGCCTGACTATGCGCTCTTAACACAGGGACACGCGCACAAATGCCATCAATTGGCAAGGTAGATGATCGTTGTAGAATCTTATTCATTTCTGCTTGCGCTTTCCATTCTTCTTTGCTTTGCCCATTTGCTAATGGTGCATCAATAAAGGGCAGAATATTATATGCCATCGGTGCTGCAAACTCCACACATGGAAAATTGCTTGCAGTCACTTTGCTATGAATATCACGCTCAAGCTTCAAACTATCTGCCATATCAACATCATTGGCCAAAGACATTTGCTTAACAAGCTCAATCATTGCCTTAGCACCGGCGCCAGAAACCGCCTGATAGCTCATGACAGAAATCCAATTAATGAGGTCCTCTTGAAGTAAACCTTGAATCGCTAACATCATCAAACTCACGGTGCAGTTGCCACCGACAAAGTTTTTAACTCCACTTGCTAAAGCGCGATCAATAACATCACGATTGATAGGATCCAACACAATCACACTATCCTCATCCATGCGTAGATGAGAAGCTGCATCAATCCAATAACCTTGCCAACCATTGCCTCTCAATTTAGGTAGCATCTCAGCAGTATAATCACTGCCTTGGCAGGTGACAATAATCTGCATTTGCATCAAGTTATCTATATCATATGCGTCTTGTAATAATTGAGCACCAACACCAAGGATATCGACTTGTTGCCCTTTTTGTGATGTGCTAAAGAAGATAGGATTTAATGACGCAAAGTCATTATTTTGATGCATTCGTTCAAGCAACACTGACCCAACCATACCGCGCCAACCAATAAAGCCAACGTTCTTCATTTGTTTTTTAATCATATTTCTTTCACCAACTTTATTTTAAGTAACTATGCAAATATTATCAGGTATTTTTTGGATTCCCGAATCAAGTTCGAGAATGACGGTGAATCGTCATATTCGGGTTCGGCTTGAATATCCATGATTACCAATAAATATTGCTTAAGCGCTTGCTTCTGCATGCTACTCACCATTGTTTTTATACCAATTAAACTGCCAAAATGCACCGTCTTGTTTAAGTCTGTTATCAAATTGATCACACACCCAAGCTAAAAATACAAGAGCAGGTGGAAACACAGCAGTTTCTGTTGATATGTCTTTTCTTGTTTCGCCTTTAGTGCTTGGTGATAAGTTCAAGCGACAGGTAAAACCCTCTTTTGTTGTATGTACATAATTATCGATAATAAAAGCACAGGCATATTGCTGATCATAATCACAGTGATAGGATTTGTAGCTCTCTGCTAATGGCTCATCATAGATTACCAGTAATACTTGTGAATGCGGATTAAGCTGTAAATAAGTTAGCGCTTCAATCACAGCCATAAAAAATGTATCTTTGCCGCCAGCAATTGAGTTGATATTGGTTTTAATCCCCTGAGATAATGACAAAAGACCAGATGCGGTATTATGCACCGATTGTGAAAAATCCATGGGTGATAACAGCTCTTTTTGGGCAATCTGCCTAAGTAGCGACTGCAGGCGACTACCCTCACCATGCTGTGAGGCAAACACCGTATAATCAATCGCAAGATTTTCTTCAGATTGCGCAAAACAATCCAAAGCCACCTCTAGTGCTTGCTTAACACCTAAGCTTGAGCGACGCTTTAAGCTAGCAGGTACGTGCGTCGTTGCAATATCACCTGAGTTTGGCAGGTCTTGTTTACACGCATGCCATTTCTGCCATTCATCTACCGTGTTAAGTGTCGGTGCCATACCACTAAAATGGCGCAGGTTAAAAGTAAAGCTTGTCATAAATTCTTAATAGATATTCTCTGTTTTTCGATAGTCTACACGATGTAGCACTAAATCTTTAACACAACTTTCATCTGCCAACGTCGAGGTATCACCGATTTGTTGCTCTTCAAAATGAGCGATCTTTCTTAAAATGCGGCGCATAATCTTACCCGATCTTGTTTTTGGCAGCATCGCCGCCCATTGGATTACCTTAATACTGGCAATTGGTCCATAGGTTTTCCTAACCCATTGAATAATCTCTTTTTTAAGTGAGTCATCTGGATTAATACCCTTTTCTAGGGTGATATATGCATAGATCACCTCACCTTTGATACTATCAGGAATACCAACAACCGCAGTTTCAGCAACCGCTGGGTGTGAGTCGATGACACTTTCAATCTCAGCCGTACCAATTCTATGTCCGGCAATACTAATTACATCATCTAAACGCCCAGAGATCCAATAATGGCTATCTTGATCACGATAAGCACCGTCACCTGGGAAATAATATCCCGGATAAACATTAAAATAGCTTTGCATATAGCGCTCATGATCTCCCCATAAGCTACGCATCATCCCAGGCCATGGTTGTTTGATTACCAATGCGCCATAATCATGTGCTTCTAATGCACCTTCGACTTCTTTAGCTGAAGTTTTATCTAAAATAGCCACATCAACACCCCAAAATGGCGTCATTGCTGAGCCTGGTTTCTGCTTGTGACTAAAATCAGGACTTATCATAATGCCACCGGTTTCAGTTTGCCACCACGTATCAACAATAGCACATTGTTCTTTGCCAACTTGTTCATGATACCAATGCCACGCTTCGCGATTAATCGGCTCACCAACACTGCCTAAAATACGTAATGAATCACGCATGGTTTGAGCTAAAACGGCATCATCACCTTCGGCTTGTAGCGCACGAATTGCCGTTGGTGCTGTATAAAAAATACTGACTTTATACTTATCAACCACATCAAAGAAACGTGATTTTTGCGGATAACTTGGTACGCCTTCAAATAACACGCTCGTAGTCGCATTAACAAGTGGGCCATACACCACATAGGAATGCCCTGTAATCCAGCCAACATCTGCGGTACACCAATAAACATCATCACTCTGAATATCAAAAATATGTTTGTGCGTTGTCGCTGCATAAACCAAGTAGCCAGCGGTAGTATGCACCACACCTTTAGGTTTACCTGTTGAGCCTGAGGTGTACAGGATAAACAATGGATCTTCAGCCTTCATTACTTCAACACGGCAGATGGCAGGCACAGTATCAACAAGCACTTTGTAATCAACATCAAGCGTATCATTCCAGTTGATTGGATTATTGGCATATTTAACGACTAATATTTTTTTTACACTTGGACACTGCTTTAATGCTTCATCGACATTGGCTTTAAGTGCCACGGCTTTGCCACCTCTAAAACCACCATCAGCAGTAATGATAAATTTTGATTGAGCATCATTAACTCTATCAGCAATAGCTACTGGTGAGAAACCACCAAAGATAACGGAATGTATGGCACCAATACGTGCACATGCCAACATGGCAATAGGGGCCTCAACAATCATCGGTAAATAAATACAGACCACATCACCTTTTTTAACACCAATCGACTTTAAGACATTGGCAAAACGATTCACCTCTTCATAAAGCGTTTGATAGCTTATAGATTTACTATGTTCAGGGTTATCACCTTCCCAATAAAAAGCAACTTTATCGGCATGCTTTTCAAGATGGCGATCAACACAGTTATAACAGGCGTTTAACTCACCTTCTTCAAACCATTTGATATTTCCTTCTTTGAAACTACCACTATTAACGGTTTGCCACGGACTTATCCAATCGATAATCTGACTTTTCTTCGCCCAGAAATTTTGCGTTTGTTCGATACTTTGTGCGTATTCTGTCAACCAACCTTTTGACATGACCTGTGATTCCTTAGCCTTCCAATTTAACTCCTTAAAAAGAGTATCAAAAAAGCCATCGATTTCCTAACGTTTATGCATAGAATGTCTCTTGTCATAGTATGAGCTAAGACTAAATATTCACCCACAAGCGCCCACCGTTCTCTGAGCGTAAGTCGAAGGGAAACTTGGGAAAATCACACTTCATAGAGGCTTCGACTTACGCTCAGCCAACGCTTGCACAATCAAAGGGGCAAAAATATAGTCATAGCCTAATTATGCTTAACCTATCATTGGTCAACAGCACAGCTCTCATTAGCATATCTTATATGCTTATAACAACGCTTGATGCTCATTTTGTCGCCTAAATACATCTTTTAACTTATGCTTTCCCTGTCGAAAACAAAACAGTTTAACCATCTATGGAGAAAAGTATGAAAAATAAGAAAATCTTATCGAAAGTCATTATTGCTAGCATTATAAGTACCGGATTAAGTGGTATTGCTCATAGTGCACATTTTACTTACCCTGAAAATATTGCAAGTTATCAAACAGGGGATACCGTAACAAATAATGGTAAAACCTATGAATGTATTGGTGGATCTTGGTGTACACAATCACATAATGAACCAGGAGTTGCCGGATTTGAACATTGGTGGCAATCTGCTTGGCAAGAAACCGGCACACCAAGTCCTGATCCTGAGCCAACACCAGATCCTGAACCAACGCCTGACCCACAACCTGAACCAACACCAGTGCCTGAGCAGTGTACGGGAGACATTCCAACCAACCCACAAGCATACAAGGGTGCTGACGATGGGTATTGGGGCGGATATAGCAAAGGTGACTTTGTCCTATACGAAGATCAAATATGGCAAGTTGGTAACACTTGGTGGACAAATGATGTCCCTGGCACCTCAAGTGCTTGGCAAGTATGCGCGGGTCACACTGTTGCTGATCTTAAAGTGACGATAAGTGGAGACACTCACGGCATTGCCGATGATCATCAAATTGCTTTAATGATCGGTGATAAGTTGCATATGATCCCACTTTCAGGCACAACCATTGGCTTAAGCAAAGGCGAACATAGCTTTAGTGTTAATGATATCATTGACTTTGAAGATGGACATATCTACGTTGCGCAATTAAGTACATCAAGCATTGATGCCAAAGACAAAGAGCACTACGCACTTGATATTCACTTTGATGTTCAAGAAATACCTTACAGCACAGTTAATATCGATGTTGATTTTAATGGTGCAGTACCAATAGCATATCCAAAGGCATCAATAGCAGGCACTAGTGGCAATCAATACCAATCAGATGCACAGTACTTACAAGTAGGCAGTAATGCATTTAAAGTACCAAGCATTGGTAGCTATCAAATCAAAGGTGAAAGCTTCACTATGGATGGTCTAAAATACAGTGCAATGCCTATTAGCATTATTGATGGTATTATCCAAGGAGATGCCAAATTACAATATCAAGCAAAAGCAGATGAACCATTAATGGTTGGTTATCTAACCAACTGGAACCAACAACTAAAAATTAGCGAGGCAATTGAGCGTGGTTATAACACAATTGTATTGGCCTTTGCCGTGGTTGATGGCACTAATGTTGACATGCACTCACCATGGAATATCTATGCTGATTGGCAAAATGATGGCAACTGGCAAGATAATATGCAAAAAGATATTGAGCTTGCTAAGCAAAGCGGCAAATTAAAGCATGTGATCTTATCGGTTGGTGGTGAGCATAATACCTTTGCACCGAATGATGCTGATCCAGCAATTGTTGCACAAAACATCGTTAACTATGCCAAATCCCTAGGTGCTGATGGTATTGATTTTGATCTTGAAAATTTAGGCGGCATTGATGAAAAGAAAATGGAAGCCGATATCTATGCAATAATTCAAGCGATTAAACAAATTGATGCTGATTTTGTCATTACTGCTGCACCTCAGTTTAATCTAATTGACAATGGTGAAGTACATCTTGTAAACACCGGAACTCAGCGTATTTATGAAAAATCTGTCGCTGCTGGATTGTTTGACTATATCTTTGTTCAAGAGTACAACACAGGACACTACTGCATTGATCAATTTGGCATTGGCTCGATATGCAATGGTGCAAGTGCAACAAATATTAACCAAATGCACCCTCAATTTGTCGTTAATAGCTTTGTGCGCTTAAAGCAAATCATTCCAGAGAATACTAAAATTGTCCCAGGCCAACCTTCGGATAAAACCGCAGCAGGACTTGCTACTGTTTACAATGGTGTTTACAAAGATCGTGCTTATAGTGAGCTATGCAAAGCATACCAAACGCCAAGTGTCTTTAATGACCCACAATTTGGTGGTGCAATGAGTTGGAGTATTAATCAAGATGCTAAAAATGGTTACAAGTTCGTTAATGCGATCTTTGCCAACAATTGTGATGGCGTGCAAAATTAAATTGTGAAAAGCAAACTGTGATCATGGATGATTTCTAACACGATAAGTGCTAATGTTGAAGCGGTAATTACATCAACAGGAAGGAAACACAACATGGAAGGTAAAGGGCTCTTTCAACACTATCTACAAATAACCAAAATCATCGCGCTTGCTATCTGTGCTATGCCAGCGCTAAGCCAAGCACAAGAAAGTCACTCAACACTGAAACTTTGCGCTGAACCTTGGCCACCTTATGACTACAAACATAACAATACTGTACTTGGCTCTGATGTGACGTTGAACAAACAAGTACTAAAGCGACTTAATGTAACAACCCAAATCTATATCATGCCATGGAAGCAATGTTGGAAGCTTGTTAAATATGGCAAAATGGATGGCGCTTTGATGGTTTCTAAAAAGAAAGCTCGTGAACCTTATGTCTATTATCCAGACACACCAACAGCACATGTCAACTACACTTGGATTACCAACCAAAACCATCAAAAACAATATTTTGATCTATGTCCAAATCTCAGCACACTTAATCTTACGATTGGGCTTGTCAAAGATAATAGCTACTCAAGTCAATTATTAAGCTGTCTCGCCAAATCATATAATGCTAAGCACATCCAAACATATAACACACTTGAGCAAGCATTAAGAATGTTAATTATGAACAAAGTTCAACTAATCCCCGCCATTCCAGAGGTTGTAGAACATTTAGATCAAGATATTAAACTTGAAGGGATTGTTATTCATCCGACACCGATTTTTAGTAAAACGTATTACACGGTATTTTCTAAAAAGTCTAAGTTCAGTAATGACAAATATCAAAATATAGAGACATTGACCAAAGACTTCGCTAAAACGTTATCCTTAGTCAACAAAAAGCAGATGGGGTAGTTGAGCAAAAGTGCATAACCCTATTATTTAACTGGAGTTACGAACTTTTGCTATTTCAACACCCCGCCTCGCAAGCTCGGCACCCCTCTTGGAAAGAGGGGAATTAAAATCACCGTCACCCGATTCCCCTCTTTCCAAGAGGGGTGGCAGCCGTAGGCTGACGGGGTGTTTATAAAATCATATTTTTTTAAAGTGCGTAACTTCAGTTATTTAACGCGAGGGTCTAATTCACCCGTTTGGTACATTTGATACATTTTCTCTAAAGAGATTGGCTTGATTTTATCTGCCATACCCGCCGCACCAAAAGCTTCATAACGCGCCTGACAGATATCACGCATCGCATCCTTGGCTACAACGTTATACTTACGTGGATCAAATTCCGCGCGATGTGTTGCCATAAATTTGCGAATCGCTCCAGTAGCTGCCATACGTAGATCGGTATCAATATTGACTTTTCTGACACCGTATTTGATTGCTTCAACGATTTCAGCAACAGGTACACCGTAGGTCTCACCCATATCACCACCGTACTCATTGATGACTTTAAGCCAATCTTGTGGCACTGAAGATGAACCATGCATTACCAAATGCGTATCTGGAATACGTGCATGAATCTCTTTAACACGTGAGATCGCTAAAACATCACCTGTAGGTGGTTTGGTAAATTTATACGCACCGTGACTTGTGCCAATTGCAATGGCTAAAGCATCCACTTTTGTTTCTTTGACAAATTGTGCTGCTTCTTCCGGATCAGTTAACATCTGATCATGTGACAAAGTGCCAACAGCACCCACGCCATCTTCTTCACCGGCTTGCCCTGTTTCAAGTGAACCTAAACAACCAAGCTCACCTTCAACGGATACACCACAAGCATGCGCCATTTCAGCAGTACGCTTAGTAACCTCAACGTTATAATCATAATCTGCAGGTGTTTTGCCATCTGCTTTTAATGAACCATCCATCATTACTGATGAAAAGCCTAATTGAATAGAACGTTGGCAAACATCTGGTGATGTCCCGTGATCTTGATGCATACATACTGGAATATCTGGATATTCTTCAATCGCAGCTAATACAAGGTGACGAATAAAAGGTGCTCCTGCATATTTTCTAGCACCTGCTGAAGCTTGCAAGATAACCGGTGCTTTAACTTTGCTTGCGGCTTCCATTACCGCACGGATTTGCTCTAAATTATTCACATTAAATGCAGGAATACCATAACGATGTTCTGCTGCATGATCCAATAATTGACGTAATGATACTAATGCCATTTTCTTATCCTTATTTTTTATTTAAACCACATTACCGGCTTGAATAACCTTAATCTTATTGGTACCACCATTAACACCCATATGATCACCACTGGTTAAGACCATCCATTCACCCGGCTTAACAATGCCACGCTTCTCAAGCTCAAGCGATGCCTCACGATTCACATAAAAGCGTGCCATGCGCGTTGAGTCAAACTCAATCGGTACAACACCACGATAAAGTGTCATTTTACCCAAAGTCATACGATTACGTGATAATGCATAAATTGGCAAATGAGTATTAATACGTGACATCCATAATGCAGTAGAGCCTGATTCAGTTAATGAGATAATCGCTTTAGCATCAACATGATTTGCTAAATAAACAGCAGCACTCGCTACGGCTTCATCAACACGATCATGGTGGCGCGTCACATTATCTTTAGAGACGATATGCACCAAGTTGCTATTCTCAGCTGCCTCACACACACGTGACATTGCAGAGACCGTTTCAACAGGATAGTCGCCTGCTGCAGATTCAGCTGACAACATAACCACATCAGTACCATCTAATACCGCATTGGCAACATCGGACACTTCAGCACGTGTTGGTGTTGAGCTTGTAATCATTGACTCCATCATTTGCGTTGCGGTAATAACGACTTTATCAAGCTCACGCGTCAAGCGAATAATCATCTTCTGAGCTGCGGGGACATTCTCATCGCCTATCTCAACCGCTAAATCACCACGCGCAACCATAATTGCATCGGATGCTTTAATAATCTCTTTTATATTTGCTACAGCTTCAGTGCGCTCAATCTTAGCAACAACGCCTGCTTCTGAGCCTGATTCTAGCAATAACTTGCGCGCATACTCCATATCTTTAGCATCGCGCGGGAAAGAAACCGCCACATAATCCACTTCAAGTGCAGCAGCTGTTTTAATATCTTCTTTGTCTTTTTCTGTTAAGGCAGGCGCTGTTAAGCCACCCCCTTTTTTGTTAATACCTTTATTGTTAGAAAGCTTGCCACCCACAGTGATTTTACAATGCACTTTAGCACCTTCAACTTTGGCAACTGTTAGTACAACTTTGCCATCATCTAGCAGTAAGACATCACCTTTTTTAACATCATTTGGTAACTCTTTGTAATCAATACCTACTGACTTTTCATTGCCAGCTGCCTTATCCATTTCAGCATCTAGAATAAATGTATCGCCATTTTTCAAGATCACTTTGCCATCTTTGAATTTAGCCACTCGGATTTTAGGACCTTGTAAATCAGCTAATACACCAATATAAACACCCTTTTCTTTGGCAACTTCACGAATCAGTTGTACACGTTTACGGTGATCATCTGCCGTACCATGCGAGAAATTGCAACGCACCGCATTCAATCCGGCATCGACCATTTTACTTAGCACTTCTTTGGACTCGCTTGCAGGTCCTATGGTTGCTAAGATTTTCGTTCTTCTCATGCTTTCACCTCTTGCGCACGTTCACATAACACTTCAACACCAGGTAATGTTTTGCCTTCAATAAACTCTAAAAAGGCACCCCCTGCCGTTGAAATATACGATACTTTATCTTTGATATTAAACTTCTCAATAGCAGCAATGGTATCGCCACCACCTGCAACTGAAAAAGCATCTGAATCAGCAATTGCCTTGGCAATCGCTTTGGTCCCTAGCTCAAACTCTGAAAACTCAAATACACCTACTGGACCATTCCATAAAATGGTTTTGGCTTTAGCAATTGTTGTTGCAAGTTTTACCTCTGTCAAAGGACCAATATCTAAAATCATATCATCCGGTTCAATTGATTCGATGGTTTTAATCTCAGCTTTAGCCTCTTCGCTAAAGCTTTTGGCAACACGGACATCAAGAGGTAATGGAATATCAGCACCCTTTGCGCGCGCTTTATCGATCAAGGCACGCGCCGTGTCAACAAGGTCTGCTTCTATCAATGATTTGCCGACATTAAAGCCTGCCGCAACTAAAAACGTATTAGCAATACCACCACCAACAATTAATTGGTCGACTTGATCGATTAAGTTCTCAAGCACGGTTAATTTGGTTGATACTTTTGAACCACCAACAATCGCTGCTAATGGCTTTTGTGGACTTTTCAACACCGCTTTAAGTGCGTTTAACTCTTCAGTTAGTAGAAGTCCCGCACAAGCAACTGGTGCATATTTAGCAACACCATAAGTCGAGGCTTGCGCTCTGTGCGCTGTTGCAAAGGCATCCATTACAAAGACATCACATAAACTCGCAAGCCTCTGTGATAATGCATCATCTGATTTTTTCTCACCTTTGTTAAAGCGCACATTTTCACAGATTACGACATCACCGGCATTGACGTTCACACCAGAAAGATAGTCTTTGATAAGATTTACCGACTGACCTAGCTTTTGTGTTAAGCATTCTGCCACAGGTTTAAGTGAATACGCCTCATTATACTGACCTTCCTCTGGACGCCCTAAGTGTGACATTAATATCACACTGGCACCTTGGTCTAATGCATATTTAATGGTTGGTAATGCAGCATCAATGCGTACGAAACTGGTCACTTTGCCATCTTTGACTGGCACATTGAAATCAACGCGCATCAGGACTTTTTTGCCCTTTAATGGCACATCCGTTATTGATAAAAAGTTCATTATTAATCCTTAAAAACAAAAAAGGCGTCTTCACGCCTTAAATACTTTTTTACTTCTTTTACTTAGCTGCAAACCACGCTTTTGTCGTTCTTAGCATCTGGTTTGAGAAGCCCCATTCATTGTCATACCAAGAAAGCACTTTAACAAGATTACCAATCACACGCGTTTGTGTGGCATCAAAGATTGATGGATGTGGGTTATGGTTAAAGTCCATAGATACCAATGGCTCAACATTATAGCCCAATACCCCTTTTAAATTACCTGCTTCAGAAGCGGCTTTTAACAAACCATTAACTTCTTCTACAGAAGTGTGCTTTTTAGCAGTGAATGTCAAATCAACTACTGATACGTTAATCGTTGGTACACGCATTGCAAAACCATCTAAACGCCCTTTAAGGTCAGGAAGGACTAGACCTACTGCGGCAGCGGCTCCTGTTTTAGTTGGGATCATATTGTGTGCGGCAGCGCGTGCGCGATGTAAGTCTTTATGATAACTGTCAACAATTTTTTGATCATTGGTATAAGCATGAATCGTTGTCATTAAACCTTCTTGAATACCAATGCTATCGTTTAATACTTTGGCTACAGGTGCCAAACAGTTTGTTGTGCATGACGCATTAGAAATAACCGTCATATCAGAAGTTAATACATCATGATTCACACCATAAACAATCGTTGCATCAACATCATTGCCACCAGGAGCTGAGATAACAACCTTTTTAGCACCCGCTTGAATATGCGCGCTACACTTCTCTTTTGAAGTGAATAAACCAGTACATTCAAAGACCACATCAATATCCAAATCTTTCCATGGCAAATCAGCTGGGTTACGCTCAGCTAAGATTTTAATGCGATCGTTATTGATTACCATTTCGTTGTTTTGTAAAGAAACATCTGCGTTGAAACGCCCGTGTGTTGTGTCATATTTTGTCAAATGAACATTGACTTCAGGGCTACCCAAATCATTAATGGCAACGATTTTAAACTCGTTTGTTAAACCTGCTTCATAAATCGCACGTAATACACAACGACCGATGCGACCATAACCATTAATTGCAATTTTAATTGCCATCTTTCATTTCTCCTTTTTTAAACTAGTCATACCATATATGACTTATAAACTTTCAACCGTTGTTTTAGCTAGAAGCGCTTTGGCTTTAGTCACAGCATTTTGCGCTGTTAAGCCAAATGCTTCATATAATTTTTCAGCCGGCGCTGATTCACCAAAGTGATTTAAGCCAATCACATCTCCACCTGTCTTTGGCAATAAACGATACCATAAATCACCTTGTGCCGCTTCCATGACTACTGCAGGAATACTTTGTTTTATCACGGATTGTTGATAACCATCATCTTGTTGCATGAATTTCTCAACGCAAGGCATAGACACAACATTAACTGCTATACCTTCTTTGGTTAATGTCTCCGCTGCATCACACATGATACTCACTTCAGAGCCTGTAGCAATCAATGTAATCTCAGCATTTTGTGTTTCTCTTAATAAGTAACCACCCTTTTTAACCAACTGTGCTTGCGTATTGCTTGTCACTAAAGTTGGTAGATTCTGACGAGAAAGTGCCAACAATGATGGTGTGCTTTGCTCTTCAACAGCACACTGCCATGCAACCGCTGTTTCAACAACATCTGCTGGGCGCCACACATTTAAATTTGGCATCACACGCAGACTTGGTACATGTTCAATTGGCTGATGTGTTGGACCATCTTCGCCTAAACCAATTGAGTCATGCGTCATTACATAAACCACTGGTTGCTTCATAATCGCACTCATACGAATGGCGTTTCGCGCATAATCACTAAACACCAAGAAAGTACCACCATAAGGTCTAAAGCCACCATAAAGCGACATGCCATTCATCATCGCTGCCATGCCAAACTCACGCACACCATAAGACAGGTAATTCGCATGTTTTTCATGATTATTAAGCCACTTGCTGCCTGACCAGTTGGTTAAGTTAGAACCTGTTAAATCTGCTGAACCACCAAACATATCCGGTAATATTTTACAGATTTCCTCTAATGCCATCTGTGATGCTTTGCGCGTTGCTACCGTTGGCTTGTCATTCAGCAGCTTATTGATATAGTCATTTATCAATCCACCAAAGTCTTGCGGTAAACTTTTGCTTAAACGCGCATTTAATTCATTAAACTCATTAGGATACGCTTTTTGATATTCAGCAAACTGTTCATTCCAGTTCTGCTCTGATGTTGAACCTTTTTCAACATCTGACCAATCTGCATAAATATCACTTGGAATTTCAAAAGGCGCATGATGCCAATCAAGCGCCTTACGAGTATTGATAATCTCCTCATCACCCAAAGGTGCACCGTGCACACTATGGCTACCTGCTTTATTTGGTGAGCCTTGACCAATCTTGGTTTTGCAACAAATCAATGTTGGTTTTGAGCTTTCCGCTTGCGCCTTAGCAATAGCTGCATCAATGGCGTCAAAATCATGGCCATCGACATGCGTAATAACCTGCCAACCATAAGCTTCATAGCGCTTAGCAACATCTTCGGTAAACCAACCCTTTACATCTCCATCGATCGAAATACTATTATCATCCCAAAAAGCGATTAATTTGCCTAACTTCAACGTGCCTGCTAAAGAACTTACTTCATGTGACACGCCTTCCATTAAACAACCATCACCCATAAATACATAGGTAAAGTGATTAATAATCTCATGTGCCGGTTGATTATAGCTATCGGCTAATAGCTTTTCTGCCAGCGCCATACCAACGGCATTTGCAATACCTTGTCCCAAAGGGCCGGTTGTTGTCTCAATACCTGGCGCGTAACCATATTCAGGATGCCCTGGTGTTTTTGAATGCAGTTGTCTGAAATTCTTTAAGTCATCAACTGATAAATCATAACCTGTCAAATGCAATAAAGAATATAATAACATTGAGCCATGACCATTTGATAACACAAAGCGGTCACGATTAAGCCAATGTGGGTTTTTAGGATTATGTTTTAGATATTTACGCCACAGTACTGTCGCGATATCTGCCATGCCCATCGGCATACCTGGGTGTCCTGATTTTGCTTTCTGTACAGCGTCCATTGAGAGAAAACGAATAGCATTTGCAAGAGTTATGTTTGAATTCATCTGCCTTCCAAAAGTTAATAATGTTTGCGGGCAAAAGTGTAACATAACTATTTGCTAAATGCAGTGACCTTCCGCCATTAAATATGCTTCGCTATCGCAGTTAATCGAACATTATGCACGCGCAGATAATCAACATCTTTTTTCATCAAATCACGCGAAATCATTGCTGTAGAGAGATCCTTTTTGGCATTGTCTTTAGTTGCAACATATGGCATGACAGATGATTTACGTGAATGCCCGACGAGTATTTTAATGCCAAGCGCTTCTTTTATCTCAGTAACGGCATCAAGTAAGCATTGTGCTTGATAGGCTGTTTTACCAAAACCAATGCCGATATCGAAAATAAGCCTTTCTTTGCACATACCCGCATCTAAAAGTATTTGTATTTTTTCTTTCGCAAAAGCAATAACCTCAGATACTGGATCACAATCAACTGCCAAATATTTACCACCGGCAACACCTAATTGATGCATAAAAACATAATCAATATTTTTGTCTTTGATTAAGGCAGCAATGAGATTTGCTTCAATACCATAAATATCATTAATGATGTTGACACAACTGTAATTCAGCGTTTTCTCCACTACTTCAGCATGATAAGTATCAATACTGACCTTAAGATCTACAGGTAACACGTGCGCATTCACCAATGACTCGACAATCTCTAGATAAGGCTTTAATCTTTGCCAATACACCTCTGCAGTTATTGGCTTTACATCCGGCTTAGTGCTCTCAGCGCCTAAATCAATCACTTCGGCACCTTCGTTAACAAGCTCAATAATATACTGCTCAAACTCCTCAAGTGGTACTATCTCTTCACTTTGTTGCGAGAAAGAATCATTCGATAAATTGACAATCGCCATAATTTGACTACCTGCTAAGGTAAAGGGTGCCAACTCAAGCATTGGCATTTTTTTTATATTTTTTATATATTGATACAGATCACCCGAATACTGAGGATGACACCAACAAGGGTAAACATCCAACAAAGATTTTAATGCAAAGTTACGCTTCAACAATTCCTTATGCGGAATCGTTAAATACTCACTTTGATAGCTTAAATCTTCATAGCACAAAATATCGATATCGATTTCACGTGGCGACCAAAAAGCATGCTCTGGATCGCGCCCTAGCGTTGTTTCAATCCTTTTTATTTCACTTAATAGCACATCAGGTTCTAAATCCGTCTGTACCAAAACAGCTAAATTATAGTAATCGATATCCCAACTTGGTGGCGCATTAACTGGCAAAAGCGCTTTGGTTTGATAGATGGGTGAGACTCTTTGCACCTGACCAATACGCTTTGCAATCAAATCAACTGCTTGACGCAAGTTTGATAACTTACGACCAACATTACTGCCTAGCCCCAAGACTATCTCGGACATACATGTTCCACACAAAAGCTTGCCAATGCCACATTATCTAGCGGTGGTTTTTTATGCAGTTCAAGGTAAATATCTACTTTACATGCTTCGAGCATCTCTTTTAGCGCATCAAGCAATGATTGTGCTAGATGCTCGATTAATTGATAACGCTTGTGCCGTGCGGTTTTTAGCAATAATTCATTGATACTTGCATAGCAAATCGTCTCGTTAAGATCATCACTGATACATCCTCTTGGCACTTTGTGATAGCTAATGATTAGATCCAGCTTAACCTGTTGCAATTGCGCTTGCTCAAAGTCATAGACACCAAGATAAACATCCAAGATGACCTCAGTGAGTTTCAGCTTATACATATACACCATCCAAAAAACATTAAAAATTTCTTTGACACGTAACACCTCAAAATAATTTACACGCGGTATATGCCAATTCAGTAATGACATTCGCTTCCAAAAGTTGGTATTATCGACGACATCGTTAAAAATCGATAGTTTTAAATAGCGTTCACTGTGAAAAAATTTATTTTACTTATTTTAGCTTCAATAAGCACCATTATGTTTGCGCATGCTTCCGTGCGCAGTGAGATTCAATCACTTGTTAAGATGTATCGCTTATCTGATGCCTCTATTGGCATTGCCGTTGAGCGTGTTAACTCAGGGAAACCACTCTATCAATATGCTAAAGACCGACCCTTCACACCTGCAAGTAACAACAAAGTTTTCACGGCAATTGCTGCCTTCACAGCACTGCCAAGAAATTTCAAATTCACCACTTCTGTTTTTTATAAAAAAGCACAATATAAAAACGGCACCTTAAACGGGAATCTCTACATTGAGTTTACCGGTGACCCAAGCCTAACTGGTGCGACATTGTATAATTTAATTTCACAAACCAAACAACATGGTATCAAGCGCATTAATGGCGATGTTGTATTAATAGCCAATCATTTCACCGGTGATTACACACCTAACGGCTGGTCAAAAAACGACACACCTTACTGCTTTGCAGCCCCAGCTTCCAGCTTAAATATGAATAAAAATTGTTTTGTGATTAAGCTTGTTAACACAAGTGGCACAAATACCAAAGTCAAAAAAATTGCGAATACTAGCAATATTACGATTAACAATACAACTCGATTAGCAACAGCTAAAAATCGTGGCAAATGCAAGTTTGATATGGAGATGACTCGAAATAATGTCCTTAATCTTTCGGGCTGCATTCCGGCGAAAGCTGAGACTTACCTTAATCTTGCGATTGCTAACCCCGCCTTAAAAACCAAACAAACAATTGATGATTTTATCTCACAGGTTGGTATCAAACACCGTGGCAATACTTTATTTGGCAACTTACCTAGAAAATCAAGCTTAATTGAAGTCGCTAGCACTTCATCTGACTCTATTGATGCTTTGCTTACACATATGTTGTTGAAATCTGACAACCTATATGCCGAGAGTTTTATGCGCACTGTAGGTTATACGCAAGCAGGTCAAGGTAGCAATGAAGTTGGCACCAAAGCCGTTGAGTCCCTTATCCGCAAAACGTATAAAGTGCATACTGGAGAGCTACATATGGAAGATGGTTCTGGCCTTTCCAAGCTTGATTCGGTAACCCCTCAGTTTATGGTAAGCTTATTAACCAATGTTTATAAAAGCAGCATTGGCAAACGCCTATATAGTGCATTGCCTAGCTCTGGTGAAGATGGCACATTGGCTTATCGCATGGGTGGAAAATTACAAGGCCGCGTTCACGCCAAAACGGGTACACTAGCCGGTGTCTCAACACTTTCAGGTTATCTGTTAACAAAGCGCAATCATCTATTGAGTTTTTCCATTATGCTAAATGATCTGACACGTTCACAACGCATTAAAGCGCGCATGCTTGAAGATGGTATTATCAAAGTATTTTACAATAACCTTTAAAAGATATTTAAAAATGCCGTAATCATTCCGGCATTAAAGAAGTCAATCAATACCGAACCCACGATCGGCACCACAAAAAACGCCTGTGGTGCCGGACGATTTTTAGCAACAAAAGCATCCATATTGGCAATCGCATTTGGTGTTGCTCCCATACCCAATCCTACTGTACCGCAAGTCATGACAACCGCGTCATAGCTCTTACCTAATAATTTATAAATCACAAAAATGGCAAATAGCACCATTAATACCACTTGTGCAAATAAGATCACTAGCATTGGAATCGCTAAGTTCACGAGTGCCAACAACTTCATTTGCATCAGCGCCATCGATAAAAAAATAGAAAGTGAAATAGCACCTAAGACTTGCAACTCAGTGTGCTTGACCTCATACCAATCAGTAATATCTGAGCAATTACGCAAAATTGCCGCTGCCAACATTGCACCAATATAATCCGGTAAAATAATATTAAGTGACTTAAACCATGCCGAAAAAATACTGCCAAAACCAATTGCTAACGCAATCATAATCACTGCATTAAAGACACCCTCTTGAGAAATCTTACTTGGTTTATGTAGTTGTAGTTTCTTAAGACTTTCCGCATCCATTTTTTCGCCAGTGACTTCTGGCTTATATTTACGCATGAGAAACTTTGCAACTGGCCCTCCTGAAAGACTTCCTGCAATCAACCCTACCGTTGCTGCCGCTGCTGTAATCGTTGCTGCATTTTGCAATCCAAAGTCACTTTGCAATGTCTCAGCAAATGCCAATCCCGTGCCATGCCCTCCGATCATCGTAATCGAGCTATTAGCCAAACCAAAAGCTGTCGGCATATCAAGCAACATCGCCAATGATACACCTAAGCTATTTTGTAAAACAACCAGCACGCACATACAGGCAAATAGGATCAATACGGCCTTGCCACCAATAAACAAAAAACGCAAACTCGCGGCAAAGCCAATCGTTGAAAAGAATATCAACATAAAATATTTCTGAGCTGATGCATCAAAATTAATATGTATATAATCAAAATAACTAAGTACAGCAAGCAATATAGAAAAAAGCAATCCACCGACAACGGGGGCAGGTATAAAAAAACGACTTAATATACTCACACGCTTTTGAATAAAAATTCCAACCAATAGTACTAAAATAGCAATGGCAACGGTTAATAAGTTATTGACTTGTAGTAGCATATCGCCCCCCTTTATCATTTCTCATTTTTCCCAAAACGCATCGAGCATATAAAATACAATTTGATAAAACTAGTCTTTATGGCAAATAAATCACCTATTCCATTTACAATTACAGGGAATGTTTTACCATAGCCCCCTTAAGTTTTGAATAAATAGAACACCAATGATAGAACAACTCAATCGCACCCTTTGTATCGCACCAATGATCGATTGGACAGATAGGCATTATCGTTATTTAATGCGCCTAATCACCAAAAGAACCATGCTTTACACGGAGATGATTACAGCCAATGCGATTATTCATGGGCCACGTACGCGCTTATTGCAGTACTCACCAGAGGAGAATCCATTGACATTACAATTGGGTGGCAACAGCCCAAATGATCTCATCTTTTGCGCTAAACTTGCTGAAGACTTAGGTTATAACGAGATCAATTTGAATGTTGGCTGTCCGAGTGATCGCGTCTCACGTGGCGATTTTGGACTATCATTGATGTATAAGCCTGAGCTCGTTGCTGAATGTGTTAATGCCTTAAAACAAGCGGTTAACATCCCTGTTTCAGTGAAATGTCGCATTGGCGTTGACGATAAAGATAGCTTTGAAGAGCTTGTGTACTTTATCCAAGGCATTGTCGATGCTAAGGCCGATTTTATTTGTATTCATGCACGAAAAGGCTGGCTAAATGGCTTAAGCCCCAAAGAGAATCGTACAATCCCGCCCTTACAATATGACACGGTTTATCAAATTAAAAAACTATTCCCCAAACAGTTAATTGGCATTAACGGTGGTATAACAACCTTAGATAATATCAATCAGCATTTACAATATGTTGATAGTGTGATGATTGGGCGCGAAGCTTACCACAACCCGATGTTATTTAAAGACGTTGACCATCTCTTTTATAATGAGAAAAGTCATGATTTTACCCCTTTTGAAGTTGCTGAGCGTTTAATTCCCTATATTGAAGAAGAGCTAAAAGCACCTGATCGCAAGCTTAATCATATTACGCGTCATACGCTTAATTTATTTAATGGTTACCCTAACGCACGCCTATATCGCCGATTTCTAAGTGAGCATGCAACTCGCCCTGAAGCAGGTATTCATACCTTTAAAAACGCATTGAGCTATGTCAAAGGTTAAAAGTTACGATAAGGCAACTGTTGAGGATAATTTGTTTGGTCACCAAATTATAAGTGGCTAAATTTGAATCCAAGCTTAAATCCACAGGCTCTGGCATAACTTTCTAAAGTACTGACTTTTGGGTGAGTTCCAAGCTTCTCTAGCCGACACACATTACTTCTTGTGGTGCCCATCTTCAAAGCTATTTGCTCTTGAGTAAGACCTGATTTTTTACGCAGATGTATTAACTCATTAATCAACTCAAACTCTGCACCAAGCTTATTGTATTCGTGCTTGACATTATCATTTTTAAAAGCTTGCTCTTTTAGCTGTTTAAGGTTCACTTTTAACCTCCTTCATTCGGCTTATAGCTAACTCAAGTTCTTTCTTTGGCGTTTTCTGGGTTTTCTTTGCAAAAACATGCAAAACTATTATCTTTTTACCATCAACATAACAAAATATGCTTCTAGCAATACCTTCCAATGCTTTGGCTCTCAGCTCAAACAAACCATTGCTTAACGCCTTAGTATGAGGCTCACCTAACTGCGCCCCATGTTCTTCCACTAAATCAAATAATCTTAACATTTTTGCTTGCAGCTTATCCGGAAGTTCTAAAACATTTCTTTCAACTCCAGAATAAAATTCCACAACCCAAGACATCATGATCATCCTCTTACAATGTTATCTTATATGATAACATCAAAATGCAGGATATCAAGGATATTGCAGTAACGACTGGGAAACTATCGAGGATGATTTTCTTAATGGCAGCGCTTGTATTCTCTAAGGACAGAATTAATTTTTGTTTGGTAGCCTTTTCCCATTGATTTAAAATAATCAATAATATCGCTATCTAGACGAATTGTTACAGATTTTTTCTTATGGAAAAGGATTTGAAGATGGTGGGCCCTGCAGGACTCGAACCTGCGACCAACGGATTATGAGTCCGCTGCTCTAACCAACTGAGCTAAGAGCCCTTAAACTTCCGGCTATTTTAGCCCATCATCTTAGTTTTGCAAGCATAATTCTGCTGTTTCCCATGCTGTTGTGACGAAAAATAAGTAATTCTGGTTCATACTGCCTAAAAGTGTGTTTATACTGTTTCCTAACACGATTTCTCAACAAGGTTAAATCAATGCATTCATTACATACATTAACATCAGCACGCTTACATTTTTCTGCTCACTTTGATGAAAACCATCATAATGCAGATCTTATTATTGCAATTGCTGATAATAAAACACAATGGCAAAGCTTACCTTCAGGAGAACTCATTTACTCCCGCAAGCAATCTCAAGCGCCAAAATATAAAAAAGGCTACCACACACAGCTACCTAATGCTAAAGGCACACACATTATCATCAAAGAGAATGTTGGTGAATGCGAGCTCTATTTATGGCTTAAAGATTTATCTGAGCTAGTTAAGAATGCAAATATCACCAAGGCTAAGAATATTGTTTTCCTTGCTGAGAATGCTAGCGAATCAACTGCTGATGCTTGTATGCGCACACTATTAGCACATACTGAAGAGATGCCTAATTATAAGCGCGAACATAAGGCGCAAGAGGTTAGCATCAAGATCATTGGCGATTATAGCGAAAGTGATTTTCTTGATGTACTTGCGAAACACAAAGGTAATGCACTGGCGCGTCGCCTGACTATTTTTCCAACCAATTACTTAACCCCACAGATCTATATCAATCTACTGGAAGATATTGCCAAACGCGAGGATTGGCAATATACACTTTATGACAAAGAAAGCTTGACTGAAATGGGTGCTGGCGCATTTAATGCGGTGGCACGTGCCTCTGAAGTTGCAGGCATTGTGAAGTTAACGTATACACCTAAAGACTATAGCAAAACAATCGCACTTGTTGGCAAAGGGATTTGTTTTGATACCGGAGGTGTTAGCTTAAAACAGCCACAATATATGTATGGCATGAATGACGACATGATGGGTAGTGCAGTTGCTGTTGGTAGCTTACTGTCATTAAGCCTTTTGCAAGTCCCTTATCAAGTACATTGTTACCTTGCAATTACCAACAATAACATTGGTGAGCGTGCCTTTCTGCCCAATGAAGTGGTCACCGCATTAAATGGTAAAACCATTGAAGTCGTTGATACCGATGCTGAAGGGCGCATGGCTTTATCTGATACATTGTGCTTGGCAAGCCAAGATAAACCTGAAATGATTATTGATTATGCGACATTAACAGGTGCTGCGGTGCGCGCATTGGGCACTGAATACTCTGCAATTTTCAGTAATAATTATGACTGGCAATCAAGTTTAGTCAAATATGGTGCTAAGTGTGCTGAGAAAGTTTGGCCATTTCCAATGGATAAGCATTATCTTAAAGCGCTGGACTCTGATATTGCTGATTTAAAACAATGTTATGTCACCGGTAATGCCGATCATATTTTAGCAGCTAAATTCTTACAACAATTTGTTGGTAAAGACATTCGCTGGTTACATATGGATTTGGCTTCGTGCCGTCATAAGGATGGGCTAGCACCAATACCTACTGAGGTTAGTGGTGTTGGGGTGTGGTATACCTGTGAGCTTTTTGAGCAATTTTTAGCTTAATACCATTAGTAATGATAAAAGAATAGTTGAGTTTTAATTACTCCCCTCACCCGCGCAGCTTAAGCTGCACGAGCAATCCCGCAAGGGGAGAGGTGCTAGCTCATGTAACTTATTTATACATCATTACTTAATGCGCCTCATCCCAATTATCGCCAACGCCAACATCAACAATTAGTGGCACTTGTAATAAAGCGGCTGATTCCATAAATTGTTTAATTTCTTTACTGATTTTTTCGACCTGATCATCTTTGACTTCAAATACCAGCTCATCATGCACCTGCATAATCATTCTGGCATCAATATTTTCTTTGATAATCCACTCATCAATTAGAATCATCGCACGCTTAATAATATCAGCGGCTGATCCTTGCATCGGCGCATTAATTGCCACACGTTCCGCTGCACGTTTTTTTGCCATATTACGCGAATTAATCTCTGGCAAATGTAAACGTCTGCCAAAAATGGTCTCAACAAAACCATGCTGCATAGCATAGGCTTTGGCATCTTCCATATAGCGCTTAACCCCAGGGTAACGCGCAAAATAGATATCAATATACTCTTGTGCTTCACCACGCGGAATGCCTAATTGCTTTGCCAAACCGAATGCACCCATACCATAGATTAAGCCAAAGTTAACTGCCTTGGCTTGACGACGTTGCTCGGGTGTTACGTCATCCGCTTTAATGCCTAATGTCTCAGCAGCTGTTGCCCGATGCACATCTAAGCCTTGCTGAAAAGCGTGAAGTAAATTAGGATCTTGCGATAAATGCGCCATGATTCTTAACTCCACTTGCGAGTAATCCGCCGCTAAAATCTTATAACCCTTCTTAGCAATAAATGCTTTTCTGATCTCACGTCCCACACTTGAGCGAATCGGGATATTTTGCAGATTAGGCTCAGTTGATGACAATCGCCCTGTGCTTGTCACAGCTTGCTGGTAGGATGTATGCACTCGTGATGTTTTACTATTGATCATCAATGGCAGCTTATCGGTATAGGTTGTTTTTAATTTCACTAGATGGCGATGCTCGATAATAAGCTTAGGTAAGTCATAAATCTCTGCCAACTCCTGAAGTGCATCTTCAGCCGTTGAGGCTTGTCCCCCTTGTGTTTTTTTCAAAATGGGCAAACCCATCTTATCATAGAGGATCTCACGCAATTGCTTGGGAGATGACAGGTTAAACTCTTCCCCTGCCAATTGAATACACTCTTTTTCTAACTGAGCTATTTTTGCCGTGAGTGAAGCACTTTGCGCTTTTAATAAATCGGCATCAACTTTAACACCGATACGCTCCATGCGATCAATAACAAAGCTCACCGGCAATTCTTCTTTGATATATAACTCACGTAAACTGTCTATAGCCTTTAACTCATCCCAAATACGCTCATGCAAACGATAGGTAATATCCGCATCCTCTGCAGCATAAAACCCAGCCTTAGCTATATCAATCTGATTAAACGTAAGTTGATTTTTACCCTTACCTGCGAGCTCCTCAAAGCTCACTGTTTTAACATTTAAATAATGATTAGCCAGTGAATCCATATCATGGCGTGTTGCTGAACTATTTAACACATATGACTCAAGCATCGTATCATACTTAACACCTTTGACATTAATACCAACGGTGCTTAGAACTTTTAGATCAAACTTGGCATTTTGTGCAATTTTAGCCACTTGATCATCTTCTAAAATTGGTTTTACTTTATTAACAACCCAATCTAGTGCTAATTGTGTTGGTGCATCGTCATAATCATGTTGCAGCGGAATATAGACCGCGTGATGTGGCCTTAAGGCAAATGACATGCCAACAAGACGCACATTAAAAGTATCTAATGAGTCTGTTTCAGTATCAAAAGCAAAGACTTTCGCTTTTACTAGCTCAGCATAAAAGGTATTGAAGTCTTCTTCCGTCAAAATAATCTGATAGTTTAAAGTTGATTGAACATCAACAGGCCCCTCTGAATCACTTTGCGCATCAGATACAATATTTGCTTCATGCTCAAGCTCACGCAACCAGCCTTTGAATTCATATTGTGTGAAAGCCTTCTTGAGATAATCAATATCCGGCTTAACACAGAGCATATCTTGAACTGTGTACGGTAGATCTAGGTCACATTTAATGGTAGCTAGTTGATAAGACAGTGGCAGAAAGTCAATACTCTCTCTTAGATTCTCACCAACTTTACCCGATATTTTATCGGCATTTGCCATAACACCTTGTAAGCTTTGATATTCAGCTAGCCACTTTACTGCTGTTTTTGGCCCCACCTTTGGTACACCGGGGATATTATCTGATGTATCACCCATCAATGCCAAGTAATCAATAATTTGCTCAGGTGTAACCCCAAATTTAGCAATGACTTTCTCGCGATCGGTGATCTCATTTTTCATTGTATCCATTAAGGTGATATGCCCATCGACCAGTTGTGCCATATCTTTGTCACCCGTTGAAATAACGACTTCATATCCTTCTTTAGCAAAGCGCTTAGCCAATGTACCAATAACATCATCGGCTTCAACCGCATCGATGACAATCAGTGGAAAGCCGAGCTTTTGCACCATCTCATGCACAGGAGATATTTGCACTCTAAGCTCATCTGCCATTGCCTTACGATTGGCTTTATATTCTGGATATAAATCATGTCTAAAATTCTTACCCTTAGCATCAAAAACCACAGCAATATGATCGGTATTTAGCTGTTTGGGTAATTTCTTTAACATATTAATCACACCGAAGATCGCACCTGTTGGTTCACCCTGGCGATTGGTTAATTGTGGTAAGGCGTGAAAAGCACGAAAAAGATAAGATGATCCATCAACAAGAACGATTTTTTGAGTGTTTGACATAAAGCTAATCTGATTTATAAAAAGATAATCTATCATACCTGATCAGACTTTAAAGATGTAGTAGCTTCTACTTATCTCTTACTTTTTCTAATGGTGTGCTACTTACCTAATTCAACAGGGATATTGCTATTATTGCTAAAGCCATTTGCTAATAGTCTAGCATAACCCCAGCAATAAAGATGTTGATTATCATCGATTGCACACGCCGCACGCTCACCAACAGTTAGTTGCTTGAAGTCTATATCTGTATCAATATTTTTATGATTAATCTGAGTTGGTGTATAAATAATACTCTCTTTGCTACCAACACCTGTTTGTCCATAAGTATTTCCGCCTTGGCAATATATTTTCCCTGTGTTACTGATCGCACATAATGTATTAGCATATAACGAAATATTTTGTGTCTTTTGATCCTTGGCAACTGCTTGAACATTTTCAAACCCCATATATCCATTGATAAGAGGATATAGATAACCACCCCAACAATACGTCTGACCATCACTGGTAACTGCACAAATCATTTGTCGGGTTACATTGACAGCTTTAATAGAAAGGTTATGAATAAAGCCACTTGGTGTATTAAAGACATAAGAAGGCTTTGTTTTGTCAGCTGTGCTCCAGTCAATGGTATAATTATTCCATCCCCAACAATAGAGCTTTCCTAAGTTTGAAATTGCACATGCAGTGCTACCTTGTAAGGAGGCTTTAGTTATATATTCATTATTTTGCAATAGACCACCAAAATCTACTTTGACAGGGATATTGGTATTTTCCAACGTACCGTTTCCTAATTGACCATATTTATTGTTACCCCAGCAATATAAGTCATGTGTTGTCGTTAAAAAACATGCAGATTTATCGCCAACATAGATATTCACTGCTCTTTGTTCTTGCATTTGAACAGCAACAGGGCTTATCGCAATGCCACCTGTTTTTTCTGTACCTAATTGACCGTTGGCATTGTCACCCCAACAATAAGCCTTTTGGTTATTTGCAATAGCACAAGCAAAATTATTACCTACGGCAATATCAATGATATCTAAACCATATAACGCACCCGATGTGTCAACAGGGACAGGAAAATCGCCATTTACATGGCTACCACCGCCTAATTGACCATGGTGATTTTCTCCCCAGCAAAAGGCTTTTCCAGCATCACTAATTGCACACATATTGTGATAACTTATCGATGAAGACATTTTTTGCCATTGATCATGATACAATTTCAGATTGAAAAAATCTGTACCTAGCTGTGCAATGGCACCTTTGTCCATGTCTAAGGTCACTTGAAACTGCTCAAGTTTATTTTCTTGTGTATGTATGGTAACTGTGCATGTAGTGTGCCGATCATTGAGTAGGCATTGATTTGGTTTAACTCCATTTGCTGTAGTACTATAGCGAACATTTACCAAGCTGGTATTTACATTAATAATTTGATCAGATACCGGTTTAGGAAAATGGCTTGACCAGCTAAATACAACATTAAAATTTGTCCCTGCATCAACGCTATTAATAGGCTCTCCTGAGACGTTAGTAACTTGTGCCTGAATCAGTGGTAGATTTATTGTTTGAATGGGTATGCTATCTACGGTGGTGGCCAAGCCTGAGACTTGAACCTGAAGATGATGTAAACAGGCAGTATCTTTTTTCTGTGATGAAATCGTAATATTATGGGTCATACCATTAACAGGGATAAGTAAAGGTTGTGGTGATATGATGAGTTTATTAGGACATTTTGAAGTATCTTGAATCGTAATGCTTCTAATATCTAGGTTTGATAAGGGAACATTACTTGAATAGCTCAATGATAAGGGCATTGTCATTGTTTCATCAATATACATCTTATTTGGCCATTGCGCCTGTACTTGTGCCATATATTCGCCATCTATCGCAAAAGGGATAGCATTATCACTTATTGGCATGATTGTACCATCTTCAGGTTCAATCACGATTTTATAATCGTCATTTAATAGATTGTCAGGCAACGTAATGACAACTGTGCAATCTTTATTAGGGAATAAATAGTTTAAAGTGCATTTAAAATTGCCTGGCACTACATCTTGTACACCATGGATACCGGTGATCTTAACGTTATAACTTTGATCATGCTTGATATTTTTCCAGTTGTCAGGCGAACTAAAGATCACCTTAAGCTGTTCTTGCCGGTTAAATGTCATATTATGATGGATTGAAGGTAATATGCTGACATCTACAACTGGTGTTTCAAGACTTTGCAGTGGATGATCAACAATTTCTTCAAAGGGACCTGATGACTCAAAGTGAATTGTATGCAAACATTCATCCTTATCAATATTTGTAATATTGAAAGCAGCTTGACTGTGATCAACAGGCACAGTGATTGTGCTTGGCGTAATTTTAAGTGGTGTTGGACAATTTGACACATCATGCATGCTAATTGTGCGAATATCAGATGTTGAGGTTGCAGCAACGTTATTGTAGCTAAGAGAAATCGTGGCTTGAGATTGTGCACCTAGGCGTTGCATATCCGGTAAATCAAGAACACCATGGACTTTTTCCTTACCATCAACATTTAATTGTAAATCGTTGCTTGAAAGCAGTAATTGAGCACCGGCAGATGGGTGGAGCGCGATGGTATATTGACTGTTTTCTGCTTTGTCAGATATTTTTCCTTTTAATATACATGGCTGTGATGGTTTGTCTGGTGATAAAGTACAGTGGGTACTGGCTTCTCCAGAATCATTAAATAAGGTAATTTGTGACGTATTTGATTGTATCGTGTAATGCTGTAGCTTTTGAATGTTTGCCCAATCGTTAGGCGGTGTAATGCGAATTTCAAACTGATCGGATTGTTTGAAGGTATTACGCTGTTGGCCATCAAGATTTAAGATGCTAATATTGGCAATTGGCGTGTCAACGACATTAATTGTGACCGGTTGAACTGGATCCAAAGGACTGTCACTGCTAATTTGTAATTGATGTGTGCAAGGTGCATTGGGTGTATTAATTGCAAACGTATAGGTAGTGATACTCTCATCAATATTAATTGGGTTAGGTGAAACCATAAGTTTGTTTTTGCAGTTTGAAATATCTTGAAAATTGATTTTTCTGGAGAAGCTTGTGTCTGCAGGAGTCTGATTATTGTCATAATCAAAGCTTAAAATACCTTCTGCATTACTGTCTTGCAAAATGGTATTTGGTACGTCAATCGTTAAACTTGCCCGACGCAAACCATCCACATGCAGAGTAAAATGTGAAATCGATGGTAAAATAGACGTATGTGCAGCTTGTTTTATTGTAAATTCATAATCACCTTTTACAAGTTTTGCATCGGTATTTATTGCGATAATACAGTTTTGTTTTGGTTTACCTGGATTTAAGATGCATGTTGCTTTAGATTTTGTATTTGCTGTTGTTGTATAGCTAAAATAGCTTGAGTTCTGATTTGGAGATATTATGTAACTTTGATTTGTTGTAACACCTTGCCAGTTATCAGGTGAAGAAAACTGCACATACGCAGTACTACCTTGGGTTACATAATTACTGGGTAATCCTTCTGTGTCTGTTATGGATACTCTGGCAACAGGTACTGCGACAATACCCACAGTGTAATCATGTAAAAAATGATTCACTTCATTACTTTTAAATTCAATAACATGCTTGCAGTTCGTTGCATTTGGCGCTGTTATTTTAATACTTTGTTGAACATTTGGCTGTAATATAAGCTCACTGGGTGTAATTATAAGTTTATTTTGACAATTTGAAATATCACTGATGTGCATACCAACATTTGTACTATTTGATGTACCACTGAATTGATTGACTTGTTTGAGTTCAATACTGGCTGTTTGTGTTGTTCCTGCAGTAATCGTCTGAGGAATAGAAATGTCTATTTCCTGAGACTGTTTGCTTTGCTGATTATTACTACAGCTGACAAGTAAAATTAATACGCAAAAGCAAGCAAGGCGATACATATAAGTGATCCAAAAATGCACAAAAAATTGACTATGCTAGCATTATAGTGTACAGGCATAGGTTTTTCAATGACAGCTCAGAATATTCACCATTGACAAAACTCAATCACCCATAAACCTGACCTGCTTTAGAAGAATTAATACAATCCGTCGATAGATAAAAATTAATCCGCCTTGCGACGTAAGAAAGTAGGAATATCTAAATATTCATTATCACCTTCAGCCGCCACTTTTTGCTCTTTTTCAACTTCTTGCGCTTCAACTGAAGGCGCTTGACGTCTTAACGTATTATTTGTATTAACACCATTTTCTGATGATTTAAATGATACATTTTGACGACCATAAGGGCTTGCTGATTTTTGACCTGCCGTACCACTGACAAACTTCGCATGCTCATCAGCTGTATCAAGACCAGTCACAACGATAGTTACACGCAACTCATCTGACATATCTGGATCAATCACCGTACCAACAACAACAGTTGCTTGGTCTGAAGTAAACGCTTTAATCACATCACCCACTTCTTCAAACTCACCAATAGACATATCCATGCCAGCCGTGATATTAACAAGCACACCTTTAGCGCCCGCTAAATTCACATCTTCTAATAACGGACTTGCCACAGCGGCTTCCGCTGCTTCACGCGCACGATTTTCGCCTGCTGCCGTTGCTGTCCCCATCATTGCCACACCCATTGCTGACATCACCGTTCTCACATCCGCAAAGTCGACGTTGATCAAGCCAGGACGTGTGATCAATTCAGCAATACCTTGTACTGCACCTTGTAATACACCATTAGCTGCTTTAAATGCGTCTAATAAGCTAATGTTTTTACCCAATACACTCAGTAGTTTCGCATTAGGGATTGTAATCAATGAATCAACGCTTTGTGATAACTCGCTAATACCATACTCAGCCAATTGCATTCTGCGACGCCCTTCAAACGGGAATGGCTTAGTCACAACTGCTACGGTTAAAATACCCATTTCTTTGGCAACCTCAGCGATCACGGGAGCGGCTCCCGTACCGGTACCACCACCCATACCGGCAGTAATAAATACCATATCAGCACCTTCTAGTGCTTGCTGAATACGCGCACGATCTTCTTGCGCTGCGCGTTTACCGACTTCAGGATTAGCACCTGCCCCTAGACCTTTTGTCAACTCATTACCAATTTGAATCGCATGACGCGCACTTGAGTTTTTAAGCGCTTGTGAATCAGTGTTAGCACAAATAAACTCAACACCTTCAATATTTTGTATCAACATATGCTCCACAGCATTGCCGCCACCGCCACCAACACCAATTACTTTAATAACGGCATTGTCTGTCAACGATTCTGAAATTTCAAACATGTAATGGACTCCTTTTATAAAACTATTATTTTAAATTTTAAATTTTAAATTTTAATTCTTATATTTTTTAAAATACTAAAAATGCTTACCAAACCAACCTTTCATTTTGCCCCAAACACCAGAGTTATCGGCATCTTCTTCGTATGCTAGTTGCCCTTCTTCCATCTGCATATGACTGTATTTAATCAAGCCTACACCTGTTGAATGCACGGGATTATGCAGTACATCTTGAACACCCGTGATGTTTGTAGGACCACCAATACGTACTGGCACTTTAAAGATTTCTTCCGCTAATGGCGCGATACCTCGCATCTTAGCAGCACCACCGGTTAATACGATACCAGCTGAGATTGCTTCTAATAAGTTATTCTTATCTAGCGCCTCATACACAATACCAAATAACTCTTCCGTTCTTGCTTCAATGACACCTGCAAGCGTTTGCAAAGGCACGCGTCGCGCCAAACGATCCGCAAGACCCGGAATCTCAATTGCATCATCCGATTTCACCAAATTACTCATTGAACAACCATATTGAATCTTGATCCGCTCAGCAGTATCTGTCGCCACACGCAAAGCATGTGCTATATCACTGGTGATCTGACTACCTGCAATTGGAATAACTGAAGTGTATTTAATGGCACCTTCGATAAATACAGCCACATCGGTTGTACCTGCACCAATATCAATTAAACAAACACCTAATTCTTTTTCATCATCAGTTAAAACGGCATAGCTTGAAGCAAGCTGTTCAAGCACAATATCTTGCACTTTAATCCCACAACGGTTAACACATTTCTTAATATTCTGTACAGCACTTGAAGAGGCGGTCACCATATGAACCTTAGCTTCTAAACGCACACCAGACATACCCAAGGGCTCTTTGATCCCATTATGATTATCAATCATAAAATCTTGATAGAGAATATGCAAAATCTCTTGATCTGCCGGCATCGGTACGGCTTTTGCTGACTCGATAACACGATCTAAATCACGTTGCGATACTTCGGCACTCTCAATAGCAACAACTCCATGTGAGTCAAAGCTGCGAATATGACTACCAGCAATACCAATATAAGCTTCTTTAATGCTAAAGCCGCAAACATCTTCCGCTTCTTGCACGGCTTTTTGAATCGCTTTGACCGTTGCATCAATATTGACAATCACGCCTTTTTTAAGGCCTTTTGAAGGCTGTGTACCAATCCCAATGATATTGATCTGTTCATCTTCATTTAACTCTGCCACCAAAGCCACAACTTTTGACGTTCCGATATCAATGGCACATAATATCTTCTTTTCCACGATTTCAGACATATTCTAGATACTCATTCCAGTTTTAGTGTTTTAACTTACGTCGCATTCTTTTGTTACCTACCCTGACCCTCAATGATATTTACGTATCATTTTTGACCAAAAACAAGGGCAAATCAACCTAAGCTAAGGGTTTCAAATAAATTGCTGTATACTCTAACATAAATTCGGCAAAACTGAATCTTGCTTATACGGTAAACTTACGATTTTTTGCAAATTTTAACCTTTTTGAGCATCATCATCCGCCGCTTTGAAGCCAACAGCAAAACCACTATGATAACGCATATCAACAGTAGCTAATTTCTGCCCCTTAGGAATTTCTATACTTTTATAGTTTTGTAATAACTGTAATAGCTTTTGCTCAATCCGACTTGAACCTAGCCACACCGCAACATCCGTATTTAATGTCACTTGCCATTGATTCCCTTTAAAACTAATATTGCGAATACTAAAACCATTGTCTCGCGCTACCTTTTGCAAACGCTCATAACCATTCTCTATCGTATCAATATTGTTTTTGTCACCATAAAAAACAGGTAGATTTATCGATCCTGAGAAATACTTCGGCACTATGATCTCTTTATCTTCAAGCAATATTTGATCACGTGAATTCCAATAAGCTTTCGGTTGATACTCTGCTAACTTAACAATCAACTGGTCTGGCCACTGTTTCTGCACTTTAATCTCTTTAATACCAGGGTATTGTTTAATCGCTTGTGTAACATCATCAACATCAAGCTCCCACCACGTGTCTTGTTGAAATGGTTTGATCAAATCAACAATCTGTGGCTTTGAGATATAATCAAGCTCGCCTTTTGTTACAATCGCCACTTTCTGCAAATGTGCACTACTTTCCTTAAACATATAACGCACACCCAACAAGAGTGCAACAACAATTAAAACAAAACAGGCTGACTTAATATATAGCTTTAATTTCATAATGAGCTTTCTAGTATTTTAAGTACAAGGGTTTCAAAATCCCAACCATGTACCTTAGCTGCTTGCGGCACCAAACTTAGGTTAGTCATTCCCGGTACTGTATTTACCTCAATCAAGTACAGCTCATTGTCTTTTGACAGCATAAAATCAACACGCCCCCAACCACTGCATCCTATCGTTGCAAATGCTCTAAGCGCTATATCGTTGATATTTTGTTCCATCTCTGGCGTAATGCCACTTGGACAATGATAGCAAGTCGCAGCTTCCTTGGTATACTTTGCTTCATAGGTATAAAATTCAAGCTTTGGCTCAATCCAAATCGATGGCAATGCAGTCTGATCGACAATGGACACGGTAAGCTCTTTGCCTTCAACCCACTCTTCTGCCATTACCTCACCATATTGCGCAGCATCCTCATAAGCTTTCGCTAAGGCATCCATTGACAACACTTTATGAATCCCGACACTTGAGCCCTGTGTGATCGGTTTAACCGCTAATGGAAATCTTAAACCTGATACATCCAATGATGCATCGATTATTTTTGATTTAGGCGTTAATAAACCTTCTGTTTGCCACAGCTTTTTAGTGCGCATTTTATCCATTGCTAAAGCACAACCTAGTGTATCTGAACCAGTATAAGGGATCTCAAGTTGATGCAACAAGGCTTGGACATGCCCATCCTCACCATCACCACCATGAAGCATAATCAAACAACGATCTAAAGAAGCATTGACAATTTGATGCACTAACTCTTTGCCTGAAGCATCGATTGCAACGACATCAACACCAAGCGTCTTTAATGACGCGATTACCGCAGCACCTGAACGTAATGAGACTTCGCGCTCAGCAGAGCTTCCACCATACAACACCCCAACTTTGCCAAATATACGCCCTAAATGTGACAAGCAAAACTCCTAAAACAGCAAATCATATAAATGGCAAATATGTTAGTCAGATTTGCCTAGTTTATCTAGCGCAATCTGGCAGCAAATGTTGTTGTGAGTTGAATTAAATACAAATTAAGAAAGTAATAACTGGCTATGATCATATTCCCGAGCACTTTGATTGTTTAAGCATTGACTGAACGTAAGTCGAAGCCTCTATGAAGTGTGATCACCCACTTCGACTGATGCTCAGGGTACGGTGAGCACTTGTGGGTGAATATTTAGTCTTAGTCTAACAACTGGTTAATTATACTTGACAGATGCATTACACACTTCCTTCACCACCTTACGCAACCATCTATTTTTCGGTTGACGCTTTAAATGAAATGGATAGGACATTAACAACGGCTCTTCATGTGTGTGATATGGCAGTGGCAAATAATTTAATTGATAATACCTTACCGTTAACAACCCTAAAGTCGTGACATATTTATCTGATAATAAATCAATAGTCTTCGATAATAAAAAAGAAGAAAATAAAGTACTAAAAGAATTCAAGTCTTTGTATCCAGATAAATAACTCAGGAGGTAAGTTTATGAAAAGAAAGACACTGGTAATCTGCTCGCTGTTATCACTATCAGCAGTATCAACAACAGCTTTGGCAAACGCTAAAACTGGTCTGGTTTTAGGTGGTCAAATTGGTTATGCTGAACCAAATGTAGACTGGAAGAATGTAGGCAGTGCAGATGTAAGTAAAGGAAATCTGTATTATGGTGCAAATTTAGGATATGACTTTGCATTGATGCCAAATTTATCATTGGGCGCTGAAGTTGGTGTCTTCTACAGTAGGAACTTATCTAAGATTAGCTCGTCAGGAGATACTGACAAGGTAAGCAACCTAATTGTTCCGGTATTAGGAACAGCTAAATTATACTTTCTCAAAGGTTTTGATGTATTTGTTAAAGGCGGGATCTCTTATGTTGATCCTTCAGCAAGTAAGTCAGGCTCAAGCTATACGGTAGACTGGAAAAGTGATTGGAATTTTACCGCAGCGGCTGGATTGGGTTATAACTTTGACTCAATCGGTGTTTTTGCACAATATATGCATATCTTTGGAAAAGATGACGTAACAATTAACGGCACTCAAGGTACTGGTTACTCATCTAAAATTGATGCGATTACATTGGGTTTAACGTACACGTTCTAATCAATAACAATCAAATATGGGGAGTATAGTAGTAGAAATTCTGTAGAATGATTTGTGACGGTAATATATACTTTGCTAAACGCTCATACAGACTTAGGCGATTGGTACCAATAGATGACAATACAGCGCAAAAACCTTCCGATTGGCTACGCTAGTCTTAGTAAAATAAGATCTAATAATGCCATTTATATCGATAAAACACATTATTTAATACGAATGATCAACTCGGGAACCTATTTCTTTTTATCACGTCCTAGACGCTTTGGCAAAAGCTTAACTGTTGACACCCTAAAGCAACTATTTCTAGGGAATAAGGCGTTATTTAAAGACACCTTTGCCGAAAGCAATTGGAATTGGGAGGTCACTTACCCTGTTATTCATTTGAGTTTTGGTAGTTCGAGTGCGTTTAATTCAGAAGAAACACTTATTGAAATTATACATAACCAGATTACTGAAATAGCCAAAATATATGCGGTTGATGTCAGCGGAAAAAGTATCGCTGTGCGCTTTCATAACCTCATATGGCAAATAAAAGAAAAATACAAAACGCAAATTATCCTTTTAACAGACGAATACGACAAACCGATTTTAGATGTGATCACTGATGAGCACAAAGCAACACGCAATCGTGAGATATTAAAAGGACTTTATAGTGTTATCAAAGACAATGATGAGTGCTTAAGGTTTGTTTTTCTTACTGGAGTGACCCGTTTTTCTAAAGTCAGCTTATTCTCTGGCCTTAATAATCTCGAAGATATCAGCTTAATGCAAACCTACGCTGATGTTTGTGGTTATACGCAAAATGACCTTGAATCATCATTTCAAGACTACTTGATTGATGTTGACAAAGATAAGCTTAAAAAATGGTATAACGGTTATAATTTTGCCGGCCTTGAAGCACAAAAGGTTTATAATCCTTATGACATTCTACTGTTTATTCGCAATCATTATGAGTATCGTGATTACTGGTTTCAAACTGGTACACCTGCATTTTTAATCCAGTTATTACAAAAAAATCGCTACCGTGTGCCTGATTTTGAAAACTATCAGGTGCAAGCACGCTTTATCGATAATATCGATGTGAAAAATATCCCACTTGAAGCATTACTATTTCAAGCAGGATACTTGACGGTCAAAGAAAAGATTAATATTGGCATGCAAATTGGCTATCGCCTGAAGTATCCTAATTTAGAGGTTAAAGCGTCTTTTAATAGCTGTGTCTCATTAATTGGCACGAACTCACATGCCAATGCCGTCAATACGACGCGCTTAAGTAACAGCTTGCTAAGTGATGATTGGCAAGCGTTTTATGACTGTATGGTCGCCTTATATGCCTCTATCCCTAATGAATGGTATCGCAACAACCCGATTCAAGACTATGAAGGCTTTTATTGCACGGTCATCTATAGCTACTTAACTGGACTTGGCTATGATGTGGTTGCCGAAGACTCAACTGCCATTGGACGCATTGATATATCAATTGTGATCCCCGATTACAAGGTCATTATTCTTGAGCTTAAAGTGGCTAATGACAAAGATGTATCAAAAGAAGCTTTGCAGCAAATTATTGATAGAAAATATGCCCATAAATTTTTGAATCTAGGTTTGCCCATTTATCAAGTGGGCATTTCCTTTGATCAAAACACACGCTCAATCAATGGCTTTGAAGTTGAGGCATATTTGTTGTAGATGATTTTGCCGTTTTTCAGAAGCTCTGTATCCACATAGGTTACAGTAGCGTAGACTACTATTTTTATTCTTCTTTAAAGGATAACTTAAAGAATGAAAATTAACCGAAGATACGCAGAATTAGAAATTGAGATAATTGATACTCATATCATGGCACATAATATTTCCTAGGGAAGCCAATAACCTCAAGGAAATAATTGTACAGGGATATTAATGTCACGTATGGGATTTTCAGCTATTGTATAATATGCATTATACCCCCAACAATATAGCATAGCATTATCATCCATTGCGCATGCATGCCTAGAACCAAAGCTCACACTATGAAATCGAAATAACTTAGTTAAAACACGCTTTGTATCCTCCCCTTGGGCAATCGGTAACGTAGTACCTACGATAGGATCGATATGTAAAATATACTCTGAGGTTTGCACATCATCATTAACTTGAATTGAAATATGGCAACTATTATCTATACCGTTATACGATAAAGTACAGCTATTACCACCTATAAACTGCATCGGTGCATCATTTAAATCCACTTCATAACTTTGGTCTGTAGAGACATATTCACTTGGACTATTCGATGGCTGCCATTGCATATCTGGCTCATTATTTGTCAGTGCCAAGTTATAGGTGCGATTGCCAGTCACTGGTATTTCAATGGCTGATTGCGAGGGCAGAATATAACCAATCCATTTTGTTTTATGAAATTGAAAAGCTTGATGACATTATCAAGCAATCAAATATATACTATGCCAAACTTTTAATACTTACCCAAAACAATGATTGAAATAGCTATTCCAAAACCTCATACGACACCCGATGAGCTGCCATTAAACAAGCTTGAAAAACGCCTTTTGCGTAAAGTTGGACATGCGATTGAAGACTTTAATATGATCGAAGCCAATGATAAAGTTATGGTCTGTTTATCAGGTGGTAAGGACTCTTATACCTTACTTCAACTGTTATTGACCCTACAAAAGAAAGCGCCTATTGACTTTGATATTATTGCGGTGAACCTTGATCAAAAACAGCCTGGCTTCCCACAGGAGGTATTACCTGAATATCTAAGCAAGCTTGGCATTGAATACCATATTATCGAGCGCGACACCTACAGTGTGGTTAAGCGCGTGATCCCTGAGGGCAAGACAACTTGTGGCTTATGTTCGCGTATGCGTCGTGGAATTTTGTATGATTTCGCGCATGAACATAAAGTCACTAAAATCGCACTGGGACATCACAAAGATGATATTATTGAGACCTTCTTTTTAAACCTCTTTTATAATGGTCAAATCAAGGCAATGCCCGCTAAACTTAAAAGTGATGATGAGCGTAATATTGTCATTCGCCCATTAGCTTATGTTGCAGAAAATGAGATCATAGCTTACGCACAACACATGAGTTTCCCAATTATTCCTTGTAATCTATGTGGATCACAAGAGAATCTACAACGCAAAAAAATCAAAGAAATGCTAAGTGATATGGAAATACAAACACCCGGACGCAAAGAAGTGATTTTCTCATCACTACAGAAGGTTGCCCCATCTCAACTACTTGATCATACGCTATTTGATTTTAAATTCCTATCCCGCTCGTAAATCATTTTGCGGTGTTAGATACTTTATAGACGGTATATGACCCACCTGTGGTGCGCAAGGCCAAGTAACAACCTCACACACCACACCCCCTGCGCTTTCACTTGAGCATATTAGCACTTCGCATTCATGCATGAATAGCCCTTTTATGTAACGATTTGTTTACATATATTAATCCCATCTGCGTTAAAGCCTGCTAGACTTGAGCAATCACTTATAACACGATCACAAGGAAGCCTGATGTCAAATCCAAAGCAACGCTACTCAATCTGGATGCTATGTGTTTTTATAGGTGCTTGCATAATCTTAGTTATTCAAAGTTCACTGATGGTAAGGAATCTATATAAAGATGCTATCGATCAGAAACATCATTATCGCGTTATTAAGGATCTTATTGCTATCCGCGACGCTATGGCAAAGCTAGATGTCAGTGAACTTGATCTTGCTATTCAAACTTATGAGCAAATTACGCGACATTCCATATCTATTGAAATACATTCGCATACCAGTGACCACCCAGAGCTGCACACCTATGATCAGATGATTGAGTATTTCAAAATACACAAGCAAATATCTTTTGATCAATACTATCCAAATGCCGATCAATGGGTATTTTTCAGCTTCAAACCACAGAATCCGTGGTTGGATCCACTCGTTATTATTGCCGTTATATTACGCTTCATTTTTATGTTCATGGTCATTTATTTGATTATTTATAGTGGTTTAAAGCTATTTAGACAATCCATTTATGAGCTGGGTAATGGCAATAACAACAGATCATTCCTTGGCAAAACCAAGCATGCCTTAGAACAAAAAGTCAAAGATCTTATCGCTGAGCGAACCATGATTCTTGCCACACTTTTTCATGATATTAAGACACCTCTAGCGCGCGCTAAAGTGCGCCTTCAAACCGAATATGAGCTTGATCAAGTACTGGCTGATTTAGATGAAATTGATGAGCTTATTAAGGCTACAGTAAGTTATTATCAAGAGAGTACCCAAGATACAAGCTTTAAGATTAATACGACTTTTGCCCGCCTTAAACAGCAACACCCTGATAAAATAAGTATTAACTCAACACAAGATTATATGGTGCACGGCAATGAGACGCTACTCTATCGTGCCTTTAGCAATATCACCAATAACGCAATTAAATATGCAATGCATTGCAGCATTGACTGCAGTATAGAACAACACAAATTAATTATACGCTTTCAAGACACAGGTCCTGGCGTCCCTCAAGATAAAATTGACAAGCTATTTCTTGCACACCACAAAAATTTGCACAACACACAAAACAGTCAAGGTCATGGTTTGGGACTCGCTATTTGCAAGAAGATTATTGAACTACACAAAGGAGAAATCTCAGCAAGCTCTAATGAGCAAGGCTTGTGCATTATGGTGAAATTAATTGCCACTGAAGAAAATACCCCACCTTTATAAAGGAAATAACAGCATCTTCTATCATTTATATAAAGTGTCAGCTTGGATTTCATGATGATGACTAAAAAAACCTTTATATTTTTTCAAAATTGGGTATATTCTCTAAGCAAATTTCAGCAATCAAATTTTAGGATAACTCCATGTCAGATCTGATGCTTTTTAGTGGCCGCGCAAGCAGCGCATTAACTGAAGAAATCTCTCATTTTTTAGGTGTACAAGTAGGACGCGCTACGGTTTCTAGCTTTAGCGATGGCGAATCTCATATTGAGATTATTGATAACGTCAGAGGCCGTGATGTCTTTATCGTACAATCAACTTGCCCGCCAACCAATGATCATATTATGGAGTTGATGTTTTTAACCGATGCATTGCGTCGCTCATCTGCTGGACGCATCACAGCAGTAATTCCTTACTTTGGTTATGCCCGCCAAGATCGCCGTGTACGCTCATCACGTGTACCGATTTCAGCACGTGTTGTGGCTGATATGTTAACCGGTGTCGGCATCGATCGTTTATTAACCGTTGATATTCATGCTGAACAGATTCAAGGCTTTTTTAATATTCCTTTAGATAATGTTTATGGCACACCGATTTTATTAGATTATATTCGCTCATGCCGTTTAGAAAATCCAATTGTTGTATCTCCTGATGTCGGCGGTGTAGTCCGCGCGCGCGCCATGGCAAAAGCACTTAACACTGATTTAGCGATTATTGATAAGCGTCGCCAAAAGGCCAATGAATCTGAAGTGATGAATATTATTGGTGACATTAGCGGACGTCATTGTTTGATTGTTGATGATATTGTTGATACTGCAGGGACACTTTGTAAAGCCGCACAAGCGCTTATTGATCATGGTGCGAAGAAAGTCTCCGCATACTGCGTTCACCCTGTGTTATCTGGTAAAGCGATTGAAAATATCGAAGGCTCTGTTCTTGAAGAACTAGTCGTTACTAACTCTATTCCACTTCATAATGCTGCCCTTAAGTGCAAAAAAATCAAAACACTATCATTAGCACCTATGCTTTCAGAGGCGATTCGTCGCACCAATAATGAAGAATCTATTAGCTTAATGTTTTGTGATTTGATTTAAATCTTAACTTTCCTTAGCTTTTTTGTTAGAATCCACGAGCTTTCTCGTCAGGGTCGCATGATAAGAAAGTTTTTTAATATAAAATTCAACTTTAAATATATGTTTTAAGGAAATTAAAATGACAGATTTTACGCTACACGCGGAATTAAAAACTGAAACAGGTACAGGTGCGAGCCGCCGCCTACGTAAAGCAGGAAAAGTTCCTGCAATTATCTATGGCAACGGTTCTGAAGCAACAGCTATCATTCTTGATCACAATAAGATCTTGCATGCTACTGAAAACAAAGCTTTCTATACAGCAACTGTTACTATCGATATCAATGGTAAAACTGAAAGCGTTAAAATCAAAGCATTACAACGTCATCCATTTAAGCCAAAAATTCTTCACGCTGACTTTGTTCGTGCGTAATTAAAGCGAATATTCTTACAACAACGTTGGCTAAGCGTAAGTTGAAGCCAAATGCCTTATTTTATTGTTAATTCAACGCTTAAAGACCCTTCGGCTCATGCTCAGGGTACTATATACCCATCACAAACCATTTTACAGAATTTCTTGCTTTGCATTTCCCGTGCTTTTACCAAGTTGAATTTTGGCAATAGTCCTAGCTATTACCTGCAATCCAACTTGCCAAAACCTTCACAAACTGCTTTGCAACTAAACACCGCAAAATGATTTGTAATGGGTATAACACTTTAATGTAGTTAGACTTTTCCTTTTCTTCAAAAATCAAAATGAAATCGCAGGTCCTGTAATTAAATCATCCAGACTTTGCAAAGGACCAAGTGGTCTAATCTCATCAATATAGGCTTTGCGTTTTGGCTCACCTGACCACAGCTTATAAACAATCAAATGATCTTGGATAATAAAAACCGCTTGAAAACGCCATCCTTCTTTGAGAACCTCTCGACGAAACCCTGTTAAATCTAAAAATGCATTGCCAATGCGATCTTCATATTCATACTCCACATCGACCACATACGCCTGACAACGTTTAAATAAACTCAAACATTCACCAACAGGCTCTGGGATGTTCTTACCTGTGCTTAACGGGTCAAACCGAATGCGAATATCCAAGTAGCTCTCAATCTTGACGTTATTAGCAACATAGGGGTCAAAGCCCATATGGTTAAGCTCAGGTAAAGTTGTTTTATTTGGCGAGACCTCATCATAAACACTCTGGATACTATTAAATGTCTGCCAATGATCATTGCGCTCAACTTTTTTCGATGGCAATAAGAAACTGCATCCAGACAAAAATGCTGCGATCGCACAATATATTATAACCAGCCGCCATTTCATTGGTTAATCCTTAGCCGTTTTATGTTCCATATGCTAAGTATAGTTTATAATTTGCGATGTAAGTGCCCCTAATTTAAAATTAATCATGTATATATATGATAAAAATATAAAATATGGATAGATTGGAAATTTATAAGCTCAAATTATTTCTTCATATATAGTACAATCGTCAGCGTGTTGTATTTGTTGCAACGTTTCGTTTAAAAATTAAAATAAGGGGCTTTATTATGACTTTTACTTCTTTAACAAACACTACAGAAACTAATTTTTTTCTATCTGAGCTTTAATTCTTTTTTAGCATAATGCATCCCGAGAAAAAGCTTGATCGAGATGGAAATTCATACGATTCATTTTTCTTTTTAAAATCGCTGAATTGATTATTTATAGGTTGTGCTATATTGCACAATTGGTCAAATAAGCATACTCCTGCAGTTTCGTTAAACGCACTTTCCCTATCGCTAATTATGGAGATAGCTGTACTATTAAGAAATCGCAACAAATTGTTATTAGGAACTATTTCAATCTCCGTTAAACATTTAGTATATAAACCCATTAAATCACGGATAGCCACACATAACTCGACAATATTAGCAATATGATTTGGCTTATACATCACTGTATGGTGCTGAATACTAAAAAAATGCTCTTCAGCGGAATTCTCCCTAAAGTTTGACGGAACCAATATCATGGGCGGATGCTTAGGTTTATAACAATCCTCATAAGCTTTTTGTATATCAAATAATGGCAACTCATTTTCATTTGTTGCCAATTTATGCAACATTGCTTGCCCAGAAATGCTATCAAAAATATGATTAGCTACACTGCTTAGGTAAAATGAATTTTTCACATTTGATTTATGCACCTTAATGTAATCTAAAATCATATCTTGAATTAAGTTTTTTGAGTTATTAGCATAGCCTAAGCTCATAATCTCTCTGAGTAAAAACTCTCTAATATGCCAGGTTTTTGGCGAATACTTCATATACTCCATAAGCTCAATTGGAAAGCCTAAGTACTCACAACGCCAACCACTATTTATGTTAAATGCAACGTCTCTTAAAACAGTAAAATCACTACTATAATCAACAGTGTGCACCATTCCTAAGTCAATTTGCATTTGCAAATATTTTGCCCTTTGCTTATAAGTTGGGATTATTACAGGGTTTCTAGCTCCTGAACTAACACTCCAACTTGCATTAAGTGCAGACCTATCTGAAAGACTAAAGTAACTTATATAAGCCATTTCACCGATAGATCTAACTGCTCCAGGAATAATATATCCTTCCAGCTCCATAAAAAACTGCATTGATTTTTCAACAACCATGCCAAAAGGAATATTATCTGCAACAATATTGCCATCCGGATCATAGAAATAATCAGCATCACAAATCAAATCGCCATAGCGATAGCTGTACTTTGTAAACTCATATTTTTCAATGCCATCTACAGTATCTAGCAATGCCACAAACTCTGGATTGGCTTTATGCATTAATATACGCGCATCTGCCCAATTTAATTTCTCTACACCCATTTCTCTTTCCCTCACCCCATTTTTATTATTATCATTCTTTTTTACTTAGTAACTGAGGTTACTCACTTTCTCTATTTCAACACCCCGCCTCGCAAGTTCAGCACTTCTCTTGCAAAGAGGGGAATAAAGTCATAGTTTTTTTCTAAATCGCACCCTGAGCGAAGTCACAGGGTAACTCAAAAACAATCACGGACTTCGACTTACGCTCAGTCCACGGTTCCGTAATACAGCTTAGTCACAACCTACATATTCGTAATGTAATCTAGTCATAGCAATACAACACATCTATCTTAAGCCCCATGACTTAATGCAATACAAATGCACTTAAAAACTAAAATTCAAACATATTAATCTATTATCCATAATTTTAATGTCGCTGTATAGTTTGCAAGCTTAAAGAAGAATAAAAATCAGCGATATAGCACAATAATATAAGATATTTTTATACAACGAGAAATCCAACTGCTTAAGCAATCGGGAGTAAGAACTATTATTTTACTGAGCTTACGCCCGCTTTCGCTGACACAGGCGAATTAGGTGCGTTAGATGAATTGAAGTAATTAAAGAATTTGCCTTCTGGCTTTAAGATAAACACATCATCTTTTTTACCGCTAAAGCTTGCTTGATAAGCCTGCATACTGCGCCAAAAATTATAGAAGCTCTCTGATTTGCCATACGCATCTATATAAATTTCAGCCGCTTTTGCATCCGCTTTGGCTTTGACTTCTTTGGCATCACGATCAGCTTGCGCCAAAGTGATTGTCACTGTCGCATCAGCATCTGCACGAATAGATTCTGACATCTGCTCACCTTGTGCTCGAATCGATGCGGCCACTTTTTGGCGTTCTGAACGCATTCTTTGGTAAATCGATTCAGTCACCGTTTCGGGTAAATCAATCTGTTTAATACGCACATCAACAACATCAATACCAATTTTCTTCGCTTGATCCTGTACACTCTTTGTTAATGTCTGCATCAATTGATCACGCTCATTGTTAATCAGACCTTGAATATCAATCTTACCAACTTCAGCACGTAATGACGCTTCTAAGAACTGTCTTAATAATAATTCAGCACGTGAATCATTGCCTGAAACACTACGATAGAATTGTGAGATATTATTAATCTTCCACTCGAGATACGCATCAATGATCACATCTTTTTGCTCATTGGTCACCACGCGTGATGAGTCAACTGTCAACGTCCGTAAACGCATATCATAAGTTTTCACCTGTTCAACCAGTGGAATTTTAAAATGCAATCCTGGTGTGTAAACCTTAACTTGACCATCACTGGTTTGATTTAACTCACCCAATTTTAAAATCACGGCTTCATTGCCTTGGTTAACACGAAACATTGAACTGAATATCAACAATAATGCCACAATGACAACGACGATTAGTCCCATTAGTTTATTGCTCATTGCTGACCTCCTTGAACCGTTGAAGATACTGCCAGCGGTGATAATTTATCACCATAGAATAAATTTTTAGCTCCATCGCCATCAACGATATAGAGCTTGTTGTTTTTAAAGATATTTTCCATGGTTTGATAATATAGCTGATTCTCAATAATGCTTGGATTTTGCTGATATACAGGTAGTAACTGACTGAAGTTGGCGATATTACCCTGTGCGTCTAACACAACTTTTGACTGATAAGCTCGCGCTTCATCCATAATTCGTTGCGCACGCCCTTTTGCTACTGGTACAACCTTGTTGGCATAGCTTTGCGCCTCGTTTTGCACGCGCTCACGATCTTCACGCGCCTTAATCACATCATCAAAGGCACTTTTAACCTCAGCAGGTGCTTGCGCTGGCTGCATGATCACTTCATTAACCAAAATACCCGTTTTGTACTTATTCAAAAGCTTCTCTAATTCTTTTTGCACTTCTAAGGTAATTTGTGTTCTTGAGGTCGTTAGAATCTTCTCTAGTTTATTTTCACCAACCACTTGGCGCACCGCACTTTCAAGCGCTTGACGCAAGATAAGCTCAGGGTTATTAGTAGCAAATAAATAATCTTCTAAATTACCAATACGATACTGCACTGAGAATGACACATGCACAATATTCTCTTCAGAAGTCAGCATTTGTTTATCAAGCTTAATGGTATTTAGCACTTCAACATCTTTTTTGATGACACTGACAAAACCAGGCGCATGCCAATGCATTCCTGGTCCTTCTATACTTGAGAACTTGCCGAAGGTCAATACGGCAGCCTGTTGCGCTGGTTGCACAACATAAACACCCATGCCCGCCCAAATAATAACAGCCGCAGCAACTACGCCAATCGCGATTTTCTTCACTGGTAATGGCTTTTGATCGGCACTACGTGAGTAGATACTTTTGCGCTGACTATCATCTTTTCGCGGTGGTTCATTATTGTTGTTACCATTGTTATTATGGTCACCACCGTGGTTATTGCCATTATTCCCATTATTGCTCGATGAATTATTATCTTGCTTACGTCCTTTGCCTAGAAATCGACGGATCGCCTCTTCTAAATCAGGTGGCCCTTGATTAAATACTTTGTGTCGTGACAAAAATTTTAATGCCATAGATACTACTTTTGATTTACTCTTTCAGTGCCCCTAATGGTGACTAAATTTTGCTATTAACTCAAGCTTATTATTTCGACATATTGCATCAAAATCATTTTTCGCAATGTGTATTGTTAATTGATATTCACCTATATCCGTTATCTGTTCTTTTTCAACCACGCCTAGTTGATAAAATGCTGCACGAACTTTGCCTTCATTCGGCATTAAGGTCAATACACCTTTGAGCCATTCTTGGTTAAAGTGCTTAGCAATTGATTCATATAAATATTCAATCCCATCTCCAGTTTGTGCTGAGAGATATACATCTGCAGGACGATCTTCATGATAGACAATATGAGATGTTAAATTATCTAAACGGTCAATTTTGTTATAGACATTAAGTACCGGCTTATCACCCGCCTCAATCTGCTGTAGCACCAGTTTAACTTGCTCGATATACGCGCGATGATGCTCATCGGCATAATCAATCACATGCACTAACAGGTCTGCTTCAATCGCTTCTTCAAGCGTTGCGCAAAATGCCTCAACCAAGTCATGTGGTAGATTACGGATAAAGCCTACAGTATCGGATAATACAACTTCACCTAGTTTAGGCACCTCGATTTTACGCAAGGTTGGATCTAACGTCGCAAACAATTGATCTTTAGCTAAAACGCTTGCACCACTTAAGTGATTAAACAACGTTGATTTACCAGCATTAGTATAACCAACAAAAGCGATTGTCGGCACATCATTTTTCTGACGTGACGCGCGACTTAGCCCACGTTGTTTTTTGACTTTTTCAAGTCGTTTTTCAATCTGGGCAATTCGTTGGCGTAATAGACGTCGATCAAGCTCAAGCTGAGTCTCACCGGGTCCACCACGCACCCCAATACCACCCTTTTGTCGTTCCAAATGTGTCCAACCGCGCACTAATCGCGTGGCTGCATAATTCAATTGTGCCAACTCAACCTGAAGTTTACCTTCATGAGTTTGCGCACGTTGTGAAAATATCTCTAAGATCAAACGCGTACGATCAATGACTTTGCAATGTAATGCTTTTTCGATATTGCGCTCTTGTGAAGGTGTAATGCTATGATTAAAAACCACCAGATCAATCTTATGCTCTTCAATGATCGCTTTAATCTCTTCAAGCTTGCCTTTACCACAAAAGTATTTAGGATCAGGCTGTGAGCGACGCGATGTAATAGTCTGTACAATCTGCCAATTAGCAGCATGTACAAGCCCATTGAGCTCAGAAAGCTCAGCATTTAATTCTGGTTTAGATGAAAAATCAATATCGATGAGTAGGCAATTTTCGCCTACCTTATGTTCTTGAAAGATCTCCAAAGAAAGATCCTCTTAATGTATGTTATAGATAAATATTATTGTTGCTGCGCAGACTGTTGATTGTAATGATCATCTGCATTATTTGCTTCATCATATGACTCTTCAAATGAAGTCTCATCCATAGACTCAAAACCATCTTCTTGCTCTGAATTATGGTTTTGTTGGCCATGATTTGGATTGTAATTGCTATAGACCAAACGCACTGCTTTGGCAGGAACTACTGTTGAGATCGCATGCTTATAAACCATTTGGTTAACACTGTTGCGTAATACGATAGAAAACGAATCAAACGCTTCAATAACGCCCTGCAACTTAATGCCGTTTACCAAGTAAATTGAAACAGAGATTTTCTCTTTTCTTAACGCATTTAAAAACGGATCTTGCAAAGATGCGATTCTAGACATAGTAATATCCTCTTTATTGTTCTTTAATAGTTATAATAATTTTAGTTAAGGTTATTTACCTCGCAGCTTAAGCTGCTGGCAGGCATTCTATCACTATCCTTAACCATAACAAAGGACAATAGCGGGATTTTTATGCATAAGCCGCATTTTTGATGAAGCCAAAACAATTCCTCACACAACTGGTGATTCCTTTTATATCATTTTTTCGGCATAATGCTCACCATAATAAAATATCTACTACACAAGCATATGCAACACATCCGAAACTTTTCTATTATTGCGCATATTGATCATGGCAAATCAACGCTTTCTGATCGTTTTATTCAGGTCTGCCAAGGGTTGACTGATCGCGAGATGAAAGAGCAAGTTCTTGATTCAATGGATATTGAACGCGAACGTGGCATTACCATCAAAGCACAAAGTGTGACCTTAAACTATACCGCCAAAGATGGGCAAACCTATCAGCTGAATTTTATTGATACCCCAGGACATGTTGACTTCTCATACGAGGTATCACGTTCGTTAGCTGCTTGTGAAGGTGCATTATTAGTTGTTGATGCGGCTCAAGGCGTTGAAGCACAAACAGTTGCCAACTGCTATACCGCGATTGAACAAAACTTAGAAGTTATTCCCGTGCTTAATAAAATTGACCTGCCATCTGCCGAGCCTGAGCGTGTGTGTGCTGAGATTGAAGATATTATTGGCATTGAAGCTGTGGGGGCAACAACTTGTAGCGCTAAAACTGGCTTGGGTGTTGAAGAGGTTCTAGAGACGATTATTGCCAAAATCCCACCACCTGTTGGTGATCTAAACGCACCATTGCAAGCACTTATTATTGACTCATGGTTTGACCCATATCTTGGTGTGGTATCCCTTGTGCGTATTCGCAATGGACAATTGCAGGTAGGAGATAAGATCAAGGTAATGTCATCAGGGCAAACACATCAAGTCGATCAACTAGGTGTATTCACACCAAAGATGCACAAGCAGCAAACATTAAAGGCAGGTGAAGTTGGATTCATTGTTGCAGGCATTAAAGATATTCATGGCGCGCCTGTAGGGGACACATTAACCTTAGCCAAAAACCCAACGGATAAACCTGTTCCTGGATTTAAACGCGTGCAACCACAAGTCTATGCCGGCATGTTTCCTATTAGTGCTGATGATTTTGAAGCATTTCGTGAGGCATTAGAAAAACTAAGCTTAAATGATGCTTCTCTTTTCTTTGAACCTGAAGTATCACAGGCGCTAGGCTTTGGTTTTCGTTGCGGTTTTTTGGGACTTCTGCATATGGAAATTATTCAAGAGCGCTTAGAGCGTGAATACAATCTTGATTTAATCACCTCGGCACCAACCGTTATTTACAAAGTAACCCTAAAAAATGGTGAAGAGGTTGAAGTTGATAACCCCTCAAAGCTACCAGAACCTTCTGCCATCGCTGAGGTACGTGAACCAATTGTTCGCGCGTCTATTTTAGTGCCGCAAGATTATGTCGGTGCGATTATCACACTTTGTGTTGAAAAACGTGGCACACAAGTCGATATGAACTATTTAGGTCGTCAAGTATCTATCATTTATGACATTCCAATGATTGAGGTGGTTTCTGATTTCTTTGATCGTTTGAAATCTGTTAGTCGCGGCTATGCCTCGCTTGATTATGAACTGCAGCGTTATGAAGGAGCGAACATGGTGCTCTTAGATATTCTTATTAATGGCGAGAAAGTTGATGCCCTTGCCAGTATCGTCCACAAGGATCAATCTGTTTACAAAGGGCGTGAGCTTGTTGAACGCCTAAAAGAGCTTATTCCAAGACAGATGTTTGAAGTGGCTATTCAAGCGGCAATTGGTGGCGCTATCGTTGCTCGAAGTACTGTAAAAGCGATGCGTAAGAACGTTCTTGCTAAATGTTATGGTGGTGATGTATCACGTAAGCGTAAGCTTCTTGAAAAACAAAAAGCTGGTAAAAAGCGCATGAAACAAGTTGGCAACGTTGAAGTACCACAAGAAGCATTCTTATCGGTACTTAAAAAGAATTAATAAGTCAATTACTACGATCACTCCTAATTATTAAGTGTTTCAAACCATGGATTTTAAACCCATTAAACTCTCTGCCAAATGGCAAACCATTATTAGTAGCATTATTGGAGAACGCGCACAGCCATTAAATACGCAAACGCAATATCTCAAACTTAAAGATGGTGATCAACTCAAGCTATCTATCTCTTACGCTGACACCACGACACAAAACATTACCGTTGTACTGTTTCATGGTCTTTCTGGTGATGAAAACTCTTCATATATGGTGCGCATTGCAAAAAAGCTACTTAATTTAGGCTATCATGTTGTCCGTGTAAATCATCGTGGTGCCAACAAACATTTATTGCCTCTAGCAAGAGGCATTTATCATGCCGGCAAGAGTGATGATATTTATGCCGTCTTAGAACTCCTTGCAACGGTAGATAAACAAACTCAACTCATCCCAATTGGTTTTTCGATCTCGGGCAATATGCTACTAAAAGCATTAGCTGAACATAGTAATAATGATTTATCAATTAAACACGCAATTGCAATCGCCCCACCAATGGATTTATTAGCCAGCATGGCAAAACTTTCTCAAAAAAATAATGCCATCTTTAATCGACACTTTGCCAAACGCTTATATAAGCTCTTCAAGCATCGCGCCATTACGCATGACCATTATCAAATGTTTCAAGAAAAAGCCGCTACGTTGCCTAAAAACTATGGCGTCTATGAAATCGATGAGACCTTTACAGCAAAGGAGGCGGGATTTGTTACCGCACATGCGTATTATACTCACTCAAGTGCCAAAAACTATCTTGCCAAAATAACATGTCAAACTACCATCGTCTGCGATCATGATGATCCATTCGTGGATAATCGTTTCGCCATTGGACTTTCACATACGAATATTGATATTCAATGGACTCACAAGGGAGGTCATATGGGTTATTTATCAAGATGTAAGGGCTGGCGCCCCTTTGAATTTTGGCTTGATAAAAAAATTATTTCACTTATTGAAAGCTAAAAAACAGAAAATACAAAGCCATTAGCTGCCAGCAAAAAACTCTTTAACATTATCAAACCAAGATTTTGATTTTGGTGAATGTGTTTGATGCTCACCAATTGAATCACCAAATGCCTCTAACAGTTCACGCTGTTTACTATTAAGATTAATCGGCGTTTCAACTGTGACCTTACACATCAAATCTCCCATGCTACTGCCACGCAAGGCTTTAACACCCTTGCCTCTTAATCTAAACATTTTGCCTGTTTGTGTTTCAGCAGGGATCTTAAGCTTCACTTTGCCATCAATCGTCGGCACATCAAGCTCGCCACCCAAGCATGCTGTCATAATGCTAATTGGTACTTCACAATATAGATCCGAACCATTACGCTCAAAGATTGCATGTTCTTTGACATGTACTTGCACATACAAATCACCCGCTGGCGCGCCATTTTCACCGGCTTCACCCTCGCCTGATAGTCGGATTCTATCACCGGTATCAACGCCCGCTGGAATTTTGACAGAAAGTGATTTGACATCTTGCTTACGCCCTTGTCCATGACAAGCGCGACATGGGTCTTTAATAGTATGGCCACTACCATGACATGTCGGACAGGTCTGCTCAACGGAAAAGAAGCCTTGTGACATACGCACAGCACCCGCGCCATGACATGTGCCACATGTTTGTTTACCAGAACCTCCTGAGCCATGACAGCTATCACATGAAACATAGGTTGGCACTTTGATCTTCTTGGTTGTGCCGTGTACAGCTTCTTCAAGCGTGATTTCCAGATTGTATTGTAAATCATTACCACGCCTGCTTTGCGCACGTGATGAACGCCCTGATGACCTTTGACCGCCTCCGCCGCCAAAAATATCACCAAATATGTCACCAAAAATATCGCCAAAGCCTTGTTGTCCACCACCAAAGCCGCCATGTCCAGCACCTTGATTGACACCTGCATGACCAAACTGATCATAAGCGGCACGTTTTTGTGCATCACTTAAAATCTCATAAGCTTCAGACGCTTCCTTAAACTTTGCTTCGGCATCCTTATCATTAGGGTTTCTATCTGGGTGATACTTCATCGCCAATTTACGATATGAACGCTTAAGCTCTTGCTCTGTTGCGCTTTTAGATACCCCTAATATTTCATAATAATCTCTAGGCATAGTGCTACCATTATTCTAGTTCAATTCAAAACGCTATAAAAAATGCGGGACATGCCCGCATTTTTCAAGTTAAAAGTTATAGTTTATTGAGATTAACTATTTTTTGTCGTCATCTTTAACTTCTTCAAACTCAGCATCAACCACATTATCATCTGCTTTTTGTTGCTGAGGTTCTTCAGCTGAAGCACCTGCTTCAGCATTCGCTTGACCTTGTGCTTGCTCGTAAGCTTTCTGTGCAATCGGTGCAAACGCTTCTTCTAAAGCTTTAGTTTTTGCTTCGATGTCATCTTTATTATCTGTCTTTAATACAACTTCTAAATCAGTACATGCGGCTTCAACTTTTGCTTTCTCATCTTCAGAGACTTTACCTTCTAAGTCTTTTAATGACTTACGCGCACTGTGTAACAAATTATCACCTGTGTTACGTGCTGAAACTAGCTCATGGAATTTCTTATCTGTTTCAGCATTGGCTTCGGCATCTTGAACCATGTTGTTAATATCATCTTCAGATAAACCACTTGATGCTTTAATCACAATATTTTGCTCTTTGCCAGTTGCTTTATCTTTTGCTGATACATTCAAAATACCATTAGCATCAATATCAAAAGTTACTTCAATTTGCGGCATACCACGTTGAGCTGGTGGGATGTCTGATAAATCGAATCGACCCAGTGATTTATTTGCAGACGCCATTTCACGCTCACCTTGTAGCACATGGATCGTCACTGCTGGCTGATTATCTTCTGCTGTTGAGAAAATTTGTGATTTCTTTGTTGGGATCGTGGTATTACGCTCGATCAACTTAGTCATCACACCACCCATTGTTTCAATACCAAGAGATAATGGTGTTACATCAAGAAGTAACACATCTTTCACATCACCTGCTAATACACCACCTTGGATAGCTGCACCCATTGCAACCGCTTCATCAGGGTTTACATCACGACGTGGCTCTTTATTAAAGAATGCTTTAACTTCTTCTTGCACTTTAGGCATACGTGTTTGACCACCAACCAATAATACATCAGTGATTTCAGAGACTTTAAGACCGGCATCTTGTAAGGCTTTTTTACATGGCTCAATTGAGCGCTTGACTAGATCTTCAACCAATGATTCAAATTTAGCACGCGTTACTTTGATATTTAAATGCTTAGGACCAGTTGCATCAGCTGTGATATATGGCAAGTTAACATCTGTTTGTTGTGCTGATGACAATTCAATCTTCGCTTTCTCAGCTGCTTCACGTAAACGCTGCAGTGCTAACGCATCATTATGTAAATCAATACCACTTTCTTTCTTGAACTCATCAATTAAATAGTTCATTAACGCGACGTCAAAATCTTCACCACCTAGGAAAGTATCACCATTAGTTGCTAATACTTCGATTTGGCTATCGCCATCAACGTTAGCAATCTCAATGATAGATACGTCAAATGTACCACCACCTAAGTCATAAACAGCAATCGTTTGATCTGCTTTTTGCTTATCCATACCATAAGCAAGTGCTGCTGCTGTTGGCTCGTTAATAATACGCTTAACATCTAAGCCAGCAATACGACCTGCGTCTTTTGTTGCTTGACGTTGCGCATCATTAAAATAAGCAGGAACAGTAATTACCGCTTCTGTTACCGTTTCACCTAAGAAATCTTCTGCGGTTTTTTTCATTTTACGCAATACTTCAGCAGATACTTGCGGTGGCGCCATTTTTTTATCTTTTAATACTTCAACCCAAGCATCACCATTGTCTGCTTTGATCACCTTGTAAGGAACTTTTTTAACGATATCGTCTTGAACGACTTTCTCATCAAATTTGCGACCGATTAAACGCTTAACCGCAAATAATGTATTATGTGGATTCGTTACTGCTTGGCGCTTAGCTGCTTGCCCTACTAAAATCTCACCACCTTCAGTATATGCTACGATTGAAGGCGTTGTACGCGCACCTTCTGCATTTTCGATAACACGAGCAGTTTTGCCATCCATTACCGCAACGCAAGAGTTGGTTGTACCTAAATCTATACCAATAATTTTACCCATTATGATCTCCTTTTATTTCAACGCTCCAAAATATGTTGACGCGTTTTTATTTTTCAAGTTTTTATTTTATTTATTTCTTTAACTTTCTCGTTCTATCAGCCTAGTTTTTATATTTAACGACTTGCCACATCTGGGCGTATACAATACGCCCCTACATCGATACCATCTGCAAAATGATAAAAAAATATAAAACCTTAGTTTTTAACAACCAAAACGCGCGCCGGACGAATAACACGATTATTAAGCTCATACCCCTTCTGAAAGACATTCATCACCATATTATCATCCATCTCAGGATTAGGTGACATTGCCATCGCTTCATGTTTATTTGGATCAAAGACCTCACCCTCTGGATCAAGCTGTGTCACACCAAATTTCTCAAGTGTATCGACTAACATCTTCATTGTTAAAATGACACCTTCAGACATCGCTTTAGCTTCCTCAGACTCAGCTGAGACTTCAGCAGCCTTTTCCATGCTGTCAAGCACGGGTAATAGTGCATTAGCGAACTTTTCCAAAGCAAACTTATGTGCATTCTCAACGTCTTTTTGGGCGCGGCGACGAATATTTTCCATCTCGGCATGAGCACGTAATACTTTATCATCAGCAGTGGCAACGGTATCTTGCATATTGTCAATCGTTGTTTTAAGCGACTCATTTTCTTTGCGAAGTGCAATAACTTCATCAATCATATCTTGAGATTCAGTGTCTTCCTGATCAGCAGCTTCCCCTGCCATCAACTCAAAATCTTCTTCGTGCTGTTTTGGATGTTTATGTGACATTGATACACCTTAAATTATCTTTTTAAGTTTTTTATTACGGCGTAACAATTGCGGGCGCTTTTGTGCTTTTCAAGAGATTATTTTAATAAATTATCATCTAACGATTGATATACCGCTCACAAACCATTTTACAAACGGTATAGACATCCATATCCTGATTTATCCATGGTATTTTTGCGAGAGAAAGCTTAATTTGTCTCTTGTGTTAAGACATTATTGTTGATGACAAACTTGCCATTAACCACTGGACTGGTTGGCGTGTTATTTTGATACTGCCAATACGCTTGCATGTGTGTGCCATTTGGTGCATTTGTTACTACTACAGTACACAACGAAAAATCCTGCGCATTATTAACCAGCTTGTATACAGGGTTACCTGATTGACTTACATTTGACAATGAACAAAAAGATTGACTTCCTTGTGATAAAGTCAGCTGTGTTGTCGTATTATTTACTGCAAAATACATCGGGGTATTTGCTTGCTCTAAGTTGATATAAGGTTTCACTGTTAGATTATTACCACCTTCAATGCTAAACCGCGTATCAATTAATGCATATTTAACACTCACGCTTTGCTTAACACCATCTATGGTAATTGTACTAGCGCTCTCATATCTGTTAATGTCTTTATTAGGAATATTATTTCTTGTAATTTGCAATTGACACTGACCACCTTGTGCTTGCAATTCAGTACCACAATTACCATTACTAATTGTAAAGTGATGCGTAAAGTCCGAGCCTGCTAAGGTTTTGATGCTTGATATAACTTGTGCGATATTCACAGGCTGATAATTAACACCAACTTTTGACACATCAGATGAAGTTTGCAGACTAATTTGTCCTGACTCACCAGGCGCCAATGCCGCATCTAGATTTATAGTTAAAGGGGTAACAGAAGCAGCAGAACCACCGGTGCCAGCATCAGAGCCGCCACCACCACAAGCAGTTAGTGCCAAGGCCGCAACAGATATGCTTAATAATGGAAGTGTTTTAAAAATTGCTTTTTTATGGAATGTCATAAATACATTTTTTCCTATTTATTTGATTATCCAGGGGGAGATGCTGAAAATAATTTGTCTTATTTTCGCGCAACAAATTAACGCATAAAACACATTCAGTCAAATAAAACTTAAATAAATTTTGAACAAAAACATTATTTTCAATCGCACTATCACTTCACTTAGTTTCGTTACAGCAGGGATCAATCGGCACATAGTTGCATGATATTTGATATATCCATCGTCCTTTGCTATACCTAACAATGATCAACTAACTCAAAGGAATATATCTATGGCTATAACAACAAAATTCACCCCTTTATCACTGATTTGCTTAGCCTTTATCCAAATAAATCATGCTAACGCAGAAGCACAAGGAGGCATCGTAAGTTTATGTGCAGACAATCAAGTATCGATTTGGAAAAGCACAACCCTTGATCCAGGAAATGCTAAAAATGGTAGTATTAGCTTTGATGTTTCACAGGCGACACTCTATCTTGATATTAGCCAGTCAAAAGCAATTATGGAAAGCATTCACTCAAATGCCATAGAAGGTGTTTATAACAATGGTCAAGAAGATTGCAGTAGTGGAAAAATTTGTTTTCAAAGTGCCACAGATGATGATCATAACGGTAAGCAATTCATTTCATCTGATTTTTCAATGACATTTAACGCTACAGTCGTATATACCCCTTTAAGCATTACTTTGGACAACCCAAAAGGTACAATTATACTCACGCCATATACAGTCAATAACTCTTCCTACCCACGTATTCTACAAGCCAGTGCTAAGCAAAAAAGTACTCAAAGCCAAAATGAAAACCCCAGTAATTTCCCTTTTATATACTGGCAGTTTGAAGGTTGTAGCAATGCATTAACAATACAATAAGGCACTTAAGGCTGACTTAACGCATCAAAAATTGATCTATCTCAAGGAATCTTGAGTAAGCTTCGTTTACCATACGACAAACTTTTTATTCTGAGCTATTTATGAACTTTGAACCCAAATGGATCGCATGGGAGACCACCCGAGAATATTTTTGAATCATCACTACAAGATATTTGGCAGAATTCTGAGATCTTCAAGAATTTACGCGACTTTAAAAAGTACAAAGGGAAATATGGTAATTGTGAGTACATTAAAATCTGCGGAGGCTGCAGAGCTCGGGCGCATTTTATGAAGGGCGATTATTTAGCTGAAGAACCACTCTGTCACTACACACCCAAGCAACTACGAGGAGAAACATCTCATGCATTATAAGATTTATAGATCGGTTTCTTGAAAATACACGGTTGCATTTTGGCGCTGAACAGATGTCGACTTGAAATCTTTATTCATCATTTTATTACCCATGACCGAATTAGAGGTGAAGTCGGTACCTGCTGCAAAAGCCATATTACCACTTAAAAACATTCCCATAACGATAATTGATAGCATCTTTTTCATAACTAATCTCCTTTAGGTTCAAACACATCTTAGTCAGTTTCAAGTCTAGTAAGAGATTTCAAAAAATAAAATGCTTGATCTAAAAACCAGCAATATCGCACACTAATCAGGTGATCAGCTTATACTTAGATGTCATAAACTTAATAATCTGATAGTGATCATCCATAAGGCAATCGGACATTTTCTCAAGCACATCATCTAACTTAACCCATTTTACCGCCTTGGCATCATCTTGCGCAGTAACCTGTGGCAACGCTTTTTGTTGCAACATAATCAACCCCAAATGCGTGATAACACGCCCGCGTAATGAGCGATCCGGATGATCGAAAACCTCTTGTTCTATAAGTGTTTGAGGTGTTTTTTCTGGAGAGATGGATAGCGTTGTTTCCTCTTCTAATTCACGCAGTATACCATCGACAACACGCTCATCTTGATCTAGAAAACCGCCAGGTAATGCCCATAGATTTTTGCCCGGTGCTTGTTTTCGTTGAATAAGCAATAAATGCTTGTTGCACAGCACCATGGCATCAGTGGTGACAAAGACTGGCTTAAATGGAGCATCCTGCCAAGAAGCTTTATAATTCGTGATATAGTTAAATTCATCACACAATGCTTGATAACTGGCTGTTTGCATATACCCTTGCAAGGTTTTTAAACTACCCTTGTCATCCTCATTGTCAATAAGATAATCTGAATCTAATATATGATCTTTAAATAGCTTCACACGAAAATCTGTGGCATTAAAGTCATTGAAATTAGTAACATCAATATGATGCCATGTTGGGAAGCATTTCAAGTAATAACTACTGGCATCTTTTTGATGACCTATAATCGCGATGTGACTATCTTTATCTGCGTATTGCTCAACTCGCTCTTGTGCTTCATTGCGCCAACCTGCTTCGTTATAAAACCAATCATTGACAGGTTCGATAATAATACGCTTTAGATCAATACCCGAAGCTTGCAAATCTGATAGAATCATTGCGCGACGCTCTTCATAAGAGAAAGGGTTTTTTATACTTGGCGCTCTAAAAGCTGAGCCAATTAAAATAATAATTTTTTTTGCATGCAACAATCCGTAGCGTATATTGTGCAGGTGTCCAACATGAAATGGCTGAAAACGCCCGATAAACACACCATAGTCATAGCAAGCCTTGTTCTTTCCCTTAGCTTCTTCTGTCTTTATCCCATCATTTTCTTGCATTAGACGAATCATCCTTCTTTTCCTATTGCTTGTTTATCTGTTTTTGGTGCTTCAACTGGATAAGAGACATAATCATATACCTCAATGACTTTCTTCACCCCAGAAACATTCGCGGCAATACTTGACGCTTGATTACCCTCTTTCTGAGTTACAACACCCATGAGATAAACCACACCTTTCTCAGTAACCACTTTAAACTTCAAGCTATTGATACCACTTGAAACCATCGATGAAACCACTTTAGAGGTAATCCAGCCATCCGACAAATAGTCGCCTATATCAACGGGATCACCAATGGTTAGCTGATTATAGACCACCTTAACGCCGGGAATTTTAGCCATGCGATTGGCAAGCTCTGTTTTAAGCATCTCACTTGGGACTTGCCCCAATAGCAGCATAATATGGTTAAAGACTACCGGCTCGACATTAGAATTGCCTTTAAGTGCAGGATAATCATTTAATAATGAAATCGCTTTAAATTGAATCGATTTATCCGAGGCATTGGTTTTACCATCAACGCTACTGCCGGCAACATTGCTACCAACAACAGCAGCGCCGGCACCTGCGATTACAACTGGTGCACAAGCACTTAACAAAGCAGATAGACTAATACCTAAAATAACAGAGGATATGACTTTAATATTAACTAATGCTTTTCTTTCAAGCTCTTTTTGCGTTTTTTGTGTTTTTTGTGTTTTCTGCTTTTGCTGTTTCTTCTGTTTTTGTTGCCTGATTATATTCATCGATAAACTCCTGAAATATCGTGAGTGTATCTGCTAACACCTCACAACCGATGGATAATCTTAACAACCATGGTGAAACTTGTAATTGAATTTGTTGCAGTTTTTGAACATCTTTATGTGACATGCTTGCTGGATGACTTAAAGAGGAGTGTACCGCACCAAAGCTCACTGTTTTTGGAAAATAGGATTTTAATTTCTGATAAAACTGCTCAAACTGAGCTTGATCAACACACTCAACCGCTAACAGTCCACCTAAAGACTCACAATTTTCATTAAGCCAACGTGCATGTTTTTGCGCCAAATCACCAACATAATAAATACTTTTAAAGCATTTACTTGCTTTTAATAGTGTATAAACAGCTGCTGCATTTTTAGTAATCTCAGCCATGCGCAGATGCACTGTTTTTAGACTTCTTGATAACAGCCACGCTTGAAATGGATCCAGTGCATAGCCTGTTTGACGGATAATCTTCGCAATTTTATCTTTAAACCGTGTATTGGTCGCAATTACTCCCGAGGTAACATCAGCATGCCCTACGAGATACTTAGTAGATGATTGCAAAGCAATATCCGCACCAAACTTAAGCGGCATAAAACCGTATGATGACATCAATGAGTTATCAATCACTAAACAAATATTGTGCTCTTTGGTGATCTTTGCCAAATCAGCAACAGGGGTTATTTTTTGCAATGGATTAGACATCGTCTCGCATAACACCATCTTGGTTTTTGCACTTATTGCTTTAACCAAATGATCAGGCTCTTGTAAGTCAATCTGCGTAATCACAATACCACGATCTTCACACATCTCTTCCAAGATAAACGATAACCCTGCGTAAAAATCACAACCAACAATAAGCTCATCACCTGCTTTTAACATCTTCAAGACAATATTAAGTGCTGACAAACCACTGCTAACCGCAAATGCCGCATGCGCTTCATCCAATATAGCCAGCTGCGCTTCTAAATAGCGACGTGTTGGATTCTGTACGCGTGAGTATTCAAATGCATTACTATTGTGTTGATCAAAAGTGCTGACTTGATAAATTGGCATGCTCATCGCGTGATATGCATCATCATTTTCAAGGTGCAATAAGCGCGTTATTCTACTATTACTCATAATTTCTAAATCATTTATTTTTTATATTCTTTATGTTTTTTATATTAGCCGACAAGACTCAATCCAACTCGTTGGCGTTCAAGGTCAATACTAATGACTTTAATCTGTGGCAATTGCTCATTCAAACTGACCACTTCATTGGGATGACTGACGCGCTTAGTGCTTAATTTAGAAATATGAATCATACCATCATTTTTTAAGCCTATATCGACAAAAACCCCAAAATCTGTGATGTTGCGCACAACACCTGAAACCACCATACCGACTTTAAGCGAATCTATATCTAAGGCTTCAGCACTAAAGCTCACCTTGGGCAATTCATCACGTGGATCAAACCCAGGCTTTTGCAGCTCTTTGATAATATCTCTTAAGGTTGGCTCGCCAATCTTATACATTCTGGCAAAACTTACAATATCGATCTGCTTTAGCTCATCAGTTGATTTTGTTAATAGTCCTCTGGCAATCGCATAATGATCAGGATGCACACCGGTATTATCCAAAAGATCATGTGCCTCAGGAATACGCATAAAGCCTGAGCACTGCTCAAAGGCCTTATCTCCCAAACCCTTGACTTTCTTAAGCTCCGCTATTTTTTTAAAACCACCCACTTTATTGCGATATGCTACGACTTCTTTTGCTAAGCGTGGACTTAAGCCTGCAACATATGCCAATAACTGCGCTGAGGCGGTATTTACATTAACACCAACATTATTCACAACCGCTTCGGTAACATCACTTAATTTTTGCACCAGTTTCTTTTGATCCACATCATGCTGATATTGACCAACACCTAATGCTTTAGGGTCAATTTTCACCAATGCTGCCATCGGATTTTGTAAGCGTTGCGCAATTGAAATCGCCCCTCTTACCGTAACATCTAACTGCGGATACTCCTCATCAGCCACTTTAGAGGCTGAATAAACCGAAGCGCCAGCTTCAGAGACAACGGTATAGCGCAGCTGATGTTCTGTTTGTTTATTATAATCAGCAAAGAAATCTTGTAACTCACGCGATGCCGTACCATTGCCAATTGCCACAGTATCAATGTGGTATTTTTTGACTAAGTCATTAACGATCTTTTTAGCCTCTATTGTTTTGTTATGCGGTGGAGCTGGATATATAACGGCTTCCGCCAAGTACATGCCCTTTTCATCAATGACTGCTAACTTAGCACCCGTTTTAAAGCCAGGATCAACACCCAACACAGCATGCGCTTTAACCGGTGGCACCATAAGTAAATGGCTCAAGTTATCAGCAAAAACATGTATTGCTGAGCTTTCTGCTTTTTCTTTTAAAGTATTGATTACCTCACGTTCAATTGATGGATATAACAACCGCTTGTAACCATCATAGTAAGCATCTATCAACAACGATGACACGCCCACAGCGTGTCTTGGCAGTTTAAAACGTGTGATCGTTTCTTTATAACGCTCATGGTCTATCTCAATCTTGATACTAAGCTCTTTCTCAGCCACGCCACGAAAGATCGCTAACAAGCGATGCCCAGGTATTTTATTAACATTAGATTGATATTGATCAAACTGCGCAAAGTTACCTTGGGCATTGCATGTTTTGCTTGCTTTGACCTGTAAGCTACCAAAACGCGATACCTGATCGCGCACATAGGCGCGCTCTTTGGCATTATCAGCATAAATTTCAGCGACAATATCCATCGCACCTTGCACTGCTTCGTCAACGGTTTTTATACCATTTCTGACAAATGACTTAGCACGATCATAAAATGCAGTCTCACTATCATAGGCTTTAAGTAGAATATCTGCTAACGGTTGCAGTCCTTTCTCAATCGCTACTTGCGCTCGCGTATTACGTTTTTGCTTAAAGGGTTGATAGACATCTTCTAAATCATTTAATGTATTGGCTTCATTAAGCGCTTTTTTTAATGACTCATCATATACACCACGCTCGGTTAAGGTGTTAATAATCTCCTCTTTGCGCGTGTTAAACTTTTGTAAATATTGATAATGCTCATAAAAATTTCGAAGGTCTGTATCACTTGCTCCTCCTGTCATTTCTTTGCGATAACGCGCGATAAAAGGGATGGTTGCCCCTTCACTTAACAGTGAAACAATATTCTCAGTGGCTTTAACTGACAATCCACTTTGTGTCGCAAGTTGCTGTAAATTCATGGAACATTAAGGCATGCTAATTATGCTTGCTATCTTCAGCGATTTCATTGCCAATGTCCATCATTATTGTTATATACCCATCACAAACCATCTTACAGTATTTCTGCTATTGAATTTCTCGCACTTTTGGGTGATTGGCTTTTGCTAATAGTCCTAGCTATTACCTTCAATCCAACCACCCAAAATCATCAAAAACTTCCTCAACATTAAACACCGCAAAATGATTTACAATGGGTATAGCTATACCTGATCACACTGACACACTTGCAGATTTAGCAAGCTTAAGGCAAGCTGTCGTCAACAATAGAGTAATGATGAAGAAATAAGTTACGTTATTTCTCACCTCTCCCCCTACGGGAGAGTTCGTGCAGCTTGAGCTGCGCGGGTGAGGGGAATAATTAAAACTCAACTTAATTCTTATTGATTACATACAGTAAAGAAAACAAGGACATCTATGAAAAACGAAACCTATGCCAAAATAATCTATATCCTCTATATCGTCGGCCTATTTACCGGTATTACCGCGCTAATTGGACTCATCATGGCGTATGTCAAAAGAAATGAGCATGATGTAACACCCGCGCTTAAGACGCATTTTGATTTTCAGATTAAAACCTTTTGGTATGGTCTGATTTATCTGATTCTATCGATTGTTTTGGCTTTGGTTATCGTTGGCTATCTTTTGTATATCTGGTGGGTGATTTGGCTTGTCGTGCGCACCATCAAAGGCTTTATGGCATTAGATAGTGACAAAGCCGTCACAGGTAAAGATGGGTTTTGGGGATTAGGTGAGTTTAATCTTAGCATCTCAAAATAAATTAGGACGTAACCATTTCTCAGCTTCAGTAACACTCATACCTTTACGCTTGGCATAATCTTGAAGTTGATCTTCGGCAATCTTACCTACACCAAAATACTTACTCTCAGGATGAGCAAAATAAAGCCCACTAACACTTGCCGCAGGTGTTACTGCCATTGACTCAGTCAAATGCATCCCCATTTCAGGCGCATTTAATAACTTAAATAGCGTTTCTTTTTCAGTGTGATCTGGACAAGCCGGATAGCCAAATGCTGGACGAATGCCACGATATTTACCTTTGATCAGTGCCTCATTATCAAAAGACTCATCTGAAGCATACCCCCAGAACTCTTTACGAATACGCTCATGTAAGTGCTCAGCAAAGCTCTCAGCCAAGCGATCAGCTAATACTTTAAACATAATCGCATTATACTGATCATGATTTTCCTCAAATGTTTTAAGTTGATCAGAGGTTTCAATCCCTGTGGTGACAGCAAATGCCCCAATATAATCATCGATATCAAGGTCTTTTGGCGCGATATAATCACTTAATGCAACAAACGCTTTATTTGGATTACCCGTTTGCTGACGCAATGTCTGAAATCTTGCTAAGGTTGAACCATTTATATCATACACTTCAATATCATTATCAACACGATTGGCCTGATACAAGCCATACACGGCATTGGCCTTAAGCCATTTCCCATTAATAATTTGCTTTAGCATCTCTTTAGCATCATTAAACAGTTTCTGCGCTTCTTGCCCCTTGTGCGGATCATGCAAAATCTTAGGATAACTACCCTTTAGCTCCCACGCATGAAAAAATGGACTCCAGTCAATCCGATCAACCAACTTTTGCAATGGATAATCCTTTAATACAAATCGCCCTAACTGCTTGGGCTTTTGAATCGTCTGTTGATCAAATACCAACTTTAAATTTTGATTATTGCACTTCTCATAAGCATAAATTTCACGCGCTTGTTTGCTCTTTTGGTAATGCTCGACCAAGTATTCATATTCAGTCTTGATCTTTTGATAATACACGTCTTTATTATCACCCAAAAGATTCGCCATCGTTGACACCGCACGCGATGCATCCAATACATGCACCGTTGGCCAGTCGTGTTTTGGCAATATCTTCATGGCAGTATGGATCTTTGACGTGGTCGCACCACCGATTAAAAGGGGCAAATGGACATTTTGCGCCTTCATCTCACTGGCAACCGTAATCATCTCATCCAGTGATGGCGTAATCAGCCCACTTAGACCAATCATATCGGCATTTTCTTTTTTGGCAGTCTCAATAATTTTCTGATAGGGTGTCATCACACCCAAGTCAATGACTTCATAGTTATTACATTGCAGCACCACACCCACAATATTCTTACCGATATCATGCACATCGCCTTTGACTGTTGCTAGCACGATTTTACCTTTGGCTTTTTGCGCTTGAGATTTCTCTTGTTGCAAAAATGGCTCAAGATAAGCAACTGCCTGCTTCATGACACGTGCTGATTTGACCACTTGTGGCAGAAACATCTTACCTGAACCAAACAAATCACCAACGGTATCCATGCCCTGCATCAAAGGGCCTTCAATCACACTTAGGGGATTACCAAGTTCCACTCTTGCTGCTTCAGTATCTTCGATAATATATTGATTAATACCCTTCACTAAGGCATAGCTTAAACGCTCAGTCACCGGCTGCTTGCGCCAAGAAAGATCTTCTTTTTTGTCTGTTTTTGTGCCAGATAAGGTTTGCGCATATTCGACAAGCTCGTCAGCCGCGGCTTTACGTGTATTTAGAATCACCTCTTCAATAAGCTGTTTAAGTTTGGGATCAATATCTTCATAAATCGTAATTTGTCCAGCATTAACAATCCCCATATCCATACCGGCTTTAATCGCATGATATAAAAAGATCGAATGAATAGCTTCACGCACCAAATTATTGCCACGAAATGAAAATGAGACATTGCTAACCCCGCCAGAGATGCGCGCATGTGGACAGCGCTTTTTAATCTCTCTTGTTGCTTCAATAAAATCAATACCATAACTGTGATGCGCCTCAATACCTGTAGCAACAGCAAAGATATTCGGGTCAAAAATAATATCCTCAGGCGGAAACCCTATCTTTTGCACTAAAAGATCATATGCTCGTTGGCAAATATCTACTCTCTTTTGTAAAGTGTCTGCTTGTCCTTGTTCATCAAACGCCATCACAACAATCGCGGCACCATAGCGCATGGCAAGCTTAGCATGCTTGATAAATTCGTCTTCTCCTTCTTTAAGACTAATGGAGTTAATCACCCCCTTGCCTTGAATCTGTTGCAAGCCCGTTTCAATCACCTCCCATTTAGAGGAATCTATCATCATCGGCACTTTGGAGATGTCAGGTTCAGTGGCAATAAGCTTTAAGAAGCGCTCCATACAAGCTCGTGCATCTAGCATGCCATCATCCATATTGACATCAACGATTTGCGCGCCATTTTCAACTTGCTCTTGTGCGACATGAAGGGCTGCTTCAAAGTCCTGATCACGAATGAGTTTGGCAAACTTTAACGACCCTGAAACATTGGTGCGCTCACCGATATTGATAAAGTTACTCTCAGGTGTCACCACTAAACTTTCTAAACCTGATAAACAGAGTGTTTTAGCTTTTTGTTTAATCTCTCTTGGCGCTACATTTTCAATAAGCTTTGCCATCGCCTCAATATGCTCAGGTGTTGTGCCACAGCACCCCCCTAAAATATTAACCAAACGGTGCTCAACAAATGGCTTAAGTTTCTCTGCCATAATCTCAGGCGTTTCATCATAACCACCAAAGGCATTAGGCAATCCTGCATTTGGATGCATGCTAACAAACCCTTCGGCAGTCTTTGCCAAGGCCTCAATATGTGGGTATAAATCATCTGCCCCCAAAGCACAATTAAGCCCAATCGATAAGGCTTTGGCATGTTGTAAACTATAGTAGAAAGCATCCACCGTTTGCCCAGATAAGGTTCGCCCACTTTGATCGGTAATGGTTCCTGACAGCATCACAGGCATAGATATATTGTGTATCTCAAAATAATCTTCAATTGCATAAATCGCCGCTTTAGCATTTAGGGTATCAAAGATCGTCTCAACCAAGATAATATCGGCACCCCCATCAATCACACCGCGCAAATTCTCTTGATAGGCGCTCACCAATTGCATAAAAGTAATGTTTCTAAAGCCTGGGTCACTAACATCTGGCGAGATAGATAAAGTACGATTTGTTGGCCCCAACACACCGGCAACAAACCGTGGCTTATCTGTTGTCGTGTATTTTAGTGTCGCTTTTTTAGCGATTTCGGCACCGGCTTTGGCAATCTCATAGACATGATCTTCAAGCACGTAATCCGCCATAGAAATAGATGTACTATTAAACGTATTGGTTTCAATAATATCAGCGCCAGCTGCCAAGTACTTTTCATGAATCGTTTGAATAATCTCAGGTTGCGTTAAGTTTAATAAATCATTATTACCCTTTTGCTCTGATGCCACTTCCTTAAACATTCGCCCTCTATAGTCCATTTCAGTTAAATCATAGGCTTGAATCATCGTGCCCATCGCACCATCAAGAAGTAAAATGCGCGTTTTCAATAACGATTGTAACCGCTCGTAAATAGACATAAATAAAGGTTCTTTGTTTAAGTAATCGGTAATGAATAAAAGTAACACGATTGCTTAGGGATGAGTAGGCTATTTCGCCAAGATTTTTTGATATGGCATCACCATAGATTTTTATATTCAAAATGGCACAGAAAATTGCAAACAATCAGTAACTTAACCTTACAGTCACTGATTGGTTGCCGCCCCCACGAAACACTAAAATAAAATTTAAAATGTTCAATTTTGAAAACAGTAAACAATTTAAATTGTTTTTATCTTTTCGTCAATTGGAATACTCTAAATTTTCATATCTTAATAGTAACCGCTTCAGCTAAACTAACCACCATCATCATATCCCATGGCGTTTTTAATGAACTTTTATGACACGACAAGCTCTTACATTAATTATCAGCAGAATGCATTCTCACAATATCAAGGTTTTTTGCAGCTTCTTGTATTAATCCAGACACATTCCCCTGAAGCACTTAAAGGACACGCTTTAGATATTGGCTGCGGCAATGGCAAAAACACCCAACTTATTCAAGAAGTTTTTGATGGTCAAATAACCGCAATTGATGCTTCAGAAAATATGATTAAGACAGCTTACGACAACTATAAAGCGCAAAATATTGAGTTTATCTTAGGTGATATTGAACAATACTCCTTAAGGCAATCATTCCATTTGATGCTTTGCAACTCGGTTATTCATTGGTTTAAACAACCTACACAAACCTTTCAGAAGTTAGCAGATCATTTAGTGAAAAATGGTGTTCTAGCAATCCAAACTCCACTCAAAGACTGGTGCCCCTTTTTAACCAGATGCATTAACAATACAATAGAGCACGATTTGCTAAATAAGATAATGAAACATTATCAAAACCCTTGGTTTCACAAAGAAAGCAGCATTGAACTTTATAACGACATCCTTGCTTTAAGCTATGATTTAGTCTATCAAGAGGATATTTGTTATATGCACGAAGGCCGTACTTTAACGGATCTTTTACGGATGTTTAACTCAGGGGCTGCTGCAGCTTACTTTAATCCCGATAACTACACCATTAAGCTGCCGGATAACTTTAAGAATAATTTTTTAATTATCCTTGAAGAGGAAATCTCAAATGGTATTAATCAAACAGGAAGCGATACATTAGATATTGCTTTTAATCGCGGTTATTTACTACTGTGTAGATAGGCGAAGCTTACGCGGTCTATCAAAATATGCATCTACGCGCTTAACTAATGGCACCACCAAGTAAGTAATCGGAATGGAGAAAACGCCATAAAACATCTTAAATGCAAAATTATTCAATGCAAATATAGACAACTGCCAAATGGATTGGTTTGAACCTCCGCCCATAAAATAAAAAAACATAAACACCCATGTGTATGTAAAAATCAACTCAGCAACAGTTGATGCCCCCAACACACGTAGCCATAAATACTGCGAGTTTGTTATCTTGCGAATTTTATCAAACAGCTTAGCGTTAATAAAATCCGACAGCAAAATCGCAATAATATTTGCAAATAACAGCTTGGGGATATTATCAAACACTTGGTGGTAGGCAGCCGTTTGCGAACCATTAACAACTGGAGTCAATTGCATTGAAAACCAAATAGCAATTGCAAGCGTCACTAGAATAAACATAGTGGTATATATTAAACGCATTACATACTTAATCCGGTAAACCTCGGAAATAATATCTGCAATAATATACGTTGCTGGAAAAATCAAAATACCACGTGGTTCAATAAAATCGCCCAGCTTAATAATATTCGGAGACAAATAAATTGCTGTAATCAAAAATGCGACGTAAATACAGCACAAAGGAATTAGGCAGGTATTCGTCGTTACATTCGCTCTTTTGATATTGCGGGTAGCTGTAGCTCTTTGATCCACATCAGTTACTAGCGGGGTATCTGATAAGTTGCTATAACATAAAAGCATTTGTTTTACACAAGTTGGTGAATATTTTTTAATTTCCTCATCATTGCTCAAAATATCAACAAACTTGCGATGGAAAATTTTCCTATTCCCTCTGACTGAATATGCAACATAATATTCATCTGCTTTGTAAATCACCTCATGAAAAATGTAACTAAAGCGATTACCATACAATTCAGTAATGGCTGAGAAAAGACCTAGTAAATGATTAGACAATGATTTTATCCAGCTCATACTGACTCTCCATAATTTAAACGCGCCTCAATTAACTGACCCTTTATCTCGGACGCCCTAATTACATGCTTATTTATATTTAGCTGATAACAGAACTCACCATCCCTCAAAGCTAACTTTCCTAATGTTAAGGTATCATGCAAGTTAAAGAGATAATATGCACTTTGATCATATGTCTGCAGTTCAGAAAAAATCAAAATACTACCTTGTACAAAGCCAAAGCGCTCTTCTTTATCAGTAATCTGAATAACAAACGGCTGCTTGATATGATTGTTAATATTAAACGGCAAGCTTAAGTAACGATCGACTACACACTCACCATTGTTAAGATAAGCCTCGATCTGCGTCATAGTTAAAATAGGCAACTCAATGCAGCTCTCGTTACTAATACCATCTTTTAATAGCATCGATCCCTTGCCTGTTGATAGCCATACTGGATTAATATCTAAAACTGCCGCAATTTCTAGCGTATACTTTGATTTTTTAATTTTCCCCGAGCAAATGGCTTGTATGGTTTGTGCTGGGATATTTAGGTTTTGAGCAATATCAACCTGCCTAAGCGCTTTTAATTGTAATGCATATTTTAGGCGTCCACCTAAAGTACCTAAGTCATCCTCTTTTGACGCATTTTCTAATACCTTGCGCTTTAAGAAATACTCTCCCAAAAAAAACATTTATTGCCCCGTCTGTTATATCATTCTCTACAATTACAGTTGAGAAGTGTAGCAAAGAACCTCGCATTTAGAAATAACCACAACTTTACACTGTCGCTAATTTCTTAAGATAATTTGCCATTGGGGTGCTGTGTTTTGATTTTTGTTTTAATGCGATTTCATCTTGATCTAAATGCGCTTTTAGCAACATCTCACATTGATGCAGATGACTCTCATATAAAAAGCGTACTGAATTGGTTTTACGCAAACCCTGTGGTGCGCCACTGATGCCTTCAACAAACCATTTATTAAGTTTAGCAACATCATTGCCCGCGACAATACTAAGCTTTGAAATCGCACGCGTGATTGCCACATAAAACAAACGACGTTCACTTTCTATTTCATCGTTTGTAGGCGGCTTGTCTTTAGCATTACTAAAAAAGCTTTGCTCTGTCATGTCACATAGAATGACATGCTGCCATTGCAAACCTTTTGCTTTATGAATTGAGCTTATAAGCAATCCATTTTTATCATGCTTTGATAGATTTGCCTGCATCTGTAAGGCATTAAAATGATCTAAGAATTCAGTGATTGTCTGCTTGGCTTCCAAGCTAAAATTAAGCCACGCATCGGCAACATCGCTATCAGTATAGACAGGACTCACTGCCGCTTTTTTTGCCAAGTAGGTTGAAAGATCCAGTAATGTATATAGCATCTTAACCACCGTCGATGCTGGCGTTTTTGGCTTAACATCAAGCATGCTTTGCCAAAGCTCAAGACGCTCTTTAATGCGCGATACTTGATAAAACGGCAGATCATATTGTTGTTTGAAGCTTTGCAATGCGACCATTGGTTTTAATGCATTTACACTAAGTAACTCACTTAAACACTCCAGTTGCGAGATATTTAGATACAGACTTGGAAACGATAGCATTTGCATAATCTTGTCTTTGCGTACCTGCTCCGGCAATTGCTGAAAATATTTCCCCTTATCCACTAAAGATAAATAGCCAAAAATCGATTGTGTTAATGGTAGTTTAAACACGCTTTGACCACCAGCAATATGGTAATCTAAACCTTCTTGCAAACAAGATAGCTCTAGCAGCACGCCTGAGCTATATTTTCTGACTAAAACCGTAATATCTTGCAGCTGATATTCACCATCACGAATGCTTTTTGCAACCTCTTGAATCAGTAACTTCAATTTATTTTTACTGATGATATTTACATCGGTTTTCTTCGCCGCTTCAGGTGCTGAGAAGCATAATGTTTTTAACCGTTGTTTATTGTGTTGAATCACTTCATTTGCCATCACTGACAACAAGTGCCCATAACGAAAGGTTAATGACAAAGTATATGTTTTAGCATGTTTAAAATCTTGCGCAAAACCCTTAAGCATATAAAAGGGTCGCGAACCACGCCATTCATAAATTGTTTGATCGATATCACCAACTGCCATTACCGATTGCGCATTATTTGAAATCAATTTAAGCAATGATTGCTGCACATCATTAATATCTTGATATTCGTCAACTATGACATAACGGTAGCGGTTACCAAAGCGCGCCGCTAGCATTTTATTAGCACTCAAGACTTTCATAGGCTCATATAGTAAATCATCAAATGTCCGCCCGCGATAATGCGCTCTTAGCTGTTCATAGAAACGAAAAAAGCTTTCCACTTTACCTTGCTCAGACTGCTCTATCTGCTTAAGCACCTTTTTAAGATCCAAGCTTGATTTCAGAAGCCCGATATATTGTTGATAACGATCAATAACCTCCGGCGTTATTGGTTCCTTTTCATTAAGTAGCTGATTGGTTTTTTGTAGTGCTTCGCGCACTAACTTTTCAAGTGTACTTTTCCTGTCGATTAATTGCGCTGCTGGCAATAGTCCTTTCTTCTCTAAGAAACTCACTGTTTTAAGACCCAATGCATGAAAGGTCTTAGTATCTATTACTGCATTAATGTTGAGCGCGCTTAATCTTCGCGTGAAGTCATTCGCTGCAGATTTGTTAAACATCAACACCAAAATCTCACTTGGATTCACCGCATTTTTTAGTAAAAACTCAATTCGAGCAATTAAGGTTTGTGTTTTACCACTACCTGCAACGGCAGAGACTAATGCATGCTGAGATAAGTTATGCTCAATAATCGCTTGTTGTTCAGGGGTATAGCAAATGGTTGCCGTCTTGTTCATTAGTTAGTACTTCTTTCGCTTGTTATCTTTCACGCTATTTTTGCTAATCAACTTACCTGTTATTAAGAAAGCAAAGGCCTTAAATGATATCAACAAGAATGCAACGATATGTTTTATTGCCATAGAAATATCATTGAGTAAACAGCCCAAATAACTTGCTAACGTTAAGGTTTTTTGCTCTTTTACAAAAGAGCGCATAGCATACAACATGAGACAAAAAACAAAGATAGCTAAAGCCCAACTGATAAAATAAGCAAATGCAATACGATATGCCCCCATATAGATATAGCATAAATATGTAATCGCCAACAATATCAGTAAAACAACTACATTCTTAACAATGGTCACAGATGGAGCTCCTAACAACAAAGGCTTACATTGTAGCTAAGTTTTTAGCAATGAGATATACCCATTGTAAATCATTTTACGGTGTTTGTGATGGATATATACTCCTTGCTTGTCTTTTCAACTTCGACTAAACTGCTATGCTTTGAAAATAGACAAAATATCCTATCAAAATCATGGAAACAAAAGAAATTCTAGATCTAGCTGTTAACGCTTTAGAAGATGTCAAAGCTGAAGACATCACTGTTATGAATGTAGAGCACTTAACTGAACTAATGAGCTATGTTGTCGTTTGTACAGCAAACTCAGGCACACATGCCAAAGCCTTAGCCAACAATCTTGAGATGACTGCTAAGAAAAATAATGTCACTATTTTGGGTATCGAAGGTGAAGCTAAGAGCGACTGGGTTCTTGTCGATCTTGCAGATATTGTTGTTCATATTATGAAAGCAGAAACCAGAGAGTTCTATCAGTTAGAAAAGTTATGGGATATCAAACCAAACTCACCTAAAGCAGTTTAAGCTCTATTGTTAAGTTACACACTGCTAAGTAACAGTTTCATCTCCTCTGGTGAAACAAAACCCGCTAGACGCTTGGCACCTTTGCGAATCTCCGCCACTGGTAACACCGTATGGCATAGTCTGTCTAAAAACATGGCACTTGATTTGCATCCTCGTTCTGCTGCTAACTTCATAATATAACGCAAACGTTCAAGGGTCTTTTTATCTTTGGTTTCAGCTTGATTGAATGATTTAAAATAATTAACAACCCAATCAAAAGTGAATAAAAATTTTCCTTTTAACATTCTGACTCCTTACTTGATCCTTGAGAGTTTATATCCGTTTAAATAATGGCTTGAAGCTTTTAAATTTTCAAGATTTATCAGCAAATTAATCACTGAAATTATGAATGATAAACACACAATGCTTTCTAGAGTAATCGTAGCAAAGAAGATCATCTGCTGACAACAGTGATCTAAGAGCAGCAAAAGGTTTAATTCAAACGCAAAATGCACAGCAAAAAATCCTATAAAATAAATCTTGATCAGTATATACTTTGCCCACTGCAGCGGTTAATAGTTACGCATAGTCATGAGTGATCAATCATTAAGTTATCAGGATGCTGGAGTGAGCATCGATGAAGGCAACTTGCTTGTCGAGAAAATCAAACCTTTAGCTAAATCAACCATGCGCAAAGAAGTATTAGGCGGCTTAGGTGGTTTTGGTGCTTTGTTTGAAATCCCCTTGGATCGTTACCAAAAACCCGTATTAGTCTCAGGTACAGATGGTGTTGGCACCAAATTGAAACTTGCTTTTGAATTAAACGATCACACAGCCATTGGTATTGATTTGGTTGCGATGTGTGTTAATGATCTCATTGTTGGCGGTGCGGAGCCATTGTTTTTCCTTGATTATTATGCCACTGGTAAGCTTAATGCGCATCAAGCAGCTGATGTAATATCAGGCATTGCTGAGGGTTGTCGCCAATCGGGGGCTGCGCTTGTTGGAGGGGAAACTGCTGAAATGCCTGGCATGTACCAAGGTGAAGAGTATGATCTTGCGGGATTCTGTGTTGGTATTGTTGAAAAAGATAAAATCATTTCAAGTGACAAGGTCAAAGCCGATGATGCATTAATTGCAATCGCTTCATCAGGTGTGCATTCCAATGGTTACTCATTGGTGCGTAAGATCATTGAGCATGTCAATGCTGACTTAAATATGCCTTTTGAACAAACTACGTTAGGCAAAACGTTATTAACGCCAACGCGCATTTATGTCAAAACGATCTTAAAACTGCTTGAGCAATATGACGTTCATGCGATCAGCCATATTACCGGTGGTGGTTTTACTGAGAACATTCCACGCGTATTACCAGATTTCACGTGTGCAAATATCAACTTAGATAGCTGGCAATTTCCTGCAATCTTCCAGTGGTTACAACAAAATGGCAATATTAGCCAAAGCGAGATGCTTAAAACATTTAACTGTGGTGCAGGCCTTGTAATGGCAGTAGCACAAAGTGATAAAGAAGCAATCCTTGATACACTTAAAGCACTTGGTGAAACTGCTTGGGAAATTGGTCACTTAAGCCAGTCACAGCAACAACAAGCACATGTTAGCTACTTCCATGGCAAATAAATCGATATTTAAACTTGTCGTTCTATCGTCAGGATACGGCTCAAACTTACAAGCGATCATTGATCAGCTACATAATGAAGATGATATAAAGATCAGTGCAATCATTTCCGATAAAGTGTCTGAATCCATCACACGCGCACTTAATCACAATATTCCCTGTTTATATCTGCCAAAGCAGCAATATCAAACGCGCGAGGAATATGATCAGCTACTTTCTGAGCTACTTAAACCCTTTAGTCCTGACTTGATCATTTTAGCGGGGTTTATGCGTATTCTATCACCTGACTTTATCCAAAAGTTTCCGCAACAAATCATTAATATCCACCCATCACTACTGCCTAAACACAAAGGCTTAAATACCCATCAACGTGTAATCGATGCCAAAGATAAAACCCATGGCACCACCATCCACTACGTTAATGAACATCTTGATGGTGGCAAAATCATCGCACAAAAGCGCATCGATGTTTTACCTTTTGACACAGCTGAAACTCTAGAACAAGCCATCAAATCGCTTGAACATGTTTTTTATCCAGCAACGATTCATAAGCTTGTTGCTAAGGCGCGTAACGACGCTAGCTTAACACCTGCAAATAAAGATAATTAAGTCGACTTAGTAATGAATCAAGAATAAGTTGCGCCAACTAATACCTCTCCCCTTGCGGGAGAGGTCGTGCAGCTTAAGCTGTGCGGGTGAGGGGAAATTGAAACTCAACTTATTTGTGCATTATTACTTACTGCAAATATTAAACATCAATGTAAAAAATCTATCGCTAAGAATAAAGATCTCTTATATATCAATAAAGCTTATTACTTATTGAAATATCCCTGGGGTTTTACATCCTTGTGATTAACTCTTAGTAACAAAGGGGAGGGAGTGTTATTGAGTCGTAGCGTCCTGCCACGAAAATTATTCTCTCAAATACTCTGGCTGTAAGATAGGGGTGATCTCTGAAATTTACTTAAGATATTACTGTTTTCTCTATGGCAGATATCTCACAAAGTTATAGTACAGCCTTATATACCGCTCGTAAATCACTTCAAAGCAATTGCATTACTTGATTTGAACTTAATCTCCTCAGCTAAAACATTAAATAAATAATCAATTTCAGCTACCGTATTATAATAAGCAAAACCGATGCGCAACACACCATCACTTCTATCCAAACCTAGTTTTTCAATAAATCGCGGCACATAAAAATGTCCAAACCCGACACAAATATTATGTTGGGCCAAAGCTTGTGCTAAATCTCTGTTATTAATACCGTCAATAGTTATTGCAAATGTTGGCGTACGCTTGCTTAGCTTATCCTGAGAAGCTATACCATGCACCGTGATGTACGGATATGCCTCAAGTTTTTTCAGAAAGTGAGATTTAAGCATTAATTCATGGGCCTCTATTGCTGACATACTTAATTTCAAAGCTGCCTTTAAATCCGTTTTTGCTATTTGCTCATCGACCAAAGTTGCCTTGTGATAAATAGCTGCCTCTAAGCCTGCCAATGCTTCAAAGTTTTGTGTTCCAGTCTCTAGTGCATAAGGCAAAATATCGGGTACTGGCGCTATTTTATAGGGTTTAATGGATGCCATTGTTTGTAATTTACTATACAAAATACCGATATGAGGTGCTGAGAACTTATAACCTGAGCATACCAACCAATCACAATCAATCTCTTGCACGTCAACCTTATGATGAGCAATAAAATGCACTGCATCAACAAACAGCTTGACCTGATATTGTTTTGCCAAATCACAAACACGCGCAATATCAGTAATACTGCCGCAAATATTAGATGCCAACGTTATCGCAATGAGTTTTGTCCGTCCTTGTTTCAATATCTCTTCAAGTCGATCAAGATCAAGTGTATAACTATCTTGATTCAATGGTAATATCTCAGCATTAACTCCCTTCTCCTGTGCCTTGATAAGCCAAGGGCTGATATTTGCCTCATGATCAAGCGCACTAACAATAATGTTATCCTTAGGCAGCCAAGTATTAGCAATTGCATGTGATAATGCCCATGTAATCGTTGTCATGTTTTGCCCAAAGCTGATCTCTTTAGCATGCTTTGCATTAATGAGGGCTGCCATTGCCTCTCGAGCCCGATCCATTTGCTGTTGTGCGCTAATGCTACTTTGATAAAAGCCACCTAAATTAGCAACACCATCTGCCATAAACTCTGTCATTGCTCTTATTGCTTCAAAACTTACCTGTGTGCCGCCTGGTCCATCAAAATAAACCGCCGGATTAAGTTTAATCAACGCTGGAAAGCCTTGACGTATTTTATCTACATCAAACATAAACAACTTATCCTCTTATATTTTAATCTGCATAGTAATCACAAATACATCGCGATATCCCGAGCCTGGTAACAAAGGAACAATTGGTGAAGCATAATGCGCATATTTGCGATCATTAAAAAGAAACATCTCGCCCTCTTGTAGCACTTGATTAACGTGAATATGTTGATGATTATTAATATCAACCAATAGCGAATTGCCACCTGTGATATTTTGCATATCAACACAAACCACAGTGACATAATCAAAGCCATCTTGATGCACTCCCTCAGGAGCTGGCTTTCCTGTTACCTCATCATTGGTATATATGCGAATCTGATGAATACCAAAATGATAGTCATGTGCTGGCAATTTAGGATAGATATGCGCCATAATAATGTCGCTAGCCACTTTCTTGGCGACATTCATCTCGATCAATGGGAAACTTCGGTCAATCCCGCCTTGGTATTTATTAAGCTTCTTTGACTGGTGAAACACTTCGCTATGCGGACTCACACTAATCTCACCCTGCAAAATATCACCCACAGCAAACGCACGATGGCGATAATTGTCCCCTGATTTCATATTTGGGTCGCGCTTGAGCTTATTAAAAGACTGAGCAAATATCGGTTTTAAGTCACCAATCAGTGCAATCTGATACAACATTTCTTTGACTTTTCTATTTGATCCTTTTGGCATATCTAATTCCACTTGATACATCTAAACCCTCCTTAACCTAGTTATATATTATACCGCCCATAAACTATTTTTCGAACGGTATATAAATAAAGCAAAACTCTGTGCTTTACCAAACGTCGTTACTTACTACACCTTTTTTTGATACCAAGTGCAAGCATTTCAGTATTTAATTTACAGAACACTATCTTTTTAATTTAATTTTTTCTACCATTGGCGCGTTTTAGCAATCATTTAACAGGAGTTTTCTTATGTTTTTCGCGCAATCTTATGGACTGGCGATTTTATTTTGTATTATCACAATGCTCTGCTGGGGATCTTGGGCAAATATTCAAAAAGCAACAGGCAAACAATGGGCATTTCAATATTTCTATTGGGATTATGCCATTGGCGTGCTTTTGATTAGCTTTATTCTTGCCATCACTTTGGGTAACACCGGTGACATTGGACGTGGATTTTTTACAGATCTAGCGCAAGCAAATACCAGTATGATTCTGCTTGCGCTTATTGGTGGTATTGTTTTTAATCTTGCCAATATCTTACTTGTTGCTGCGATTGATAAAGATCTTTCTCACCTTTTAAGCATTGATATTAGCCATTTTCCAACGGCTAAATTACATGAGCATGATGAAGCTCAATTAAGCTATATACAAAAAGGCGTGCTAAAGGTGATCGTCGCCCATAAAGTCTATATCGTGCCCGCGGGCTTTGCGATTTATATCCCACCAAAGATCACACATGGCATTGAATGCGGACAGGATTTTGATGGCATCATGCTGTACTTTGACCAAAATCTGCCGCTATTACCCACTGCGGTTACTATTAGTAAGCCAGACGAGTTAATCAAGCAATTGATACTAAAAATCCATCAGCAAGATCAACAGGTGCCAGCTGTTTTTACCCAGGCACTATTGCAAGCAATGCATGATGATAAATCTGAGTCTAACTACGCTTTAAGCTTTCCAACACATCCTTTGCTACGTGACTTAATCACTTATATTAATCATCAGCTATCACAACCAGTATCCATCGAGGTCATTGCTCAAAAAGCACATCTGAGTGCTCGCCACTTATCACGTATTTTCAAGAAAGAAACGGGACTGTCATTCTCCTATTGGCTACAGCAATACAAAATGCTCTATGCTTTGGTACTGTTACCACAACATCAAAGCACATCCGTCGTTGCCCGAGCATTAGGTTATGATAGTGATAGCGCTTTTATTAGCACCTTTAAGAAATTCACGCATGGCAAGCCACCCTCTTTTTTCTATTAAATTACTATTTATCAGACTGAACTTATTTATAAACCGATCAATCAAAGGTATGATTAATATCATTGCTATTAACCGCTGTGATTAGATGAAAAAATGACTTTGTTTAGCGCCAGTCGGAATACACCCCTGATTAAAAACTTTGAAAAATGGATTACTGAGGCAAAAACATTTAAAGAAATCGGTCAGCTTTCGGTTAAGTATAGCCAACCGATTAAACGTATGTTTCATTTAACATTGCCTAATGAGCAACTTCTAAATTTTACATTTATTCGCACACATAATGATTTAAAGCGTAATATCGTCACATTAGAGCCGATGTTGGCACTAAAGTTTTACCGTCAAAACTTACATATTGACGATCATATGCTCGATCGCAACCGCATCAATCCATTCTATAACCGTGTTGAATTAATGAGCCCCGCTTACCAGAAGGCATTTATTCAACTGACCTCACCAAACGAGTTATCAACACCTGTTGTTATTGAGCATGATCTGGATTTCTATAAAGATGCGTTTTGCTTTCAAATTGCCAACCCTAGCAATAAGGACTTTATTACTGGGGCATGGTTTGCAACGTTTCTGCAGATGGTTATCGCATTTTACAACTTTTATTCGCCACAGCTCACACCAAACTTCCCAAGCTATGATACCCGAAGTACAATGACAGAGCTTAGGCAGGATGATCTTTTCCACGACTTCATTGCCATGCACGATCTAACACCCACACAAGGGCAATATCTGAAATATTTAGTGTTTTCTTGGGAAAGTAAGCGCATTGCGACGCATTTATGTCGCTCTGAACGCACAGTTGAAAAAGTAATTGATGCCATCAAACTAAAGCTCAATTTACACTCAAAGCATGAGCTGTGCACATTGCTACAATGTTATTACATCAACTTGACTTCAGAGTGTATAACTCGCTGAGATTACGCACTTTTGTTAGTCCGATAACATAGTTTTCTCGAAAGCATACAACCATAAAGACCAAGTAATGAGCTAGGAATAATTGAGCCTTAATTTCCCCTCACCCGTGCAGCTTAAGCTGCACGAGCAATCCCACAAGGGGCGAGGTGATAGCTAATGCAACTTATTTATACATCATTACTAACCGTCATTGAGCGTAGTTTAGTATACAGTTATCGCCTGATAAGCCATTTTGATCAGCGCTACAACTTTTGTTTAAATAGCCTGCCGCCTGATAGTAGGTATCATGAATCTGATCATAACATACCAATTTTGGATAAGTTAGATCACTAGCAATACATGCTTTGACACCTTCTTTTGCTGTAGTGCTACAAGATAGCGCCTTTTTGCTGACAGCAAGTCCACCAAGATAGGCACCCCACCCCATATATGGCTTACTATTATGATCAAGAATATAAGCCCCAATATGCAAAGAGTGCGGACAGTTATATTTAAGCGATACATCCACAGGTTTTTCAGCCTTAAGAATATTGTTTAGATAATCTTCTAAGGCTTGTGCATGTTGATAAGCATAAGCCTTGGTTGGATGCCCGCTACCTGAGCTATCACTTGGCAAGCGTGCATCAACGAAGCAGCTTACTGTATTGCCGTTAAAGTGTGGATTTTGTGATGTAGCACACACCTGGCCTGCGATATTTTCCTCTGCTTGCCAATACCGCTGATACATTGGCACATAATCAGGACGAAAACCCCATAAATCCAAAACGATTTTAGCCTTTGGATTTAATACTTGCACTTTATCAACAAATTTCTGCAACGCTTGCTGATATGTGCTTTGATTGGCAATAAAGGTATCATTGGTGCCAAGGTTAATCACCACAATATCGGCGTTTTCACTCATTATTGGCTGATTGTGTTGATCCGTGTTATAGCTACTACTGTCATAGTATGTGAACATGGTCGAACTACCCCAATATGAGCCGGGTGTTAACGATATTCCTGATAGCGCAATAAAGCTTGGGTCAATGTGCCAATCTTGCGCATTTAATCGCTCAACACTTTGAAAGGCATAAGAGATCGCAATATTAGCATAGCCAATATTGCCACTTGCTCCACCATCATTATTGCCATCTTGTAGTCCTGCGGTGATCGAGTCACCATAAAATACAATTTTCTTTAAATCACTATATTTCTCAACTAACTCGGTATCATTCAGCATCATCGATTGCACATAAAACGGTGAGTAGAAAAATGGCGCCTGCTTTGCATCTGACTCATTTAATTGCACCAACTTGATATTATGCGTTTTGGATAAATCTAGTGTTGGATCTAGACTTAAATCAATATCCACATCCGTCGTTAATGTATTATCAAGCTTAATAGCGCTAGCAGGTGCTCCTACTATCGAGGTGCGTGCAATGTTCGCTAGCTTATTATCAACATAGACATTAAACCATGTTTCATTGCTATTACTTGGGGTAACTTTGGCAAGCTTTATCACTATATTGGCGTCATGCTTAAGCGCTTTAATATTAAAAGATACCGTGCTTCCTGACCAGTTCATTGCAACTCTATCATCAATAAGCTCGTGATTACTGCGCCCTAAATACATGATATTAGGATTATTGCCTAAAATCGTCTCACTACTTGCAAACCCCATGCCACTTAAGCTTGCAAGCCCACATATCATTGCATATTTTACTTTCCTACTTCCTAGCATAATAAAACCTTATATTGGATTATTTTCACACAATACAATATCCATAAATCCACAGCTTGTGCATAGGGTAATGACTACCCTATTTGCTATTTTTTGCTATTTTTTGCTTTTTTTCCCTTTTTACCTTTCTTCCATGCAGCCGTTGGCTGAGCGTTAGTCGAAGCCATAATTACACAAGTATACCCACTTCGACTGATGCTCAGTGCATCGCTTCGACTTTGCTAAGGGGACGAACAGTATTATTGCTTGGAAAGTATTTGCATATTTTTAACCTCTCCCCTTGCGGGATCGCTCGCACTGCATTTGCAGTGCGGGTGAGGGGTATTAACCTAATGGCACTACCTTAAGCGGCAGATGAATCTTTTTTATTGGCATTTTTCTGCATCCTGTTAATTATTTCAGCTCTTTCCAACTCCCTGCTTTTATTAAGTCGCCTAAATGCTTTGGGGTGCTTTTTAACAGCTCGAGGCTCAATCCGTCCTGGTCTATTCCCCACCTTGTTTTTTATGATCGCCTGCAGCAATATGTCATGAGCTTTATCTGAGTTTGCTGCGAAACTTAACCATGATACAAAACTGTTAAACAATTGCATTGTCCCTTTGAAACTAACTTGTACAGGCAGGCATTCACTTTTACGACAAGCTTCCGCAATAAGCGTTCTGATCAGGTTGTATGCTAAAAAATGTACAGCAATTTCTTTATGCACCATATCAGGCGTCTTGCTTCTCAAATGGTCCATTGACATAATGGTTTTCAAACTGTTGAAATTGACTTCAACCTGCCATCTTTGTTTGTAATGCTTTGCCAATTCCATCTTGTGATATCGTTTATGATCTCGGAAAGTTGTTACATAAATCTCCCCCTTGACTTTGAATTCTCTTATGATTATTTGATCGGGATAATTATCATATGTCGCTTGCTCCATCCATTGGGGTTTACGTGGTTTCACCCAACTAACCAGGTGATCTTTGGCACCCAAGCGCTTGCCTTTGCGGAAGTCATACTTCCTCTGTGATTGTGCTTTAAAAATGCCATCAGCACCGATTGACTGCAGATCAGCCATCACAAAAAAACAAGGAAAATAGCGATCTCCCATCACAATATCATCTTTACGAATACTACCCTTGATTTGCCTTAAAAGTGCGTGTT
>NZ_JACYVZ010000029.1 GCF_014857925.1 Cysteiniphilum marinum | reverse complement strand
TTTACAGGGTCAATACGCCCTAAATTAACGATCCAATCTATCATCTATCTGCTCCAACCAAGTTAATATTATACACTTGATTAGAATTAAACCGGTGAGCTGTAGATTTAATCATCTCATCTCCTTTTATATTTATTTGCTGGAGTTGCAGACTTTTTCTAAAGTGCGTAACTCCGGTTATTTATTCATTCTAAGACTAAATATTCACCTATAAGTGCTCACCGTGCCCTGAGCGTAAGTCGAAGCGGTCCACTGAGCATCAGTCGAAGCGACGCACTGAGCGTTAGTCGAAGTGTGGTAAGCTTGGGAAAATCACACTTCATAGTGGCTTCGACTTATGCTCAGCCAACGCTTACACAATCAAAGTGGGCAGGAATATGGTCATAGCCTTTATTCATTACATTTAACTGACACAGATATGCTAATATACCGCCCGCAAACCATCTTACAGTATTGCTGTCATTGAATTTTTGATCCTTAGAATTTAAAACTTCTTCGACACTAAACACCGCAAAATGATTCACGAACGGTATAATAACTTTGAATCTCAGCATCGACTTGTTGCAAACGCTCAATATTTGTTAGCTCTTGAGCAATCAACGGCAAGCGTAAAGCATTACTATCAATGACACCCATATGAGCAAGCCATGCTTTGGCTGGAATCGGGTTTGCGACACTAAAGCATGCAGCCGTTGCATCTTGCCATAAACGGCTTAAGGCTTCATCTGCTCCAGAGAACAAAGAAGCTTCGACATAGGCTTTGGCTTCTTTTGGCCACAAATTAGAAACCACTGACACCAAGCCCTTGCAACCGACTTTGGCAAGCTCTGGCATCATCGCATCCTCGCCACTGTATACATTAACGTGTGGGGCTATTTGTACATAACACTTAAAGCATGAGATATCACCTGAAGCTTCTTTTAATGCCCATAAATTCGGATGATTCTTAAGTGCAGAAAAAGCATCAAAACAAAGATTCACCCCTGTTCTTGATGGCACGTTATATAACATACATGGTTTGTTTGCTTTGTCTAATAATGCACTAAACCAAGCAATTTGCCCCTGCGTACCCGGTTTGGCATAAATCGGCGTGACCATCAAAAAGCCATCAACTGCTTGAGCGTTACAAAACTCAACCCACTTAAGCTGCTCAGCTAACTGATAACCGCCCACACCAACAAGTAAGGGAACTTTAAGCCCTAAGCCACAGGCAAACCTCACTACTTGGCACTGTTCTTCATAACTTAATGCTAAAGCTTCACCCGTGCTACCTAGAATCAACACACCACAATCAGCATCTTCTTGTTTGCGTAGCAGTCGCTCAAAACTTACCAAGTCAATCTCACCACTTTCAAACATTGGCGTGACCACTGCTGTGTAGGTATTGTTGTTAATATTTATTGCCATGACACACCTCTTACTAATTCATCAAACTGATAAAAACCAGCATTTAACTTATTCTCACACATGAAGCGTGCGCTCCATACAGCACCCTCAGCAAAAAGCTTGCGATCATGCGCCACATGCTTTAATTCAATGGTTTCATAAGGATTTTCGATCCTTAATACATGCTCACCCTTCACATCTTCTTTGCGAATAGACTCAATAGGGCATTCTTTCACATTAAGCCATGACTGCCATGACACGGCAGTACCACTGGGTGCATCAAGCTTTTGCGTGTGATGTGTTTCTGTTAAATGAAAGTGACTATTTATAGCTAGGTTTTGCAAATTACCCAAAGTATTTAACATCTCTTTTATCAGTACCATCGACAAGCTAAAGTTATTCGCTACCACCCAAGTTTGCCCTGATTGTTTGATGCGTTGTATTAAGGTTTCATCATAATGAAATCCTGTGGTGCCGCAAATGACAGATACTTTGCTTTGCAAAATAACGGGCAATATTTGTCTTAAAACATCAGCGCTAACAAAAATAATTGCCACTGTTGCCTTATTAAGTTTCTCCACAGTAACTAAGTTTTTTGAGTCAAATACATCACTTATCTCATCTTCTTTTAAAAGATCCTGTACAGCTTTACCCGTTTTGCCTCGACCGATTATTGCTACTTTCATCGCACGTGCTCCTTAGTTGATTCACTAAAGAGAGACATATAAATATCCATCATTACACCCTTTGCATCTTCTTCTGCTACTAACAGACAGATATTATGCCCGCTTGCGCCGTGGCTGAAAAGGCGAACATTATAACTTTCAAGGGCGGCAAAGAGCTTAGCACTTACTCCTTTGTGCTGATGCAATCGATTCCCCACCACTGCAATCAATGATAAGTTATGCTCAACACTAATCTCAAGATTACCGATGGATTGCAGCTCATCTAATAGTGCTTCGGTTAATAGGCTTTCACCGATTGACTGGCTACCTATATGATCCAAGGTTAAAGCAATACTTACTTCACTTGTCGTTACTAAATCAACCGATATATTGTGTTTGGCTAAAATACTAAATACTTGAGCTAAAAACCCTTGTGCGTGAAACATGTCAAAACTTTTGAGTGTCATTAAAAGCTGGTTTTTACGCTCAGCAATCGCACGAATTTGCGATGGCTCCTTTAAGCTATTGGCCTTAGCAGTAATCCAAGTACCGCCCATTTTAGGCGAAAACGTAGAGCCCACAAATACATCAATATTGCTACTTATTGCCGGCCATAAGGTCGCCGGATGCAAAACTTTAGCACCAAAGGTAGCAAGCTCAGCTGCTTCATTAAAGCTTAAGCTCTCAATTGCTCGCGCTTGTGGAATAATGCGTGGATCAGCTTCATAAATGCCCGCGACATCCGTCCAGATTTTCACCGATTTTGCTTGCAAAGCTTGTGCCAAAAGAGCCGCACTATAGTCGCTTCCACCTCGACCTAAGGTGGTTGTTTTACCTTTCGCATCCATGCCAATAAAACCTTCGCAGATGAGCACTTGATCAGCAAATAGCAATGGCAACATATGTGTCGCCACTTGCGCTTTAATCTCATCTAGATTGGGCTTTGCTTGAGAGAAATGACTATTGGTCTTCATCACGGTTTGCACATTAAAATACTGTGCATTAATCTTATTCTGTCTAAAGATTGCCGCGACAAGTTGCGCTGAGATCCGCTCACCAAATGATAATATCTCATCACTTAGTTCTTTGGTGTTCAGACGCACACTCATTTGCGCCAAAAACACAAGATCATCTATTCGCTGCTGTATATCACTGTGCAAATGATTACAATCAATCGCCTCAACAATTGGCGATAGTATGGTCTTAATATCATCAACAATACCTGAAATCTCATGCACAGACTTTACATGATACGCCAACTTTACCAAGAGATTGGTTATCCCTGATTGTGCACTAACAATCACTACGCGCACACTTGGTGAAGATTTGATAATTTCTGCGCATTGGCAGATCGCGTTTAGATTAGCGACACTTGTGCCTCCAAACTTCGCGACGACAAAAGGGTTTTGCATAAAGCTTCTCCATTTATCGACACGGGGTTACGGCTTTTGCAAAATTTGACTTATGTGTTTGACAAAAATACAAATACAACCGAAGCGCCCCACGTCTTTGTTGACGTGACAGTCCTGCTGCCTTTTAGCAGCAGACCCAAGTAATTCAGTCATAACACATCATTACTTTCGGCGCTTGCTCTATTGCTGTTGATCACTAGATGTTATGATCTTCACAAAAGCGCTATAGCTTGCGCACCTCTTCTTTTATTTTTTAAACTCTTTAAATTTAATCTTTTGTCACGGTAACGCGACTTTTTTACTATAACGTTTGCCTTTTACAGCTGTCAAAACTTTTATGCTAGATTTTTTTGAAATACTTGCGACTTAAGTCCAAACCGAATAATTTCTCAAGTTTCATTTTAAAGCGTTGGCGTTTTTCTTTTTTGGTTAGAACATGATTGGGGTTAGCTTTGAACAGCCCTTCTTCTTTGACAAAAAAGCCCTCAATAACCTTCGGATGCGTCCCCTTAAACTCCGTTAATATCTGTTGATCAATATCACTATATTTCGAGTCAAAGCCTTCAGATTTGCCCCAGTGCTTATTCACTTGGCTGATTTTCTTACTCATTGCCGCCTCAGGACGTACCCATCCATAGTGATAGATATAGTTATCGAGTAATTTCGCCTTTGGATAGCGTGCGATACGATTTGACTTCTTAGGATCAAGAACCAACCAATACAAGCCATCTGGTGCATAACTTCTAACACTTGCCTTAATGATTCTTGGCGCATAACGATACCAAGTTGGTGATGACAGATACGTATTAGTGTTGCCGTAAAAATGGTAATAATGAAATGCTAATGCTTCGACTTCTTGGTCATCCTTATAGCGGTGCAACGCCTCTTTAATCGTCTGAAGATCATTCTCATGCACGATCTCATCACCCTCTAAATAAAAAAGCCAATCCCCAGTACAGGCAAATTGGGCAATCATTTTTTGTTGGGCATAGGTGTAACCTTTGACCTGCATACGTTCATTCCATACTGTTTCGATAATTTTAATCTTTGGATGCTCTTTTGCTAACTGCTGCAATATTTCGGGACTATTATCTTGCGATTGTCCCAAAGCGATCACGAACTCATCACAGATTGGTAAAATGGATTGAATTGACTGAATATAGGGGAAGCATAGCTCCTCGGCATTGCGTAAAAAGGTAAATCCTGATAATTTCATAGCACCACATTTCAACATTTTTATTTTTTAATAGTGTACACATAAAGTAATGAGGACATAACGTGATTTTACAAAAAATTATTGATTCCAAACATCAAGAGCTAAAGCAGCTCCCCGATCTAACCGCTGCAGCATTACTTCCTGCAAAATATGACTTTCTACAAGCCATAAAAACACACAAACCTGCAATTATTGCTGAGCTTAAATCCAAATCACCTTCTGAAGGGGTAATTGACCCTAATTATGACCCAGTTACAATTGCTAAGGCCTACCAAGCCGGTGGTGCTTGTGCGTTATCTATCTTAACTGATCAACCTTTTTTTGGTGGGTGTTTTGAAGACATTCTCAAAGTACGTGATGTGGTAACCATCCCAATATTATGCAAAGACTTCATTATCGATGAAAAACAAATCTATCAAGCACGCCTTAAAGGGGCGGATGCCTGTCTTTTAATCGTGCGCTGCTTAGACAAAGCGCGTTTACAAACCCTTATCCAATGTGTTGAATCACTTAACATGACGGCATTAGTCGAAGTATTTGATGAGAAAGAAACAGAAATAGCCTTAGCCTGTAATGCCAAATTAATCGGTGTTAATAATCGCAATTTAGATACACTTGAAATGGATACTGACAACATCGTACGTCTACAAAAAATTGTACCTCAAGATATTACGCTATTGAGCCTATCAGGTGCGAAAACCCCTCAAGACCTTCATCATTTTGGCTACACTTGTGACGGGGTGTTAGCAGGAACAGCTTTAATGCGTGCTGAGGATAAAGTTGCTTTTTTACAAGAGGCTATCAATGCAGGCACACCCTAATTGCTAGCTTAAAAAGTTAAAGTTCAACCATCAACACTTTTCCACCTGTAGATCAATAACATTACGCCCTACTGGATCAAAGCTCATCCCAATTAAATAAATTGGTTTAGATAAGGCTATATATTTCTGTGAATATTTCTTATCTTTTATCTGAGCAATAGCTTCCTTGGCATCACCATATCGATTAAGCTTAAATTCGATAATCAATACCTTATCAGGCATAATGATGCTTAAATCAATCCTCCCTTGATTAGTCACATCTTCAGCCACCGTATGATAGCCTAATGCAGTTAAATAACTATAGACAATACTCGCATAAAAGCCTTCGTATTGATCAATTGGATTATTGCGATACCAATCGTTCGGGATAGAAGCAAAATGACTGCTTAAAATAATTTGCAACTGCTCAAATTCATTATTTTGCATAGCCTGAGCAATTCTTATTAAATTCTGATTTTTAATCGTCATATTTGAAGCTATCGTTGCCAATGCACCATTTAGGCTAGCTTTAACTTCCAAATTTGGGTAGGTCAATACATAGGCATACTGAGTGCCGACCGTTGTCGCCTCTTTGATCGTTAGATAACCTGCTTGAAACAATAAAGTCTCAATTGGCATATTATCTATATCAAAAGTTTTTAGAAGGTCTTCAATAACAATAATGTTTTCTAAGTTTGGAATAAAGTAGCGACTTTTCTCAATCATTTTAATTAAAAAAGTCGGTGTTGCCGTTTCAAACCAATAATTCTGATAACGATAACCTTTGTCTATAAATAATAAAATATCAAAAGGGTTATAAACCTTTTGTGCATCCTTTCCAGCAAAATTATAGCCATTATACCAGCGCGTAAGCTTGGCAGAGTCTACATCACCTATTTGAAGATGTTTTTTAAATCCTTGCTCTAACTCTGCCTGTGTATAGCCACAAATGTCAGCATAATGAGGATCTAAACTAATGTCATTTAAATTATTCAGCTCACTAAAAATGCTAATTTTAGTGAAACGCGAGACACCAGTTAGCATAGCAAATTGAATATTAAGGTCTTGTGACTTAATCACGCTATAGAAGTTTCGCAATCGTCCACGCATGGCTTTAGCAATCTCAAGATTGTCAATATTATCCAGTATCGGCTTATCATATTCATCAACAAGAATCACTACCTTGCTATATTTTTTTGCCAACTGTTCAATTAAATAAGCAAAACGACTACTAATCTCAGTATAGACATTATTGATTTGATAGTTCTGATAATATTCATCTAGAAATCTTGCCATTTTTGCATCTAGCATTTCAGCTGAAGTGGCATTACCTTCACCAAAGGTAAAATGCAATACTGGATGCTTTATCTGCCAATCCCAGTATTTTTCTATATAAAGCCCTTTAAACAACGCTTGTTTAGCTAAGAAAAGCTGTCTGATCGTATCAATAAGCAGTGACTTCCCAAAACGACGTGGTCGTGATAGAAAATAAAATCCACCACCTTGGGTGATCAAATCACTAATGTGCTTTGTCTTATCAATATAAACATAATTACCGCTCACAATTTTCTCTAGACTTGAAATACCTATTGGAAGCTTTTTCATCATGTTAACTTTCCCTCTTATATGCTACTGGACATCTTATATTGTTAATAAAAAAACTCAAGTTTGCGCCCCTTTTTTTAATCAATGCGCTAAACAAAAAAGCCCCGTCGGGATATTCCCAACGAGGCTTCAAGTTATATTTAATTTCAGAAAATCAATGACTATTCGTCATAGTCCTCATCATCGTCTTGTCTTTTGTTTTCGTCAAGATCGTCATCACCGGTAACAAATAGGTCTTCAAGATCGACACTATTTTCTTCAGCATCCGCATTTAATGCCGCACTTAGCGCCATTTCAAGCTCATCCATTGATGGACCTGTTTCTAATGCTTCTTGTTCTTGTAAGTGCTTACGCTTACGCTCTTGGTGATGAGCAAGCCCCGTACCAGATGGAATCAAGCGCCCAATCAATACGTTTTCTTTCAAGCCACGCAATTGATCTTCTTGTCCACTGACTGAAGCTTCTGTAAGTACGCGCGTAGTTTCTTGGAAAGAAGCTGCTGACAGGAAGGATTCTGTCGACAATGATGCTTTTGTGATACCCAACAGAATTGGTTCATAAATCGCTTCTAACTTGCCTTCTGCACGCAGCTTCTCATTTTCTTCCAAGACTTGAACCAACTCAACCGGTTCACCATCAACAAACTTACTATCACCTGCAGCTAAGATATTAACCTTACGCAACATCTGACGAATAACCGTCTCGATATGTTTATCATTAATACCCACACCTTGTAAGCGATAAACTTCTTGGATTTCATTGATAATGTAATCAGCAAGCTCATGTACGCCTTTTAAACGCAAGATTTCATGTGGATCTAATGGTCCATCAGAAATGATCTCACCCTTAGAAACATGCTCACCTTCAAATACGTTAATATGACGCCATTTAGGGATCATAATTTCAATCGGATCCATATCTTCTGGCGAGATAACCAAACGGCGTTTGCCTTTTGTTTCTTTACCGAAGCTAACAATACCTGAAGTTTCTGCCATAATTGCGGCATCTTTAGGACGACGCGCTTCAAACAAGTCTGCCACGCGTGGTAGACCCCCAGTAATATCCTTGTTTTTAGAGCCTTCCTGTGGAATACGCGCGATAACGTCACCCACTTCGATCTTAGTGCCATTTTCAATATTCAAAATCGCACCCACTGGCATGAAATAGCTTGCTGGAATATTCGTATTAGGGAAACATAGTTCCTCACCGACTTCATCAATCAAGCGCACCAATGGTTTGATGTCTCTATTACCACTTTTTTGTGAATCAGAAGTAATAACAATACTTGAAAGTCCTGTCATTTCATCTGCTTGATGCTTCATCGTCACACCATCAATAAAGTCAACGAAGTTAATATGTCCAGCAACCTCAGCAACTACTGGATGTGTATGCGGGTCCCATGTTGCGACAACGGCACCTGCTTTAACTTGTGCATTATCATTGACCGGTAACTCAGCACCGTATGGTACTTTGTACTTCTCGCGCTCACGTCCAAACTTATCAATAATACTAATTTCACCTGAACGTGAAACAACTACGTGGTTACCTTCACGGTTTTTAACAGTTTTAATATTATTAAATTTAATACGCCCGCCATTTTTAATCTGAACATTGTTTTCAGCAGTATCCTGCGATGCCGCACCACCAATATGGAACGTACGCATCGTTAACTGTGTACCTGGCTCACCAATGGATTGTGCTGCGACAACACCAACTGACTCACCCATATTAACCAAATGTCCACGCGCAAGGTCACGTCCATAACACTTAGCACATAAGCCACGACGTGTTTCACAAGTAATCGATGAACGAATGATCACTTGGTCAACACCATTTTTCTCGATCAACTCAACGACTTTCTCATCAAGCAATGTACCTGATTCAACCAAGATCTCATCTTCACCTGGCTTGTAGATATCTTCAGCATTAACGCGCCCCAAGAGACGCTCACCCAAAGGTACAACCACATCACCACCTTCAATCAAGGCAGAAACTGTTACCCCTTTTTGTGTACCACAGTCATCTTCAATAATTACAAGATCTTGTGCTACATCAACAAGACGACGTGTTAAATAACCTGAGTTAGCTGTTTTTAATGCTGTATCAGCAAGACCCTTACGAGCACCATGCGTTGATGTAAAGTATTGTAAAACCGATAGCCCTTCACGGAAGTTTGCCGTAATTGGCGTTTCAATAATCGAGCCATCTGGTTTTGCCATCAAACCACGCATACCAGCCAGCTGTCTGATCTGTGCAGCAGAACCCCGCGCACCTGAATCTGCCATCATGTATACTGAGTTAAATGACTCTTGCTCAATTTCACTACCGGTTTTATCAGCAACTTTTTCTTTTGCAATCACTTCCATCATGGATTTGGCAACTTTCTCGTTAGCACGTGACCAAATATCAATTACTTTGTTGTAACGCTCACCTGCAGTAACCAAACCACTTGCATATTGCTCAGAAATTTCTTTAACTTGACCTTCAGCTTCAGCCAAAATACCTACTTTAGCATCAGGAATAATCATATCGTTGATACCGATTGAAATACCTGATTTTGTTGAATACTTATAACCGGCATACATTAATTGGTCAGCAAAAATCACCGTGGCTTTTGTACCTAAGCGACGATAGCATTGATCGATAATCTTACCCACTGTCTTCTTAGTCAATGGTTGGTTAATCAATGAAAACGGTAAACCTTCCGGTAGGATGCTTGATAATAAAGCACGACCAACCGTTGTTTCAACAATACCTTTCTCATCGATATACTCGCCAGATTCAAGTAATACTTTGTGATCCAAACGTACTTTGATCTTGGCATGAATATCAACAACACCTGCGTCATATGCACGTTGAACGTGTAATAAATCAGCGAATAATTTACCTTCACCTTTAGCATTCACCTTTTCGCGCGTCACATAATAAAGACCTAGGACAATATCCTGCGTTGGCGCTATCACAGGAGACCCACTTGCCGGAGATAAGATGTTATTGGTTGACATCATCAACACGCGCGCTTCAAGCTGCGCTTCAATCGTCAATGGTACGTGAACCGCCATCTGATCCCCGTCAAAGTCAGCGTTAAATGCCGTACAAACTAATGGATGCAACTGAATAGCTTTACCTTCAATCAAAGTTGGTTCAAATGCTTGAATACCTAATCTATGCAGCGTTGGTGCACGGTTAAGAAGCACTGGATGCTCACGGATCACCTCTTCTAGGATATCCCAAACAACAGCTTCTTCACGCTCAACCATTTTCTTAGCCGCTTTAATCGTTGTCGCATGCTCATAATGCTCAAGTTTTGAATAGATAAATGGCTTAAATAGCTCTAATGCCATCTTCTTTGGTAAACCACATTGGTGTAAGCGCAATGTCGGACCAACGGTAATTACTGAACGTCCAGAATAGTCAACACGCTTACCTAAAAGGTTTTGACGGAAACGACCTTGTTTACCTTTGATCATATCTGCTAATGATTTTAAGGCGCGTTTATTTGAACCAGTTACCGCACGTCCACGACGGCCATTATCCAATAATGCATCAACTGACTCTTGCAACATACGCTTTTCGTTACGTACGATGATATCAGGTGCATTTAGCTCTAAAAGACGCTTTAAACGATTGTTGCGGTTAATCACACGACGATATAGATCGTTCAAATCAGAGGTTGCAAAACGACCACCATCTAATGGTACTAATGGACGCAAATCCGGTGGTAACACCGGTAGAACCGTCATAATCATCCACTCAGGTTTATTACCTGATTCACGGAATGATTCTAATAATTTCAAACGCTTTGTTAATTTCTTAAGCTTGGTTTCTGAATTGGTTGCTGGGATCTCTTCACGAATCGTTTCAATCTCATGATTAAGATCGGTGTCAATTAATAACTTCTGAATTGCTTCAGCACCCATTTGTGCTTCAAATTCATCACCATACTCTTCTAATGCATCAAGATACGTTTCTTCATTGAGTAACTGCCCTTTTTCAAAAGGCGTCATCCCAGGATCAGTCACTGCATATGCTTCAAAATATAAAATACGCTCGATATCGCGTAATGTCATATCTAATAACAAACCAATACGCGATGGTAGTGATTTCAAATACCAAATATGCGCTACAGGACAAGCCAAATCAATATGCCCCATACGCTCACGACGCACACGCGCTTGTGTGACTTCAACACCACACTTCTCGCAAATGATACCTCGATGCTTTAAACGCTTGTATTTACCACACAAACATTCGTAATCTTTGATTGGACCAAAGATTTTAGCACAAAACAAACCATCTCTTTCTGGCTTGAATGTACGATAATTAATGGTTTCTGGTTTTTTCACCTCACCATATGACCATGAGTGAATCATTTCAGGTGACGCCAGACCGACACGAATACGGTCAAACTCTAAATCTTTACCTTGCTGTTTCATACCGCCTAGTAAGTTTTTCAAGGCTCTACTCCTATTTTTGCAAAGTTTTAAATCAAAATGCTACAGGCTATACCTGCAGCTGTTTCATCACGACAACTAAAGTGCGTTTAGTTTTCTAAATCAGACTCAAGGTCAATATCAATACCCAATGCACGTACTTCTTTCATCAATACATTGAAAGATTCAGGCAGACTTGCATCCATCTTGAAATTACCATCAACAATATTTTTGTACATTCTGGTACGGCCATTCACATCATCCGATTTAACCGTCAACATTTCACGAAGTGTATAAGCAGCACCATAAGCTTGTAGTGCCCAAACCTCCATCTCACCAAAACGCTGACCACCAAACTGTGCTTTACCACCCAGTGGCTGCTGCGTAACCAAACTATAAGAACCTGTTGAACGCGCATGCATTTTGTCATCAACCAAATGGTCTAACTTCAACATATACATATAACCAACGGTTACATGGCGATCAAATGGTAAGCCAGTACGCCCATCATAAAGTTGAGCTTGACCACTTTCATTTAAGCCACAAAGTTTTAGAAGGTCTTTGATATCTTTCTCTTTAGCACCATCAAACACAGGGGTTGCAATAGGTACACCTGCTCTTAGGTTATACGCCATTTCAATCACTTGATCATCATCAAGCTGACTTAATTCAACTTTCTTATTACCGATCGTGTTATAGACTTCTTCTAAAGTCTTACGAATATCTTGTGCTTTTTGACTTGCTTCAAGCGCATCTGAGACTTTATGTCCTAATGCTCTTGCTGCCATACCCATATGCGTCTCAAGTACCTGACCGATGTTCATACGTGATGGAACCCCTAGTGGGTTTAAGACGATGTCCATAGGTGTACCATCTTCAAGATAAGGCATATCCTCAATTGGTAGAATGCGTGAAACAACACCCTTATTACCATGGCGACCCGCCATTTTGTCCCCTGGTTGAATACGGCGTTTAACCGCAACAAATACTTTAACGATCTTAAGAACGCCTGGAGATAAATCATCACCTTGGGTAAGCTTCTTGCGCTTGGCTTCAAACTTAGTTTCAAAGTCTTTGCGCGCTTGTTCAATCTGTGCTTTACAACGTGTAATTGCTTCCATCGTTGCTTCATCTTCTGCACGAATATCAAGCCACTGAACAAGTTCAAGATTTTTTAGATACTCTTTAGTAATCTCTTGTCCACGCTTTAAGCCACTAGGACCTGCTAGCGCTTTCTTGCCATTTAGCTCTTGCAATAAATAAGAGCGCACTGCACCTTCAACAATGCGATATTCATCACGTAAATCTTTACGAATACGTGCTAATTCTGCTTTTTCAATTTCAACAGAACGCTGATCTTTTTCTAAACCATCACGCGTAAATACTTGAACATTAATAACTGTACCATACATACCAGTTGGCATTCTTAATGAACTGTCTTTAACATCTGATGCTTTTTCACCAAAGATAGCGCGTAGTAGCTTTTCTTCAGGTGTTAATTGCTGCTCGGCCTTAGGCGTGATCTTAGCAACCAAAACATCACCAGGGGCGACATTGGCACCAATATGAATAATACCCGCTTCATCTAATTTGTTTAGTGCATGCTCACTGACATTAGGAATATCTGAAGTAATTTCTTCAGCACCTAACTTTGTATCACGTGCAATACAAGTTAATTCTTCAATATGGATAGAGGTATAACGATCATCTTCAACAATACGCTCTGATAGGAGAATTGAATCCTCAAAGTTAAAACCATTCCATGGCATAAATGCCACAAGTAAGTTTTGACCTAAGGCTAATTCCGCCATATCAGTCGATGAACCATCTGCTAACACATCACCTTTTTTTACAACATCACCAGGATGCACAATTGGGCGTTGGTTAATACAGGTATTTTTATTCGAACGACGGAATTTTGTTAAGTTATAAATATCAACAACAGAATCACCTTCATTGATTTCGTCATTACTCGCACAAACAACGATACGACCACCATCAACGGCATCAACAACACCTGAACGTTTAGCGACAATACACGTACCTGAATCACGCGCGACAATACGCTCCATCCCAGTACCCACTAATGGCTTCTCAGCTCTAAGTGTTGGTACAGCTTGACGTTGCATGTTTGAACCCATCAATGCACGGTTCGCATCATCATGCTCCAAGAATGGGATAAGGGCTGCGGCAACAGATACCATTTGTTTCGCTGAAACGTCCATATATTGAACCTGATCAGCTGTTGTAAAAATTGTCTCACCTTTTGAACGACACTGAATTAATTCATCAGTTAGACGGCCTTTTTTATCCATCGCAGCAGATGCTTGAGCGATCACATAATTACTCTCATCAATTGCCGATAAATAATCAATCTCGTCGGTGGCAACACCATCAATTACCTTGCGATATGGCGCTTCTAAGAAACCATAGTGATTGGTACGCGCATAACATGCCAAAGAGTTGATCAAACCAATGTTTGGACCTTCTGGTGTTTCAATCGGACATAAACGACCATAATGTGTTGTATGGACGTCACGTACTTCAAAGCCTGCACGGTCTCTTGATAAACCACCTGGTCCTAACGCTGAAATACGACGCTTATGAGTTACTTCTGATAATGGGTTATCTTGATCCATAAATTGTGACAATGCACCTGAACCAAAGAATTCTTTAATCGAAGCCGTAATTGGCTTAGCATTAACAAGATCCTGTGGCATCGCACTTTCACGATCAACCATTGATAAACGCTCACGCACTGATCTTTCAACACGCACCAAACCGATTCTGAACTGGTTTTCAGTCATCTCACCAACTGCACGGATACGACGATTTCCTAAGTGATCAATATCATCAACATCACCGCGACCATCACGAATATTAATCAATGTTTTAACAACATCGATAATATCTTCTTTCGTTAAAACACCTAAACCTTTATCTGATTTACGTCCCAAACGATTGTTAAACTTCATGCGACCCACTGCAGATAGATCATAACGATCTTCTGAGAAGAATAGACCTTGGAAAAGATTCTCTGCTGAATCTTTCGTTGGTGGCTCACCTGGGCGCATCATGCGATAAATTTCAACTAACGCTTCATCACGATCACGACACACATCATTGCGTAATGTATCAGCAATGTAAGCGCCACGATCCAAGTCATTTGTGTTAAGCGTTTGGAATGTTGTAATACCGCGATCAGATAATTTTTCCAATAATGCAGGTGTAATCTCTTCATTAGCCTGCGCGATTACCTCACCGGATGTTTCATCAACAATGCGTGAATATAACACCTTGCCAACAACATAAGAAACAGGGACTTCGATTTGATTTAAGCCTTGCTCTTTCATAAGCTTAGTATGTCTTGCGGTAATACGTTTGCCTTCCGCAACTAGTACTTTGCCTTCTTTGTTAACAACATCAAATGAGGCTGTTGTCCCCTTTAATGAATCCGGATCAAAGGTCATCATTAATGCGCCATCTTCGACAGCGAATTCAACCGGTTCATAAAAAATCTTTAATAACTCATCCTCAGTGTAGCCAAGTGCTTTTAGCAACACGGTAGATGGTAATTTACGACGTCTATCTATACGCACATAAAGTAAGTCTTTTGGGTCAAATTCAAAATCTAGCCATGACCCACGATATGGGATCACGCGTGCTGAGTGTAATATTTTACCTGAGGAATGTGTTTTGCCTTTATCATGATCAAAGAACACACCTGGCGAACGATGAAGTTGCGATACAACCACACGCTCTGTACCATTGATCACGAAGGTCCCGTTATCAGTCATTAATGGGATTTCACCCATATATACTTCCTGCTCACGGACATCTTTAATCACTTTATCTTCTACTGGCGCTTCTTTGTCATATATCACCAATCTCAGCTTAACACGTAAAGGCGCGGCATAGGTTACCCCTCTAATACCACATTCGTTTTCATCAAAAACAGGCTCACCTAAACGGTAGCTTACATAGTGAAGCTCGGAATACCCTGAAACGCTTGCTATAGGGAAAACCGATTTAAAAGCTGCTTCTAAACCGTTATTTTTACGGCTTTGCGCTTTTACATCTTGTTGTAAAAACTCTTTATATGAATTTACTTGAACAGCAAGCAAATATGGAACATCTAGAATATTAGGAAGGTTCCCAAATTCTTTACGGATTCTTTTTTTCTCAGCGTATGAGTACGACATCAGGCACTTCCTCTGACTACATTCGTTTTAACCACTAAATCATGCCAAAAGTTTGGAAAACTTTATTTATCTGCAATTACAGACACATCTACAAATGCTATTTGTTAGATAGCAGAAAAGGCCAACAGGTAAAACACCTGCCAGCCTTTACTTTTTAACTTAAAATAATCGTTTGATTACTTAAGCTCAACCTTAGCACCAGCTTCTTCAAGCTGTTTTTTAAGTGCTTCAGCATCATCTTTAGAAGCAGCTTCTTTGATTGTGAAAGGCACGCCTTCAACAGCATCTTTTGCTTCTTTAAGACCTAAGCCAGTTGCTGCACGAACTGCTTTGATCGCGCCAACTTTGTTAGAACCTGCATCAACTAAAACAACGTCAAATTCAGTTTTCTCTTCTGCAGCGGCAGCATCACCTGCAGCAGGCGCAGCAACTGCAACAGCAGCTTGTGCAGAAACACCGAATTTTTCTTCCATCATTTTAACCAACTCACAAACTTCCATAACGCTCATTTCAGCAACTGCATTTAGGATATCTTCTTTAGTCATTATATACTCCTATTAAATAATTTAATTTCAAAAACGAAAAGTGGTTTTTATTTTGCATCACCAACAGCAGCGAACACACGAACAGCTTGCGCTGGAATCTCGTTAGCTGTACGCACAAACTTGGTAACAGGTGCAAGTAATACATTGCACAATAACGCAAGCGCGTCGTTTCTGCTTGGAAGCTTAGACATTTCTTCTAGCTTATCCGCGCCAAACAACTCACCGCCCATTGCTAAGTTTTTCACTTCAAAAGCTTTATGATCTTTCATAAAACCTTTGAATAATTTAGCTGCCGCGCCTGGCTCTTCTTTCGAGAAAGCCAATACTAAAGGACCGACAAGCGCATCATTCATGCACTCAAACTCAGTTCCTTTAAATGCGATTCTTGCTAAGTTATTGCGAACAACTTTCAAGTACACACCTGATTCACGAGCCTGTTTGCGTAAATCACTCATTTGATTCACAGTCAAGCCACGGTAATCAGCTACCGCTGCAGACAATGCCAAGGATGCCTGTTCGGCAACTTCTGCCACAATCGCTTTTTTATCTTCAAGCTTTAGCGCCATTAGCTAATCCTCTTGTTTTTGTCTACGTTATTATTTAATACGATGTTTGAAACCAAATAAAAAATTTATTCTCTTCAAAGGTCACACGCACCGTCTGCGTAGGAAATTAAGCGATCTTGCGACCACACCTACGGTCTTTGACATCACTGACTTAACATGACATTAAGTAGCGACCCAAAGAAACTTGTTTAAGTCCTTAGCACAAAATCGCACCAAGGCACACAAAAAAGGCTCGTTATCTTAAACCTCGATTGCACTCATGTCAAGCATAATCCCAGGACCCATTGTACTAGACACTGTGATCTTCTTAATATAAACGCCTTTTGCTGTTGCAGGCTTAAGTTTTTTAAGGTCTGCCAAAAGCGTTTCTAAGTTTTGCTGTAAAGCGGCTGGCTCAAAATCAGCTTTACCGATTGTTGTATGCACGATACCTGCCTTATCAACGCGGAAGCGAACCTGACCTGCTTTTGCATTAGTAACTGCTTGAGCAACATCAGTTGTTACCGTACCAACTTTAGGGTTTGGCATTAAGCCTTTAGGACCAAGAATTTGACCTAGCTGACCAACAACACGCATTGCATCAGGTGTTGCAATCACAACATCAAAATCCATATTGCCTTTCTTAACTTCAGCAGCCAAATCCTCCATACCAACGATATCAGCACCAGCTTCAGTTGCCTTGGTTGCATTCTCACCTTGCGTGAACACAGCAACGCGAACTGTTTTGCCTGTACCATTTGGCAACACAGAGGCGCCACGCACAACCTGATCAGATTTACGTGGATCAACACCTAGGTTTACCGCAACATCGATAGATTCTTTGAATTTAACTTTTGAAAGTTCTTTTAAAAGGTTGAATGCATCAGTTGCTGAATACGCATCTAATTTATTTACTTTTTCAGCCAAAGATTTCATTCTTTTTGATAACTTAGCCATTATTCAACCCCCTCAACTTTAAGACCCATGCTACGCGCACTACCTGCAATTGTTCTAACGGCAGCATCCATGTCAGCTGCTGTTAAATCAGGCTCTTTTGTCTTAGCGATTTCTTCTAATTGCTCACGATTAACCGTACCTGCAACATCTTTAGAAGGATTTGAACTACCAGATTTAATCTTAGCAGCCTTCTTTAACAAAAATGAAGCCGGCGGTGTTTTCATTGTAAATGTGAAACTTCTGTCGCTATACACAGTAATCACAACAGGAACCGGCGCACCTTGTTCCATTTTTTGCGTCTGCGCATTAAATGCTTTACAGAACTCCATAATATTAACACCGTGCTGACCCAATGCTGGACCAATTGGAGGGCTCGGGTTTGCTTGCCCTGCTTTCACCTGAAGCTTAATATAAGCTTGTACTTTCTTTGCCATTATTTACTCCTACTTTGGGTATAACGCTATTTTCACAAATAGCTTCCCTATTATTTTTTGCTTAACATCTAGTATTAAGCACCTCATATCACTGATTTAACTCAGCAACAAACTCCTAAGCGTCTTTCTCAACCTGTGAGAACTCAAGCTCAACAGGTGTAGAACGCCCAAAAATTGAAACCGCAACATGCACACGTGATTTTTCATAGTTGATTTCTTCAACCACACCAGTGAAGTCAGCAAACGGACCATCCAATACACGAACCACTTGCCCAACTTGAAACGTGGTACGTGGTTTCGGTGCTGTTTTATCCGCACCTGTTTTTAATGTGCCTAAAATTCTTTCAGCCTCAACATTGCTAATCGGCATTGGGCGTTCACTCGTTCCACCAACAAAACCACTAACACGTGGCGTGCGGCGCACAAGCTGCCAAGCGGCCTCATCCATCTCCATCTGAATCAAAACATAGCCAGGAAAGAATTTACGTTCACTTTTACGCTTTTGACCAGCCTTCATCTCAACGACTTCTTCAGTTGGAACTAATATCTTGCCAAAAAAGTGCTCTAAGCCTTCTAGCTTTATTTTCTCTTCAATCTGAGATTTAACCCGCTTTTCATAACCTGAATAAGCTTGAATGACATACCATCTCTTTTTACCACCACTCTCTACTTCCATATCTGATTGAGTAGATTCTGTTTCGATTTGCTCATTTGGCACATCTTTCTCATCCGCAGACATAAAAAACCTCTTAACTTAATATCGCTTGAATAAGGTACATAAACAGCATACCCACAAAATAAATAATAACCGACGCCACAGCAACAATTGCCAAGACAATCAGTGTTGAGTTAATCGTTTCTTGACGTGTTGGCCATACAACTTTGCGCATCTCCAACCTGGCCTCTAAAACAAATTGCCAGCCTTTTGCACCTTGATTTGTTTGTCTACCAATTGCCAATAAAACAACAACACCAACGATAATAAGTACCGCCATCAATGCAGATGATTCGGTAAAAAGCGAGAAATACATACTCGAAAAAACAATGATTGCAGCGATGACCATCATCAATAACCACAACATCTTATTATTAGCGCTACTTATTTGACGCATATCAGCTTTTTTAGTTGTGGTTGTCCACACTTTTTTAGTTACTGAATCTTTCATCTAGAAGCCTCATTTCCCACTACAAACAAAAACGGCGTGCAATCTTAACACAGATTAACACGCCGTTCAAGTCAATTTATTTGGCAGGCCAGGAGGGACTCGAACCCCCAACTTGCGGTTTTGGAGACCGCTGCTCTACCAATTGAACTACTGGCCTACAAAACTTATCGAGTTACTACTAATATTAAGCAAGAATCTTCGCTACAACACCAGCACCAACCGTACGACCACCTTCACGAATTGCGAAGCGTAAGCCATCTTCCATCGCGATAGAGTTGATCAATGTAACAACCATTTTAATGTTGTCACCAGGCATAACCATTTCTACACCTTCCGGCAATTCAACTGAACCAGTTACATCAGTTGTACGGAAGTAGAATTGAGGTCTATAGCCTTTAAAGAATGGCGTGTGACGACCACCTTCTTCTTTAGATAATACATATACTTCAGCTTCAAATTTAGTATGCGGCGTAATTGAACCTGGCTTACAAAGAACCTGACCACGCTCAACATCGTCACGCTTAAGACCACGAATTAGAACACCAACGTTCTCACCCGCTTTACCTTCATCTAGAAGCTTACGGAACATTTCAACACCAGTAACTGTAGTCTTTTGAGTATCTCTGATACCAACGATTTCAACTTCTTCACCAACTTTAATAACACCACGCTCAACACGACCAGTAACAACCGTACCACGACCAGAAATTGAGAACACATCTTCAATTGGCAACAAGAAAGGTTTATCAGTTTCACGTTGTGGCTCAGGAATGTATTCATCAAGCGTTTTACCTAACTCAAGAATAGCATCAACCCATTTTTGCTCACCAGCTAAAGCACCAGTTGCTGAACCTTTAATGATTGGCGTATCATCACCAGGGAACTCGTACTGATCAAGAAGCTCACGAACTTCCATTTCAACCAATTCCAATAATTCTTCATCGTCAACCATATCACACTTGTTCAAGAAAACAACGATATATGGAACACCTACCTGACGTGACAAAAGGATATGCTCACGTGTTTGTGGCATAGGACCATCAGCGGCTGAACACACAAGGATCGCGCCATCCATTTGAGCAGCACCAGTGATCATGTTCTTAACATAATCAGCATGCCCTGGACAGTCTACGTGCGCATAGTGGCGAGTCGGCGTCTCATACTCAACATGTGAAGTTGAAATGGTAATACCACGCGCTTTTTCTTCAGGCGCATTATCAATCTCATCGAACGCACGAGCAGCACCACCATATGCTTCTGAAAGCACCTTAGTGATCGCAGCTGTTAAAGTTGTTTTACCATGATCAACGTGACCAATTGTACCAACGTTAAGATGCGGCTTATTACGTTCAAATTTTTCTTTAGCCATTATTTGCTCCAAAGTTTTATTAACAAACCCAAATGGTGCTCACAACCAGATTTGAACTGGTGACCTCTCCCTTACCAAGGGAGTGCTCTACCTACTGAGCTATGCGAGCTTCAATCTTTAAAATTTTAAATTCTTTAAATACACTTTTTAAATCCCTTTATATGGAGCGGGCGATGGGAATCGAACCCACACTATCGGCTTGGAAGGCCGAAGTTCTACCATTGAACTACGCCCGCATTGGGAAATCGTGGTGGAGGGGGCAGGATTCGAACCTGCGAAGGCTGAGCCGTCAGATTTACAGTCTGATCCCTTTGGCCGCTCGGGAACCCCTCCAGCGTGCTGGCGACAATCATAGGGCTTTAGTTTTTAAAAATCAACTTTTTTTCATCGATTTTTTTGCCTATAATTTTATACACCAGATTTTGAAAACATAAGCTGTTAAGACGCGTGCAAGTATATACGAAAGCAAAATCATTTTGCCAGCATTTTTTGCTATTAATTTTAGTTTTTTACATCTTCACAGCAAATGCTGAGATATATCACTGGCAGGACAAAAATGGCAACACCGTTTTCTCCAACACACCACCTGAAGAAAATACCAACACAACAACAGTTAACACCCAAACGTTAAATGTTATTGCCAAAACAAATGCCAAAACTGACAATGAGGATGACGAAGATGATATTAACCCACCGCAAGCGATGACAGATATACTCAAAGAAAAACTTTCTGAACATATCGACAATCAAAAAAGCACGCTTAATATAAAAATCACATCTCCTGCCAACAACACGCATATTCATAACTTTTATCCACTAATCCCCATTCAAACCTCGCCACCACTATCCGCCAAAGCCAAAGTGATGGTTATTGCAAATGAGCATGAGGGAAGTGCCGTCTATCAAAACAATACATGGAATATACCAAGACCCTTTCCTGGCAAAAACGACATAAGCCTCTACGGCAAGACTGAAACAGGAGAGACTTTCTTCTCCGACTCGATCACCATGTATATTCATAACAGCCGCGTCAAACAGAACGCTAAATGATGGACCTTAACTAGCTTCTACCGCTTTACTCACGGGAAACTGCAACACTATTGTCAACCCCCTCCCCCCTTCTGAGGTGCGCGCTGCTATCTGCCCATCATGTAATCTGACAATCTCTTTTACAATTGAAAGCCCCAGACCACTGCCAGCTTGTCCAGTCCCTGCTTCACGATAAAAGCGATCAAAGATTCGCTTTTGCTTATCTTCCGCGATCCCAATCCCGTTATCAACCACTTCAAATAACACTTCTGATTTTGCCACATAGCTATATAAAATAACTTTGCCACCATCTGGCGTATAGCGAATGGCATTATCAATAAGATTTCTAAATAATATATTTATCAGCGTTTCACTAACATATACAACTGCCGCGGATTTGCTTGGCAAAAATTCTAACTCAATATTTTTTTGCAGCGCCAATAACGCCAACTCCGCAAGTTGATTCTCCGCAATATTATTTAAATTCATATTCTTTTTATCGGGCAAATCCTGCTGCGGCTCTAAGCGACTTAATGTCAACAGTTGATCAATAATATAAAAATAACGATCCGCACCACTGATAATATTAGCAATGCGCTTCTTAATTTCAATCATATCATCCAAGTTAAGCGCAACCTCAGCCTGTGTTTTCAATGCTGCCAATGGCGTTTTCAACTCGTGGGCAGCATCTCCGGCAAAACGCTTTTCACGCTCCAATACTTTACTAAACTTTTGAAATAAAATATTTAACTGGTTTAATAGCGGAATCACTTCAGGCGGCGCCGTTTTGACAGCAATTGGTTCAAGCTTACGTGGATCTTTTACCGCGATTGCACGACGAATATCAGATAAAGGCCTCAATGCCAATTGCACTACAATAAATATAGACAGCAATAGAAATATATATAATGTAATCAAATCCCATAAAGCACTGCGAAATAAATTTAAAAACATTTGATGCTTAAAATCAGAACTAACCAACACCACAATACGATAGGGTTGATAACGACTATTAATGCTAAACATATTCCAAAGCTGTAATCCTTGCGCTGTTTTCAACTTGACGGTTTGAAAACTATCAAGTTCCGTCTTTTGAAAAGTAGAAACATCTGGCGACCCAGTTGAGTGCAAAATCAAACTGCCACTACGACGGTCATAAACTTGGAAAGCAAACGAATCTTTATATACATTGTCAAACTGCGCAATTTTGGGCTTTAGATTTCCTGCAATATTTTCAAGTGTTGTTAAAGAGTTAGATTCCAACAAATCACTTAACTGACGTTTTGAATTATCAGTAATCGCAGCAGATAACAAAGCATCAATTGCATTGGCACTGTTCACCATTTGCATTTTAAATAAATCTTCATTTTGTTGACGCATCTGATAATAGTTAAAGACACCCAAAATAAAGATTGAGCAACTAATCAGTAATATTAAACAGATACTTAAAAACTTTTGAATCGATAATCTATTGTTAAGAAAAGTAAAGTAATTCGCGCGTTCCATAATCCTCAAAACATTCAAAGTAACGAGGCTTTGAAGCCTTCGTCTGATATATAAAGTAATTGTCCAATCATATCGGACTTATTAGGGATAATCTAGCACAACTCACTAAGATCTCTTGATTGGTGATACATCAAAGAATAAATAAAGACACAAAAAAGATCATTTATAAATCGAATCATGACAGCAAAATAAATACTTCTACAGAGATCCACTATCAGGCTTGCCATCTTATTTATATTAAGGGTACGATAATTACCGACAAGGACATAAGAATATCTGATAACACTTTAATCATATAGCCTACAGCAGATTCATCATTCTGCTCTTTCGCGTATGAGATGTTGTTGCGATAATGTTAAAGAAGTCATCAATTGGGTTGCTATGCAGTGAAACCACAAAAAACAAACGCATAGTATGCCACCCTTTTGATCACAATAATTCTAACCATATCTATGGTAGGGTAATAAGGAGATAGACGTGTTACAGCCAGATAAGCAAAATAAGTTTGATGACAAAGCAAATAATGTCATTAACACACTCACAAATGACTATATTGAAGATAACGACAATGACGATGCCAAGAACACTAGTTATGCACTAGATAGTTCTATTGATGATGATAATGATGAAGATAACAGCGCATTTAATAATGCAGAGATTGGGGCCCATGACTTCTCACACACAGACAATGACGCCACGCGCATGTACCTTGTTGATATTGGTTTTAGACCTTTACTAACAAAAGATGAGGAGTTCTATTATGCTCAAAAGGTACAAAAAGGCGATTTAAAAGCAAAGAACATCATGATTGAAAGTAATTTACGTCTTGTTGTGAAAATTGCCAAACGTTATAAGCCACGTGGTAACAGCTTAAGCTTTCTAGATTTGATTGCTGAAGGCAATCTTGGTTTAATTCGTGCTGTTGAGAAATTCGACCCTGAATTAGGTTGGCGCTTCTCAACCTATGCCACTTGGTGGATACGTCAGAATATTGAACGCGCACTATTAAATCACCAACGCACAATTCGCGTTCCTGTTCATATATTAAAAGAACTCAATGTTTATTTACGTGCAGCAACAGAGCTGACCAAGCTTCTTGATCACGAGCCCTCTCCTGAAGAAATTGCTGAATTTATTGATCGCCCTGTTGAAGATATCCGCAAAATTCTCACCTCAACCGTACCGATGGATTCACTGGATGATGCTTACGATGATTCTAATCGCAGCATGCTTGAAACCATTGCCGATGAGCAAACAGGCGACCCTGAAGACATTCACTTACATCAAAAGGCCGCAAAGTTTATTGATCAATGGCTTGATGAGTTAAGCGACAATCAACGCGCTGTGTTATCAATGCGTTTTGGTCTACGCGGCTATGATATCCAGACGTTAGAAGAAACAGGCTCACAAATTGGGCTGACGCGTGAGCGCGTACGTCAAATTCAGGTTGATGCATTACGCCGCCTAAAAGTAATTGCTGCGGCTAATAACATTGATGCCAATCTATTCTCTAAACAATAATTATAAATCAATATTATAGCTTTGATAAAATTTTGTCATTTCTAGCAAGCACTGATAAAGAATAGACTGACTCTAACTTCTTGAGCACATGATGCAAAGGAAGCATTTTGTTCATACCATTTATCAGGAGAAATATTATGAAAGGCATTAAAAATATTGGATCTATTCTCGTTGTTATCGCAAGTATTTTAGGTGTTATTTTTGCAGCGACACTAATGGGCTATTCAATTGCAATAGGTATTTGGGGGATTATCTTATCTGTCGTCTCACTACTCTTAGGCTTCCTAACATTCGCCAACACCAAATCAACAGTAAGCACGATATTTGTTATCACGTTTATTCTAGCCATCATTACCGCAAGCTTCTCAATCGGTGGACTTGAAAAAAGCATGATCTTACAACTTATTGCAAGCATCATTGGCTTTATTGGTACGATTGCATTACCAAAATCATCATCTGCACACGCCATATAAGACTTACCATTCCTTCCAATCTTTGGGTGTCTTTATTTGACAACCGTGGGGATATAAGCTTAAATGTGCCTCAAGAATTTTTACTTACCTGCACAAACTAAAGCAACACGAAAACACTCTTGTTGATCTATGTCACAGTAGCGTTTTGTGCTGTTTAAATGTGCTCAATCATGGAGATCAACATGTCTGAAACTGCTGTTTTAAACATCCAACACAAAAATTTATCACTAACCCTGCCAGTTCACACCCCTGTATTAGGTCAACAAACTGTTGATGTTTCTTCTTTGGTTAAAGAAGGTTTATTCACGTATGACCCAGGCTTTCTCTCAACCGCAGCGTGTTGGTCAAAAATCACTTATATTAACGGCAATCAAGGCGTGCTTTTACATCGCGGTTACCCTATTGAACAATGGGTTGAAAAATCACATTATATGAACCTTTGCTATGCCTTATTAAATGATAAACTACCAAGCACTAATGAAGTTAATGCATTTAGTCAACGCATCTTAGATCACATGCCTGCATGTGATCATATTGCGCATACAATCAAGGCATTTCCACAAGATGTCCACCCAATGGCTGCTTTGATGGCAGCAGTGAGTGTCATGTCTGCAGAAAATCAAAAAACAATGAATAAGAAAGATCCTCAGCAACAAATAGCAATGGCAGAAAAAATCATTGCCCGTATTCCAACATTAGTTGCAATGACTTATCGCCACCGTAATGGCTTACCTTTTATGGCGCCTAAGAAATCTTTTTCATATGCTGAGAATTTCTTATATATGATGTTCGCCGATAATGAAAACTATCAGCCAGATCCATTAGCCGCACGTGCTATGGATACGATTTTCATATTGCACGCTGATCACGAGCAAAACGCATCTACTTCAACTGTACGTCTTGCTGGGTCCACAGGTACTGACCCGTATGCCGCTATTGTTGCAGGCATTGCAGCTCTTTGGGGACCGGCACACGGCGGTGCTAATGAAGCAGTTGTTAAGATGCTTGAGCAAATTGGTGATGTAAGCAACATTGAGAAATTTATTGAGCGCGCTAAAGACAAAGAGGATCCATTTCGATTGATGGGCTTCGGACATCGCGTATACAAAAATACTGATCCACGTGCAACAGCCATGAAAAAAGCATGTGAAAGCATCCTTAATCAAATGGGCGACAGTGACAATCCATTACTGCACATTGCCAAGAAACTTGAGTCAATCGCATTAAATGACAGCTACTTTATTGAAAGAAAATTATTCCCGAATGTGGACTTCTACTCAGGCATCATTTTAAAAGCACTAGATATCCCAACTTATATGTATACGCCAATTTTTGCATTGGCTCGCACTTCTGGTTGGATTTCTCAGTATTTAGAAATGTACAATGATCCCGCAATGAAAATTGGACGTCCTCGTCAACTTTATATCGGCGAAAACAAAAGAGACCTTCCGTAATTATTGATTAGCTCTATATTACGCTTTCTAGGCTATGTTTTATAGCCAACATAAGTTAAGGACAACTCATGACGCTGAAAAAAATTCTTCGCGATAATCGCGAGATAAATTGCCATTATTACGCTCACCACAACAGCCCAATAACACTGACATTTATACATGGAATGGGTGGTAACCAAACGCAATGGTATCACCAATTAGTATTTTTCAAGCAGTTTTTTAATGTCATTACACTAGACTTGCCAGGACATGGACAGAGTCCTGTTATTAAAAGCAACATGACAAACCCTTACACGCTTGATGAATATGTTAACGATATTGCCCATGTTATTTCAAAGTTGGGTAGCGCTCATAATATTATCATTGGACATTCACGAGGTGGCGCATATGCTTATGCAACCGCTCAAAAATATAGCTTAAGCCTTAATATTACTCAGCTTATACTCATCAGCCCATCGCCATGCACCAAGCTTGATGCTGAAAATTTTGCCTTTTGGAATCAACCTCTTGATGTCTTAGAAAGCATCCGTGACAACATGAATCAATTTTTCGCATCCTCAGGCTTCCACGCCGATACACAAAAAACACTTATTGATGAGCAAGTCAATGCCGGAAAAACTAATGATTTAGAGGTAATAAAAAAGTTAAACTTAGGGATGCATGATATTGAAAATGCAGACAACCTCAACATTCCAACACTATTAGTCACCTCACCTGAGGATAAAATTGTTGATGCTGACAGCAGTATTAGCTTTTATCAAAACATTAAAAACATCACATATGTGAGCATGAGCAAAAGCGGGCACTTTGCGCCATTAGAAGAACCTGAGCAAATTAATAAAATTATTTTGGACTGGATACTTAATCATGCTACATCTTAAAGAAACAACTTTTGTTAGCACAGAGTGGCTCCATAACAACTTAAATCTACCACAGCTCGTTATCCTTGATGCGACACTCACCGATAAAAAGTGTAGTGCCTCATTTATTCCACAAAGTCGCTATTTTGATTTGAAGCAACACTTTAGCGACTTAAATAATTCTTTGCCACACACATTGCCTCAAGCTCAAGACTTTGCCCTTGCGGCAGCAAAACTTGGCATCCATAACGATAGTATAATCGTGGTCTATGACCAAAATGGCATTTACTCGAGTGCGCGCTGTTGGTGGATGTTTAAAGCGATGGAACATCATAATATTTATATCCTAGATGGTTGGTTTGCCACAGTGGCTTAATGATAAGCTACCAACGACAATTAGCTATATCACAGCCACTACAGAATATTTTACAGCCACGCTAACAAATGGATGCTTTTGTGACAAAGAGCACATATTAAATAATTTAGATAGTAAGTCCGCCATTGTCTTTGATGCAAGATCACCCGCACGCTTTAGCGCACAAGAACCCGAGGCACGTGACAACCTAAACTCAGGCCATATCCCACAATCCATTAATATGCACTACGCCAGTGTCCTTGATCAAGGCTGCTTTAAATCCAAAGAAACCTTAGCAGCAATGTTTGCCACTTACGCACCTAATTTACAACAACCACTTATTTTTACATGTGGTTCAGGTGTCACTGCTTGTATATTGGCGGCCGCTGCAAAGATTGTTGGTTATCGCAATATCAGCGTTTACGATGGATCATGGAGTGAGTGGGGTAATAAAAAACTGCAATTACCTTTTTGCCAACAAAATCACATACTCTGCGATGCGTCGCCCAAATAACTCAGCTGTTTTTTTGTCACCAATCGGAGGTGTTACTTCCGGCGAGTCATTTTCTGACTGCGTCATGAGCCCCAAAGATCCGCCCATGCGATTAAGTGCTTCCAAATGCCCACTATGATGCTCATTTTGCCCAGAAGTATTATCAATACCCAATGACAACCACAACATACCATGCTGACAAGCAAAGGTGCATAACTGCATTAATACGTTAAACTTATCACCACTTAGAGAGCCTGAATTGGTAAATCCAGCAGCAAGCTTGTCTTTCCAGCCTTTTTTTAGCCAAACTTTTGATGCATCATCCATAAATTTTTTGAACTGGTATGGCACTGAACCCATATACGTTGGCGCACCAAATATAATCGCTTCGTAATCATTAAGGGCATCGACATCTTGCAGCTCATCAACACTAATAAGCACCGCATGCACTTCTTTGGAAGCATTGGCACCCATCCTAATATGCTCTGCTACCTTCTTAGTATGGCCATAACCACTGTAATAAACGATTGCTACATTTTTCATGTTAAAAATGATATTCATTCTTAAATAAAGTATTGGCATTGTAGCACGCCTAAGATGAGATTCAACAAAGCCTCTCACACAAAAATATGATCAGCTTAGTGGCGCCAGTTTAGGGTGCATTTCAAATTCAATATCTGCTAAACTTACGCACACTAAAAATTCATATAACAAGTATCTTCTTATGACTACTGACCAGCGCCCACAAAGGGTTACCTTTTTTGGGTGTTTTTTATTTCTGCTTGGCAGCCTCTTCTTTATCTATGAGTACTTTGCACGTACCTCGCTCGACTCTTTAAATGCGATGCCACACAATGCATTTGCCAACAGCTTACACATTACACCTGAACAATTAAGCCTAATAGGTGCCGCCTACGCGATTGCCTATTCAGTGATGCAAATTCCGGTAGGCATTATTTTGGATCGCTTTGGCGTACGCAAGGTGGGGACTTTTGCTATTTTATGGTGTGCTATTGGCGTTTTGGTCTTTAGCTTTGCCTCAAGCTTTTATTCCGCATTTATCGGTCGATTTTTTATTGGCTTTGGCTCAGCCTTTGCTTTTATCCTACTTCTTAAGATCGTGCTTGACTGGTTTCCACACCGCATCCTAGGTCTTGTGGTTGGTATGACTCAGATTCTTGGCGTAATTGGTCCTATTCTCTCCAACGTACCCTTAGCTTACGCACTTGAATCGGTGGATTATCAATGGCGCATTGTTTTTTATTGCATAACCGTTGCAGGCATTATATTGTCTGTTATATTTTTGATATTTGCACGTGACCGTCAATCAACAAAAAACATCCTATCAATTAAAGAAGTCGCACTGCAGACGTTATCACTTTTTAGATATCGCCAAATTATTATCATCGCTATTTTTGCCTTTTTCATCTATCCAGCTGCTGAGTTGTTTGGCTCACTATATGGCTCTAGCTACTTGGTCAGCATGGGCTACTCGCAAATCTCAGCAAGCTCTGCGATTCAATTTATTTGGCTTGGGATGGGGCTTGGCAGTCCAATATTAGGATTATGCTCAGACTTAATGCGTAAACGTAAGCCCGTCCTTTATATAGCTGCATTAATAGGTGTGATTGCCTCATCTATTATCGTTTGGCTACCGAATTTACATTTACATGTATATTATTTGTTGTTTTTCTTATTTGGATTTGCCACAGGCGCTCAAGCCATTTCTTTTAGCGTTGTGGTTGAAAACGTACCCAGAAAGCTTGAAGCAACGGCAATGGCATTTAACAATATGAGTGTTGTTTTAGGTGCTGCGATTATTCAAATACTAGGTGGCATCACCTTGAGTAAAATAGCATTAAGCTCTACACACTTTAGCACACAAAATTATGAGGTAATGCTGAGCATTAGTATTATCTTTTTTGCAGTGGCTTTTGTTTTTAGCTTATTTTTTATTAAAGAAACACACTGTCAAAGGCAAATTAACAACTAAACACCATATGTGTTATGCAACAAACCTTCAGACATCAATATCGCCTGACCACTTAATAGCACACGATCACCTTCTACTTCAATGCTAATTTCACCACCACGAGATGATGCTTGATAGGCTTGAAAATGCTTTTCATCCAATTTTTTCATCCAGTAATGTGCTAATTTGCAATGCGCTGAACCCGTTACTGGATCCTCATTAACACCAACACGCGGTCCAAAAAACCGTGATACAAAATCGTATGGTTCAGAACCTTTAGCTGTGATAATAATACCACGACAATCAATCTGCGCTAACAAACTAAAATCAGGCTTAAATGATCTAACTGCTTGATCATCCTCAAGCTCAACAATAATATCATCATAAGCCTGTGCTACCTCACACAATGTTACCTGTGGAAAGCTTGCCGCAAAAGAAGATTTGTCTAGTAGTTGTGTCATCTGTAGCGGAAAGTTTAAGGCATAACGCTTATCTGCACGCTTATTCGCAATTAGCTCACCACTTAGCGATTGAAAAGCAATTGAGTCTGCATGAAACAGATTATTTTTATCTAGCACATGTGCCGCTGCTAATGTCGCATGACCACATAGCTTTACCTCCACAGCAGGCGTAAACCAACGGATATGAAAGCGCCCCTTAGAAAGCGACTTCACAAAAGCAGTCTCTGACAAGTTTATTTCTGCTGCAATCTGCTGACACGCAACATCGTCAGGGAAATCTTCCACTAAAATAACCGCTGCTGGATTACCGGTATAAGGCTTGTGTGCAAAAGCATCGACTGTCCAAAATTTCATGCTAGGCTTTAATGACATGCAATCCACCCATATATTTACGCAGCACTTCAGGCACAACAATAGAACCATCTTTTTGCTGATAATTCTCTAATACGGCGACAAGCGTTCTGCCAACTGCTAAACCTGAGCCATTTAATGTATGCAACAGCTCTGGCTTATTCATGTCTTTTGATTTAAACCGTGCCTGCATACGTCTGGCTTGGAAATCACCGCACCAACTACAAGATGAAATCTCACGATAAGTGTTTTGTGATGGGATCCAAACTTCCAAATCATAGGTTTTACGTGCGGAAAAGCCCATATCCCCTGTACATAAGGTCAAGACACGATAAGGTAGTTCAAGCTTTTGTAACACTGCTTCGGCATGTGAGGTTAACTCTTCCAGTGCATTTAAGCCTTCATCAGGTGCGACGATATGCACCATTTCAACTTTTTCAAATTGATGCTGACGGATAAGCCCACGTGTATCGCGACCATAAGATCCTGCCTCACTACGAAAGCATGGTGTATGTCCTACGAATTTCAATGGCAAGCTTTCAGCTGGAATAATTTCATCACGTACGATATTGGTAATTGGGACTTCTGCCGTAGGGATTAGGCTAAATGGAAATTGCTCTTGAATATTAAAAAGATCTTCTGAAAACTTCGGCAGTTGTCCTGTGCCAAATAATGACTCCTTGTTGACAAGGTAGGGCACATAGACTTCATTGTAACCATGCTCGTTAACATGCAGATCAATCATAAACTGTGTCAATGCACGTTGTAATTGCGCGACCTCTTTCTTAAGAACGACAAAGCGACTTCCTGTTAACTTAGAGGCAGTTTGAAAGTCCATGCCACCAATCTTTTCACCTAAATCCACATGATCTTTCACTTCAAAATCAAATTGCTTTGGCTCACCCCAGCGTCTGATTTCAAGGTTGTCATTTTCATCTTTGCCCACAGGAATATCATCCGCTGGCAAGTTCGGCATTTCCGCAATAATCGCCGTTATTTGATCTTGAATTGCTTTTAGCTCATCCTCTAGCGCTTTAAGCTCATCACCTAAGTTAGCAACTTCTGCCAGAATACTTGATGCATCTTTTTTTTGTGCTTTGAGCATCCCGATTTGTTTTGAAGCGGCATTACGCTTAGCTTGTAAGTCTTGTGTTTTCTGCTGAACGATACGACGCTCTTCTTCTAGTGCATTAAAGGCATTAATATCAAGCGTATAACCGCGTGTTAACAGCCCTTTAGCTACTGCATCAATATCACTTCTTAATAATTTAGGGTCAATCATTTACTCTTTACTCACATTTTTTTAATCAAACTTTAAAATAGACTTGCCAGTCATCTCTTTAGGTTGCTTCACTCCAATCACTGCCAGTATCGTTGGGGCAATATCCGATAATTTGCCATCGCTTAATGCAACTGAAGCTTTCTTATTCCCTTGATAAATAAAAGGCACCGGATTGGTGGTGTGTGCCGTATGCATCTTACCTGTCTCAGGATCAACCATTTGATCTGCATTACCGTGATCTGCGGTAATAAACAAATTACCATTGACAGTATGAACAGCATTAGCAACACGTCCAAGACAGTTATCTAAAACCTCAATGGCTTTAACCGCTGCGTCATAATTGCCCGTATGCCCAACCATATCAGAGTTGGCATAATTACAAATAATCACATCATATTTTTGTGCAGTAATCGCATCAACGAGCTTATCCGTCACCTCATAGGCGCTCATCTCAGGCTGCAAATCATACGTAGCCACTTTAGGCGAGGGGACCAAAATACGATCTTCACCGACAAACGGCACTTCCTGACCACCATTAAAGAAAAAGGTCACATGTGCATATTTCTCAGTTTCGGCAATTCTCAGCTGCGTCATATGTTGATCTGCCAATACTTGACCTAATATATTGGTTAGCTTCTCAGGTGCGTAAGCAACATGTGCTTTAATATCATCAGCATATTTTGTTAAGGTCACAAAATGCACTCTAGGAAAAACTCGGCGCTTAAAGCCAGAAAACTCACTATCGGTAAACACATGTGATAATTGGCGCGCACGATCAGAGCGGAAATTCATAAATATAACACTATCACCATCAGCGATTGTCACTGTCTGATTGTGCTTTTTGATGATTGTCGGCTTAACAAACTCATCATTTTCATTGCGTGCATATGCCATACTTAATGCTTCTTCAGCACTATCTGCCGTGTACTCTGCTTTGGCTATTGTCATCGCATCATAGGCTTTCTCAACACGATCCCAACGATTATCACGATCCATTGCATAATAGCGCCCGCTAACACTTGCAATATAGCCAACACCAAGCTTTGACAATAACGCATCAACTTTTTGCAATGAACTTTCTGCTGAGCGTGGCGGCATATCGCGCCCATCTAAAAAAGCATGAACGAATACTTTTTTTGCACCTCGTTCGGCAGCGAGCTTAATCATTGCAATAATATGGTCTTCATGCGAATGCACGCCACCTGGCGATAAGAGCCCCATAATATGCACAGTTTTGTCACCTTTCACGGCTTGATCAACAGCATTGGTGAGCACATGATTATCAAAGAAACTTTTATCTTTAATTGCTTCATCAATCCGTGTTAGCTCTTGGTATACAATACGACCTGAACCAATATTAATATGCCCAACTTCCGAATTACCCATTTGTCCTTGTGGTAAACCCACCATCAACCCTGAGGCGTTAATTAAGGTATGCGTGGAATGTTGCCAAATACTACCCCAATTGGGTTTATTGGCATTATTAATGGCATTATCTTTATTTTCTTCACGATAACCCCAACCATCAAGTATCAATAAAACAGTCGTTTGCTTTTTCATAAAATCTCCAGAAAAACAGATTGATCTATTGTATGCGCTCGATAGCCAAAAGGCTAGATAGTTGTAGTTAAAGTGATAGAAACAAAAAAGGCTCCCTAAGGAGCCTTTTGAATTGGTATTGTTTTGCGATGTACCATCGTCTTTTAACGTCGAATAATTTGGCGGTGTCCTACTTTTACATGGCGAATGCCACACTATCATCGGCGTTATTCAGTTTCACTTCTGAGTTCGGAATGGAGTCAGGTGGTACCCAAACACTATTACCGCCAAAATCTTAAGCTTCTTTAGAAACCTCTAACAATCTATCATAGAGTAATAACCAAGTCTCTCGGGCAATTAGTACTGGTTAGCTTCATACATTACTGCACTTCTACAGCCAGCCTATCAACGTCGTAGTCTTCAACAACCCTTCTAGGGGA
>NZ_JACYVZ010000028.1 GCF_014857925.1 Cysteiniphilum marinum | reverse complement strand
GATTAGCATCTTTTTCTAGAGCTAATTTAACTGATTCATTTTTAAACTCTTGTGTGTAGCGAGATTTTGCCATTTTTCTGCTCCTCATTCTGGTGGACTTACTGTCCCAAATTGAGGGGGTACATCAGATATTCTCAAAGAAATTACAGGATATGAGCGTAATAAACTTTTTGTTTTTGATAAGTATTTAATGATCTATGGTAACGCCATGTTCAACTTTTTAAATTCCTAATTTTTCAAACTGTATGTTTGAATAGCCTTTACTTTTGCATATTACAGCACCAATAGTATGAGCAAGTAATTTTCTAGCAATCCGTTTTGTTAAATGCCAGCAATCACGCGCACGAACTTTCTCAATATTAAACCGTTCAGTTAGTTGACCAATAACAGTTTCCACTAGCCTGCGAGTAGATACAATCCAGCGATTGGCATCTTTTCCTCGATTATCTGACATATTTCCCCTTGTAGGGGTTTGCAAATTAACACCAGTCTCCTGCCTGAAATCCTTTTGATAATCCTGACCAATTAAACCTTTATCAGCAAGTAATAAACCATGGATGCCAGACACAACCTCGTAAAGCGATTCCCTTTCATCAATATGCGCTGGTGTTACTGTGATGCCTGTAATAACACCCTCTGAGCTAATACATATATTACCCTTGAAGCCATAATATGTTTCCTCCTTGGAGGCGCAGTACCCATAAGTGGCTGTATCCCTGAAAATTTTACTTGAGCGTGCTCGTTTAAAGTGGCATACAGGGATTGGGAAGCCATCTGCTAAATGGATCGAGTCTGCAAAAGCATTTAACTTACTTGCCAAAGCATACTGTATTTGCTGATGAACCTGCCATAAATTTGCAGATTGCTTCACATAGTTACTACGACTGCCAAGACCTGGAAACCAAGACTGCCAATGCGTCTTAAAGTATTGCCATATACCTTTATCTGTGTCTTTGCCCATAAATTCTCCTACAATATCCATGGTAATCACTTCTGCATCTGAAAGCTTTGGCGCAAAGCCTCGAGCTCTTAAGGGGCGTTCTTTTGTCAGCTTTTTTAATTCATTGTCTACCAAACAATACACAGAAATGATAAAGTCTTCTAATAGCATAAGGTGTGCTTCCAGTTTTTTTGTGCAAATTAAAAACTAAAGCTTTTCCTTATGCTATGCAATATCTACCACTTTAAAAAATTGAACATGGCGTTAAAAAAGCCTTCTTTATATTTATCGGACTTTATTGAAAAGAATAAATCAGCCTATTATGAAGCGCTTACTAGGGTCAGAACTGATCATGATCTAACGCATTGGCTTAAGTTCTTCCTTGAAGCAGTGATTGTTACCGCTAACAGTGGCGTGGAAACCTTTCGGAGTCTTTTGATGCTAAAACAAGAAATGGATACACTAATCGTAGGATTTGGTAAAAAAGCAGATAATGCTGGTAAGCTTATCCAGTTTTTATACCAGCAACCAATAATAACAATGAGCGATATTATAAAGCAGCTAGATATAAGTAAATCTACTGCTAGCCATTTAATAAAAGAATTTGAGAGCAAAAATATTCTAAAAGAAATCACAGGATATGAGCGTAATAAACTTTTTACATTTGAGAAGTATTTAACGATCTATAGTAAAAGCTAATGTGCTAAACCGAACTAAGGATTTTTATAGTTCGAGTTAATGCGCTAAACCGAACTAAGAAATTTTATAGTTCGAGTTAATGCACTAAACCGAACTAAGGATTATGTTGAAGCAGTCATATAGTCTAATTTCAATAACTTTTAATTTGATTCAATTCGCCAGCAAACTAATTGCAATCACGCTGTTGAAGTTTAAACCAGTATGCGTTAGAATGCGCTACCATTTTCCTGTGCTCAGGCGGCTTTGTTGCGTGCTCGGGTGTTGGTGAATGCTTATTTTAGGCGGGTTTTAGCGTCTTTTTTGCGAGTTGTTTTAAGTTTTCTTTAAAGCGTTTTTGGAGAAAAGTTAAAGTAATTTGCCTTTGGGCAAATCTAAAGTTTTGCGACTTGAGTCGTGAAAAATTGCCAAAGCAGTATTGCCTTACATAGATAAAGGCGGCGTTTTGGTTAAAGCTGCAAAAGCAGTGAAAATAAGTGTTTCGTGGTCAATTGTAATCACGGAAGTAAATAATAATAAAATGAGGATAAAAGATGTCTTTAGGTATCGTAGGTCGCAAATGCGGCATGACTCGTGTCTTTACTGAAGATGGAACATCTATCCCTGTAACGGTTGTTCATGTGGAGCCAAACACGGTAACACAAGTGAAAACAACTGATACAGATGGGTATAGCTCTATTCAAGTAACAACAGGTCTTAAGAAGCGCTCTCGTGTGAATAAAGCGGAGGCTGGTCATTTTGCTAAGGCAAATGTTGAGCCGGGTCGCGGTTTATGGGAGTTTCGTCTAAGCGCAGAACAAGTTGCAGAATATGAAGCTGGTAAAACAGTTGATGTTTCTATGTTTGAAGCTGGTCAAAAAGTAGATGTAACAGGTACTTCTAAAGGTAAAGGTTTCCAAGGTGGTGTTAAGCGTCATAATTTCAGAACGCAAGATGCAACGCATGGTAACTCCCTGTCTCATCGTGTGCATGGTTCAACAGGTCAAAACCAAACCCCTGGTCGTGTTTTCAAGAATAAGAAAATGGCAGGTCACATGGGTAATGTTCAAACCACTATGCAAACTCTTGAAGTTGTTAAAGTAGATGTTGAAAACGGTTTGTTGTTATTAAAAGGCGGCATTCCTGGCGCAACAGGCGGTGATGTTATCGTAACACCTGCTATCAAAGTTAAAGCTTAAGAGGGGAGATGCACGTGGATTTAAATATTAAAACATTGGCTGGTGAAAACACTGGTGTGCTGAATGTGGCAGATAGCGTATTCTCTAAAGATTATAATGAAGCATTGGTTCATCAAGTCGTCGTGGCTTATATGGCTGGTGCGCGTCAAGGTACAAAAGCACAAAAAACACGTTCTGAAGTATCAGGCGGTGGTGCTAAGCCTTGGAGACAAAAAGGGACAGGGCGTGCGCGTGCTGGTACTATTCGTTCTCCAATCTGGCGTAAAGGTGGCGTAACATTTGCTGCTAAGCCAAGAAGCTATGAGCAAAAAGTTAACCGCAAAATGTACCGTGCGGCAATTCAATCTATTTTGTCTGAGTTGTTAAGAAGTGATCGTCTGTTAGCGGTTGAAGGTTTTAAGCTTGAAACACCAAAAACAAAAGAATTCGTCCAGTTATTAAAGCAGTTAGATGTCAAAGAAGCTTTGATTGTTGTAAGCCCTGAAGAGTTTACTGAAGAGCTGTACCTTGCTTCAAGAAACATTAAGAATGTAGCTGTTGTTGATTCACATGAAATCAATCCTGTTGCGTTAATGTGCTTTGACAAAGTAATTATGACTCAAGAAGCAGTTAAGCAAGTTGAGGAGCGTTTAGTATGAATCAAGAAAGATTGCTTAAAGTGTTGCTAAGTCCGCATGTGACAAACAAAGCATATGAGGCCGCTGAGCGTGCTTCTTATGTTGTTTTCAAAGTCGCGACGGATGCAACAAAAAAAGAAATTAAAAAAGCAGTTGAAATGCTTTTTGAAGTACAAGTTGAAGATGTGAAAACTGTCAACGTTAAAGGTAAAGCGCGCCGTTTTGGTCGTATTGAAGGTAGAACTAAAGACTGGAAGAAAGCTTATATTAGACTTCAAGAAGGTCATGACATCAATTTTATTGGTGCTGAATAAGTTAGCGGTGAGGATAGATAATGAAAATAGTTAAAGCAAAACCAACCTCTCCTGGTCGTCGCTTTGTTGTTCAGATTCAAAACCCTGAGCTTCACAAAGGCAGACCTTTTGCTGGATTAGTTGAGAGTAAGTCTAAAAACGCAGGTCGTAACAACCAAGGTCGTATTACTGTTCGTCATCAAGGTGGCGGTCACAAGCAAAACTATCGTGTTATTGACTTTAAACGCTTTAAAGATGGTATTCCAGCTAAAGTTGAACGTATCGAGTATGACCCAAATCGTACAGCAAATATCGCATTATTGTTGTACAAAGATGGTGAAAGAAGATACATGATTGCGCCAAAAGGCTTAACGGCTGGTATGGAAGTTGTCTCTGGTGAGCACGTCTCAATCAAACCAGGTAACTGCATGCCAATCCGTAACATTCCGCTTGGTACGGTTGTTCATAACGTTGAATTAAAGCCTGGCAAAGGTGCGCAAATGGCACGCTCTGCTGGAACTTCAGTTCAAATCGTTGGTAAAGATAATGCTTATGCGATCGTGCGCTTGCGTTCAGGTGAGATGCGTAAAGTATTGTTGGGTTGTCGCGCAGTAATTGGTGTTGTTTCTAATTCTGAGCATAACTTAAGATCAATCGGTAAAGCAGGTGCTAATCGTTGGCGTGGTATTCGTCCTACTGTACGTGGTGTTGCGATGAACCCAGTTGATCACCCACATGGTGGTGGTGAAGGTCGTACCTCTGGTGGCCGTCATCCTGTAACGCCTTGGGGTGTGAAGACTAAAGGTAAGAAAACACGTACAAACAAGCGTTCTAACAAGCTAATTGTACAAAGACGTAAATAATTAAAGGGAGAATACTGTGGCTCGTTCATTAAAGAAAGGACCTTTTGTAGATCATCACCTATTAAAGAAAGTGTTTGATGCGCAAGAGTCTAATTCAAAAAAGCCAATCAAAACTTGGTCTAGAAGATCAATGATTGTGCCAGATATGATTGGTTTAACAATCGCTGTGCATAACGGTCATCAACATGTTCCAGTTCTCGTAACTGAAAACATGATTGGGCACAAGTTAGGCGAGTTTGCTGTGACACGTAATTACCGTGGTCATGCAGCAGATAAAAAAGCTAAGAAAAAATAATTGAGGTTTTCAATGGAAGTTCAAGCTAAATTAAAACATGCGCGAATTTCAGCTCAAAAAGCACGTTTGGTCGCTGATCAAATTCGTGGTTTGCCAGTTGAAAGAGCGTTAAACCTTCTTTCTTTTAGCAATAAAAAAGCTGCTGAATTGATCAAAGGTGTCTTAACGTCGGCTATTGCTAACGCTGAGCATAACGATGGGTTGGATATTGACGAGCTGTATGTTTCTACAGTACACGTTGATGAAGGTTCAACCATGAAACGTTTTGAAGCTCGCGCTAAAGGTCGTGGTAATCGTATTTTAAAACGCACTTCTCACGTTACTGTGAAAGTGGCAGAAAAAAATTAAGGGGCACTAAATGGGTCAGAAGGTTCATCCTACCGGTATACGCCTAGGTTTTATTAAAGACTGGCGTTCAGTATGGTATGCAGATGCAAAAGATTATGCAGATAAGTTAAACTCCGATATCGAAGTGCGTAACTATCTTCATAAAAAACTAGCCAATGCTTCAGTGAGTAAGATCAAGATCGAGCGTCCAGCGCAAAATGCTAAAGTGACTATTTTCACTGCGCGTCCTGGTATCGTGATTGGTAAGAAAGGTGAAGACGTTGAAGTGTTGCGTAACGAATTAACCAAAAAAATGGGCGTGCCTGTTCAGGTTAATATCGAAGAAATCCGCAAGCCTGAGTTAGATGCTCAATTGGTTGCTGATGGTATTGCGCAACAATTAGAGAAGCGTGTTATGTTCCGTCGTGCGATGAAGCGTGCGATTCAAACCGCTATGAAAATGGGTGCTGAAGGTATTAAAGTATCGATCGCTGGTCGTTTAGGTGGTGCTGAAATCGCGCGTACTGAATGGGCAAAAGAAGGTCGTATTCCACTTCATACATTCCGTGCTGATATTGATTATGCAACATCTGAAGCTTTAACAACTTACGGTATCCTAGGTGTTAAAGTATGGATATTCAAAGGTGAAGTTCTTCCAGGTCAAGAGCGTAAAGTTGACGCAGCGACTGAAGATAAAGCGCCAAAGAAATCAAAAAGAAGAGGGGCTAAATAATGTTACAGCCTAAGCGTACTAAATTCCGTAAACAGCAAAAATTGCGTAACCGTGGTCTTGCTTTGCGTGGCAATAAAGTCAGTTTTGGTGAGTTTGGCTTACAGGCGACCGCTCGTGGTCGTATGACAGCTCGTCAAATCGAAGCAGGGCGTCGTGCGATTAACCGTCATATTCGTCGTGGCGGTAAAGTATGGATTCGTGTTTTCCCAGATAAGCCAATTACTGAAAAACCATTAGAAGTTCGTATGGGTAAAGGTAAAGGTAATGTTGAATATTGGGTAGCGCAAATCAAGCCAGGTAAGATGCTTTATGAAATCCAGGGTGTGAGTGAAGAAATGGCTAGAGCCGCTTTTGCGCGTGCTGCAGCTAAGCTTCCTTTTGCAACTACATTCGCAGAAAAAACGGTGATGTAATGAAAGCTAGTGAAAAAATAAAAGAATTAAAAGCAAAATCAGCTGAAGAGTTGAAAGCGCATAAGATTGATTTGTTGAAAGAGCAGTTTAATTTGCGTATGCAAAAAGGAACTGGGCAATTAACACAGAATCATATGTTTAAAAACATTCGTCGTGATATTGCTCGCATTAATACGATTTTGTCTGAAAAACAAAAAGTGGGTAACTAGAGATGAGTGATAAAATAAGAACGTTACTTGGTAAAGTGACAAGTGACAAGATGGATAAAACGATCACGGTCGTTGTGGATCGTAAGGTTAAGCATCCGTTATATGGTAAGTTTGTAACTAAATCTACTAAGTACCATGCGCATGATGAAACAAACGAATGCAACGAAGGTGATACGGTTGAGATCACTGAAACAAGACCTTACTCAAAAACTAAAAAGTGGCGTTTGGTTTCGATCGTAGAGCGTGCAAAATAATAAAAATGTAATGATAAAACAGCTTGCGTGGAGGAGGTTTTTTTCTGTGCAAATTGTCAAATTGCAATTTTAGTTTTTGTTGTTATAATAGTGCGTCTTTTGACGCCACTATTTGGAAATTGACGTAAGTGAGGTATATAAAATGATTCAGATGCAAACTGAACTTCAAGTTGCTGATAATAGTGGCGCTCGTAGGGTAGAATGTATCAAAGTGTTGGGTGGTTCTCATCGCAGATACGCAAGTGTTGGCGATGTGATTAAAGTGACTGTTAAAGAAGCGAACCCACGCGGTAAGGTAAAAAAAGGAAGCGTACACAGTGCGGTCGTGGTTAGAACAGCGAAAGGTGTTCGTCGTCGCGATGGTTCTGTTTTGCGCTTTGATGGTAATGCTGTTGTTCTTTTGAATAACAACAACCAACCTATTGGTACGCGTATATTCGGTCCTGTGACACGTGAGCTACGTAGTGAACAATTTATGAAGATTGTTTCACTTGCCCCTGAAGTGTTATAAGTTGGAGTATAACAGAGAATGAATAGACTGAAGAAAGGCGATGACGTTGTAATTATCGCTGGTAAAGACAAAGGTCGTAGAGGAACAATAGTCACTGTGCTTTCTGAAGAGAATCGCGTAGTGGTGGAAGGTGTTAATCTTGTCAAGAAACATGTAAAGCCTAACCCAAATAAAGGGGTTGAGGGCGGCATTATCGAGAAAGAAGCATCTATTCACGCGTCTAATGTTGCTTTATATAACCCTGCTACAAAGAAAGCTGACCGTGTTGGCGTTAAATTTGTAGAAGATGGTAATAAAAAAGTTCGCTATTTCAAGTCAAATGGCGAATTAGTAGATCTATAGGTAGTAAAATATGGCAAGGCTAAAAGCTTTCTATAAAGAAAAAGTAGTTCCACAGCTTAAAGATGAGCTAGGTGTAGCTAATGTGATGGAAATTCCGCGCATTACTAAAATCACGCTTAATATGGGTGTTGGTGAAGCTGCAAAAGATAAAAAAGCGTTAGAGCACGCGGTAAGAGACTTAGAAGCAATTGCAGGTCAAAAAGCTGTGATTACTAAAACAAGAAAATCTATCGCTGGTTTTAAGATTCGTGATGGTTGGCCAATTGGCGCGAAGGTAACTTTGCGTGGCGAGCGTATGTATGAGTTTTTAGATCGTTTAGTATCGATTGCAATCCCACGTGTCCGTGATTTCCGTGGTTTAAATCCTAAATCATTTGATGGACGTGGTAATTACAGTATGGGTATGCGCGAGCAGATCGCTTTTCCAGAAATTGATTACGATAAAGTTGATAGTATTCGTGGTTTAGATATCACAATTACGACAACTGCTCAGAGTAATGAACACGGTAGAGCGCTGTTGACTGCGTTTAACTTCCCGCTGAAATCTTAAGGAGTAACCTTACAATGGCAAAACTTGGAATGGTCCAAAGAGAATTAAAAAGACAAAGATTAGTTGCGAAATATGCTCAAAAAAGAGCTGAGCTTAAAGCAATTATTCTAAGTCCAGATGCCACTGATGATGAGAAGTGGGATGCGCAAATTAAATTGCAAAAACTTCCAGTGAATTCATCGCCTTCACGTTTACAAACGCGCTGCCGTATTACCGGTAGACCGCATGCTGTTTACAAGAAGTTCGGCTTATGCCGTAACAAGTTGCGTGAGCACGCAATGGTTGGTGATGTTCCTGGCTTGAAAAAAGCTAGCTGGTAATAGAAGGATTAAATTTTATGAGTATGCAAGATCCTATTGCAGATATGCTAACAAGAATTAGAAATGGTTTGTCTGCACATAAGACAACGGTTTCTATGCCTTTATCTAAGAAGAAAAAAGCAATTGCTGAACTTCTTGTTGCAGAAGGTTTTATCAAGAGCCTTGATGTTTCTGAAGAAAATAATGGTACGCTTAGTGTTGAGCTTAAGTATCATCAGGGGCAACCTGTAATTGAAATGCTTAAGCGTGTAAGCCGCCCTGGTCTTCGTATTTACAAGACAGCAGCTGAACTTCCTAAAGTTCACGGTGGCTTTGGTGTGGCTGTGATTTCAACTTCTAAAGGTCTGATGAGCGACAGAAAAGCACGTTCAGAAGGCGTTGGTGGTGAAATAATTTGCTACGTAGCATAAAACAGGAGATTTTTAATGTCTAGAGTTGGTAAAAAGCCTGTTGCTATTCCTAGCGGTGTTACAGTTACAGTAGCAAATGATAACCTTGTTACCGTTAAGGGTGCCAAAGGCGAACTAGTTAAAAAAATTAATAATGCAGTGACGATTGAAATTGCAGATAAGATTATCAACATTAAACCAAATGATGAGTCTAAAACTGCAAATATGCAATCAGGTACTGCGCGCTCAGTGATTAACAACATGGTTGTTGGCGTTAGTCAGGGCTTTGAGAAAAAGTTGCAGTTGGTAGGTGTTGGTTACCGTGCTAAAGCGCAAGGTAACAGTGTAAACTTAACACTTGGCTTCTCTCATCCAGTCGATCATGCGTTACCTCAAGGTGTGACAGCTGAGACACCTTCACAAACTGAAATTGTTTTGAAGAGTGCGAACAAAGAGCTACTTGGTAAAGTTGCAGCAGATATCCGCGCTTATCGTCAACCTGAAGCTTATAAAGGCAAAGGTGTTCGTTATGCGGATGAAAGAGTAATCACCAAAGAAGCTAAGAAAAAATAAGTGAGTAAAACTATGAATAAGAAAATTGCTCGTTTACGTCGTGCAAAGCGTACACGCATTAAGCTTAAAGAGCTAAATCAAGTTCGTTTATGCATACATAGAACACCTAAGCATATGTATGCTCAAATTATTTCTGGCGATGGTAATCAAGTTTTAGCGCAAGCTTCAACACTTGAGCAAGCTGTGAAAGGCGATTGTTCTTACACTGGGAACGTTGCTGCAGCCACAGTTGTTGGTAAAGTAATTGCACAGCGCGCTGTTGAAAAAGGCATTGAGCAGGTTGCTTTTGACCGTTCAGGCTTTAGATATCACGGCCGCGTAAAAGCGCTAGCTGATTCAGCTAGAGAAAATGGTTTGAAATTTTAATTAAAGGCGACTGATAATGGCAGATAATATGCAAAAAACTGACGGCTTGATCGAGAAGTTAGTCAGCGTAAAAAGACATGCCAAAACAGTTAAAGGCGGCAGAATCATGAGCTTTGCTGCTTTAGTTGTTGTTGGTGATGGAAATGGCCGAGTCGGTATTGGTAGAGGTAAATCTCGTGAAGTACCTGTGGCAATCCAAAAAGCAATGGAAAACGCACGTCGCAATATGGAAACGGTTAACTTAAATGGTGATACTTTATGGTACCCAACAACCGCTAACCATGGTGCGTCTAAAGTATTCATGCAGCCAGCATCTCAAGGTACAGGTATTATTGCCGGTGGTGCGATGCGTGCAGTATTTGAAGTGGTAGGTGTTCATAACGTATTAGCTAAGACTTATGGTTCCACTAACCCAATCAACGTTGTTCGTGCAACTATCAATGGTTTAAGCAGCCTTAAATCTCCTGAGGAGATTGCAGAGAAGCGTGGCTTGAGCGTTGAAGCAATTCAAGGGTAAGTACGATGACTGATAATAAGACTTTTAAAGTAACGTTGACGAAAAGCCTAATTGGCCGCCAAGCATCACACAAAGCGTGTGCAAGCGGTCTAGGTTTACGTAAAATTCGCCAAAGTGTAGAAGTGATTGATACGCCTGCTAATCGTGGTATGGCTAACAAGATCAACTACATGGTGAAGATAGAGGGGTAATTTCAATGAGATTAAATACAATTTCTCCAGCGCAAGGCTCAAAGCCTGCTGCAAAGCGCCTTGGACGTGGTATCGGTAGTGGTCTTGGTAAGACTTCTGGTCGTGGCCACAAAGGTCAAAAAGCACGCTCTGGCGGTTACCATAAAGTTGGTTTTGAAGGCGGTCAGATGCCTTTACAAAGAAGACTACCTAAATTTGGTTTTACTTCACAAAAAGCAAGATATGTTGCTGAAATCAGATTGCATGAATTAAATGTAGTTGAAGCAGACGTAGTGACTTTGGATGTGTTAAAGCAGGCAGGTCTTGTACGTAAAGATATGCTTGAAGCGCGCATTATTGCAAGTGGTGAAATCAATAAACCAGTTACTATTAATGGTTTGCATTGCACAAAAGGTGCAAAAGCAGCTATTGAATCTGCTGGTGGTAAGGTAGAGTAATATTGCTATGGCAACACAAAATCTTAAAAAAGGTGGCGGACTTAAAGAATTAAGACAACGCCTTCTTTTTGTCTTATTAGGCATTATTGTCTTTAGACTAGGTGTCTATATCCCGATCCCATATATTGATGCTGATCAGTTGAGTAAGTTAATGTCAGCGCAGTACGCTGGTGGCAATGGACTTTTGAGTATGTTTAACATGTTCTCTGGTGGTGCACTTGAGAAGTTAAGTATCTTTGCATTAGGTGTTATGCCTTATATTTCAGCGTCGATTATCTTCCAGATGATGAGTGCGGTTTCACCAAAACTGATGGAGCTCAAAAAAGAAGGGGAATCAGGGCAGAAGAAAATAACGCAATACACAAGATATGCCACTTTGGCGCTCGCGTTAGTGCAATCGTTTGGTATCGCAGTTTATACGTTCAATCAGCCTGGACTCGTGGATATTGACTCAAGATTTTTGTTTTATTTTGCCGCAATTATCTCAATGACAACAGGCAGTATGTTTTTGATGTGGTTGGGTGAGCAGATGACTGAACGTGGTATTGGTAATGGTATCTCATTACTAATCTTCTCAGGTATTGTTGCCAACCTGCCATTTGAAATTAGCACAACAATTTCACAAGCTAACCAAGGCGCAATTTCATACCTAACTGTTTGGGTGTTGCTAGTTATCTTACTAGCGGTTGTTGCTTTTGTTGTTTTTGTCGAACGTGCTCAACGTCGTATTACGGTTAACTATGCTAAACGTCAGCAAGGTCGTAAGATGATGGCGCCACAAACAAGTCATTTACCATTAAAACTAAATATGGCGGGTGTGATTCCGCCTATTTTCGCATCATCTATTTTGATGGTTCCTGGGATGCTTTCTAATTGGTTTGCATCTTCACCTTCATTAGGATGGTTAGCTGAAATTGGTGAAGCGCTTCAACCAGGTAGCTTGCTGTATACATTGATATTTGCAGCAGCGATTATTTTCTTTTGTTTCTTCTATACGGCGCTTGTTTTCAATCCGAAAGAAACAGCAGATAATCTTAAGCGTTCTGGGGCGTTTATTACTGGGGTTAGACCTGGTGAGCAAACAGCAAAATATATTGACTCGGTCATGAGTAAATTAACACTTATTGGTTCGATCTATATTACCGCAATTTGTTTATTACCAATTTTTGTTATGAACTTTTTTGGTCATGGGTTGTCGTTTACATTTGGTGGAACATCATTATTGATCGTTGTGGTTGTGATCATGGATTTCATGGCGCAAGTGCAATCACATATGATGTCAACTCAGTATGACTCACTGTTAAAGAAAGCAAATTTGAGTAATTACGGTAAATTATAATTTTAACAAGAATGAGGTAATCAGATGAAAGTCAGAGCTTCTGTGAAGAAGATGTGTAGAAACTGTAAAGTGATCAAGCGTAATCGTGTGGTTCGTGTGATCTGTACTGATCCAAGACACAAACAGCGTCAAGGTTAATAATTAGACATGGTGGCTTGCTTTTTAATAAAAAAAGCGTTATATTCGTCCGCCGTGCCAAATTAACTAATAATTTTAAGATATTAATAAAGTAAATGGAGTATTGTAAATGGCTCGTATAGCTGGGATTAACGTTCCTGATCATAAGCATGCTGATGTTGCCTTAACAGCGATTTATGGTATTGGGCGTCCACGCGCAATTAAAATATGTGCTGCGTGTAACATTGAACCAAGCAACAAAATCAAAGACTTGACAGAAGAGCAGATCGAGTCATTGAGAAGTGAAGTTGCCAAGTTTACAGTGGAAGGTGATCTTCGTCGTGAAGTATCAATGAACATTAAGCGTTTAATGGATCTAGGTACTTATCGTGGTCGTAGACATCGCCGTAATCTGCCTGTAAGAGGTCAGCGTACTAAGACGAATGCTCGTACGCGTAAAGGACCAAGAAAGCCAATTAGGGCATAAGTACAATTATAACAAATAGGAATCAAACTTATGGCAAAAGCTGTAAAGCCTAAGAAGAAAATCAAGAAGAGCGTACCGGATGCGATTGCGCATATCCACGCTTCTTTTAACAACACGATTATCACTATTACGGATCGTCAAGGTAATGCGTTGTCTTGGGCGACTTCTGGTGGTAGTGGTTTTAGAGGTTCTCGTAAGAGTACACCTTTTGCAGCACAGGTTGCCGCTGAAAGAGCAGGCGATGTTGCGCTTGAATATGGCGTGAAAAACGTAGACGTTCTTGTGAAAGGTCCAGGACCTGGGCGAGAATCTGCGGTACGCGCTTTAAATGCAAAAGGCTTCAAAGTGACGAGCATTACGGATGTAACACCGTTACCGCATAACGGTTGCCGTCCTCCGAAAAAACGTCGTGTATAAGATTTTAAGGTAAGTAAAATGGCTAGATACTTAGGACCTAAGTGTAAGCTTTCTCGTAGAGAAGGTACTGATCTTCAGCTAAAAAGCGGTGTAAGATCAATCGAAGAAAAATGTAAGATTAACACGCAGCCTGGTCAACACGGTGCAAAAAGAGCGCGCCTATCTGATTACGGTTTACAATTGCGTGAAAAGCAAAAAGTTCGTCGTATTTATGGCGTACTTGAGAATCAATTTAAGCGTTATTATGTTGAAGCAGCAAGACGTAAAGGCAACACAGGTGCAAACCTTCTTGAGCTTTTAGAAGGTCGCTTGGATAATGTTGTTTTCCGTATGGGCTTTGGTTCAACACGTGCAGAAGCACGTCAGTTAGTGACACACAAAGGCATTTTGGTTAATGGCAAAGCATGTAATATCCCTTCATATGCTTTACAAGCAGGTGACGTTGTTGCTGTTCGTGAAAAATCGAAGAAGCAATTGCGTATTCAAAGTGCATTAGAGCTTTCTAAGCAACGCGGCACTTTATCTTGGATTGAAGTAGATGAAGCCAAGCTTGAAGGTGCTTTCAAGTCTAAGCCAGAGCGTGCTGAATTATCTGCTGATATCAATGAGCAGTTGATTGTTGAATTGTACTCTAAATAATAAATAAACGGAGAGCAGTTAATGCATACTTGTCCAACTGAAGCTTACAAACCACAAATTGGCAGTGTTACTGAGGTTAAACATAACCACTTTAAGGTGATTGTTGAGCCATTAGCTGTTGGTTTTGGTCATGTAATGGGAAATGCTCTCAGAAGAATTTTATTATCTTCTATACCTGGCTCTGCAGTAACAGAAGCGCAAATTGAAGGCGCTTTACATGAATATTGCACTGTTGAAGGTATACAAGAAGATGTTGTAGAAATTCTGCTTAATCTAAAAAAGCTGGCTATTAGTTTACAAGATGAAACAGAAGAAGCATATTTGACAATCACCAAAGCAGGTCCTTCAAAGTTGTTAGCGAAAGATCTTGAAGTCAGCGGTAATGTCAAAGTATCAGATCCGAATTATGTGATTGCTAACCTTAATGAAGGTGGTAAGCTTAATATGTCGCTTAAAGTGACTAAGGGTCGTGGATTTGTACCATCTACAGTTTATACACAAGCAGCAGTTGAAGAATTGTTGGTTGGCTATATTCCATTGGATGCGGCTTATAATCCTGTTTTAGATGTTTCTTTTACCGTTTCAGCTTTAGATGATAATAGCGAGAAATTAGAAATTTATATGCGTACTAAAGGTACGATTAAGCCTGAGGAGGCAATCGAATTAGCGATGACTTATTTTTATGAGCAGATCGCTGTTTTTGTGGATTTAAAAGCACCATTAGGTCGTAAGTCTGCACAAGATGCCCCTGAAATCGATCCTTTATTGCTTAGACCTGTTGAAGACTTAGAATTAACGGTAAGATCAGCGAACTGTCTAAAAGCTCAGAATATTCGTTATCTGGGCGATTTGGTACAATTCCCTGAATCAGACTTAATGCGCATTCCAAATTTGGGGCGTAAGTCTTTGAATGAAATAAAAGCTGTTTTAGCTGAAAGAGGCCTTTCTTTAGGTGTCAGAATTGACAACTGGCCGCCAGAGCAGCTTAGTAAGTAATATATAATTTTAACTAGAAGGAAATTACTATGCGTCATCGTAAGAGTGGTCGTAAGTTTAATAGAACAAGCAGCCATCGCAAAGCGATGTTTAGAAACATGTCAGCTTCATTGTTAAAGCATGAACTGATCAAAACAACTTTGCCTAAAGCAAAAGAGTTAAGAGGCTTTATTGAGCCTTTAATTACGCTTGCAAAGCGTGAAGTTGAGCTGCGCAAATCAACAACTGATCATGATAATAATGAGTTCAAAGGTCAAGTAGTTGCTTTAAGACGTCAAGCTTTTAATTACCTACGTAATAAAGAAGCAGTTAAGAAGCTATTTGAAGAAATCGGACCGCGTTATGAAGCTCGTCCAGGTGGTTATACCCGCGTACTTAAGTGTGGTTTCCGCTTTGGTGATAAAGCGCCTATGGCATTTATTGAGCTAGTTGATCGTCCACAAGTAGAAGTTGAAGAAGTAGCAGAAGCTTAATCTACAACTTTTATTACTGATACTATCAAAACCTGCAATTGCAGGTTTTTTTATGTCTCAAAAAACTTATTTTTGATCATGAAAAGAGTATATATAAGAAACGCTAGAATTAATTAAAAAAAGCCCTTGCAATAAGGGGTTGACTCGCTATAATAGCTCCTCATCGGGTCGTTAGCTCAGTTGGTAGAGCAGTTGGCTTTTAACCAATTGGTCGCAGGTTCGAATCCTGCACGACCCACCATCAAGATTGATTATCTCTTTTTAGAAAAATCCCTGAAATTATATTAATAGCGATAAATGCAATAAGTATCAGACTAAATTGTAGTGCACTGTTTCCAGGTAAATAACCCATAATAATGACTGCAAGCATTGCTGAACCCATATTCATAAAACTCATCATTGATGAGACAGATGCTTTATCATTAATCGCTGATGAAGCAAAGAGTGTTGCACTTGGAAATAATAATCCGCTGAAGTAATACAATACTGCACAAATAAGAAAGAACACTAATGCTCCAGTATTAAGTACTACGCTAAGATAAAGCGATATTGCGCCAATAAAAACAATAGCAATGGCAACCATAATAAGCTTATTAGCATCAAACCGATGCAGTATGCGTGGTGCAGTTAAGCCACTGATCAATGTGCCCGCTAATGCGATTAGATTCCAGTAGCCATATTCGCTAGGTGTTAAATGCAATATGTGCTGCGCGATCATTGGTGCCGCTGCCGCGTAGCCATAGGATACTGTTGAGCATAAACCAATAATCAAAGCATAGTGACGTAAGCGATGACTCTTTAATGCATGTGTGTATCTTTGGGCAATTGCTATCGGATGTAATGAGTGTTTTTCTTGCAGTGTTTCATGGAACAAGAATGTTGACAAATAGGCGAGTGCACCATGAATAAGCAAGATAAAAAATAGATCTTGCCACTGTAAGTATTGCGTAACAACACCACCGAGAGTGACAGCAATACCAATACCGAGCATAAAAGACAGCATGGAGTAAGAGATTGCTTTCTTTGCTTGCGCTTCATTCAAAAGCTCATTGATTAACGTGAAAGTACACGCCAACCCCGCAGAAGAACCAAGTGCGGTAATAACCCGAGCTAAAAGTAACAAGCTATAGCTATGGAGTATGTTGGTTACCGCAATATAGCATATAACCAAGCCAATTAAGTTGATGGCAAAACCAAAGCGAATGGCTTTAAGTCTACCAAAACGATTGGCAAGTGGGGCATAAATCAGCTGACCAAAAACATAGCCAAATAGAAAAATCCCAACAAACCATGAGAGACTGGAAGTGTCAAGTGAGTAAAATTTGCCAATTTGCGGTAATGCAGGTGTAAGTATTACTGCAGATACAGAGGCGATGGATAGATAGCTTAGCAGTATGGCGATTTTATACGTTTTCATAATGATATCCTGAATATGATTTGTTCAGAACTTTATATGAAACAGTTCAGCTTAACAATATCTGGAAATGTTGACATAAGTTAAGTTGATTTAAACAATGGGTAAGTTTGTGGTGCTAAATGACATGGTACAAAGGACAAGGAGTATAAGGAGATAAGTGACAAAGGTATTAACTAATCTGATGGTGTGCCGTAAATACGTTGCTTAGCAAGTGCCTCACCCATTGGGAACTGATAGCGTAAGCCAAGACTAAATGTTTGGATAGGTAATGGTTTGGAATTGTCATTATCAATTGTCGCATTACCAAATGTCCGTAAGTAACTTGCCGATAGGCTTAAGCTTCTCGTTAATTGAACATCCATTGCTAAGCGCATAGCAGGTTGAAAGCCAGAGAGTGTCCCATCACTAGCAATTGGTGTGCTAAAACCACTTAAATTGGCTTTGTACGTTTGATTTAAAAAGGCGGCTCCTCCTGCAGCTGAAAAGCTTAAACGATTAAAAGGCTGATATTTTAAACCAAGTAATATCGGCACATACAGTGAGCGCTCAATCTTAAAACTGCCATGTGCGGTTGCTGATGTCAATGTATTAGTGGTTGTGGCAGTACTGTCATATAGGGCGCTGGTAAAGCCAATGCCAAGCATGGTTTCTAATGATAGATGATAACCTAGATCAGCACCAAGACCTGCAAGCATACTCGCGCTAAAGGCGTTGGAGCTTTCGCCGTTATTGGCTGTTGTATGATTGGGTAGTGAGAATTGATTCCAATCAAGCGAGCTTGGGCTATTGGCATAGCCTCCATTGACATCAACAAAACCATAAGACAGTGTTTCATAAGCATAACTACTTACTGAGCTTGCACACAAAGCTAAACTCAATATTGATATTATTTTCTTCATAGAATACTCATTACCTTAGTTTTTCATCATCCTATTGTAATCTTAGACTATAACCTTCTAAAAAGAGAGATATCTCAACACAAAAATATACTTCTTTTGCTAAAAAATGGCTGTTAATATAACGGCTTATGCTCAAAAAAGAAGAAATAGAAAAACACATGTCAATCAAAAATATCAAAGGCTATGCTTGGATTGTTATTGTTCTTAGTTCATTTTTACTATTTTATAAATATATTGCATTGGTCTTTCCAAGTCTGATTGCCGGTGATATCAAACTGCATTTTGGTATTAACTCGGCACAAATGGGTTTTTTATCGGCGGTTTTTCTGTATTGTGTGCTGTTTGTTCAGCCGTTTGCTGGATTGCTTCTTGATCGTTTTGGTTGTCGTAATGTTAGTACGGTATCATTGCTTATCAGTGCGTTTGGCATCTTACTATTTGCAGCATCTAATCATATTGCTTTTGCCTTTATTGGGCGCTTGATGATGGGGCTAGGTGTTGCGTTTGCCACAGTCAGTTATATGAAAGCAGCTGCAACTTGGTTTGATGAAAAAGGTTTTTCTGTTGCCAGTAGTTTATTGTTAACTGCAGCAATGACTGGTGCGGTTGTTGGGCAGGCGCCCTTATCTGCTTTATTTAATAGCGTTGGTTGGCAAGAAGGTTTGTATTACTGTGCCATTATTGGCGTGGTTTTTGCCATTGTTTATTGGCTTATTGTGCGTGATGACCCAGAAGAGGGGCATGCTAATTTAGCGGAGGAGCAAACGGCGCAAAATGAACAAAAGAATATTTTAAAGATGATCAAAAAGGTTATCAGTTCACGCAATAACTGGTTGCTTATGGCGTATTCTGGATTGATCTTTACCACGATTGATGCCTTTGGTGGGTTGTGGGGTAATAGTTTTTTTGTCCAGAAATATGCATTAACGACAACACAAGCCAGTTATTTTATTTCATGTATTTTTATCGGAATGGGGATTGGTGCACCAATTATGGGGAAACTATCGGTTAAGATCCGCTGTGTGCCGATTATGTTTTGCTGCACACTCATTGGTTTTGTGTCTTTGCTGGCTATTTTGTATTTGCATCTAAATACAACCTTGTTAGTTATTGCCTGCCTTGTCTATGGCATTGTAACAAGCTCATTTATGTTAGTCTTTGTTGTCGGACGTAAGGTGAATCCCTTGTGGGTAATGGCAACAGCTGTGGCATTGATCAATACCGGAGAGCCAATATTTGGCGGCACTTTTGAAGGACTTGTTGGCATGATTTTAGATCATTTGCAACCGGATGTCTTGGGTGCAAACTATAGCGTGTCAAGCTATGAGGTTGCCTTTAGTATCTTGCCTGCAAGTATTATCTTAGCATTATTGACCTTATGTTTTGTACGTGAGCAAAAGCACTAAAACGCATTTATTGACTCATAAAATCTTGGCGTTGTTGAGAGATTTCTTGCTGTGTTTGCCATGCATTCGGTTCATTTTGATTCTTTTGAGATATGTCACCTTGATTGTCATCAATGGTAGTCACTAGACCGTATTGGGTATTATAGGTTTTTGTTTGAAAGCCGGCCTTTTGTAAAGCAATTGCCGAGCTCGTTGCAACAACACTGTTAACCGTGGCATAGGTCATTGCCTTATCAAAGTTTGCATCAGCATAACCTATGCCCGTCATAACAACGGCAAATCCGGTGATAATAGATATAATATTTTTGCGCATAAATAAATCGTTTGTAGCTATACAGTAGGTACACTTAAGTGTAGTGATCTGATGATCAGTTGTCTATGCATTGCAAATATTACTGATAATTTCTTTGGTTCACCATGGCTATATAAGCCAGAGTATAAGCAATTATGAATGCAACTAGAGCGTAGGAGTGACCAAATGATTTGATATCCACTAAGTGACTAAATGGCACACTAATCGCTAAATAAAAGAAAATCGACCAAGAAGAGCAAAGTGATTTCCAGACTCTGCTTATGTTATTTTTATGGTAGCTTAAGGAGTAGACTACAAATAAGATAATATGCGCGATAAGTGCCAAAAGTACGGCTTTCATCGAAGCTTGTATCATCAGATATGATACAACTAGAAAGATCACATAGCTCAATGATAAACCAAAAGGTACTTTAAATGCGCGTTCAGCTTGAGGCTCTGATTTTCGTAAACGCGCCAATGCCACAGGAATCGCAATGCATGAAATCAACTGAAACACGGTGACCATAATCATGATGTTTTGCCAGTTTTTAGAGAAAAATACCATAATGACGCCAATGATAAAAACGGTAATTAATGAACGTCTTGATAGATTATATTTGGCAATAATACGATCAAAAAATGAAGGTAGTTGACCATCTTGTGACATGCCAGTGATCATACGTGAGCTTGAGCCCATATAAAGCGCTCCTGTGCCTGATGGACTGATCGCTGAATCCGCATAGAGTACCCAAATCATTGCCACATTAACACCAATTAAACCAAGCAGTTGTGCCAGCGGTGAGGAAAAGACGGGTAAATTTTGCCAACCATGTTCAAGGTATTTAGTTGGCATCGCACCGATAAAAGCAAATTGTAAAATAAGATAGACAACAAGGCAAATAAGGACACAACCAACTAATGCTAGGGGAATATTACGTTTAGGGTTTTTAAGCTCAGCACCAAATACCGCGATAAGTCCAAATCCATAAAAAGAGTAGAAAATACCACCGGTAACTACAGTGGCAATTGCGCCATCAATCATACCCCCCATAGATTGATGAAAGCCGCTTAATGAAAAGTTCGCAGCATGAAATTCACCGTGCCATCCAGCATAAGCAATAATAATTATGCCTGTTGCAAGTGGTACAATAAGCTTAAATAACGTAATCATGTTATTTACTTTAGACAGGATCTGTAGCCCCCAAAAATTTATCAGGCCATATACAACAATCAAAAGCACAACATATAACTCTCCCGTTAATGATAAGTTTTTACCTACCATAAGGCTTGGATAGATACCACTAAGATATTGAATGGTTGCTGAGGCCTCAGATGGGATAACCAAAATCAGTCCCATCAGATTTGAAATAGCAACAACGAAGCCATAGTCAGTATTCTTATGCGATAGTGTGAGAATGCGTGCGAAAAAGGCGCGTTCTTTAAACATTGTTGCCGTTTCAGCTAATAACAACGCTAAGATCAATGCTAAGATTGCACCAATAATCCACGATAGAAAGGCCATTGAACCCACGGCTTTTGCCGCATTATAAGATGCGAAAAGCCAGCCACTGCCAATAATACAACCAACGCCAATGGCGATAGCAGAAAATAAAGCAGGTGATTTTATATTATCTGTATTAACAGCCATAAAAATTTCTCCCCCAAGTGTTTGTTTAAAAAAATGCATCATATGACGCGATGACCTTCACAGCAAGCAACCGTCTCCCATACAGAAGCTATGCTATGGCATAATGCAAAAACAGGTCATATTTCAATATCATAAAACATTTATGTAAATAATTTATGTATTGTTGTGTAGTTGTTTGTAAGTATTTATTAATTGGTTTCTGATTTCTGCGCAATAAGCACAAAATAAAACAGTGCGCTTAACATAAGAAAGATAATATAAAATGCAGTGTGATCTCCAAAGTGCTTGTAAATAATAGCAGCAACTAGTTCAAATACCAGAAATAAGAAAATTCCCCATGAGCCAATAATCATCTCCTTGATGAGCTTGTTGTCGTGTGTTTTCATTTTCATGCCAGCATACATGACAAAAAAGGCCAAATGTAGGATCAATGCCACTGCTAAATTGATAATGCCTGAAATCATTAATAAGTAGCTTAAGAATAAAAAGATGGCAAATGAAAATGCTTGTGGAAATGGTAAGTAGCTTATTGTTAAGGGCTCATTTTTGTTGCCTTTGAGTTTACTGTAAGCAATGGGTAATGCAATACATGAAATCAAAATAAACGTAGTGGTTAACGAAGCAATAAGCTGCCAATTTCTGAAGAATATAATCAATACCAATGAGCAAATAAAAGTAAAAATCAAGCAAATACGCGACATGCCAATTTGTTCATTGATCTTGCCAAATACTTTGGGTACTTGACCATGCTTGCCCATCTCATTGAGCATACGGGTACTCGCACCAGTATAAATAATCCCTGTGCCTGAGGGACTAATGAATGCATCAGCATATAGAACAACGGCCAAGACATTTAATCCAATAAGACCTGTTAATTGCGCTAATGGTGATTCAAAATTAAGTCCTGCCCAGCCATTATCAAGCATGTGTGGTGGTAGTGCACCGATAAAGGCAATTTGTAAGAGTAAATAGATACCAAGCACGATTAATACACTACTGATTAACGCTATTGGCACATTGCGTTTAGGATTTTTAAGCTCCGCGGTAAAGCTCACTGCCGTTTGGAATCCAAAGAATGAATAGAAAATACCGCAACTAACAATCGCACCAAATATACTGCTATTGCCAAAAGGAATAAAACTGGCATTTTCTGCGGTGAAGTTACTGCTATGAAATGCAGCAAGCAGCATAAGGACAGCAGTGACGATTGGGATAATAATCTTGAGTGTCGTAATGGAGTTGTTAATTTTTGCAAAAAAATGAATACCCCAGTAATTGATCAGTGTGTAAATCAACATAAACACACCAACTACACCAACACCAGCTAAGGTTAATGAGCCGTTAGCAAATATATATGGCGTTATCGGTTTGTAGATAGATGCGACATACTGCGTAGTTGCCATGGCTTCAGATGGAATGACGATCAAACCTAGAAGCCAGTTTGATATGCCGGTAACAAAGCCAAAGTGTGGATTATGTGAAATACTGATTAATCGTGTGAAAAGGCCATTGACTGGATATTTTATGGCGATTTCTGCTAGTAATAATGCCATGATCAGTACGGCAAGTGCGCCGATGATCCATGACAAAATTGAAGCGCCACCTGCAGCTTTTGACGCATAGTATGAGGCAAACAGCCAACCACTACCCATCATTGTGCCAATACTAATGGCAATTGCCGAGAATAGCCCCGGCTGATTTAGTTTCTTCTCCATACCCTCTCCCTTGATATTTGGTTAGAATCTTTTAGATAATATTGGAAAAGTAGTTTTATAACAAGAAATGATCTGCTATAGATTTTTTGATATATCCCACCAGTGATGTCCGATAAAAGCAAAATATGGTCTCTATGCGTATAAATCAATCTTTGTTATATGGCGATAATGCCTTAGTAACTCCAGTTAGTTAAGAAAGGTAAATCAGCATTAAAGGAGATTGTAATGAATAGCAAAAAAAACACTCAAAAAAGACAAGCGTATTGTCTAGGTAAGAAAGAACTATTAGTACGGATATTCAAGGCTATATTTGAAAAAGATGGTTTTGATGAAGCAGAGATTCATAAATACTTTCACCCTGATTACACGCAGTATGTTGATGGCAAAGTACTGAAGTTTGATGATTTTGTTGCTCATATCAAATCACTCAAATCAACAGTGAATCAAGTTAAAATCTGTTTTGAGCACTTAATTGAAGATGGTAATAAAGTATGTAGTGTGCACTATCCTGTGGCTAAAAAAGACAATGGCATGATCATTAAAGCAAAAGTTATTGCAATGTTTGAGTTTAAAGGTGATCAGCTAGTACTATGTGATGAGTTAACACACTTAATAGAAGGAGATAAAGAAGATGAGGACTTGGGCTCTAGGCATTGATTTAATGAAAATGCTTCGTAATTAAACACCGCAAAATAATTTATATAGTGGTATAATCGCCAGATTGAATTTTTAGCGATTATTTCTAATGGATATTTCACTTACTACTGAGAATGTAGAGCAAACCAAATTATTAAGCTTTTTTGCAAGCTGTGCTAAGGGCATTGAGTTGTTACTAAAAGATGAGCTGTTAGCGCTAGGCGTTGATGAAGCGCGCGAGAAGCTTGCCGGTGTTGAGTTTGAAGCGGATCTTGTCACTGCTTATAAGGTGTGTTTATGGTCACGTCTTGCCAATCAAGTGCATCGCAAATTACATGTCGCTAAGTTTGACAGTGCCGATGCTTTTTATAATGAGCTCTATGGGTTACCTTGGGCGAGTTTCTTTGATGTTAAACAATCAATTAAAATTGAGCTTTCTGGTAAACATCAAGTGTTTAATAACACTCAATTTGCGGCACAAAAAGCAAAGGATGCGGTGGTTGATTATTTTCGTGATCAGATGGATGAGCGCCCAAACGTTGATTTAGAGCATCCAGATATTGTCATTAATATCCATTTGCAAAAAGGTATGGCATTTATTTATTTGTCATTGACAGGACAAAGCTTGCATCGACGAGGTTATCGCTTAGCACAAGGTGAGGCACCATTGAAAGAAACTTTAGCAGCCGCACTACTTGTTAAAAGTGGCTGGTTAGATGAACTTAAAAAAGATCAAGTTAACTTTATTGATCCAATGTGTGGTTCAGGGACGATCTTAATTGAGGCGGCGATGATGGCATATGATATTGCGCCCAATCTTACGCGTGATACGTTTTGTTTTATGCATTGGCGTGATTTTGACCATGCTGCATGGCAGGCACTAAAGTCAGAAGCGTTAATGCGCAAAAATATGGGCAAAGAGAAGAGCAATATAACCTTAATTGGCTATGACGATGATATGCGTGTATTGGATAAAGCACGACAAAATATAGACAGTGCCGATCTTACTGGTGCGATTGAGGTCTTTGTGCAGGATGTCAGAGACTTAAGTAATGATGCACATGAAAAAACGGGGTTTATCTTGACTAATCCGCCCTATGGTGAGCGTTTGTATCATGGTAGAGCTGAAAAGTTGCGTGGATTATTTAGCGGATTTGGCAAGGCATTAATACGTGATTTCAGTGGTTGGAAGGTATCGATATTCAGTGCGGCAAGTGAACCGGTGAGAGCACTTGGCTTAAGAGCGATGAAAGTCAATAAGTTCTTCAATGGTGCGCTTGAGACGATGCTTTATCAATTTGAAGTGTCTGACCAGTGGGTGATGCAGCATGAATCTGCGACACAGAAATTAACGCGTCAAGCCAAGAATGCAGTTTTGCAAGATGATGGACATTTAGCATTTAAAAATCGGTTATTAAAGAATTATCAACAAATCCAAAAATGGGCTCAGCAGCAAGGACTTGAGTGTTATCGTATTTATGATGCGAACTTGCCTGAATACGCGGTGGCAATTGATCTTTATAATACCCATGTGCATGTACAAGAGTATCAGATGGGTAAAACAGTTGATGAAAAGCTTGCACAAAAGCGTCTATTGCAAGCGGTTTATCATATTGCTGAAGTATTAGCCGTTAAATATGAGCATATTCATATCAAAACACGTCAACGACAAAAGGGTGATAGTCAATATCAAAGGCAGGCAATAACCGATAAGTTTCATGTGGTTAAAGAACATGATGCGTTGTTTTATGTGAATTTTGATGATTATTTAGATACTGGTCTTTTTTTAGATCACCGTAAAATGCGCCAAATTGTGGCAAAAGCCGCGCAAGGCAAAACGTTATTAAACCTGTTTTCGTATACATGCTCAGCAAGTGTGCATGCGGCATTGATGGGGGCTCAAGTGGTTAGTGTTGATATGTCAAAGACCTATCTAGACTGGGGAAAACGCAATTTCCATTTGAATAAATTAAATATTGATCAGCATGTATTTATCCAGGCGGATTGCTTTACGTGGCTTAAAGAAGCCGTTAAAGCGCGTAAACAATTTGATGTAATCTTCTTAGATCCTCCGACATTTTCTAACTCTAAGCGTATGCAAAATGTGCTCGATGTGCAGCGTGATCATGTTGAATTAATCGATTTGGCTATGCGACTTTTAACAAGAAAAGGCGTGCTGTATTTCTCTAATAACTATCGCAAGTTTAAATTTGATGAAGGGTTGCAGGCAAAGTATGACTGCCAAAATATTGATGATAAATGTTTGTCACGCGACTTTCTCAGAAGACCAACAATTCACCATTGTTGGCAGATTTCAGCTAAATCGAATGGTTAGCTTTTTCCCTAGTGCATGAGCTATTTTTGAGAGCAGGTTAAAAGAGGGTAGCCTTGTATCAGAGCCGCTTTCAAGACGAGAAATAACTTGTTGTGTAGTATTTGATTTCTCAGCGAGTTCTATCAATACATATTCCCTGTCTGGATATCCCAAAGTTGCGCATATTTTCCTTTGAGCTTTATTAGTTCTTGATGTGTGCCGCTTTCAATAATCTGTCCTTGATCCATTACATGAATGATATCGGCATGGCGAATCGTTGATAGTCGGTGCGCAATAATAATGGTTGTTTTTGATTTAGAAATCTTGTTTAAAGCGCGCTGTATAGCAAGCTCGGTTTCATTATCTACTGCAGAAGTTGCCTCATCTAGAATTAAAATCGGTGCATCTTTTAAAACTGCTCGAGCAATACAAATGCGTTGCTTCTGACCGCCAGATAATAATAAACCGCGTTGCCCAACATCCGTATCATACCCGTGAGGTAACTGCATAACAAATTCATGTAGCCCTGCAACTTTAGCTGCATGCGTAATCGCCTCATCATCAGTATTAAAAGAGCCATAGGCAATGTTTTCTTTGATCGTGCCATCAAATAGGAAGCTATCCTGACTAACTAAAGCAATCTGTTGACGCCATGATGATAAATCAAAGCTTTGAATGTTATGACTACCATAGTTTAAAGCGCCAGATTGCGGTTCATAAAATTGGCACATCAGCTTAATCAATGTGCTTTTTCCTGAGCCTGATTCGCCAACAAATGCAGTGGTTTGTTGTGCTTTGATAGATAGATTTAAATCTTGATAAATAGGCGTATCATTTTGATAACCAAAAGTAACGTGATCGAAAATGATATTTTGGTGATCTTTTATTGTTTTTAATGCTGATGTATTATTTAGGTCTTCAGTCGGCCAAGTTAGTAAATTAAGAACTCGGGTTGTCGATGCCATAACACGTTGATAGTCAACTGTAACGACAGCAAGATTATTGAAAGGCCAGAGCAGGCGTTGTGATAAGAAAATCAACATGCTAAAAACACCGACATTCATTTGTCCATGAAACGTTTGGTAGCCACCAATCAGCAGTGTAAATAAAAAGCCAGTTAAGACAAACATACGAATAACCGGTGTCACCATCGAACTAATTTGGATGGTTTTGCGATTAGCCATTTGATAATTGGCACTGGCTTTTTCGATGCGTTGTGCTTCATATTCTTCAGTGGTATAGCTTTTGATGGTTAAGAGATTAAGTAGATTACGCTGCAGATCACCACTGATTTCAGCGGCCTTTTGACGTACCTCTAAAAATCTAGGTGCTAAACGATGCTGGAAATAAAATGCACCAACAATAATGCATGGAATAGGCACAATCGCAAGCAATGTAATCAAAGGAGAGGCAAACAAAAATACGATTCCAATAAAGACAGTAGAAACGACAATTTGTACAATTTGATTAACGCCATCTTCTAAAAATCTCTCCATTTGATTGATATCATCATTAATCGTTGCGATCATTTGCCCTGTTGAGGTCGCTTCAATTTGTTGGACATTGGCTTTTTGAATATGTCCATAGACGTCAGTACGCAGTTTATGTTCAACATTTTGTGCAAGATTACGCCATTTCAGACTATATAAATACTGAAAATATGACTCAAATGCCCAGATAAAAAAGGTAAGTAGACCTAAAATTAATAGCTGTGAGAATAATGAATGTACCCCAGTTAATTGTGCAATCCATGAATCTTGGCGTGATACAACCATATTAACAGCTACGCCTAAGAGGATTTCAGGGAAGATGTCAAAAAGTTTGTTGAGCGTTGAGTATAAGAGTGCTAAAAGATAATCTTTGCGATAACCGTGCATATAGCTTAATAGGCGCAATAACGGATATTTGCTTGTGGATAAATAGGTGTTAGATTTCAATGATTGATTGCATTTAGGGATGAACATATAAGCATTATCCTGAAATACAATAAATTCTCAAGCTAAAATGTTTTTCGGGTACATTTTAGACTTACTTGCTATAATCTGTATTAATAGTTTGGTCTAAGGTGTTGTCTTATGGGAATTTTAACCACAGCAAATGAGTTACATTACTGGAATTATTTTCTTGTGCTAGAGGCTGATGTTGATTATTTGGCAAAGTATGTTGAAATATGTTCTGATAATTATCAGACATATTCAATTGAAATTTTACGATTGATTACATCTTTTGTGGGTGAGGTTGAGACTTTATTAAAGCTTCTTGAAAAACGTCATAGTCAAAAGTGCAAAAATATACATGAGCATATTAAATTTTTACAAAAATATTGTGCAGGAATAAGTGAGTTTGTTGTTAAAATCCCAAGGTTTTCGATTGAGTCGCTAACTCCTTGGCAAGTGATAAATCAAGAGTATGATTTTGACAAAAAAACACCATCATGGTGGGATGTAAATAATCAAATTAAGCATCGTCGACATACCAACTATCAAAATGCTAATCTTTTTAGGTTATTAGAATCAATGGCTGCACTTTATGCTTGTAACATTTTTTACTATCGCGATCAGGCATTAAGCGGCAGTTTATTACCATCACCAAAATTATGTAGACCGACCCAGAAGAATTATAATGGGAATACCATGAATGAATTTGAAATAGGGATTAATTATACAAATTTATAATACTATACTAGCTATAGGCTACACCTATGAAGTTATTAGAAAAGGATGCAGTAAATGAATATAAATGGAGTAGTGGTTAAGATAAAAAGACATAAGCATTTAGTGGTTTTAATGTTTATTGCAATAACTGCCATAATCAGCCTTTATTTTTATGCTAATAACCATATTGTTGCAAGTTTATCATCGGGATATTTGGTAAGTTTTATCTTTTGGTTAATGGTTATATTCTTGCCAGGAATTCTTGAAAAGCACGCATTAAAAAAGCAAATGATTGTAGTATATCTTGAGTTTAAAGATAGGATTCTAAGTGAGTTGCTTTGGATTAGCAAGGTGCATTTTGAGGTTAAAAAGCAGTTGAAAAAAGGAGAAATAAAATTCGAATATTTTTTTAGTGAAAAAACTTCAAGTACAAAAAAGCGGTGGCATGATGTAATGAATACTTTAGAAGATGACCTATACCGGAGAGATGTGATACTTACTGAAATGTTAACTTTATATGAGTCATTTGTTTATTATCTTTTGAGAATTAAAAGTCATAATTGCGGCGCACAGATTAGGCTGCAATATTTAAATCATGAAATTCTTAGAGTTAACAGAATATTTAAATTTAAAGGATATGATGAGGTTAAATATCTATGTGCATTTTTATGGGATATGTTTTCTGAAAGTGATCAGTGTACGGGGAAGTATAATCCTGACTGGGTTATATCTGTAATAAAAAAGCTATAGGTAGATAGCTAGAGTTTACGAAATTAAGAAAGTTGAACTGTGATAAGTAAGCAAGAAAAAACTTAAAGAAAATAATTACTTACATTAATTTTCGTGATGGTCAAAGTATAAAGCAATAAAGCCTGTAAAATACTTGGCGATAAGTATAGAATAAGCTGTATTTTCAATAGCTAAAATATAAAATTAAAATAATGATTTCTGACGAAAAATTCGAAGAGTTCTGTGCTTATCTAAGTGATATTCATGCAAGTTTACAATCTAATGAACAAGGCAAAGTGGCAAGCTATATTCCTGAGCTTAAGAAAGTAGACCCTGATCAGTTTGCCATCTCTGTGTGCACGGTTGATGGAAGAAAGTTTAGCGTTGGTGATTTTAAGTCGCGCTTTTGTATGCAATCGATGGTGAAGCCTGTGTTGTACGCACTGGCACTAGAAGAAAATGGATTAAATCATGTGCATAAGCATATCGGACGTGAGCCAAGTGGCAAAAACTTCAATGAGTTAACATTAAATGATGAAGGTTTGCCGCATAATCCGATGATTAATGCAGGTGCGATTATGTCATGCTCGATGATCAAGCGTAAATCCAATCCAGCAGATCGCTTTAATCATATTATGCAAGCGCTTTATAAGTTGGCAGATAGTCAGAAAATCACGTTCAATAATGCCGTATATAACTCAGAAAAAGAAACGGCAGATCGTAATTATGCTTTGGGTTATTTTATGCGTGAGCATCAAGCTTTTCCGAAAAATACCGATTTGCATCGTACGCTTAATTTATATTTTCAGGCATGTTCGATTGAGCTTAATAGTGAGATGTTAGCAACGATTGCAGCAAGCTTTGCCAATGCCGGTAGTTGTGCCGTGACAAAAGAAGAAATATTTAAACCAGAGACTGTTAAAAATTGCTTATCATTAATGTATTCGTGTGGTATGTATGATTACTCAGGTGAGTGGGCGTTCTCGATTGGACTGCCTGCTAAAAGTGGGGTTTCTGGTGGGATTTATGTTGTTGTTCCTGATTTGATGGGTATTGCGATTTACTCACCGCGCTTGGATAAACATGGCAACTCTTTTAAAGCAATCGAAGTGTGCAAGCGTCTTGTTGAACGTTATAGTATTCATAATTACGACAGTATTTTGCGTTGTCAAAATAAAATTAATTTATTCCCAGTAAGTTAATTGTCAAACAGGCGCTGAACACCTAGAATAAAGTCAACCAAAAGGCGCTAGGAGCAAGCTATGCCACAAGATACAATCGCTAAAATCAAAGAAATTCTTAAAACATCAGATAAATTAAACTTTGACGATACTGAGCATTTATCCGAGTTGTTAGATCAGTTACAAATTGAACTGAAATCTTTGCCTGAGAGCGAAAAAGCACAAGCGCTTGAAATTGCCAACTTGACGAAACAAAAAGTGGAAATGAGTAAACTACAAGACCCTAAAGAAGCAGATTTTAGTGATCTTGAACAGGCGATCATTGAGTATGAGGTAAGTCATCCAAAGCTGACACATACCGTGCGCTCTATTTGTAATCTATTATCGAGTATTGGGATCTAAGTTGCATGACCGAAGATGAGCGCCAAAATGCCATTTTACAGCATCTAGCCATTACGCGTTGGTATGCTAAAGATAATCTTGCTCATAAAGAAGAGCCACTAGCAGATGAGATACATATTATTGCGAATAAACTGAGCGTGATTATATCCACCTTGGAACAACGCGACCGTGTTAAAGCGCTTATAAATGCGATGTTTACACAATTTTCAGTATGTTTTATTGAAAAAGATCAAGCGCAAGGAGAAAAAAATATAGCCTCAAGTGCGATAATTCTCTATGATGAAAACTTAACTTTAAAAACCTTGTTAGATCAAAGTTTGCATGATAGGTGTTATGCGCTTAAGTTTAATGAACTCAATCGTGCCGAGGTAAAAAAACAAACCATGATGAATCTTTATGCAGTATCAGATTTTGCCATTAGGTGAAAACCATTTACCACAGATGATGGATATTGAGCGTGAGGTATTTGAATACCCATGGTCAGCATCACAAATGAAAGATAGTATCTTGTCTGCGCATACAGAGACATGGGGGTTATTTGATCTTAATCATCAACTGATTGCTTTTGCGGTTACCTCAGTGATTTTTGATGAGGCCGAAATTCTTAATTTTTCAGTAGCGAAATCATACCAACATCAAGGGTTTGGGCAAAAACTATTGGCCTATTTGATGAATCATTTGTCTTATAAGCAGATTGAGAAGTTGTTTTTAGAGGTGAGAGTCACCAATATCCCTGCAATTAGCATCTATAGAAAATACGGCTTTGAAGAAATTTCAGTGCGTAAGAACTATTATCGCGTTGGTGAGACACATGAGGATGCACTGGTGTTGCAAGCAACGTTACAAATCCAGCACTCAACGCATTATTTTTAAAAATTAACAAACTCAAGGGGCGTTTTATGAACTATCAAGCGGTTGTAGACTTTTGGTTTAAAGAGCTAACTGCACAAGACTGGTTTGCAAAGAGTGATGCATTAGATCAAACCATTAAAGATCGATTTTTAATGGTTCACAAAGCGGCATCTCGTGGTGAGTTGTTTGCATGGCGCGAAACAGCGCAGGGGCGCTTGGCAGAAATTATTGTATTAGATCAATTCTCGCGCAATATTTTTAGAAATACAAAAGAGGCCTTTGCTTATGATTCATTGGCTTTGGTCTTAGCACAAGAGTTGGTGCTGTTGAAGTTGGATCAAACACTAAGTGATAGTGAGCGTTCATTTGCATATTTGCCCTATATGCATAGTGAGTCAAAGCTAGTCCATCAACATGCATTGGCACTTTATACTGAGTTAGGCAATAGCCAAAGTTTGGAGTATGAAATAGCGCATAAAGCGATTATTGATCGCTTTGGACGTTACCCACATCGCAATGCGCAATTAGGGCGAGTCTCGAGCGATAAGGAAGAAGCGTTTTTGCTTGAGCATGCCGGTTTTTAATTTAATACATTAGGCTAAGACTAAATATTTACCCATAAGTGCTCACCATATCCTGAGCATAAGTCGAAGCGGTGCACTGAGCAACAGTCGAAGTGGGTAAACTTAGGAAGATTAAACTTTACAGAGGCTTCGACTTACGCTCAGCCAACGTTTACGCAATCAAAATAGGCGGGAATATGGTCATAGCTATAAGTTAAAACATAAATTTGCAAAACTCCCAGTCTCAATAATTGTTATCTGTGACATATTTGTATATGCTTATCGGTCGATATGTCTTTTAAAGTTTAGTATTTGTGATTTAAGTGTAAAAGGATAAAAAATGCGTAGTCATTATAGTTCAGAAGTAAATGAGTCTTTGGTTGATAAAACCGTTGAAATATGTGGGTGGGTGCACCGTCGTCGTGACCATGGGGGCGTTATTTTCTTAGATATCCGTGATCGTACAGGCCTTGTGCAATTGGTCTATGAACCAGAAAATGCGAAGGTTTTTGAACAAGCGGATCATGTGCGTCATGAATATGTTATTAAAGCCAAAGGTCTTGTGAAATTGCGCCCTCTTGGTCAGGAGAATAATAACCTAGCCAGTGGCAAGATTGAAATTATTGGGCAAAGTTTAGAGCTTATTAATCGTGCGAAGACTATTCCTTTTCAGCTAGATGAACACCAAAACGTTGGCGAAGATGTGCGTTTGAAATATCGTTATATCGATTTAAGACGACCTGAAATTCAAAATCGCTTGATCCAACGCTCTCGTATTTCACAATTTGTCCGTCAATATTTAAATGAACATGGATTTTTGGATATTGAAACGCCGTTTTTAACTAAGGCAACACCGGAAGGTGCGCGTGATTACTTGGTACCAAGTAGGAATCATCATGGTAAGTTTTATGCGTTGCCGCAATCACCACAATTGTTTAAACAGCTATTAATGGTATCTGGTTTTGATCGTTATTATCAGATCGTTAAATGTTTTCGTGATGAAGATTTGCGTGCAGATAGACAGCCTGAATTTACTCAGATTGATATTGAGGCATCATTTATTGACGAAAAGACACTGATGAACTTGATGGAAGATATGGTTCGTCGTTTATTTAAACAAACGGCAGATGCAGACTTCCCATCACAATTTCCAGTGATTAGCTATGCTGAAGCAATCGCTAAATATGGTTCCGATAAACCTGATTTACGTATTCCGCTGCACTTCATTGATGTTAAAAACATTATGCAAAATGAAGAGTTTAAAGTCTTTTCAGCACCTGCTAATGATGAAAAATCACGTGTCATTGCAATGCGTTTAGCTAATGGCAATGCTCTGCTAACACGCAAAATGCTTGATGATTATACCAAGTTTGTCGGGATCTATGGTGCTAAAGGTTTGGCGTATATCAAGGTCAATGAGATGGCAAAAGGCAAAGAAGGCTTGCAATCACCCATTGTCAAAAATCTTTCAGATGAAGCATTGACAAGAGTGCTTGAAATCACAGAAGCCAAAGATGGTGATATTATTTTCTTTGGTGCGGGTAAAGCCAATATTGTCAATGATTCAATGGGCGCGCTACGCGTTAAGATTGGTGAAGATTTGAAGCTACACACCAAAGCATGGGCACCATTATGGGTCGTTGATTTCCCTATGTTTGAAGAGGCGGATGGCAGGCTTTATGCATTACATCATCCGTTTACTGCGCCAAAAGTGGATAATGTCGATGAGCTTAAATCACATCCTGAAAAGGCGTTATCTCGCGCTTATGATATGGTGATCAATGGCTATGAAGTTGGTGGTGGTTCTATCCGTATCCATGATCAACAAATGCAGCAAACAGTGTTTGAGCTATTAGGGATTAATGAAGAAGAAGCCAAAGAGAAATTTAGCTTCTTGCTAGATGCTTTACAGTATGGCGCACCAATTCATGGTGGTATTGCCTTTGGCTTAGATCGTTTAACGATGTTAATCACTCATACAACGAATATTCGTGATGTGATTGCTTTTCCTAAGACACAAACAGCGAGTTGCTTGATGACCGAGGCGCCTGCTGAGGTTTCAAATGAGCAGTTACAAGAGCTTGCGATTAAAACAGTTATTACTGAGAAAGCGTAAACTAAGCTGTATTTTTCTATCAAATCATCTACCATTAAACCCATGGTTGTTTTATCTCTCTTTAAACAAATAAGGAAATACTATGTCTGAACATTTACAGCGTATTGCGGATGCCTACATTCTTGAGCAACGTCGTGCACGTCGCTGGCGTATATTCTGGCGCTTTTGTTGGTTAGTCGTTGCCATTATCATTATTGGACTTTTGATTAAAGGCTTTAGCAGTAAACCGGTGAAGAATGAAAACCATATTGCTTTAGTTAAGATTGATGGTGTAATTGCTGATGATAGCAATGCCAATGCCACACGCATCAATAATAGTTTGGATGCAGCCTTTAAAAATAAAAACACCAAAGCGGTGATTGTACGGATCAATAGCCCCGGCGGCTCACCAGTGCAATCTGATGATATTTATGAGCATATGCGTTATTTGCAAAATAAATATTCTAAGACGCCATTATATGCAGTGTGTGTCGATATTTGTGCGTCAGGTGGCTATTATATTGCGTCAGGTGCTAAAGATATTTATGCCAATAAAATGACAATTACTGGCTCGATTGGTGTCAGAGCGGGTGGCTTTGGTTTTGTTGATTTATTAAAGAAAATCGGTGTTGAACGCAGATTATACACCGCAGGTAAAGACAAAGGGTTCTTGGATCCATTTGAGCCGCAAAGTGCCTCGCAAGTATCAGAAATGGAAGCGATGCTGACTGAGACACATCAAGTATTTATCGATGCAGTTAAAACAGGACGAGGCGACCGTCTTGATAAAAAGCAAGAAGATAAGATATTCTCAGGTATGCCTTTTTCAGGTGTGCAAGCTAAGAAATATGGCTTGATTGATGGATTTGCGTCAGTTGATAGCTTACAACGCGAGAAATTTAATGATATGAAAGTGGTTAACTTCACTAAACCATTGAGCGTTTTTGATCAAATCAGTCAAAAGCTAGGTACTGAGGTAATCTATCAAGCAGCTGAAGCTAGTGGTTTGAAGTTGCAATAGGCTGGGTTTTAATTTCCCCCTCACCCGTTGAGCTTTAGCTCAATATAATACTCCCCATATTTTGGACCACAGTTAGAGACACAAAAAGCGTCTCAAAAATGTTAAACTGTGTGCCAAGTTAGGAGGTAAAAATGCCAGCTAAGAAGAATAAAAGCTATACAGCAGAATTTAAAGCCAAGGTTGCTTTGGACGCGATAAAAGGCGATTTAACGATTAATGAGATTTCCTCAAAGTATGGTGTGCATTCAACGCAGAT
>NZ_JACYVZ010000027.1 GCF_014857925.1 Cysteiniphilum marinum | reverse complement strand
TGTTCCCAGCGCTTAATGACCTCATACCATTGTTCTTCCGTCATAAACCAAAGCTCTTTGTATTATCAATGCAATCAGTTTGCCAGATTTAAAACAGTATTCTAGATGGGGTTCGTGGGACGCTTACTTCAAAACTATATGCGTAATTTAATGGTTTTTTCTCAAGAACATCATGTCTATAGCTATAATCAAAGCTAGAAAAACACTGCTGTTGCTTATCTGCATATATTGGAGATGCATTTGTATCCTTGTCAATTTTATTTGCTTTATAATCGGTCATTTGATTTTTATCGACCTTTATTACCTTTATTGGCGAATGGATATGATAATTCTCACGATTAATGATAAATTTGTCTGGCGTGTTTGATATAGCAACGTTTTTCATTGTTACAAGCTCCGTAGCTACCTCACGATCACGCACCTGAGCTTTTTTCGTTGTATTCACATAATTTCTTGCATAACCTAAGTCATTTTTACCCAACCCCAGACGATGATCCAGATTATTAATAAGTCGTTTATCTGCGATGGTCACCGTTGGCTCATTTTGAGCTTGTTTGTCTTCGACGATATATTCATAGCTCAAACGATGATCTGATGCATCATCATGCGCTTTATATGAATGCTCATAAATATAAATATTTTTATTCAGTTTATTCAGTGAGTATGCTTTTTCACTATCAATTGTTTGTAACACAGGTTGAGTGACAACAGGTGATTTACCTTTGTCAGAATTATCTTTTATACCATCACTAACAATTTTAGCCTCAATCTGACCATTGACTGGCTTAGGCAGCTCAATGCCACTATTAGATGAGTTATTTCCTTTGCAACCCGAAAGTAACAAACAGAAAATGATTAAATTTATTCTGTGGTATTTCATACAGCTAGACCATTGTTAAGTTTAAATTTTTAAAGCAGGTTAGTGGGTCGCAATGTTTGCGTGTAAAGAGTTTGCGGTGTTAAGTGACATGCATAGCATCTAATTTAAAAGCATTATGAAATAATGCTCAAAATTAGAGCCACGCCTACCGCTCGTTACTTTTGTTCATCACTTTTTATCAAATGAAATATCCCTTGGTTTAGAATAATTACTACTATTTTTATTCTTGTTGTATTCAGTTAATAAACTGGATGAACGCTTTTTAACAAATTTCTTTTCATTACCTTGATCAGAATCATGATCAAATTCTACAAACTTATAATCTCCTGATCGATTGCTTTTCTGCAAAGAACCATCATCAATCTGATCTGTAGCTCTATTCGTTAAACCATTTTCATTGTTGATATTTATACTACCAACATCTAGTTTTAGTTTGGCGTTATCTGAGTCATCGTTGTAATCTTTTGTAGCATTTTCATTGAAACTAAAATCTTGATTTAAAATATTTTGATGACCAAGATTTTTTTCCGAATTTTGTCCACTCTTCTTTATTTTACTTTTGATATTTTTTAAAATACTTGTTATTTTAATTCCACCCGCACCCTTACTGGTTTGGTTAACTTTACCAGTATTATCATTGTTAATGTTTTTTTGAGAATATGGTTCGCTAAATTTTTGATTATTACTACCATCAATAGAATTTTCAATATCCGGTGATATATCATTAACCTGATCTATCACCGGATTTCTCGAATAAGTTTTACTTTTTTTTTCAACCAAACGATCTTCAATTATTTTTTTTTTGCGTCTTCATACTTTTGACCAAATTGCTCATTAAGTGTTTTAATATTATTATTTATTGAGCTCATTGAAAATTTACCATTATAAAGTTCAGTAACTTTGAATACAGTATCATGTATAAATGTAGATTGATCATGTGAATCTTGAGGAAGATTATTTGAAAATTCTTCACGCTCAAGCACATTGTTTACTTCACTAATAATAAAAAAATTTAATTGCTCTTGGTGGGAGGATAAAATTTTATTAAACTCATGTTCATATTCACTGGTTAAATTTTTATAACTTTCATCAGGCATATCCTCACTATCATTAAATTTGTACTTCAGAGAAGTGATTTTCTGATTAATCTCATCTTTTACAAGTACAGTAACTTTATCTCCGATAGATTCAAATAACTGTTTACTATCGTTTATGTTTTGTTTACGAAAATGAATTTCATTACTTACATTTTGATCTTTGTGATTCATTCGTTCTTTTTTAATCAAATCCCTATCAATATAATTAGGGTTTTTATTCGTATAATTAGGCCTTATCTCTTGAGCTATGATCACCCCTCTATTATAGTAATCACTTTCAATGCTGTTATTAAATAATTCAGATCGACTTTCTGATTTATCTAAACTCTTTTCTTTGTCTTTAGTCAAATTTTTCTTGACAGCAATATAGTCATCAATCGATCCGTTTTTGTTGGCATTCCTGATAGCTTCTTTTTCCTTTAATAAATCAGATCGTTTTTCGATATATGCTTGCGATAACTTTAATCTAGTTTCTGCTTTTTCTTCTGAATTTTGACCATTAATCTCAGCTGTAAAATGAGGCTTGTGTAATCGCTTTAAATCATTATCGATCTGAGATAATTCTTGAACATTACGCTCCTTACGATCCAAGATGTGATTAATTCTATTAATATTTTCTTGGTGTAAAGTTTCTAACCCACTGTTTGGCTTACTTTCATTTGCAAGTGCATCGACTAGCACATTTCTTTTTTTGAAAAGGTTATCAATGGTCAAAGCTTCTTCTTTATAACCTCGTTGAGCCAATTGAGTTATAATGTTTTGCTTTGTATTTGAATACTCATTTTGCAAATGAGTAACATCATTGGTCTCCTTGTCAATAAGAAACTGATTTCTTCGAATCAAACTCTTCTTCTTGACAATTGAATCCATTAGCGACTTATACTGTTCATCATCTTTTTTGTATTTTTTGTATTCTTCCAAAGCATCTTGATCGCTTTTTAATTCAGAATTCAATCGCACTCCCTTTAATGATAACGTTTTTAAATGTTTGATAGATTTTTTTTCTTTCAATTTTTCATCAAAGAAGAAAAAATCTTTACCTAGTTCTTTAATAATTTGGTCAGAATCAAATTTAATCAATATATTTTTAATTTCATCAGTATTTTTATCATATTGCTCTTTAGATAATTCACCACTTGTTTTTCCTCTATTTGGATCTTCTGGTATACCCTTAGATGATAGCTTAGATGATAGCTTTGATGTAATATATTCTCTGAAATAGATATTATCTTTATCAACTCCAGCCTCATCTAGAATACCGTCAATTACATTCTCAACCTGCTTTTCTTTAAGTTCTTGGACTTGGTCTTGATATTTACGATTTTCTTCCTTCCGCATTTGATAAGATTTTAAAATAGCTTCAGACTTTTTTTCTTGGATTTTTTTAACACCTTCTCTTTCTGCCTTTATATAATTTCTAAAGGTATCAACACCGCCTTCAAGCGCGATCATTTTCTTAAACCCATTTATTACTAGACCGACGTCTTTAATATTACTGCTCATTAACCTTTCTAGAATAACACTAAGTTTTACGCCATCATTATTACCAATATGACTACGTTGAATACCCAACAAATGATCTCGTAAGTCATTAAAATCGCTATCCTCCAAAAGCATCCCAATAAAATATACTCTACCAGACATGTCTAGACCATTAGCTTGTATATTTTGAAGCTCAGCAGCAATTAGATTATCTTTATCTAACTGCACTTCATTAACTTCTTGATGACCTTTAGTTATACTGATTAGCCCCGTTGAACTGCCTTCTTCACCATCGAAGTTTACTTGCCATTTTTGAGTGTATTTGACCTCCTCAACACTTGCAATACTTTGATCTTCCAAAATTGAATGTAAGGCATATTCAAATTTAAGATTAAATTTATTATCATCATTTACTTTTTTTTGTACTGCAAGATAGTAGTCATACTCATCAACACTTAGCTTAAAAATCAATGGTTGATCTAGATTACCTTTTATACTACTTTTTTTTGCACCATGAGCATTATTATAAATTGGCATTAACAAAGGTGCATAAAACGGAGAATCCATCTGACCACCTAGAATAGTAGGCTTGTATTCTAATCTTTCTTCTGCTTTATACTTTTGATTCCCTTCACTATCCACACCATTTGCAACTAACTCTTCTGAAATTGGTAGCTTAAGATTAACCGAATGTGCAAAGATATTACTACTGTACACCTTGTCAAAATTCTTTAAAACAAGCCTATTGCTGTATTGACGAATATCTGTCAATTGCATAATCTGCTTATTCAGTGAAATCACATTTAATGAACCAACGTCTTTGACTTCAATTTCTTCGCCCTTATACAGCACACTCACAGATACCGATACTTTGAATAATTCTGGCGTCTTAATCAGCTCAGGATTCAAATATAATCCAAAGCCTGCTTCATAACCTGCTTGATCATGCTCACTAACACTAAGCAGATATAAGCCATCACCCTCTTTAGCCATCCCATCACCATAAGCTTCAACACCAGAAACATTATCATCACCTTCAATCTTAACAAGTAACTCTAAATCTTCTGCTTTAATTGATTTATCTAAATTAAATTCAACGGCATATTGTTTCTCAAAGTTGTCAGTTAGTACTTTTACACTATCTGTATGCGTCATAAAGTTCTGAACACTTGGCAAACGAATGGCAGCGTCCCTTGGTTTCACACTTTCCTTTTCTCCACTTCGAGGCATCGCCGTAGTTAATAAAACGGTATTAGGCTTACTGGCGTCATTAGCCTTAATACCACTATTATCTTTCAACTCAGATTGACCTTTTTGATCTTTTTCAAGTTGTTCAGAGGCACTACCAGCGCCGGGCTGTGATGTAGATGTCGATGGCGATTTCTGAGCTGGTAACTGCACGCCATTGCCGCCACTACTACTCCCTCCGCAGGCACCTAGCAACATACTCATCGTAACGATGCTGATTGTTTTATATTTCTTGGCAATAGTGACTAACATCTGTTTTTTCTCCTGTGTCATATATATCGTTTTTTCTTGCATTGTTTAGTTATTTAACCGTGTTAAAAGCTTGCTCATGTATGGGCTAACCCTTGAATCAAACTTGCGACCATATTAGCGGTCAAGGAATGCAGTTTTATATGCAGCAGACGAATAAAAAAGAATCGTAAAATAAACAATATGTATCATAAGGTTTCAATAGATATACTTTTGACAAACACTCAGCCAACGGTGTCAATCACTCCGTGAGCCAAGTCAAAGGGAAATATAGCAATAACATATGGATGGCTTCGACTGACGCTCAGCCAACAGCCTCAGTCGTTCCCTGAGCCAAGTCAAAGGGAAATATAGCAATAACATATGGATGGCTTCGACTGACGCTCAGCCAACAGCCTCAGTCGCTCCCTGAGCCAAGTCGAAGGGAAATATATTGTGTGATTTTGTAGATAAAATCACATCAAAAATCACTTTGAGCGCCTTTAAACTATTGATATAGCAATGCTTTGCATGACATATATTATGCAGTCACAATTTTCAATTCTTTTGTGTTTTTTTGCTCTAATAACAAAGAAGCTTAATCCTAAAGACTTAAGCGAAGATGTAACAATAAGGAGCTTAATAATGACAACAAGAAACACCCCTAAAAAAGCAAGAAAACACGCCTTAAAAAGCGTACTACTATTAACATTAGGCATGTCAGGTTGTGGCGGCAGTGGTAGCGATGCAATCACACCTGCCTCAGAAAATGGACGCAAATCATATAACATGGTTTCTACAAGCTTAACAAACACCATGAAAATTATTCCTTTTGACTATGAAGATCAGGTTGATGTTGTGGTTGAGTCTAGTCAGCGTATTGGCGTTGCAGCTTTGGCAACACCATGGCAGTATCGTGTAACAGGTGATCTTGAAGCTGTTTCAATCACTAAAGATGGCAATAAATTACGCATCAAAAATACCAATACAACCGGAACTAACCAGCAATGTCGTATTGGCATTACCGTTGCTGGCGAGGAAGTCAGCTCTTTCAAGTTTATCTCTTTGGCTGATAAACCTTATGATTATCTGATTAAATCTAGCAGTGGAGATACCAATTACTTTTTGGTTGTAGATCCTTTGTATCAGTTAGAAGCAGATCTACAACAATCATTAGAAAAATCGCTTTATCTAGGCATTGCATCAACGCTTAAACAAAGTAATCAAGCAAATCAAAGTCGTCTAAATAATACTGTTGAAGCCTACCTCACATCACAACACTTTAACCATTTTATTGACTTTGATGACAATGCCAGTAAACAGCAAAGACATCAATTGATTCAATATCTTGCTAATGAGACTGGCATTGCTAATATTTCAAGTGAGCTTGATACTTTTATGAATCACTACGATATAAAGTATAAGACATTAAAGTTTACAACCAATGCCCCACTTAGATTGGATAAAACCTTTCATCGTGATATCTACTTTAGTGATCAACTAAATATCACAACGGATATTTCACATCAATCGCCTGACTTTATCATCGGCACATATGAGCATAATAGCAATCCAACTAAATATTTTTTAATCCAACCACATGATAGCAACAATATGGTGTTAGAAGACGTGATTGAGCATTATAAAGACAGCAGTGATCATAGCACCACTTCACATAACCCATCTTTAGCTGGCGCTTCTTATATTACCTCAAGCCTTAATACGCCCAACCCAAGTACTTCTAATGATCACACTGCACTTTCTTATGATACGGTCAATTATGGTCATAGAAAAGCATCAGAAGACAGCAATCATGTTAGTGATATCAATCAAATTGACACTGACTCACTCCATGCGCTATCAAATAACTCAGATATCAATATACAAAACACTGAAATCAATCACATCGATCCAAGTCGATATCATACACCACGATCTAGTGAAACTAATAACTCAAATATCAATATGCAGAACGCTGATATCAATCAAATCGATACAAGTCAATATCGTACACCACGATCTAGTGAAACTAGTATATCAAATAATATCACGCCTCAAAATAATCAGCTAGATTCTATGATTTCTGCAACCTCAAACACACAAGCTACTACTACCAATATACCTGATATCCCTAAAACGCTTAACACAACTAATAAAATCCCTAGTATTCCTAATATTCCTAATATTCCTAATATTCCAAGTACACAAGCTAATACCAACATACCGAAGATTCCTAATATCCCCAATATTTCAAATACTGCTAATATACCGAAGATTCCTAACATATCTAATAACCAAAACAATGCAGATATTAACCAACCTAAAGCTAATCTGAACAATAATAATCAAACTGTCAATATCATTTCTAAGGCTTTTATTGATGTCATATCAAAAGGTGGCAACTATGCTTTTATTAAAAACGCAAAAGGTTTTTATGAAAACCGCACCATCAATTTCGAGGAAATGTTAAAAGCTTCTTTCTTCAAGGGTTTGCGTGATGCTTTGCATCAAACATCAACTACTGATTTGCCTATTACAAAGTCAGTCTACTATAAGCTGATTGATAACCTTAATTTAGACTCGCTAAATAGCTTTGATAATACACGAGTATTCGATAAATTAGTGGGTGCTTATATGGTTTTATATAAAGATAGCTCGATCACGCTACCACGCATGTCAGAAGTCGGCACTAATGACGCCACTAACTTATCAAGCTATTACGGTGTTGCTAATATGGTTCTTAGCATATATAACAACTTTAGAATTACTGTTAATAACACAATTACCGATTTAGGTGGCATTAATCGTCTGAAATTTTATGATGAGTCAAAGCTTGCAGAGTATAAACGCTATGTTTTGCTGCAAATGATCAATAAATTACCAACCGCTAGCTTGTCAACGATGGGTATTAAATTGGACACCTCCAAGGATAACCAAAATGATCGTTTATTTGATATAGAACTTGCTAAATTCATCATTGCCTCAAATGACGAAAACTATCTCAACTCGTTAAAAATAAAAGCAGAAGTAAATCAATCAAGTCAAATAGACCAAGAACGTGAAATTGTCAAAGATATCGAGCGTAATGCAAACATTCTGAAAAATTATTTACAGCGTAATCTTCTTGAATATATTAAAGATACTGCTTTAATGACAAATTGGCAAAATCAACTCTTTGACGCAATTGATAAGCAGAGTAATGATGCAAGTAAACGCCAAAATTTATTGATTTTAATTGATCGAAACCTAAAACAAGGTCAAGAAAACAACGCGAATATCTTTGATTTTATTAAAGAGACAATGGATCAAAAAATTCAAGCATTAAAATTCAGTGAACTTATCCAAAAGCTTGATAAGCAAAGCCCATTTCATGACTTAGCAAATAATGTCATACAAGACTACACTGATGAAAAGCGAACGGTTACAGCTGATCGTATCAAAAAAGGTCAGATTACCATGACATCTCTCGACGATATTAAGAAGCAACTAAATTTTTAGATAACTGTTGTTACATCCAACTTTATATGGCTTGACTGATGCTCAGCCAACAGCCTCAGTCGTTCCTTGAGCCTAGTCGAAGGGAAATATAGCGATAATATATGGATTGCTTCGACTGACGCTCAGCCAACAGCCTCAGTCGTTCCCTGAGCCAAGTCGAAGGGAAGTGTAGCGATAATATATGGATGGCTTCGACTGACGCTCAACCAACGTTCATAAATCCGGTGACGGGGGAAAAGGTTAATTATCACCTAATATGATAAAGTTATCAATCCACTAATATTTTTAGAAGGATATGATTGTGGTGCTAAGTGACAATAAGCATTATTCATAACGTAATTGCTTCCTAATACTCGATGCATCACTACTGCGATTATTTACCATAAAGCTGTTGGAGCAACCGTATGATTTAAATAAGGAATCATAAATACTAACCTTACGTCTGCTGATGCTTTCTCTTTTGCGATAGCAAGAGTTAAAAATACTATCTTGATATCTGTTATTATTACTCAGCATTATTTGCTGAGGTGACTGCTGTATTAGTTCTTCAATTTTTTCTTTATATTCGGCTTCCTTATAAACAAATGCTTGTAGCTCGTCTTGATAAATTTGTTTTGTCATACTAAGTTCATTTTTTAATACAGAAATATCACTTTCAAGTTGACGATTTTTATCTAACGCATTGTTAAGACTTTGCTGAATAATTCGATTAACCTCTGTCATAGCAGCATTATTTCGTTGCATCTCGGCATTTTCTAACCTAAGATTTTCTAGCTCATTATGACTTCTTTCGAATGCATGCTCATTGTTACTTAAGTTTATTGATAAATTATTCACATGGGTCATTAGCTCATCATTAAGCCGCCTATAATCGCTATTTTCATCTTTTAGTTTCCTATTTTCATCGCTCATTTCTTGTTGCTGTCGCGTGTACATAAATTTTTCATATGACAACATGCCTAGCTTATTGTTTAACTCAACAATATACTCATCCGTTGTCTGTACTTGAACATCTGCCATTTCAACCTGAACTTGCTCTTGAAGCTCTTCATCCTCATCGCAATAAGACGCTTGAGTATTTATGTCATTTGCAAAGCTACTATTGTGCGATGAAAAGTTATCAACATACTCAATAGGATCGTTTGCTGAATTATAATTTTGCTGAATAAATTGATAAAACACTTTAAGCTCATCAACTATCTTTGTACGTAAGTCATTTAACTGTGATGACGCTTCCATCACAACAGGCCCTGCTAAATTTGCTGGTGATCGTTCTTGAGATTGCCTGTTATCTACCCCGCTTAATCGAAAATATAACTCAATCATTTTTAGTATATTATCCGCAAGCTCTTTAATGTTGATATTTTCGATCATTACCCGATCTAGCGTCTGAGCATTAAATGCAAATAGCGACTGCGATTGTTGCAAAAGCTGATCCTGCTTTCGTTGTAACTGACGATCCATTTGCAGTAACTCATCACTTTTAACTATCGTTTGAGTATCAAGTTCATAGAGTCTATTATTTTTAAGCGCTATGCTGTCATCATACTCCGAAAGCAAGGTGCTTCTTCGAGCTAATAACTGACGATTTGAAATAATATCATCGTTTATGTTTGACAGCTCACGTTGTTTTGAGTCGAGTTCCTCATTTAAGCGGCGTAATGACTGTTGTTTTGTATCAATCTCTCTGGCTAGTTCAACTAGACTAATTTCATATTGATTTAACTGATTACTTTTTTGCCCAAGTTCCTGCTGTTTCAACCTGATGTCATCGTTTATATTGCTCAATCGCAATTGATTTGTATGAATCTCTCTGGTTATATTAGCTAGACTTGCTTCACTTTGAATTGATTGATTATTTTTTTGCTCAAGCTCCTGCTGTTTCAGACTAATCTGATCTATTATTGTTTGCAAACTTTGTCGCTTTCTATCAACTTCAACCATGACGGTCTCAAGATTTACTTCATATTGGTTTAGCTGATTAACTTTATTTTCAAGCTGCACTTGTTTTGAATTAATTTGATCGATTATTGCTTGTAATATCTGCTGATTTTGCTCTATTTGCGCAGCATTGTCATCCAAATTTTGCTGTTGCACACGTACATTGGTTTGTTGTGTATTGAGCTGATTGGCTTTGTCCTCAAGTTGCTCGCTGCACGCCAATAACGACTCTTCTTTTTGCTGTAAGTCGATATTTAAAAGAGCTAATGAACTTTTTTGTTGATTTAAGCGAACATTCTGTTGTTGAGTCAACTGGTCAAGTATTGCTAATTGTGATTGCTTATGATGAAGTTGCTCGTCAATCTCACTGAATCTGGCATAAGCTGCTGCAATTTTATGCTCAACATGCTGAAGTTCACGTTCTTTTTTTGTCAATGACGAGTTATTACTGCCATGAGCGTCGGGAGTAAAATCAATACCACCACCAGTAGACTTACAACCTAATAGCAATGGTGCTAGTATCATTAACACAAATAGCTTGAAAATAATGGTATTATTGTATAGAAATTGGCTTATGGTAGGCATTATAACCACACCTTGATATTATTTTGAATATCCTAGAAACTAATCAATTTGGCGCTTAAAAAATATAGTCACTATGTATAAGGGTGTGTCAAATACATCATTACTCGATTAGCTATAACTGATGTCAAAGCACAGATGTTACATCCAACTTTATATGGCTTCGACTAACGCTCAGCCAACGTTTATAAATCCGGTGATGGGGAAAAACAAAAATTAGCCCTAGCTCCGTCACTTTGTATTTACTTGATCACGCAAGTTTAAAGGGAATATCCACCCATATTTCTGTACCTTGACCCAATATACTCGTGATACCAAACTTGCCATTTAAGGCATCAAGGTTTTGCTTGACTATTGCTAAACCAAATCCTGTACCATGCACATCACTTTTGCGATGCTTCTCAGCACGAAAGCCTGACTCAAAAATACGTTCCTTGTCTTCGTTGGCAATACCAGCACCCGTATCGGCGACCTTGATTCTCAATACGATACTCTCTTTGTGGTGTTCCATTATTTGCACAATCACCTCAATTTTACCTTCATGCGTATATTTGACGGCATTAGATAACAGATTACGCAATATCTGCATGATCTTAACATAATCACCATAAAACCTAGGAATGTGCTTTGGCATAAAATAATGCTCAAGTATAATATTGCGCTCACCAATTGAAATCATTGCAATATTTAATTCTTGCATCACTAACTTACTAATATCAATCCCAATACAGCTTCGCATCCGCTCTTTGGATTCTTCGGACTCTTTGGTATAAAGATAAAGTTGTTCTGTCATCTCAGAAATAGCATACATCCCTTCTGACACAAGCGTTAAACTCCGATGAAATCGATCATCTTTGATCTTAGTAGCTTGAGTTTTCAAAAGTGTCAAGTTTGATAATACACCGGTGATTGGGGTTCTTAAATCATGATGAAAGTTATGTATAAACTCTTGAATCCTTAGTTTTTCAGCTTTTAACTCAGCTGTTTTGGTTGCTAAAGCTTTTTCTTTTTGTTTGCGATCGGTGATGTCAATTGATACACCAACTATTCCAATTACCTTACCCTCAGCATCCTTTAGACAATTTTTCTGTGCTAGATACGTTGAGTCTACTGAATTTTCCTCAAAAACCATAGACTCTCCTTTTGCCATAACATTCTGATCATTGTCAGATATCATTTGAGCAGCCGATCCCGAGATATGTATTAGATCAGAGTCATATCTTCCCAACACTTCTGCCTTATCTTTAAAACCGAGTGCTTTAATATTCGCCTTGTTGATTCCAACAATCTTTCCTGCCAAGTCTTTCCAATAAACATGTGCATCCACGGCATCTATAATCTGTGTTAACGTCAGGTTTTTTTCTATCAAATCAGCATTATCTTTTTCCAATTGACGAACTCTATTTGTTAACTCATTATCCACCACATTGTTCATATACACACCCCATTGCAAAATATGTAGCAACTTGCTTTTTTAAAAAGTTAAAACTAGATACTATCAACACTAATTAAATAAGCTGCAACTGCAACCGCACCCAATACAAAAATAAGTGTCGGGATTTCTCTTTTTATTTTGTTTATCCAATCCTGTAATTTAAACGTAAACTTTGTGCGCTTATAGCTAAACTCCGCTTCATGCTTTGACCAGTCGTTATTAATCTCATCAATTATGTTCATATGATTTGCTTCAATTTTAACTAACTTCAAGGATTTTACATACTTACCGACATTGTTATGTCTAAGATTGTAGCCAATCTGCTTGGTGGCTTTAAAAAGAACAGTCGTTGTATGCCTTAATTTACCCGTTGGTCTACACTTCCCAATCGCTATATCATAGTCTTTATTCATTAAAACTTTTTGTGCATAGCATGGTTCCAGATCAGCAACTTTTTCATTAATAAAATCATCAACCTTCTGGCCTCCTTTCTCTGGATCAAAATGCGGGTGATACTTTAGTGCACGCCCATAAGGAATGTGTGAATCCAAAAGAATCAATCTCACATTAGTTCTCCCTTGCTGCTCAAGCCAATATGCCATCTCTAGCGCAATAAGTCCCCCTAATGACCAACCCACTAAAGTCAATTGATGAGTATCTTTCACATTAGGACTTAATTTTAGGTAACATAAATACTGCTGTGCTATTTCTGATAAAGTCGCAATTTTATTATCATGCTCAAAGTTATAATTCTCAATACCAATGCAAAGATAGGCGCTAGAGAACTTATCCACCAGTGTCTGGTAGACTTCACAACCTGCAAATGCTGGATGAACAAAGCACAACACATAATCACTCTTTTTTGTTTCAGATAAGACCTTAATATGCTGCTGTCCTGCATTGAGTGTGCAATCCTCAATAATAGCTGATATTGTTTTTAACCTAAAAATATCTGCTACTCTTATCTCGCTTTGCAAAATTTTCGACATTCGATACGCAATTGTAATCGCTAAAACAGAATTACCTCCCAAGTCAAAAAAATCATCTTGCATACCAACTAACTCAATATCTAATACGCTCTGCCAAAGCTCACAGAGCTCTTTTTCTGTATTTGAAATGGGCTCAACAATACATTGCTGCGTAGCTACTAAAGTTGGTTCAGGTAAAGCAGAGCAATCTAACTTACCATTAATTGTCAGTGGTAAACCTTCTAACTGAATAAGTGAAGATGGCATCATATAGTCCGGTAAAAACGAGCGTAGCTCTTTGTGTATGGCATCTTTCGTCAAACAATTCATCTTATCTTTACCTAACACATAATAACCACAAATATAATATTCTGCTTGTCGATCTTCCTTGGCAACGACACAACATTGCTCAATCCCAGAAATTAGTGCTAACCTTCTTTCGATCTCATCTAGCTCAATTCTATACCCCCTAATTTTAATCTGTGAATCAATCCTCCCTATATATATCAACTCTCCATTAGGTAACCAACGCGCAAGATCCCCTGTCCTGTACATTCGATCAAACCTACCATCTGCAATCAATGCCCCATTGTAAAAAGGATTTTTCACAAAGTTTTTGTTCGTTAAGTCTGGAAGATTAAGATAACCTCGAGACAAACGTTCTCCTGAAACATAAATCTCCCCAATCGCTCCTACTGGCAACGGGTTCATATATTTATCAAGTATATATATTTGCATGTCAGCAAGTGATTTCCCAATTAAGGAATTAACCTCTGACTCATCATAACTCATTTCTTTATAGGAAACATGAATGGTTGCTTCCGTTATACCATACATATTAATAATCTTGGGCGACACCACTCCTTGAATAGCACAAAATGTCCACCACTGACTTAACTTATCTGGTGTCAACCTATCCCCACCAAGTATAATGTATCGAAATTTTTTAAGACAACTACGTGCCTCTGGTAAGAAATTTAAAAAACCTTGAAACTGCAAAAAAACTGCGGGTGTTTGATTGAACACACTAACTTCATAAGCATTGCACAGCCGAAAGATCTCATTCATGTCAAGCAATTGCCTCCGAGACGGTAAAACAAGCATACCTCCATGACTTAATGCCCCCCATAACTCCCAAACACTAAAATCAAATATATAATCATGGAACATCATCCAGTGATCACTTTGACCAAAGCTAAAGTAATCTGACGCTGTTCTGAAAAGTTCCACCACATTATTGTGCTCTTGCATCACACCTTTAGGAACTCCTGTTGTACCCGAAGTATAGATAACGTAAGCAAGATTTTCCGGCTTGCTATATGGCAATAAATTTTCCTCAGCCCCTTGATAACAATCATTTTGATCAACAAAAACATAATATAGATCTAACTGACTTTCCGTTAGAAACGTCAATTGCTTGTAAATCATTGACTGTACAAGCAATAGCTGACTTTCTGTATCCGTTAGCATATATACTATACGCTGATGAGGTAATGATGGAGCTATTGGCACATATGCAGCCCCTGCCTTCAACACAGCTATAATCGAAATAATCATCTCCAACGAACGCTCAAGACACAATGCAATCAAGGTGTCTGGCATTAGTTCACTACCTGTTTTAAGCAAGAAAGAAGCCCTGATATAATTTGCCAGTTGGTTGCTTCTTGCATTAAGCTCTTGATACGTTAACTCATTTCCCTCAAAAACAATCGCAATATTATTTGGCGTTTTTGCAACTTGTTCCTCAAAAAGCTGATATATGGTTTTGTCTTTTGGAAAAGGGACTTCCGTTCTATTCCAATCATAAACCACTTTCTGATAATCTTTAGCACTTAGCAGGCTAATTTCTGAGACTTTGTGACCAAGTGCCCCCTCTAAACGCTCTAATAATACAGAGTAACTATTCAAAAGTGATTCAACAAAATAGAGAGGATATCTGGCAAATTTAAACTCAACTCGACATAAAAGATGATCTTGTTTTAAATCAAGTTCAAAATAAAGCCCATGCTTGACATAACCTGAATGAGAATTATTTTGAGTTTGCCTATATGGATAATGATATATTTCATTAGTCTCCAGATTAAATTGGACATCTGATAGCTGTAATACTTTGTCACGATCAACCTCTAGCAACCTGTCATAAGGTAGCACCTGTTCAATCGATTCAATCACTTTCTGATGCGTATTGACAAGATGTTCTTTCAGCGTGTTATCTTGGGTGACGTTAGCATCAATAATCACATTATTGATAAAACATCCAATTACCGATTGATGTTGCGGTACATACATTCGCTCATCAACATTAGTAATCACTGCAAAATCTGACTGCTGTGATGTCTTGGCTAACATCAACGTAAACAAACCATACAATACTGAGTATTCGCTGATCTTAAGTGCATTGGCAACAGACTTGACTTGCTGCCTTACTTGCGCACCCCAATCACAGCTTAATTGTTGCCCCTTTACATCCTCTGTCGTTTTTGAAAAACCTAAATCAAGCGCTTGGCAGTGATCGAACTTTTGTTGCCAATATTTTATTTTTTGCTGCATATTTCGCTGATAACGCTCATTGAGAGACATTGACAATGTGGTAAATTCCATCATTGACTGTTTAACCAATGACCTTTTATCCTCTTGTAAGCAAAGATATAAATCAGGCAATACAATATTAATGAGCGATGTTGCATCCAAAAGTGCGTGAAAAAATGAAATAAATACATATTGTTTAGCGTCGACATCATCCACCAGATAGAAGCGAATCAGCTTATCCTTTTCAATATCAAAGGGTGTTTGATCGATCTGTTTGCAAAATAATTCAAGCGTATTTTTTTCATTAAGTTTAACGTGCTGACATACTACCGGATGATCATAGTTTAAATGTCGATGGAATGTTCCTGCTTCTTTTTCTTCATAATAAGCACTATGCAGTAGTTCATACTTTGTCATCAAATAATCAACCGCAACTTTAAAGACCTTAAAATTAACGCGCTCAACATATTCAATGGTGAAACTCTCGTTATAAATCAAAGGGGTGTTCGTTGCTAACACATGACTTAAAATACTTTTTTCAAAGTGGTGCAAATCACTTAAATGCATCTGAGCTTGTGATGATAGTTGTTGTTGATCATCATGATTATCGACATATGCTGAAGATAATAGCGTCTTGATGTTTTTTCCCTTGATTAAGTCTAAAGCATTGAAATGATAACCAACGAATTGCTTCATGCGCATCACAACATCAATGGCTAATATTGAGTTGCCACCAAGCTGCAAGAAATTATCCGTCACGCCAACTTTATCAACACCAAGCGCACCCTGCCAAATTTGACAAACCTTGCTCTCTATCTCTGTTGATGGTGGCACATAAGCTGTGCTATCAATATTGACATCAGGTAATGCGTTTTTATCTAACTTACCATTTGCCGTTAACGGAAAAGATGCAAGCTGCATGAGAAAGCTTGGCACCATATATTCAGGTAGCATACTTTGCAAATGCGTTAACAATACAGCATCGTCAATATCAAGTCCGTCTACTGTTGTGTAATAGCCAACTAGCATCTTCTGAGCACCCGCGGCATTTGCTTGATCTTTGACAATAACACAGCATTGCTTAACCCCCTTAAACTGACACAAAACTTGCTCGATTTCACTTAACTCAATCCGAAAACCTCTTATTTTTACCTGTGAGTCATTACGCCCTAGGTATTCAATGTCACCATTATCAAGCTGGCGCACCAAGTCACCTGTTTTATACAAACGGTCATAACCCAACACTTTATTGGTCTGATCAGCAAAAGGATTTTTGATAAACGCTGCCTCACTTAGCTTCGGCAAATTCAAATAGCCTCGCGCTAAGCCTACACCTGATAAATATAATTCTCCAATTTCATTAGGCGCACATTGATTCCGTTGACTATCTAATACATACAGCGCCATATTATCGATGGCCTTACCGATCGTAACCTTTTTATCCTTGGCACAATCATGAAAACTCACATCAATCGAAGCTTCAGTTGGACCATATAAATTATGTAAGCTAATAGCAAAACGATGCTCAAAGACCTCATAAAATCGATCTTTAATAGAATCACTTAACGCCTCGCCACTACAAAACACTCTGCGCAATACATATTTTGAGAGCGTTTTATGTACAAGAAAATCTAAAAAAACAGATAACATCGAAGGAACAAAATGCACAATGGTAACTTGTTCAGTAGTGATCAATTGATGCAGATAATCAACATCTTTATGACCTTCAGGTTTTGCTATAACGATTGCTGCACCATACCAATTTGCCCAAATTAGCTCCCACACTGACACATCGAAGCTGTAAGGTGTTTTTTGTAACACTCTATCTTGGTTACCCAGCGGGTATTGTTTTTGCATCCATTGAATACGATTGACAACCCCTTTATGTGGCACCATAACACCCTTTGGATTTCCTGTTGTCCCTGAGGTATAAATCACATAAGCTATATCATCGCCATTGGTATCAACATCGAGGTTTTGTTTACTGTAGCTTTCTATCTCATGTATTTCATCGGCTTGCACAGCCGCATCCTCATAACCCAACTTCTTCAGATTTTCCTTGTACCATGACTGCGTGACAACCACTTTTGCGTTAGTATCCTTCAGAATATAACGCACACGCTCATCTGGAAAAGTTGGGTCAATCGGAACATAAGCACCACCAAGCTTCAAAACAGCTAATGTAGCGATGACCATTTCAAATGATCGATCAAGATAAAGAGGTATTAAAACACCTTTGCTGAAACCCTTACCCACTTGAGCTTCATAATGCACTCTTATTTTTCTTGCTAACTGATTACTCCGGCTATTAAGAATCTCATAACTGACACTTTGATTGCCGAATATTAATGCCTGTGATGTCGGTGTCTTTTCTACCTGACGCTCAAATAACTCATGAATCACTCTGCGAGTTGCCACCAAACCTTGATTCTCTTTACTGTCTATCAAAACACTGTTTCCCTTATAAAGTTTGAACTCAAACTACATATTGTTGGTTTTAAACCAACGATAATAAACTGCTGCAATAACGACCGTCACACACGTTACCATACCAAAGATAAAGCCTGATGCTAAAATCCAATCTTCCATTAAAAACCCATATAACACACAAACAAACTGGATACATAAAAAACCGATGAAAGTAACAATAGATATGTTTTCGGAGGATTTAAGTTGAATCACTTTAATGGTCTGCGGTAAAAAAAGTAATGCATTAACGAATAAACTCAACGCGAACATTACCTGAATAGTATAAGCATACATTTATTTATTTAAACCTCCGTTATAACGTCTCGTTAACCACTGTAGAATATCTAGCACCGAACTGCATGGCATTGTAATATTAAGAGGGAATCAACAGCTCGGTTGTGAATCATTATGATCACAGCACATCATGCTTTATATTCATTTGCTGTCTCAAGATGAATCAATATTGATACTAAATGATTCAATATTTGTCTGTTTACGCTAATTTTTCTACGCTAGAGTTGCCACATCAAAATGCAAGTAACATGACACAATATAAAAGGAGAAATTAAAACCATGTTAAAGTCTTTGGTTGAATATATAAAGAAAAAGCGTAATACACCACTAAGACGCTGCAGTAAAAAAACAGTGCAAGACATTATGGATGCCGATATGCCGGAATCTGTAAAAGTTGATCTATTGAATAAACTCCCCAAAGAGAATGCAAGTTGTGTAGTTCGCAAGCGCAGCTAAAGCCCTCCTTTAACAAGACATATCAAATCAACATCTCTTCTGGCACAAAATCTCTAATCACCTTATTAATATCAATCGCAAGTTCAGGTTTAATAAAAATTCTATCAATACCACAGGTTTGGTAGCTAAGCTCCTCTGCCTCAAGAAGGTGCCCAGTATAACCATATATAGGGCAAGGAATATCATTTTTGCGTAGTTGTAGCTGTCGTATCTGTACTGCTAACTCAAAACCATCCATTTCAGGCAAGCCGATATCAACCAAAATAATGTCAAATATATTACTTTTGACGGCATTAAGTGCTTCCACAGGTGTACTAACACTAATGCACTCTCCATTTCGTGCATCACCGATGTATGGGCAAATGGAAATTAACCTTTCAAAACTTACTCTTGAGTTTTCATCATCTTCTACATATAAGACTTTCATATACTTATCTTTTGCGATCCGCTCCTTAATTCGCTGAGCAATATAGTCACGCCATCGCTTGAATATATGCTCATCAACATTACCAATTAATTCCTTCAGGCTTATTTTTTCAATCACCTCAAGCTCATCTGTCATAGCCAAACTAGCATGTATTGCGCCTGATTGTGTTTTTATAGCGAAGTAGCATGACGATGTTTTATGTGTTAATTGCGCTATTTTTGGATCGACTAAATCCGTCATGATGATTTGGTACTCTCCTTTGCTTAATGACTCAAGTATCGCATGATCCTTCATAAGATCTTTATGTGTCGTCATTTCAAACTGGAGGTAATAGCTTGATTGTAAAGCAACCATCAAATCACTACTGATATCATCATATATAATCAACGCCTTGTAGAAAAAGCAACCTGCAAAATCATTGGCTTTTATCCGCTTATATACTCTATCCCAAAAAGGAGTACGCTCACCACTTAGCCGTTGCACACTAATCGATGCCAGGCTATCAGTAATCGCCTTAGCGCCTTCAATAGCATCAAGCTGCCCTAAAAAACAATCTTCTTTCATTAAAAACTGGGTATATCCTCTCAAGGCATTTAAACATTCCTTAAGCTGCAATTCCATTTTATTATCATTTTCTCGGAGTTTCACCCTACACAGCATACCGATAACCTCGCCATTAGCATTATATATCAACATTTTGTGCGACTCTAATACCAGCTCTCCTAATCGCCCACTTGGATCATAATACCCCTCTAACTTTAATTGATAATCTTTTTTAACTTGCGCCATAAACTGCAGGTTATCTTTTTCAATTTCATGATTGAAATATAGTTTCGTATCACTTACTTTTTTGCCAATCAACTCAGGCTTTTTAACGCCAACTAATTCAGCATAAGCCTTATTATAATCAACTATTTTTGCTGCTTTATCCACGATATAGCAGGGGTCATCAAGTCCTTCTACTGTTAGTTTCACCGAAGTTTGCATATCATTTTTTGTCATGTTACGTCCTTACTTGCATTTTGTTAAATGACAGCAAATTGTAGTCTTGTGAACAGCACATAAGCTTATATTTATTGCAACTTAACATCGTTAATTTAGGCATATCTGCTTAAAGTAGACAAGTTATGATTCTTTATGTATATCAACGTAATGTTTTTTTATATAACTATATATTTTGATGTCATTTCTGCCATATCTGTAGATAGCAATTAAATGCCAAACACATTCTACTATATCGACACATAACATCTGACTTGTTTGAACTCTATGCATAAGCATCATGTAAAATTCTGGTTTTTGCCCAGCCTATTTACCTTTTTTTTAGTAATCAACTTTGCTTTAATCGTGATTTCATTTTTAAGCTATCGCACAACACAATATCATCGAACTATTCATCTGATTACCGATGCGGCTACTGCTTTAGTCGATAGACTTGAACAGCCTGACCAAAAACAGCAGCAACTTTCAAACAATATTAAAGTTGTTTTTTCTGCTTACCCACTCTATAGCAAAACAATCTACCTTGAGCTTGATTCGTTGAAAAGCATGGGTGCCCCACTGCATAAATTAATTCGTAAAAGGATTATGCCTAAAATATCAGACGTTAGTTTTTTAACGCAACATCTATCGGTCTGTTATGATCATCATTTTTGCGCCAATTTTACGGTTCAAGCCTCTGAGAAATTTTATTTATATTTGATGATTGCGATGTTTGCAATGAGTCTTGTGATCATCGTTCCTTGGTACTTTTTTTGTACACAAAAACTAATCAGCCCCTTTATGAAAATGAGCAAAATTGCAGATAAACTTGGTGTTGATCAGCAACTGATTACTTATAAAAGTGCCTTCAGCTTCAAAAACATGGCAGAGCTTATTTCAGTTGTCAGCGAAAAGCTTGCTAAAATTAATGAAGAAAAATTGCGTATTTTTGCAGCCATCTCACATGATCTTAAAACACCGATTACCAAAGCCACACTGTATACTAAAAGTCACCTTAACTCCAAAGATCAGCAAGCCTTGCAGAAATACTTTAGTGATATGGATTATCTGATTAATCAAATCCAAGTTTTTGCCAAGAAAAGCTACTTTGAAGAAGACTTTCTTCAGGTTAATCTCACTGATTTAGTTGAGTCTATGTGTCATGAATATCAAGACATGGGCCTTAATGTACAGTTGATATCAATTGATCTTAAGCCTTGCGTTTTAACGCTCCAACGTAAAGCATTTAAACGCGTACTCCAAAATCTTATTGATAATGCACTGAAGTATGCTGGAGATGCTCAAATCAAGCTTATCAACAATGCGCTTGATAATACGATCTCTCTAGAAATAATTGACACAGGATCAGGTATTGCCGAGGATAAATTGTCTCAAATTTTTGAGCCCTTTTATCGTGTTGATCTAGCGCGCAATCACCGTATTCCAGGCTCAGGCTTAGGACTTGCCATCGTCAAAGAAATCATTACCAAAAATAAAGGACATATCAGCATTAAAAATCGTACCGATACTCATGGGCTGATTGTCCGTATTTATTGGAGATTATAGCTATGACCATATTCCTGCCCATTTTGATTGTGTAAACGTTGGCTGAGCGTAAGTCGAAGCCTCTGTAAAGTGCAATCTTCCTAAGTTTACCCACTTCGACTGTTGCTCAGTGCACCGCTTCGACTTATGCTCAGGGTACGGTGAGCACTTGTGGGTGAATTTAGTCTTAGCCGAAATTATAGACTAGTAATTGCAGAGTACTCCCCTTGCGGGATTGCTCGTACAGCTTAGACTGCACGAGTCAGGGAGCAATTAAAACGCAATTAACTCTTAACTGATTACTAAGTTTGGTAGGAAACAAGCTTTATCAAGCAAATGCTTCATCTCATTGATATGCTGCTGATAAAATAGCTTGAAATAAAATGGATCACTAATATCAATACCACAAACATCTAACCAACGATTTTGACACAATTTCAGCTCTGTATAAAAACCCTTTTTGTCAATGGTGGCTATCTCATCATCATATTTTAAGCAATTGATAAAGTAATTCAGTTTCATTTGATCCGATTCCGGCAAATAAATAAAGCAACCACAAGATGACTGGTTTCTTGAAGCATAATCAATAAAGATACTATCAAGGCACGTCTGACACAAAGAAGCCTGCATCTGATCACTCGTTAAAAAATCATAACTCTTGGGAAAAGGCTGCAAAGCCAGTGGATATTTAGACGTATCTACATGACATAAAGCGCATTGATTAACATCATTTTGTGTTATTTCTGTATTAATTGTTGTTAGCCAATGTTGATAATCAGTAAATTGACTACGTTCAAATGACCATTGATGTTTCATGATTTTCCTTAAAGTGAGTTATTTGTTTGTTGATCCTTTATTGCCGTTATTAACTGCTCCAATAATGGCGTTCCCACCTTAAGGCCAACTGCATTTTCAGCTTGCCAATGACTATACGCCGCAGCACCTTCAATAAATACCGCCTGCCTGCCAACATTATTTAGGGTATACCACAACGTGCGATCTTTTGTTTTAAGCCATAAGAAACTTGCTGTCGCTAGAATACCAGTTGATCTGGCTTTCACTAAAAGTCCACATAATAGCGTTCGCACATAGGCATGTTTTTGACAGAGTAAAACAACTTCTGGGTGATCTAAGGCTGATTGTGCCATCGATCTTAGCTCATTGGCATTGACTTTATCGGTAGAAGCTTTCTCTAATAAAACTTGCGTCTGGAGATCATTGCCTGCAATTCTTAAGGCAAATGCCGTAAATAAAACTTGCTCATTGATTGATAAGGTCGAAAATCCATTAAACTTCGACCCTAATTGCTTTAACAACTCTTGCTCAAGCTTAATATCATTTATTTTACTTATTTTAGTTGTTTGACTCACATATTCTGCCTTGTCCTTTGACACTGCTTTATTGTCATGACTTTCGTACATATTGTATTGTTTAAGAAAATCTTTAACGCTAAGTGCTGAAGCCCACACGCCTTGACAAGATGATGTTTTCTCCAAGGATTGATCTAATGTCGGCTTAATATGCTTAAAGTGAGTCACCATTCGCTTTGCCAATTTTGCCATATCATAGCAAACACTAAATAGCTTTTTAGGGTGCAGTACCATCACCGCTAAAATTAACAAACCTAAGATAATCGCCACCGGTAGGCGTAATACAAATCCAACCTGATGATTAAGCGACATTAAACCGCTAAAGGTCATATTAGTTGTATCAATATTTATTAGTTGATTCTTCAATAAGCTCGCGTTATGTGAGAACACACCAAAAACACTCAGCTCAAAATGCATTATTGCAACATACGCCATATTGATATATGCCGCAAAAAAATAATAACCAACAAAACCCAAAAAAATGATGCTTCCGGCAATAAAAATATGTGTCACGCTATTGTCTTCAGACATGCCCTGCTGTCTTGCCACTTTGTATTATCCTTTTTTGTCCTTTTTCACTCTTTTTACTAAAGTTCACACTTTGCGACTAGGGAAGTAGCTATGCAAATAGTTTTGGATTCTCGGATCAAGTCCGAGAATGACCGCATTAGAGAAATATTAATCATAATCATTGTTTTTATCTGCAGCATTGCCCCTAAGATAGTTTTCAATGCCGTTCGTTGCTGATGCTGGACTCTCTGAGTTCATTTTATCCTTTACTTCATCACTTTGATCAAACTCAAGTCTCTCATCTTGCTGATATGCGTTATTCATATATTGATAAGCATCATCTTCTGAAGTTATTTCTGACAGACCCTGCAACCTAGTTTCAAAATCTTGTTCATTGCCGTTAAATACTTCATTGGCAAGTAGTCTAACTTTAGTATTTTCGGAAATGCCTACAGGTAAGCTGCTTAGGGCGTACTCTAAATAATTATTGACCTGAACTTGTCGCTTGTTACTTAATTCAGCATATTGCGCTTTAATCGCGATTATTTTAGGACTCGTTCCACTATGTAATCGTCCAAAATCTAGTTCTTTTTCGTTATTGCTCATTGTTTATTACCCCTAATATTGCATTACTCTTCATGATAAACAGATATTGATTACAACAACAATTTTATTACTCTCATTTTGACATAAAGTTATTAATTACTGCTTGGTCATCGCTAATACTTGAACGATTTCAAAGCTACGTAAATCACGCAAATTCGGCTCAATACCTTTGATCGTCAACGTTAAAATATATTGTGTATCTTGTGTTTGATTATCTTTTTGAAAATTCAAATCAATTGGCACTTGCACCTTCCAACTTGGCTGACCCTCTAAATAGCCCGTTGCTACAATCATCGGCAAGCCTGTCACCACCGCTTTGGCAACTAACTTTTGCGATTGAATTTGCGTTAGCACCGGTTTAAAAGCAGCGATGTAACTCTGCCAACCATCATCGCTAAATAAAGAACGCATTGATTGCATTTGCACTTTGTAGTTTAAGAAATCTAGCTGATAAAGCTTCGGCGCATTATTTGCTACCCATTGCACGAGGTTGTCACTATTGAGTTTTAATGTCGGTGTTGACTGCAACTGTACGACTTGCCCATCTGCCAAGACATAAACATAACGCAATTCAGTACGATTATGATTGAATAACAACACACATAAAACCACCATATTAATCAGCAGACTAATACTAAATAAATGCAATATTTTTTGATAATGCTTGCGATAAAAACTATTTTTCTCAATGACTTCTTGCAGTACTTCTGACATATGTATTACCTAGTTTGATTTATTTATCTGATTTATATGGTTTGCAGAATGTGTGTGACTTGCTCAACTCTTTCATCACTAAAAATTCGAGCCAACGTTTGCAGCTTCTCAACAACGCCAGCACGTTCTAATACCGCTTTTCGCGCATGAGAAGAAGGCAAGCCCACCACATGATCTAAAGTCGCCTTAAAAAAATCGCCATTGTGCTTTGCTAATTGCGCTAAGAAATACGATAAATAGGCACTTGGAAGTTGTGATAAAACATCCGTTAAAAGATCGGCGTATTGCGCTTGGAACTGTGTGTGACACAAATGCTCTAATAAGACTTCAAGCTTATCTCTAACTTCATCATTTAATGTCAACGTCAGTGTTTTTTCATGTGCTTCTAAGTTCACTAACAAGTTATTAATCACCGGGTTTTCATAACTTTTCCAATAGTCTAATTCATTCTGCATAATCGTCCTCTTTGAGTATATTCTCTTCAACCAATGGGATAAGCTCATCAATCATCAATGTTAAAATGTCATCGACTGACTTGTATTGATATCTTTGTTTATATAGCCTAAATTTTTGTTGCAATGTCCCCTTGGGAAAAACATCCGCTAATGTTTTTAACACTGCGATGACATCGTATTTTTGCCACAGATGATTGCGCACATACATATCTTCACTAGTTGTCGTATATGTCCATAAATCAATGTCTGGCAAGACCAAATTTAGCGCATGTCCAACGATACCTTTTTTCGTTATAAACTTAGCTAAGAAGGTCACCCCCTGATGGCTTGGACCATGCGCGTGAGACTTCAAAACATTGATTTCATCTTGTGTTAATTGAAAATGCCCAAGCGTTTCTTTTGAGCTATTAGCCTGCATATTACCCATAATAAAAATCGAAGTCGCAAAGCTGATCATCTGTGGTGAGAAATCCTCCAATGACTGTGATGCTAAAGCAATTTGTGTTTTATATTTTCTGGCTTCACGCATATCACGTTGAACTTGATACTGCACTATCTTAGCACTGCTTGTGCGATGAAATTCATCAAGCACAATTCTTTTACTTGTATGCAATGATTGCTCAAACTCAGCTTGATGGTACGAATGATACATATCAGGTGCATTGAGCATATCATTTTCATCTGGCAGATAGATATTTAATCCAATCACATACCTTGCCAACATATAACCAATCGTCGTTTGCTTAAAATGCTTATCCGCTGCACTGCTATCTAATGACTTAAGATCAAGTGCCAAAATGCGCGCCACTGAAAAATCAACTTGAGATGCCATTGACAAACTTGGATATTGACGAATAGCCGCCGAAATAAGACGGTTATAATTTTGTGTATAGGTCTCATTGGTGCTTGCAATCACCTTATAATATATATCTTTAATCTGTGAAAACTGACACGCACTTACCGTATCCTTTAAAGTAGGCATTGCATATACTTGTGCTTTTTTAGCAAGCGTATACTCTCCTTGACTAAACAAATAATCGACTACCTGCCACCAATGATCAAACGCTTGATCAACGGATTGTTGATTTAAGTATTGATCAATCTGAACGCATCGCCCTAGCGTGTAATGCTTTGGCTGATGATCATCACTTACCATCTGATAACTAACATCAATAATCAATGATAACATCGCCGTCATTCCCTCAGGCAGGTCATGATCTAATGCATCCTGTAACAAAATAGCAATAAAGTTGATTAAAAATTGCTTTTGGTGCGCGCTTGGTTTTCTCATTCCCAATGGCGTATCAAAGACATTGATGGCCATATCATCACTCAAGCTTAAACGATGATATTGAATATAATCCGCATGTTCAGGTAACATCGCCTGTAAACGTCTCATCATACCAAAAGAAGACTCACCAATATCAATGATGCCTATAATTGGTAACTGCTTGGACTGTGCATACATTGCCACCGCATCATTTAGAGTATTGAGCAACACCGATTTTCCCGAGCCACTTCTAGCATAAATCATCTCAACCCAACTAACTTGCTCACTCGAGCCTGATTGATAATGCCACAGCTTGCGCTCAAGCGTGCGAAAATGAACACCTCCATCAGCAAAAACTTGCGCTGGAATCTGCAATGGCAGCATATAAAGTGACGCTTTCATTGGCATTGCTGTTGCTGGATCAATGGGGGAATGTGTCATCGCCATAATACTATCAACATAAGCCTTACAAGGATCACCATGATGTGCTTTGATCTGTGCACTGCCCCAAGCGTTAACCGCCTTTGTTAGTGCACGCGTTTGTTTTTTAAGCTGCAATACATCCTTATTGGTCACATAAGTGCATAATAACATCGTCATTTTGACAATAGCTTGTGACTCTGAACGCTCAAGCTCAGCCAATAAATCACGTGCATTTAGGATCAGCTTATTATCAGTATTACTAAAAGCTAAAAATTTTGCCAAAATCGATTTGATTTTTAATAGTGCTTGTCCGCCTGGGCGGACACAGTAGCTGACTCTAAAAGGTGCGTTAATCGCAATTAATTGATTAAACAAGGCATAAAACCCTACTTTTTCAAGTGGAAAAAACTCAACCCCAACAACATTTGCCAATAGATCATCACATGCAATCGTCTCTGATTTCTCAATGGTTAATGTATCGGTTAACAATTGACGATCTAACGCAATATTAGCAAGCGTGGCTTCTTTGGTTTGCTCATTCGTTTGTAGTGCCCACGAATCACTTGACACTCTTGGCTGCCAGTTAGCAAGATCCTTTTGTGGATAAACTTGTGTTTTTATCAAACGTATTGCCTCAGTGCCATCAAGCAAAGTGACACTTAATTGTAACTGTTTAAAGACCTCGCAAAAATTTTCAATAAATCCCGCATGTAACGCACATAGCATATCAGCGCTTTGCACTAAATAATCAGACATACTCTCTACAATCACTTTATCTTTGATCATGGCCTGTGATTTAAAGCGCTTAATATCTTCTTTGTCTAAAAGGGTTAAATGTGATGAAACCACAATAAAAACGCGTAAATCACAACAGTTCTGTATCAGATGTTGCCGCTTTAACGCGACTAGCTTTTTAGGAACATTTGCTTGTAATAAGGCTAAATTATTTTGCCATGTTTTTATTAAATCATTGGTATCTGCTACTGCCATAATCGGTTTGTAATCCACCACAAACTGCAAACTATGTCCAAGCTTTGATAAATAAGGTTGCAAAACTTGTGATAGTTTATCGGATAAAGCTTGCAACTGCATAACCGATGAAACCTGTGAAAAGCCCTCTAACTCAAAAACACTCATCATTGAGCCATCTTTACTAATCAATAATGATTGCTCATTATCTAGTGCATATAGATCGCAATATGCATGCAAATCTTGCTTTAAATAATGTGATAGCCAGCTAACCAGTGCCCGACTACCACCATGTATAAATTCAAACCAATTTTTCATATTTTCTTACTATTTTGTTAATGGATATAAGGGTAATTCATGTAGGGCAATTTATGTGAGGCAATTCGTGAATTGCCCTTACGGTTTTGATGGGAATATATTCATAACCGTTATTTATTGAAAAACATATCCGGAGCTCATAAACACTTCATTTTTCTGATCATCAATTTTTAACACCTTACCGTAACCAGCAATATTATCGCCAAGTGTTATTGATTGCGTAACGCCTTTATTATTTTGTAACCATGCATATTTACCAACGACCGCAACCAAGGATAATGGATTTTTAATCAAGGTATTTTTCATCATTAATGCATGCAACATTTCATACATCTGCTGTACTTTCTGGACAGTAATATCATTACCATTAATCAGCGAATCCATCGATACTTTCTGCCTTTGCTGAGCTTCTTGCGCCACCTGCTGCTGTTGCATTTTTTGCATTTTTTGCTCATTTTTAAGCAGTTCAATCAACGCCTTTTGTTGCTCAGACAATGATTTTACCTGTTGCTCGAGTGTTGACATCCTATGGTTCAATACTTTTGCATGCGTTGCTACTTGTGATTTTGTTTCTATATGTCTATTTATTTGATCTTGATCAATAGCCAATTGCTCAGCATCGCTCTGAACCCTTGAATCGTAATGAGTATTCACGTTATCAACTGCCGATACACCTTGATGAATATCAGACTGAGAAGGCTTTACAATTGCTGTATGTTGATCAGAAACTCTCGGATCACCTTTATGAATATTATGGTTTACGGCAATTTCATTTGAGTCATCCACTTTAAGCATCGATTGACCAACATCAGCATTATTTACCTTATTTGCCTTATTTAAATTATTCTCGTTATCGATTGTTGCTACCGTTCCACTTTTGTGAGTCATCACCTGATCCGAATGTAACGTAACACTCGCTTTATTCTCTAACATACTATCAGTATTGATCTGTGGTGATTTTTTGGTTGCATTTGATGCCAATGACAATACATTGCTTTGATGATCAGCCGCCTGAGTTGCCTTCATGCTCTGTTTGAGATGATTTGAATGAACTGTTTGGAAATCACCAAAGCCCGGATTAATTGCCGCAGTCACTGGTTGAGCATGATAAGGCACGATTATTCGATAGCCTAAATACACACCAAAACCAATAACTGCAACAACCCCCGCCATAACAACATGTGCAAACTGCAAACGAAAGCCATTCATATCTTTTAACTTTTCAAATAACTTGATTGACCGCCAATTAATAACGAATATTTTTAGGCGCTTAAGTGCTTTTAAATGCTTCAAATTTTTTAGTTTTTCAACTATTGCCAATAGCTTGTGTTTCATATCTTTTCTTTTCCTTTCATTCGTACACTTATGCACTCACGTCATTGGTAAATAAAATCCCAACACCAGTACCTTGATATAACTTAACGGTTGGCGGTCGGTTAAAGATCGATGCCATATTGGCACTTAATGCCGTCCCAACCTGCCCAAGACCAGAGAATGCAGCACTTCTTACTGTCGGCTGATTATTATTGTTGACATTAAAGCACGGTAGTATTCCACCACTTTGCCCACTTAAACATATCTGTTGATTTTGATTTTGATTGGAGAAGTAGGTACCAAATCCTTGCAAGAATGCTGCCGCAAATAGACTACCATAACGCTCGATATAGTGATGATTAACGTCACTAGCCAATGCAATTTGCGCAGTTGAACCATCTACCGCATAAGCATTGATAGCAATACTGTGCTCTCTGCTTGGCATCGACATCAGATTAAATTTGACCACAATATAATCCCCCTCACGCGTAAAACCACCTAAGAGCTTCGCTCCCTTTAAGGGTCCTTCAACAATATGTGCTAACACAGGTGTACCAACCTGATCACTATTGACCGAAGTATCAATCACGGCAAAGCCAATATATCCAGCTTTAACCAGTATTGACTTATCTAAGTGGCTCGTATTATCACTCATATTACCTGAGCTATCCTTAGGAGACTGTGTCATTGCCATTTGTGATTTATTTGCCCATCCAGAAACGACCCCTTGCACATCTTTTTGATAAAGCTGTTCTGCTTGTTCATTGTTAAGTGGCTTGTTATAGACCGCATCCAAATCTTCTTGTGATCTTCGCTCAATTGCCGTTGTCTGATCCTCATCACTGACATGATTTAACTGCTGGTTTATTTGTAATAACGTGCTTTGTTTTGGATCTGCTTTTATCGACTTATCTACAGGGCTTTTTTCTGGCATACCCTTTTTGTCAGCTTTATCTGTGTGACTTTTGTCATGATGATCAATTAATTGACTTTGCGCACTAGCCATATTATTCACTCGACCATCTGGGCGTTGAAAGTAACTTTTTCCGGTTATCGCTGCTTGATTGTACTGATCGCTATTATAGCGCTGTAATTTTTGCTGATAATTACTCACAGGAATACTGTTATTTTGCTGCAGATTAAGTGGTGTATTCTCAATAGACGAATTCATCGGTTGTCCTTTGTTGATTTCACTTGAACTTGAACAACTATTCATAAGAAACCCAGCAATAAACAAAATACACATCAGCCCAATAACAATCCGTGATTTTGGCATACTCAACAGCTTTTTAATTACCCCTTTCATGACTGCTCCTCACCGGTTACCTGAATCGTTTGCGTAGATCCATTTTTACCCGTTAACAAAATATAAGGTGCTTTGGTTAAACTATAGGCATGCATATGACTCATCGTATTATAAGCCTGTGCATCAAAGCCTGGAGAAGATAACGTTGAACTGGTTAACAAAAGATACTTTCCTTGATAGTCCCACATTTTAGCATCTGAATCGGTTTCAATGGTCAGCGCCTTTGCACCTGCTAAACTAATCCCTGCCAGTAAATTTCGTAGATATTTAGGCGCTTGGTTTAGCTTTGCCTGATTTTGATCTCCTGCTTCTGAAGCTTGCACTTGGATATAGTCTTGTGAATCATAACTATCTTGCCCTGAGATCACATTGATCATTAATGGCACAGCAACCCCTGAAAGCATTAATGCTATATTGGTATGGCTATAACTTTTGAGTGCTTGAATCAATAACACACTTTTTCCTGATTGCTTGACATTAAAATCATCAGGGTTTCCCACTGTAAAGGAGTCCAACGGCCATGGACTGCCATTTTGATCAGTAATAACTACTGAGGTCACCATCCCCTTTGTTACAATCACTAAAGGTGCATCTTTGGTGTTCCCTGGTTTAATACTTGCACTTAATGTGCGATTTTTTGCACTTAAAGTCTCTCCTGGGGATAGCTCAGTTGCCTGTTGATGCGCACTGATAATTGTTTTTAACTTCTCAATTTGTGTCGGTGACATTGCAAAGTCTTGTCTTAATACGTTGTTAAACGCCTGTTCATTATTTGCTGCCAAAGGTTTAGAAGCGGTATCTGCGTAAAGCGAATTTTGCAAAAAAAGCATAGCCATCACAATACAACCCAGACATGCCACTAATCGCCTGACTATTTGCGCTGTGTTCAATCGTTTTAACATCCGTTTTATCATCATTGATACAATATGCTGCAAATATACTTAAATCGCTTAATTTATAACAATAAGCTGATGCGCAAAATGACATATTTATCGGTAAAATTAATCTAAAGCAGATAGCCCTAATGCACACATATCAATAGCATAAGCATATAATTTTTATGTTACACATTATTACTTTTCACACATACTTCTGTTATTAGAAAAGGCATACGATCAGGGCGCAATAATAAACACCCAAGGATATATTTTATGGATAACTTACAAAATAAGCCATTAAGAGTGCTCTATGCACTAGATATCTATGAGAAGCATAAATGTATTATAGATGAAGCAAGCTTGAGACTCTTTCCTCAAAATACTGAGTTTCATATTATCACAGTCATACCTAAGGTACTTGATACAACAGGCTTTTTGATTGGCGTGATCAATGAACTTAACCAAAACCAACTTGATGCTGCCAAATCAAAGCTTATGCAATTGGTCAGTCCACTAGAGACTCAGTATCATTTCGCCTCAGCGGTTATTATCGATAACTCGGTTGTTAGTGCAATCAGTGAGTATGTTGATCATCAGCACATAGATTGCGTTATTATTAATGGACAAAAACATGGTTTGTGGGAGCGTCATGTAACAGGCAATCAGGAAAAAATTGTTGGCATGCTCGACTGTGATGTGATTATTTCCAAAAAATCCTATCTCAATCGCATTAACAAGCAAGTACAGAAAAAAAGGGAGTTAATCCATTAAAATTGTTCTATTTCACTTGTATCTGACTGCTCTGCATAAGGGATTTCATCTGTTAAGTTATCAGCATAATGCACATCAGTTGTTAATATATATCCACTGCTATGAACCGTTTTTACCAGACGCGGATGAGCCGTATTTTCTTCCACTTTTTTACGCAAACGTCCAATGGTAATGTCAACTGATCGATCCATACCATCATAATTTCTGTTGTGCATTGTTTTTGTAATCTGATCTCTTGTGACAACTCTACGCGCGTTTTCAATCAACAGCATCAATAAGTCATATTCAGCTCTAGAGAGCTCAACAGTAACCATGTCTCGATCAAATAGTGTTCTTTCATAAATATCCAATCGCCAAGGACCAAAACAAATATAACGTGAGTTCGATTTTTTTGGTGTACGTTTAATATTAAAAACACTCTTTATTTGCGCCACCAGCAAATCTGGATTAAATGGTTTGATAATATACTGGCATGCGCCAAATTCATAACCTAAGATTCTTTTAATATCATTATCAACTGCAGTTAGCATAATCACTGGAATATCACATTGACCACGAATTTGGCGACATACATCAACCCCATCGCCATCTGGCAACATAATATCCAGTAGTATCAAATCTGGTTTCAATTGTATTTTTTTCAATCCTTGCTCCGCAGTTTCTGCACAATCTATTTTATAACCATGCTTTTTTAGCAAATCTGACACAAGACTTAATATTTCTTTATCGTCATCAATAATTAAAATTTTATTTGTGCTTTTCATCGTATTTCCTCATGCACTTATTTAATACAACTCTCTATAACTTGTTACAACTGATAGCGTATGTAGTAACTTTAAATCAGTCAATATCCATATAATTTTTGATTCATCTTGATTTTTTATGATACATTTTTGACAATTTGATCATATATCACTTTATGCATTTGTGCCGTTGGATGCACGTAATCATAAAAGAGATAATTCTCAGGATTGCTACAAACATTAAAATATTGATAGCTGTTATAAATCATATTTTTCAAACTTATCAACCCTGGTAAAACTTGCTCACTATACGCACTATATAAGGCTTTAGTGATATCTGGATCAATCCAAGAATACCCACCTTGATAGCAAGGACGACTAATATTATCTATTTCAGTATGATATTGATCATTCAGCATTTCCCTTTGTGATTTATCCATAAATTTTTGAAACAACGCACCCACATTAATCGATTTAAATGTGTAGTCTTCCGGATATTTTTCAACGAATGCATTAATCATCTGTTGCAGCTTTTGATTATGTTGCTCTGTTAGTGCCTGTGTGACATTAGCATTTTTGTTGATGATTTTTGATGACGGCACACGAGATAAATCAGGTAAATTGATAATCAAAAATTTATTAATACCTGCACTTATTAGATCATCAATAGCTGCTTCAATCGTAGCTACAACGTCTGTCGATAATTGTTGCTGCGATTTTTCATCTAGTTTGCCTGACTGTGTCAAATAGTCATTACCACCTATCCAGATAATTGCCAGTGTACTATCGGTATCTTGCCAATTTTCCTTGAGCGCATTGGCATGATACATATAGGTTTGATAGGTTAAACTATAAGGCAAATGCTCGGTATCGGCATAAGATAAAGCAGTAGAGCCGCCCACTGCATAATTACTCATTTGTATTCCATGCGCTGACAGTTGGGTTCTTAAAATAGCCGACCAAGTATTGCCATTGCTAAACATGCCATTGTAATAATTACGCGCGCTTGGCACAGCTCCTTGTGTTAGGTGAAAGAGGTTACCTTCATCAGACAAGCTATCACCAAACACGACGACTCGTTTCACACCATCAAACAACGCATTTTTTGAAATTTCAAAACCCTTCTTAGGGCATAGCTGCAGTGTGATATTCGGTGTCCCTATCCAGTTATGCCACGAGCGCTTAGGTATATCAATCGCAATACGCCCCTCACCTGGCGGTGTCGTTGCCTCATATTCATTGTGACTCCAAGCATTATGCAAGGCAATATCAACTGCTCCTGATCCGATTTGTTTAGCCTTATCTTGATAAACAGAATACTTAATGTGCGTATCATAAGATAAATATCCCGTATCAATATACTCAAGAAATTTATGTTGATGAGCTTTAAACTCTGTCATCGATTTTTCAGCACCATCAATCTGTGACTCAATATATTGTGTTTTGTCACAATTATTATCAACATATACGTTTACACCTGCCTTGGCATAACTGTGTGATGCCACTAAGGACAAAGCAAAAACATATATACTTGAGCTTAATTTCTTGTTTAATTGCATCATGGCAATTCTCCTTATGGTTTTTGTACTCCCTTACAATTTAACCAGAAATCAGCTCATTAATGCACAAACCAAACTGCTTAAGATGTATCGATCACAACACTGATACCTTCAGGCTTCCAACCACTTAAAAAGTTAATTTTAATGTCTTTTTGTATCTACTTTTCCCTGTGTCATTAAACACCGTAACATGATCTACGATAGGTATATTTACTTTAAAAACTAATATTCGCTATGGCAATCCTTGCGCATAAATAGCTATGCAAAGTTGTCAGGTATTTTTTGATTCTCGGATCAAGTCCTAAAATAACAGTGAATCGTCATATTCGGGCTTGACCCGCATATATATGATTACCAATAAACTATTGCTTAGGTACTTACATTCATAGCAAACGTAGAATAAATACTGATGTACCCCCTCAATTTGGGACAGTAAGTCCACCAGAATGAGGAGCAGAAAAATGGCAAAATCTCGCTACACACAAGAGTTTAAAAATGAATCAGTTAAATTAGCTCTAGAAAAAGATGCTAATC
>NZ_JACYVZ010000026.1 GCF_014857925.1 Cysteiniphilum marinum | reverse complement strand
TCACAACCATCAAGGACTACTCGCAACACGTTGCTGCGTTCCTCCTTGACAGTTGCTCTGTTTATTCTAGCAATAACACATTACATCAATATTAAATTTAAATTGACACAGTTTTATGAACACTCCCAATTAGTATTGTTAAAATATGCTTTAAGCTCTTTAAATGACCTTGCAAACGAATGTGGTGAGATCATAAATGGTGTTGATCTCAGCTCTTTAATCTCATTGATTAAACGTTCATGATCGGAGAGTTTCAGCAGTAGATGGTTTGTTGCTTTAATGATTTCTTGTGCTTGTTGTTGTGCCTCTTTGAGTTTATTAATACCACCATGCACACGTTTAAATAGTGCAATACCATGACTCAAATCACGAATAGATTCTGGTTGACTGGTTTCTTCAAAATAAGATAGTTCATGACTTAGTTTATGTCTTTCATTAATCAGTTCAGTTTGATATTGATAGAATTTCTGGAGTACGAAGTCTAATTGTTTGGCAAAAAAGGCATATTGTTTTTGGCTAATATCAGGCTCATATATCCTAAGCTTAATATCGTGTAATAGTGTTTGTGTAATGTGTAAATCAGTATTGAAATCATTTAACAAGGCATCATAATGCGCTGCCATCATCGTTGGCTGATTATTATCTTTAAGTTGTTGTGCAAATACCATATGTGAGAAACAAATAAACAAAACTATGCCAGTAAGTCCATGACAAAACATACGCCAGAGGCGAAAGCGTAGAACATAAGCTAATTGCATGATCAAAGAGCGATTATTTAAATTCTTTCTTAATTTTGGCGCCATCAGCATTTACCTTAGGTGCTTCTTTTCTTGTGCCGGTTTCCTTATTGGTTGAGAACTTCAATGGACATCCAGGAAGCTGATATTTCCCTGCTTTGACAATCATATCACGCTCTTTAACAACTTTAAGATTAAGGGCTTGATTGACATTATTAATAGGTCCTGCGGGAACGCCGGCTTTAACAAACTTATCATACCAGTTAGCAACAGTATCGTTACCAAGCGACTTTTCAAAGGCAGCTTTGATAAGATCATTATGTGCTAAGCGATCTTTATTGCTCTGGCATTTTGGATCATTTTTTGGTAGATTAAGTCCCATAACATCACAAGCAGAAGCAAAAAGCTTATCAGTTGCCGCACAAATAACAATATCATCATCCTTACATTTAAAGGTGCTAAAGGGTGAGATATTAGGGTGTTTGTTGCCAATTCGGCTGGGGATTTTATGCAACATTTTATCAGAGACAACATCACTTTCTAAAAATGACAACATCGCATCAAACATGGCAATATCGATTTGGCAACCTTTGCCTGTTTTTTCACGCTGATAAAGCGCTGTGGTAATTGCCGAGAAGCAATACACACCAGCAAGCATATCAGAAACTGAGGGACCTGCTTTAATTGGTGGACCATCAGGCTCACCGGTGACACTCATAAAGCCACTCATCGCTTGAATTAGTTCATCATAGGCAGGTAGCTGTGACATCGAGCCAGATTGTCCAAAGCCTGAGATAGAGGCGAAAATTACCCGAGGATTAATCTTACAAAGCGCATCATAATCAAGACCAAGCTTAGCCATGGTGCCTGGGCGGAAGTTCTCAACCACAACATCGGCCTGTTTGATAATATTTTTAACAAGTGCTAGATCATTATGATCTTTAAGATTAACACCAACACTTTCTTTGCCTCGATTAACTGTTTCAAAATACATGGAAATACCATCGATAAAGGGACCGAATTGGCGTGAATCTTCACCAACTTCGGGGCGCTCAAGCTTGATTACTCTGGCACCTAGATCGCACAATAGCATCGTGCAAAAGGGTCCTGATAACACATGGGTAAAATCAGCAATTAATAATCCGTCAAATGGTTTCATCACAAACTCCTTGTTTCTTTGTTAGCTTTTGACAAGTTTGAGTATAGATAAAAAAAATTGCTTTGCTGATATTTTTTATATTTTAAATCATGCTAAGTGCTTTTAGATAGATTTGGCAATCGTTTGCCCCATATTAATTTTGCCCGCGATGTTCGCTTGCCATGTGATTTTATTCTCAGGGAAAAGTGTAATAATCGTTGAACCAAAATTAAATAAACCAATCTCATCACCTTTATTAAAATGCAAGTTTTGCTCAGAGTAATCAAAGTGTGTCACTTTGCTGTAATAGTTAGGTGCAACTAACTTATGCCAAACGGTTTCAATTCCTGCAACAAGCATTGCACCCACAAAAATAACGGCAATTTCACCAATAGCAGTATCAAAGTAACAAATCAGGCGTTCATTCTTGGCGAAGAGTCCATCGATATTTTCCGCGGTTAACTCATTGACTGAGAATAATTTGCCTGGAACATAAGTCATGCGTGTAAGCCTCCCATCAATGGGCATATGCACACGATGATAATCCGAAGGGGATAAATAAATTACTGAAAAATCAGTATAGTTTTCTTTCGCCGTATCCGCTGTAAGTGCTTTTAATGAGAAATATTTGCCTTTGGCTTGAATTAATTTGTCTTCGGTGATTTTCCCCGCTTGCGTGATTTTACCATCAGCTGGCGAGATAATACTGTTATCGTTTGGATCAATAAGGCGCGCTTCTGGTTTTAATTTGCGGGTGAAAAAATCGTTAAAACTAGCATAGTCTGTCGGATCGTCAATTAACGCGTCAGTTAATTCGATATCAAAACGTTTCATCGCAAGGTGAATTAATTTATTTTTAATTGTAGGGTTTTCACAGTTAGCAAGCTTACCGGCAAGGCGTGATAAACAGGCTTGAGGTAATATTTTTTGAAGCGTTAGAAATAAGGTATCTTTAAACATGCAGTATTAAGCGATATATTTTTGGCTGGCATTGTAAATTATTTTACATCTGCCAGCCACTGATTTATTGTAAGCAGGTTTTTTAAGGTAAATGGGCTTTTTTAAGGGTGAGTTTATGAATATTAGTATTTTTGATTTGTTTTCTATTGGTGTAGGACCGTCATCATCACACACAGTGGGTCCAATGCGCGCAGCCTTTCGGTTTTTACAAAAACATCAAGCTGCATTGCAAGAGACTAAGCGTTTTACGATTGAACTTTTTGGGTCACTAGCATTGACAGGAAAAGGGCATAAAACAGATTATGCATGTATTTTGGGATCTGCAGGCTTTGAGCCACATAGTATTGATATTAATGCGGCTGCACTTTGTTATGATCAGATTCTTAAAAGCAAAAAGATGAAATTATTGGGGTCTTATGAGATTGATTTTGACTATACGGCTGATCTGATATTTCACTATAATGAGGCGCTGCCAGAGCATGCTAACGGTATGTTGTTTACGCTATGGGATGCGCAAGGCAAAAAACTTGATACATTAAAGTATTTTTCTGTCGGAGGGGGATTTATCTTGGATGAGCATGAGATGCATTTACACAATGATCCAGCTCCCGTTGATGCGCACGCCGTACCTTATCCATTTGCAACGGCTAAAGAGTTGTTGGATCTGTGTGAGAAATACCAGATGAGTATAGCCGACTTAATGATGGCCAATGAATGCGTGTTGCGTGATAAGAATGAAGTTGAAGAAGGTGTGCTTGCGATTTGGCAGGTGATGGATGAGTCCATTGAAAACGGATTGCAAACAGATGGTGAACTTCCAGGAGGGTTATCAGTTAAACGTCGCGCATATAAACTTAAAACACGTTTGGAGGAATCGCGTTTAGATATCAAGGATCTTAATTGGCTTAATGTTTTTGCCATTGCTGTTAATGAAGAGAATGCCGCCGGTGGCAAGGTGGTTACAGCACCAACCAATGGGGCGGCAGGCGTGATTCCTGCTGTATTAAAACATCATGTGCTAAGCCATCCCTTCACCACAAAAAAAGAGATTATCGATTATTTGTTAACAACGGCGGCTATTGGCATTTTATTTAAAAAAGGGGCTTCAATTTCAGCAGCCGAAGTAGGCTGCCAAGGTGAAGTGGGTGTTGCATGCTCAATGGCGGCAGCGGGGCTTTGCGCACTTCTAGGCGGCAATGTTGAACAAGTCGAAAATGCCGCTGAGATGGGCATGGAGCATAATTTGGGGTTGACCTGTGATCCAATTGGTGGTTTGGTACAGATTCCATGTATTGAGAGAAATGCCATGGGTGCAGTACAAGCAGTCAATGGTGCTAAGCTTTCACTACTAGGCGATGGTGAGCATCATGTGAGCTTAGATCAAGTGATTCAGACGATGAAAGAAACAGGTAAAGACATGTCCACTAAATACAAAGAAACATCACTTGGTGGCCTAGCCGTGAATTTACCAGCATGTTAGAAATATAGTAATTATGCATAGAATATGGAAGCTAAGACTAAATGTTCACCCACGAGTGCTCACCGTACCCTGAGTGTAAGCCGAAGCGATGTACTGAGTATCAGTCGAAGTGGGTAGCTTTGGAAAATCATACTTCATAAAGGCTTCGACTTACGCTCAGGGTGCGCTTACACAATCAAAGTGGGCAGGAATATGGTCATGGTCAATATGGAACGTTAAAATACAAAAAAATTGATACAAGAAGCGTCAATGTCTGCTATACAAAGGGTTTAACTTTGTTTATTCTAACAGTCAATATCTTTGGAGAAAAATTACAAACAGGGAGAATACAATGCAAATACTATCCACGAATGTCTATATTGGACCAAATGTCTATGCCAACTTTCCAGTCATTAGACATGTTATTGACTTGGGTATTTTAGAAGAGTGGCCATCGGCAAAGCTCGGTGCTGATTTTATTGATGCCTTGATTGAGGCGCTTCCGGGACTGAAAGAACATGGTTGCTCTTATCGTGAGCCAGGTGGTTTTATACGGCGCATGCGTGAGGATGAAGGTACATGGATGGGGCATATTTGGGAGCATGTAGCGATTGAGCTTCAGGATGTTGCAGGTAGCAATGTAAGCTTTGGTAAAACGCGCAGCACTGGTGAGCCAAGACAATACAATATGGTGTTCGAGTATAAGCAAAAAGATGTTGGTTTGCAGGCGAGCTTCTTAGCACGTGATTTACTGATCTCACTTTTACCTCAAGAGCTGCAGCAAGCACTTAATGTGGATCTTAAAGATTTTGATTTTGAAGAAGAGAGGGTTCGCTTTATTAAGTTTGCCCAAAGCAAAGAATTTGGTCCAAGTACGGGATCATTAGTAGAAGCCGCGACAAAGCGCGATATTCCGTACATTCGATTAAATGACCAGTCTTTAGTGCAATTCGGTCATGGCAAGTATCAAAACCGTATTCAAGCGACCATTACCGGTGAAACTAAACATATTGCCGTTGAGATATCTTGTGATAAAGAACAAACCAACACCATTTTAAATGGTTTGGGACTCCCTGTACCTAAGCAACGCAGCGTGCGCCACGAAAGTGATGCATTATCCGTTGCCCGTCACTTAGGTTATCCATTGGTTGTTAAGCCATTAAACGGTAATCATGGTCGTGGTATAAGCATTAATATTCAAGATGATGAAGGTTTAAAACAAGCATATGCATTGGCAAAAGAGCATGGTCGTTGGGTTGTTTTAGAGCAATATATTGAAGGTTTTGATCATCGCATGTTGGTCGTTAATGGTAAATTAGTCGCTGTGGCAAAACGCGTTCCTGGACATGTCGTTGGTGATGGTAAGCACACGATTGCTGAGCTAATTGATACTGTCAATAAAGACCCAAGGCGCGGTGTCGGGCATGAGAAGGTATTAACACGTCTTGAGCTTGATCATCAAGCATTAACTCTATTAGAAAAAGCCGGACTCACAGCAGAGAGCATTTTAGCAAGTGGTGAGATTTGTTACTTGCGTAAAACAGCGAATCTTTCAACCGGTGGTACGGCAATTGATTTAACCGATGTAGTGCATCCGGATAATCGTGAGATGGCAGAGCGTGCGGTCACTGCGATTGGTTTGGATGTTGGTGGGGTTGATTTCCTATCCCCTGATATTACCCAATCTTATCAAGAAATCGGCGGAGGTATTTGTGAGGTTAATGCAGCACCTGGCTTTAGAATGCATGTATCACCAAGTGAGGGATATCCACGCGATGTAGCAGGTGCAGTGATGGATATGTTATTTCCTGATACAGAGCGTGCGCGTATTCCAATTGCAGCAATTACTGGTACCAATGGCAAAACAACGACAACACGCATGGTTGCTCATATGTGGAAGATTGCTGGTAAATGTGTGGGCTTTACCACAACAGATGGTGTTTATGTTAACGGTAAATTAAGTGTCGCAGGTGATATGACAGGACCTAAGTCCGCACAAATGGTGTTGCGTGACCCTAATGTTGATGTGGCTGTGTTTGAAACGGCACGTGGTGGTTTGCTTAGAAGTGGTTTAGGTTATGATTATTGCAATGTTGGCGCTTGCATTAACATTGCCGAGGATCATATGGGGCTCAAGGGTATTAATACACTAGAAGAACTAGCAGAAGTGAAACGTATCGTAACTGATGCAGCACGCGATGTCGCTGTATTAAATGCTGATGATCCGCATTGCTTAAAATTATCTGCTTATACACAAGCTGAGCACATTATGTATGTGACGATGAATCCAGAGCACGCATTGGTCAAAGAGCATATTCGTGCAGGGGGCAAGGCCGTTGTCATTGAGAAAGGGGTTAATGGTGACATGATCACCATCTTTGATAATCATATTCACATGCCGGTATTATGGACGCATTTGATTCCTGCAACAATGGAAGGGCGAGCAGTTCACAATGTACAAAATGCTATGTTTGCCGTGGCAATTGCTTATAGTATGAATATGAGCCTAGATGATATTAAAAATGGACTCAGAACCTTTACAACTTCGTTTTATCAAGCACCAGGACGTATGAACTGGTTTGATGAACATCCATTTAAGGTCTTAATGGACTATGGTCATAATCCAGCGGCTGTTTTGGCAATGGGTAAGTTGGTTGAACAGATTGATACTAAAGGCATCAAAACCTGTGTGATTGCAGCTCCTGGGGATAGACGTGATCAGGATATTGCTAATATTGCTAAGGCGGTAGCACCTTATTTTGATCAATTTATCTGTAAGCAAGATGATGGTTTAAGAGGGCGTAAATCTGGTGAAGTTCCACACAAATTAAAAGAAGCATTGCTAGAAGCTGGAATTTCTGAAAATAGCATTCAGATTATTGAAAGCGAGCAAGAAGCAGTTGATCATACATTACAACATGCTAATGTTGGTGATCTTTTGGTGGTGTTTGCAGATAATATCAAACGCACGTGGAAGCAGATTATTCATTTCAATAAAGAAGATGAGGCTTCTGAAAATACAGCCACAACGAAGACGAATACAACGATTGAATTAAGCAAAAACCATGGTTTGGCACAAGAGATTGTACAGATGATGCAAGGTGGCATTATTGCCGATGAGCGTGGTGTGCGCCTTGTTGCTATTGTTGAAGAAGATGCCGATTAAGTAGGTGTAATGATGCATGAAATTCCTGAAGGTTATTCAAGGCGTTTAGTTGGGCCTAATTTGTTTTTTAATGAAACCGGTGTTGTGCTTGATATTCCGCTTAAGACAAATCAAGAGGTACTTATTAAACTATGGCAAAAAAATTGTAAGCGACTGCTGCCTTTATTTGGTTTCTCTGAATATAAGCTAGCACATAAGGCGTATAGCGAGGGTTTGCGTTTAGCGTTTACTGCACCGTGTGATATCTTGCTTGCCAGTTGTGATGTTATTGATTACACATGGCAAGCAGCATGTTATGAATTCTTAAATAATGACGTTTTGGTATTGAATGAATCGCAAAAGGCAAGCTTACTTCAAGCAATTCAAGAAGAGCAAAACCTTGCCTACCGTATACTGTATGTTAATGCCAAATCACATGGTTTAAATATCTTTAGAGAAAAAGATCATGCTTATGTAGGTTCTGGTGTTGGTCGTTATAAATTATCATTATTAACCGATGATTATTTATCGCTACCATGGCAGGATATTTATGATATTCCACAGGCCATTGTTACCGGAACCAATGGCAAAACAACAACAGTGCGTTTGACGAATTTTATCTGTCAGCATGCTGGTAAGGTAAGTGGTTATGCTTCAACGGATTGGGTTGCTATTAATGGTGAGATTATTGATCAAGGCGATTATTCAGGACCTACGGGACATCAATTTGTGCTCACCAATCCAAGTGTTGAAGTAGCTGTTTTAGAATCAGCGCGTGGTGGATTGTTAAAACGTGGCTTGATAGAAACACAAGTTTCAGCAGCAACGGTCACTAATGTTTCTTATGATCATATGGGTGAGGATGGTGTTGAAACCTTAAACGATTTGTTTGATGCCAAATGCATTGTTTATCGTGCGTTAGCCAAAGAAAATAGTTTTGCCGTGATCAATATGGATGATGTGCTTTTGCGCGAGGTGGTTAACCAACTAAAAAATCCTAGAATTTTAATAAGCCAAACAAAAATTTCACCTTTGGTGTTAAATCAATTAACAATAAATGATCATGCTTGTTATGTTGCTGATGATTGTTTTATCTGGTGGCACCAAGGTAAAGAAAAAACATTAGCTAATGTTAATGATGTGCCGCTAACGATGAATGGTCATGCAAAACATAATATTGAGAATGCTTTACATGCAATAGCTTTGGCTTTTGCATTGGGTATTGCTTTTGAGAAAATAATAGCGGCGTTATGTGCTTATCAAAATACAGAGAAAGAAAATCAAGGGCGCGCTAATATCTACACACTCAAATCAGGTGCAAAAGTGATTATTGATTTTGCGCATAATCCAGCAGGATTTAAGGCGATTTTATCCTTGGCTCAAGCGTATCAAACAAAAGACGGTAAGCTTAGTTTGTTGTTTGGCACAACGGGAGACAGAATCAATTTGATTGATGATAGCTCAAAAGTAATTGCTGAGTATAAGCCGCATGAGATTGTAATCAAAGAGCTTAAGAAATATTTGCGTGGTGCTAATGAAGGAGAAATTCCCATGAAAATTGCAGCATCACTAGTTCGTTTTGGTCAGGAAAAAGATACAATACGTTTGGTTGAAGATGAGTTGTCTGGGGCAAAGTTGCTATTATCGCAATTGCAACAAGGTGATGTGTGTGTCTTGTGTTGTCATGATCATATTGCTGAGATTGGGGCCCTAGTGAAGACATATTGTGATTGACTATTTGATAACTATATTACTAACTAACGCTCTAGTAATAACCCCTTGTAGGGGCTTACGTTAGGCATTTAAGAAAAAGAGAGGAGTGAGAATGCCCGCACCAACAGTTTCAGGTATTAAAAGAGGATATATTATTCCAATTGGTGGACGTGAAGATAAATTGGTTTCACCCAAGGTTTTGCAGCGATTCGTTGAATTAGCAGGTGATAAAGATGCCTATATTGTCATAATTCCAACGGCATCTAAGCTGCCAGATACGGGCAGCGAATATATCAAGATTTTTAAGTCTCTTGGTGTTAAAGATGCGGTAAGCCTTGAGATTCAAGCACGTGCTGATACCGATAATGAGGATTATCTTCAGCACTTTGAAAAAGCAACGGGTATCTTTATGACCGGTGGTAATCAGCTACTGTTATCAACCGTGCTTGGTGGCACTAAAGTGGCACAAATGATTCGTCGTTGTAACGCCAAGGGTGTGCATGTAGCAGGCACCTCGGCAGGTGCTGCATTTATCTCTGAACATATGATTGTCGGTGGAGCCACTGGTTTTATGCCACGCTATAATATGGTCAATATGGCGCCAGGCTTAGGGCTAACTAACAAAATACTCGTTGACCAACATTTTTCGCAACGAGATCGTTTGGGACGCTTATTAACGGCATTATCTTATAATCCCTTTGTAACTGGTGTTGGAATTGATGAAGACACGGGTGCCTTTCTCGCTGATGATGGCGTAATTGAGGTTGTAGGCAGTGGCGCATTAACGATAATTGATATGTCACATATTGAGCACTCATCAATGCCGCATGCGCGCGATGATGATCCGATTAGTTTGGTAGGCATTCGCATGCATCTCTTACTTGAAGGCAGTAAATATGACACAAATGCGCATGAGGTTGAGGTTGTTAATTAATCGCAAGGATGGGGTTTGGAATGCAAAAAGAGCAAAAGGTGCAGAAGATGCAAAAGATTATTATTCATGGCGGATGTGGTGCTAGAGAGGATAAAAATACCCCTTTTAGTGATTATCATGTGCACCTATTAACCATTATTGAGGAAGCCTATGCCTTTCTTAAAACCTATGATAATGCCTTAAAAACTGCTGTTTTTGCAGCGAAATTATTAGAGGATGATCCACTATTTAATGCCGGTACGGGCTCGCGTTTGCAGCAAGATGGGCAGGTGCGCATGTCAGCTTCAATTATGAATGGTGCAAAAGCCAAATTTGCAGGCGTGATTAATATTCAAAATATCCAATATCCAAGTGAAGTGGCTTTAGCACTTTTAAATGAACATCACAGTGTGCGTGCAGCTGATGAGGCAACGCGCTTTGCGCATGAGACATTAAAAATGCCCGAGTACAACCCAATAACTGAGCACCGTTATCAAGAATATCTTGAATTAAAAAAAGGCTTAACAGGGACTATTGGTGTTGTCGTACTAGATAGTCAAGGCAATATTGTTGCATTAACTTCAACAGGCGGGGCAGGCTTTGAAGTGCCAGGTCGTGTGGGCGATAGTCCGACCGTTGCTGGTAACTACGCATCAAACATTATGGGGATATCGTGCACTGGTATTGGTGAGCATATTGTTAATCAAGCCGTTGCAGCAAAAGTCCATACGCGTGTTAAAGATGGTATACCTTTGGATGAGGCGGTTGCTAAAAGTATTAAAGAAAGTGATGCTTTGGATGATTATGTTGGATTGATTGCATTAGATCAAAAGGGCAATATTTCGACTGGTTCAACTCAAGTCGCACAAACATTATTTGCTTATCATGATGGTGAGAAAGCTAAAACTTTTTATGAGTAAATAACCGAAGTTGCATAATTTCAATCATGTGATATATTCTTAATGTATCAATTATAACAAGGAGATGCTATGCAACAGGGTAATCAAAATAACTTTTGGGATGCCGTTGGTATTCCATCACGTGGTGAGCGTCTCTATCAGGCAATTCATGAGGGCTTTAGCTGTGAGGTTTTTAGCAAATTGGCTGATATTTCTGGAATTGAGAAAAACCAGCTCGCTAAAATTACCACAATAGCACCGGCTTCACTTAATAGAAGATATAAATCAGGTTTTTTTACTGAAGCTGAAAGTGATCGATTATATCGCTATGCAGAAGTTTATAAATCAGCTTTGAATTTATTTGAAGGACACCACCAGAAAGCACTGCATTGGCTGATGTCTCCAGTTAATGGATTGGGTGGTAGAAAACCGATTGAGATGCTTAGGACATCTGCTGAAACAAAAGCAGTACTTGATCTCATCGGCAGACTTGAGCATGGCGTTTTTGTATGAGCAAAGTATTTGCCTATAGATTGGTGAAAAGCAAATTTGCACAAGATGCATTTACTGGTGATGGTGCCAGAATATATGGAGGAAGATGGAATAATAAAGGACGTCCTTGCGTATATTGCGCAGGCTCAGAATCTCTCGCAATATTAGAAATATTTGTTCATTTAGAGAACTATGCTATTTTACCAAATTTCACACTATTTCAAATTGAGTTGCCAAAGTCAGAGATTAACTATTTAAAGCCTGAGTTATTACCACATTCATGGCAAGATCAACCTGCACCGCCTGAAACAGCAGATATTGGTGATCAATGGCTTAAGCGTTGTGAGTCCTTAATATTGGCTGTACCAAGCGTTATCGTTCCAAGAGAGTACAATTATATTCTAAACCCATTGCATAAAGGATTTGCAAAGGTAGTCAAAAAGGCCAAAGTATTAGACTTTAGCTTTGATACGCGATTAGCAAAGTAAATATTTCACTTTACCCGCCCCAAACCATTTTGCAGTATTTCTGCCATTGAATTTCTTCGACATCAAACACCACAGAATGATTTACGATGGGCATATAAAAAATTTGCTTTTTATCATTGACTTAAATTTGATAGTGACTATCATTAACTTCATTACTTGCAAATGACAATTATTATCGTTTAAATCAAAGAGGTTTTTATGGACACAAATAAAATTCAAACAGCATTAAGAGCAAGACAATTAACCAAACAGAAGCTATATGGTGTATTAGCAACGCAATCTGTCGCAATGCCTGGCTATCCTTTTGGTTCATTGGTGGCGTATGCGTTTGATACTGATGGTGAAGTGCTTGTTTATATCAGTAAACTCGCGCAGCATACACGCAATGTTGCCAAAGATGACAAAGTGTCATTAACGATTATTGAAGATGAAAAAGAGGATATTCAACAAGCTGGACGTGTCACGATTTTAGGACGATTAAATCGTTTGGAAGATGGAGAAAAGGTAGCAAGTATTTATACACGTTTTTTCCCAGAATCAAAAGATTATCAAGACAAAACCCATGATTTTCACTTTTATAAATTACACATTGAGAAAGTACGTTTTATTGGTGGTTTTGGTGATATTAATTGGGTGAGCAAAGAGAATTTCTGTATTGAGCAGGTATTTAAAAATGAGGAGATTAATGGTGCTATCAAACATATGAATGAAGATCATAAAGATGCATTGTCACTTTATTGTCAATGTGCAGGTATTGCCTTAACAGAAGATAGCACGCTTGAGATGGTCTACTTTGATCAAGAAGGCATGTGGTTGCAGAGTAAATATAAAAATCACTATATTCCATTTGATCATGATGTGACAAATCTTTCGATGTTAAGAGCGGTGCTTGCAGCGATGTCAAAAAAGGCAAGACAGCAAATAGCGAGTAATGAAGAAGCATTAATGGAAAAGGCAGTTTAGATATTATGGGGCATTTTTTTAGTCAATTTGGTTTAGTCAGCTATGCTATGTTGGCTGTGAGCTTTTTGATTGTTGCGATTTGTATCGAGCGAATAATTACTTTTATCAGTTTACCGAAGCTTAATTTAGGTAAGGTAGAGTGTTTGATTAATGCGGTTAATCGTGATGATAAGAAGACGCTTAACCTAAGATTAAACGCATTGGCTAAGCCCATATTAAGATATATTTCACCTTTGATCACTGAGCCTAAAGAGATTGCTGAAAGTGAAGTGTGCTTGTTAATGCGCAAACAACGTCAACGCATGCAGCGTCCATTAATCTGGCTTAATTTATTCGCTGTTGTTTCACCAATGCTCGGGCTTTTGGGTACGATTTGGAGCATGAGTCATTCATTTGCTGCATTAGCCGAATCCTTAAGTGGCAATGGTTTGCAGAATATGATTATGTACTTATCTGAGGCAATGTATGCTACGGCATTTGGTATTGTGTTAGCTTTAGTGAGTTTATTGGCATTTTATTGTTTTCGACAATTTAGTGAGCGCTATTTAGCAAATGCAGAAGAGTCATTAAATCAGCTGATTTTAAGCCTAGATCGACAAAAGGCGCGTAAAAAAGATCAGAAAGAGCAAAAAGCACAAAAAGAAATTGATGAAATAAGTAAAGTAAATAACAAAACCAATATGGTTAATTTGCGTGAACAGGCTGCGTTATGATAAGTAGTTTAAATCATCATGAGCATAATGGTTTGGAGGTGGATGAACCCAACTTGATTCCATTACTAGACTTTATGTTAGTGCTTTTGGTTATGTTTGTATTATTAGCCGGACCCATTCAGCATTTGCTTAAACTCCCTTTGCCTAATGTTAAAGGTACTAGTGTTACCCAAAGCAAGTCATCTCAAACAACGCTTTATTTAAAGACGCACGATTATAGGATCAATGGTGAGCATTTTACGAGTATTGATATGCTGAAAAGTTATTTATTATCACAAAAAGAGATGACATCAATGTCACAGATTACTCTGGCAGCGGATAAAAATATTCCATTACAAACAATGCTAGAAGTGTTTGCGGTGCTAAAAGAAACAGGTTTAACCGCAGCAGATATACAAGTTAATCATTAGTAGAGTGTTAAAAATGAAAACAAAATTATTAAGTGTGCTTGTGCTAACAGGCATTGCTCAGCTTATGTATGCAAGTGAAGAATCAGCAAATACGCAAGCGGTAGATTTAGGTGAAATTCAGGTGGTTGCTGTTAAGAACGCCTTGCCGAGCATGCCTGAGAAACAAAGTAGAATAAGTCAAATCAATGTGGCACCTGAAGCGGGTAGTGCGTTACCTACTGTTTCAGTGCAGCAAGGAAGAGGTGCGAATCTAATTCAATCAACGGCTATGCAATTGAATGAAATGGCTGGTGTGCAAATGCTTGGTGGCAATCGACCAACAACACAAAACATTAGTTTGGGTGGTTTGTCAGATGATCGCGTTTTTGTTGGAATTGATGGTATTAATAATAACTTGGCATCCTTTGGGCATAATCAATCGCGCCAATTACTAAGCTCAGCACTATATAAAGAAGTCTTAGCAAGTCAATCCGGTAGTAATATTGCTTACGGTAATGGTAACTTAGGTGGGGCAGTTAACTTTGAAACGTTAGATCCAAGTGATTTTTTAGCTCAAGATAAGTCCGTTGGTGGACAAGTTGGATTAGGTGGTGCCACAGGCGATTATAGTGGTGATGCCAATGCTGCTGTTGCCTTTAAAACCGGAGATGTTAGTTATTTGGTGGATGTAGTTGGTGGGCGCAGTAACAATGTACGGTTAGGCAATGGACAAACCTTACCAGATTCTGCTAGTAATAATTTACAATATTTACTTAAAACGGTTTGGGATATTTCAAAAGCGCAGACCTTAAAAGCATCCTTCTTATCAATGCAGAATGTGGGTCTTTATCCAGCGACAGTAAACAAGGAAACTTCCTCAACGAATCCAAGTTCAAATTTTAATTTCTTCCAAACGCAAAGCATATTGGATTATCGTTTTAATCCTGATAATCCGTATGTTGATCTTAAAGCCAAACTATATTACAACGAAAATCATTTGGGCTCATCACCGACCAACAATGGTGGAGGCTTTGCCTTGCCACAAGATGTGCATGTTAATACCACAGGTGTGCAGTTATCGAATGTTACAACAGTTTATAAGCAACGCTTGTATTATGGTGCGGAATATAGTTATATCAATGGTTATGATGGTTATAGCAGTCAAACAAGTACCAATTTTCCAACAGCAAATCAGCAACTTTATAGTGCATTCTTACAAGATAGCTGGGATATTTTGCCAAAGCTAAATATAACGATTGGTGGGCGATTTAATGGCTACCAAAGCACAAGTGGCAATATGAATAACGATGGCTCATTCTTTACCAAACAAGCAAGTATTAGCTACAAGATGATTGATCCATTAAAAGTCTACCTAGGTTATACCGAAGGGTATCGCATCCCATCATTGCAAGATCTATACTTAGGCGGAGATCATCCTAATTCAGGTTATGTATTTTTAAAATTTGTTCCTAATCCAAATTTAAATCCGGAAATTGGGCATAATAAAACGCTTGGATTTATCTATGCACAGTCATTAACACATGATCAAAAGATTAATTTTTCTGGTAATATCTTTTTAAATGATGTTGATAACTACATTTTAAATAGTAATATTGGCTTTAATGCAGGAGCAGCAATTAATCAAAACATTAATATTTCCAAAGCGCAACTATATGGTTATAACGTCTCTGCACAATACCAAAACCATTGGTTTGAAGTGATGACGAACTTTACTTATACGCGTGGGAAAACAAAATCGGCATATCGTAATGAAGATGGCAATACCATTCCTGTAGGTAGTGCCTTACCTATCCCTAGAGCCAAAGGGATGGTGGCATTCGCTGTGCCGATTAGGGTTATTGACAGTACGATTCAAACACGATTTGATTATGCGCTTGCACAAAACCATGTACCAACTAATACACCTAAAGTCCCAGGGTACGCGCTTTTAAGCTTGGCATATCAATGGCAGCCAAGCTTTGTCAAAGGTTTCACAATGAGTGCAGGGGTTGATAACCTATTTGATCAGTATTATCAGGATTATGATGGTAGCACCTTGGTGCCGTCTATGGGTCGAAGCATTTATTTACAGCTTAACTATCGTTTTTAGGTGAGATTGAATGTTGCTAAGAGTCTTTAAAATTGCTATTGCCATTACGGGGTCTATTGCGATTAATTTCTCAATTTGGGCAGCATTAAACAGTACACCAAAAACAACATGGCATTTGGGGCAAACTGATTTAAAAGCGCAGAGCGTTGCCTCTTTAATGCAGGCTTTGCAGCTCACAGAAACCACAGCAGACTCAAAAGCTACACCGGTTGCTAAAGACCTAAAAACAGCCAATGTTGCTGTAGAGAAAAAAGAGAAAAAACCACAAAAAATCGTTAAGCCAAAAGAGCATAAAGTGGAAGTTCACAAGAGCACAGTGAAAACTCAGGCCAAAGAAGTATCAAAGCAAAATGTTAAAAAGCAGCAAGCTATTGCCAAAATTACACAAGCACCAAAATTGGCGTTTACCCCGCCTCAATTAACATATCCAGGTTCAGCGATTAAAAATAATGAAGAGGGTAAGGTTAAAGTTAAGGCGGTTATTAATGCACAAGGGCAGGTTGCCGATGTCACAATTATTCAATCCAGTGGCTTTGGTGTGTTAGATCAGGCGGCAATTGCATGGTTTAAGCAGTTACATTTTAAGCCTGCCCAAAGTGGCAAAACGCCAGTAACTGCAAGTGTGGTACAAGTGATTTCATTTAACTTACAGGAGCAAAAAAGTGCGTAAAATTATAATGTTTATCATGTCAGTTGTGCTGCTAGTAGGTAGCATGCGTTTAGCTTTAGCACAAACCGTGGTCACACTGGGACCAAGTGCCAGCTCCATTGTTAGTGCGCTAGGTGTTGATGTCACGGCAAGTGATACTGAGAGCGTGAAGCTGCTAGAAAAAGCAGAAAATAAGCAAAATAAACAAAACAAGCAAGTAAAGGATGTAGGCTATATGCGCGCATTGACGATTGAAAGCTTACTAAGTGTAAAGCCTAATATTGTGATTGCGGATGCCTCTATTTCTCCTTTGTCGGTGTTAACACATCTGCAAGCGTTTGATATACAAACAACGCTATTGACTGAGGTAAAAAGCTTAAATGATGTTGAAAAAAATATTAAAGAGATTGCGAGTAAACTCGGTAAGCAAAAAGAAGGGCAGCAGTTAATCACAACACTTCAAGCGCAAACCAAACAAGTCAATAAGATTGTCAATGCGTATGCTAAAGAGGGTAAGGGCAAGTCAAAACAAGTGCTGATGCTTTTGCAAATTTCTGCCAATGGTGCTTATATGCTTGGCAAGGATACTCAATCAGATCGTTGGTTACAGCTTATTAAAGCATATAATATTTTATCCTTTAGTGGCATGCGCCCATTGTCAAAAGAAGGGCTGATGAGCTTAAAGCCGCAAGTGATTGTTATTGCACAGGCTTCAGCAAACATGGCCAAGCCCTATCCTCAGGTTTTAGATTATCTGCATGAAAAATATCACACTAAAATTGTAACGATTGACGCATCACGCATTGATAATTTTGGTGCAGAGTTTGGACAGACTGAATTGTTGCTAGCGCAGAAGGTTTATTTATAAAAAGAGAACAAAAATGCAAGCACATAATATAGCCGCTAAATCCCTATTTACTTTACAACGCCAGAAATACTGTTTTTGGTTTTGCGTATTTATGGTTTTGCTCATTGCGGCTTGTTTATTATCGCTGTTGTTTGGCGCATTAAATTTGCAGTTTTCACAATTGTTTGTCGATGGCAGTTTTATGCAAAAGGTAGCATTAGAGCTTAGATTGCCGCGCTTAATTGCAACCGTAGTTGTTGGTAGTGCACTTGCTGTTGCTGGTGTTGTCATGCAAGGGCTATTTCGCAATCCTTTGGCAGATCCTGCCCTTTTAGGGATGACCAGTGGCGCATCACTATTTGCTATTTTGTTTTTGCTACTTAGTGCAAGCTTAGTACAAACAAGCTTCTTAATCACTTGGGGATTGGGTTTAAGCGCATTTGTGGGCAGTCTGGTGATTACCTTTTTAACGTATTTATTATCGATCACTAAGGGGCGTAGTAATTTAGGTATCTTGGTGTTAGCCGGGGTTGCGATTAATGCATTGTGTGGTGCGTTGATTGGCGTGATGACATATCTATCAAACGATAGTATTTTAAGAAGCATTACTTTTTGGAGTATGGGTAGTTTTGCTAATATTACATGGGGGCAGGTGTTGTTTCTGTTGCCATGTATTTTTATCGCATTTATGTTATTAATGAATACTGCAAAGTATCTTAATGCGATGATCGCCGGTGAGCAATATGCGCGAATGCTTGGTGTTAATATTCATCGGCAAAAGCTAAAAAGCATTATTGCCATTGCTTTGCTTGTTGGCGCTAGTACCGCAGTTGCCGGTCCTGTGGCTTTTATCGGCTTGGTTGTGCCACACATTATTCGTTTTCTTATAGGGAATGAACATCGTCATTTACTACTTTTCTCATGTATCTTTGGCGGATTATTACTCACTGTTGCTGATGTTGTTGCCAGAGTGGTATTAGCACCTGCTGAGTTACCCATCGGTTTAATGACAGCGTTAATTGGTGCGCCTTATTTCGTTTATTTGTTGTTTAGTCAAAAATTGCAGCGAGGTGTCTAAGATGATAACGCTTGAGAATATTAGTTTACAGTTATCACAAAAGACTTTGCTTGATAATGTTTCAATGACAGTTAGAAAAGGGCAAATAACCGGTATCTTAGGTGCAAATGGCGCAGGTAAATCAACGTTGATGAAAGTGATCTCAGGCGAGCATTTACATTATACTGGGCAGGTGAAATTAGATGAAAAGGATATAAAAGCGATCTGTCCCGTGACAAAGAGCATGCAAATGGCTTATGTTACCCAGCACGAGGAAATTTATACAGATATTAACGTCATTGATTATGTGCTCTTAGGCGCGCTGTCTTATTGTAAAGGCAACTTTTCACAAAAAGAGTATCAAAAAGCCTTATGTGCTTTGTCCCTATTAAAAGCTGAACATTTTAGTCAAAAGAAATACCAGCAATTATCCGGTGGTGAGCGTCAACGTGTGCAATTGGCACGCGCATTACTGCAATTAAACCAACATGACAACAGCTATCAAGGGTATTTGCTGTTAGATGAATATAGCGCACATATGGATGTTTACTATCAGCGTCAAACCTTACAAATATTAAGCGAGCTTGTTCAGCAACATGATTTGGCAGTACTTGTCATTGGGCATGATTTAAATATTGCACTTAATTTCTATCCTCAAAGCCTTCTGTTAAAAAATGGTCAGATGTTAAATTTTGATCAAACACAAAAGGTATTAACGCCAGAGCATATTTATACGGCATTTCAAGTTGAAGCGGATATTATTCATCAACCTCACAATAATAAGAAAGTCATTGTGCTTGCTTAATTTACTTGGCTACTTGTGAGCAATCTGCAGATAGGTAGTAATGATCAATATAGGTATTAAGGTCACAGCAATCCCTTTGTTCAAGCTGCGATTGTGCGGCAAGTGAAGCTTGTGCTTCATGCACAAACGTTTTGCGCTCTTTGTCATCTAATCTAAGTTTTTGCAAATGCTCTGTATTTGATGCGGATAAATTAAGTACTGTATCCAAATAGCCATTTTTAACTACATCCATAAATTGACCGGAAAGCGTTGTTGTTGGATCAGTTAATTTTTTGATCTGTTTATTAACAGCTTGTTCGTATTGCTCACCCATGTTTTTTGTTGTGTGAGCAATGCGCTCAAGAAGCTCTATGCCTAAAGCTTGTAATAACTGCGGTTTATCTTGGCTATTAATTAATTGCAATTGGGGATTGCGTCCTTGTGTTACAACTTGTGAGAAGTTTAGTTTGTTGCGTGCGATATTGTTTTTTGAATACTGTTTGGTAGGTAGTATCAAGCAGGTCATTAATAAGGCTTCGATAAAATGTGCTGTCTCTTTATCTATCCCAAGTGGTGAAAATGGATTAACATCCAATACACGAACTTCAAGATAAGCCACACCGCGATTAAGTAACGCACAAGCCGGACGCTCACAGCGCTCAGCAATCTGTTTTGGGCGAATACTGCTATAATATTCATTCTCTATTTGTAGAATGCTGCCATTCAGCTGTTGACGTAAACTATTGCCATCAAATAAACCGATTTCCTCAAATGCAGGATAGGGGACATTAGTAGCATTGACTAAGTCATAAACATAATCTTTTAAATTCTCATAAGAGATAAATAAATTATCTTGTGCCGCACTTTGATAGCCCAAATTACTCATTCTCAAACTAGTGGCATACTCTCCAATATAAAATTCATCATCAAATGATGTGAGATATTCAGGTTTGTGCTTCACAGAAGTTTTAGCACAAATGGGCGAGGCGCCAAATAAGTAGGGTATAAGCCACATAAACTCAAAGTAATGATTGATTGCTGAGAAATACAGCGCATCACTGGTCATTTTGCGTGTTTGGGTGAGTTCATTCATAAGATTAACATCATATGAGAAATTATAATGCACACCAGAAATCGCTTGCATAATTTTGCCATAGCGTTTTGCTAAACCACGACGATAGACCTCTTTCATCTTACCTGAATTGGAGCTGCCAAAATCAGCAATTTTAATCTCTTGTTCTGTGGTTGTTAATGGCATGCTAGTCGCTAAAATAAGCTCATTCTCAGGTAAGTTTTGTGTGGAAAAAGCCAAGATATGCTCTAAGCGTGTGAACGTCTTATCAATAGAATCATATGGTTCAGTGATCAACTCAAGCAAGCCTTCTGAAAAATCAACCGTGATATTGCTATTGGTAAGCTTTGAACCCAGCGCTTTAGGATGGTCTGAGGTGGCTGTTTTGCCTGAACGTAATATACGTAAGGTTTCGCGTTCAATGCCGCGCTTATGCTGATATTGATTTAAGTTTGAAAGTAAGTTCATCATGTCATGAGCTAAGTGGAAACTTCCTGCAGTTTACGACAAAAGAGTGCCACTTACTAGGTTATCTGAAGTAGATAGAATAATATTTCTTTATTTGAGCTTAACCACGTTTCATAATATTAAAGAATTCTTCATTGGTTTGCGTTTTTTTCAAGCGTTCTGTTAAGAACTCCATTGCTTGCGTATCTTCCATTTCATGCAGAATCTTACGTAATATCCACAGTTTTTGCAGCTCTTCTTGTGTTGTTAATAGCTCCTCACGACGTGTACCAGAGCGTCCAAAACTAATCGCAGGATAAACACGTTTTTCAGCAATCTTACGATCCAAATGAAGCTCCATGTTACCGGTTCCTTTAAATTCTTCAAAGATGACCTCATCCATTTTAGAGCCTGTTTCAACAAGCGCTGTTGCAATAATCGTCAAACTACCGCCTTCAGCCGTGTTACGCGCTGCACCAAAGAAGCGCTTTGGTTTTTGCAAAGCATTGGCTTCAACACCACCTGATAATACACGACCTGAAGCAGGGGATACGGTATTATAAGCACGTGCCAAACGCGTGATGGAATCCAATAAAATAACCACATCTTGTTTATGCTCAACTAGGCGTTTTGCTTTTTCAATAACGATCTCAGCTAATTGTACGTGACGCGCCGCTGGTTCATCAAAGGTACTGGCGACCACCTCACCGCGCACAGATCGTTGCATTTCTGTTACTTCTTCAGGACGCTCATCAATCAATAGCACAATCAAGTAACATTCAGGATATTTCTTGGCAATGGATGAGGCAATATTTTGCATCATAATCGTTTTCCCCGTTTTAGGAGGTGCCACGATCAAGCCACGTTGTCCTTTACCAAACGGTGCTGCTAAATCAATAATTCGTGCCGTGATATCTTCACTTGAACCATTACCTAATTCCATCGATAAACGTTCTTTGGCATATTCAGGGGTTAAGTTCTCAAACAACACCTTAGTGCGTGCAAGCTCAGGTGAGTCAAAGTTTACACTATCAATATGCTTTACTGCAAAGTAACGCTCGTTGTCTTTAGGTGGGCGAATTTTACCGATAATGCTGTCCCCTGTGCGTAAATTCAATTTACGGATAAAAGTTGGTGAGACATAGATATCATCAGGAGAGGCAAAATATGACGTATCAGAAGAGCGCAAGAAGCCATAGCCATCTTGTAGCACCTCAAGCACACCTTCACCATAGATGTCTTCACCTTTATCAGCATGCTCTTTTAAAATATTAAAAATGATCTCTTGCTTACGCGCGCGCCCTGTGGCTTCAAGTCCAAGTGAGCGTGAAAGCTCCATTAATTCAGGGATGGATCGGTTTTTTAAGTCGGTTAAATTCATTGAAAATTCTCACGAATGTTGAAGAAGGGGAACCCCTTCGGGTTGAACGAAAAGTTATTTCTACTTTTATTTTATATTTGAAATTAAATATGTTTATCAAGGATTTGAATCAATTGTGATTTTTGTACGGCACCTACTTTGGTCTCAACGTTTTCACCATCTTTAAAAACCATTAGCGTTGGAATGCCACGCACACCAAACTTAGCAGGGGTATCTTGGTTGTCATCAACGTTGATCTTAACGATTTTAAGTTTTTCACCATAATGCTCAGCAACCTGATCTAAGATCGGTGCGATCATCTTACAAGGTCCGCACCATGGCGCCCAGAAATCAACTAAAACAGGTTGTTCGCTGTTAACAACAGCTGATTCAAATTCACTATCAGTAATATTAATACATTGTGACATAATTAAATTCCTTTAATGTTTAAGTTTGTCAAAAAAGATTGTTTTGGATTCTAGCAGAAAAGGCGCTTCAGGTGAATGGACTTTCATGCCAATTTATAAAGGTTGAAGGTAAGTGGATTATTCTTGCTCTGTTGAGGTCAAGTTAACAACATAATCACACTCTTCATTAGGGCAAACTTTTTGCTCGCCATCTTTTTTGGTGGTCTTATGCAAAAGTATGGGAGAATGACATTTTGGGCATTCCTCGGCAATCGGTGGATACCAAAATGAGTTCTTACATTTAGGGAAACCAGCGCAAGCGTAGAATACCTTACCTTTGCGAGATTTTTTCTCAACAAAGTTGTTTTTCTTGCATTTTGGACATTCAATGCCGGTGTCTTTAGGCTTTTCTAGTGGTTCCATATGCTTGCATTTTGGATAATTAGAACAGCCAATAAACTTACCATAGCGACCTTGTTTGATTAAAAGATCTGATTCACATGCTGGACATTTGCGATCTGCGACTACCTCAGGCTCTACTTTTTCTTGAGGCTCTTCACCATCTTTGACAATGGCGCGCGTATAGGTACAAGCCGGATAATTCGTACAACCGATAAAGCGACCACTGCGACCTAAACGAATAGAAAGCTTATTTCCACACTCAGGGCAGTCTTCATCCATTTCCTCATGTGTCACATCACTTTTTTTGACTGTGGCATCAATCTCGGTAATTTGCTTGATAAATGGCTGCCAGAATTTCTCTAACACCGGCACCCACTCGATCTTGCCATCTGCAATATTATCTAGCTCATCTTCAAGCTTCGCCGTAAAAGTGTATTCGACATAACGATGGAAATAATCGGTTAAAAAGCTATTAACAATACGACCAACATCGGTTGGTTTAAAACGCTTTTTCTCTAATAGTGCATAATCACGTTGCTGTAACGTTGAGATGATCGTCGCATAAGTTGATGGACGACCAATACCGTATTCTTCAAGCGCTTTTACAAGAGAGGCTTCCGTGAAACGTGGTGGTGGCTCAGTAAAGTGCTGTTTACCGATAATATCAACTACCGGCACTTTTTCACCTTCTTTGAATTCAGGTAAGATTAAGCCTTCACTATCATCGCTTGCTGCATCTTCATCTTTGGCTTCTTGATACACTGCTAAGAAACCAGGTTTAGCAACCACTGATCCCGTTGCTTTAAAAGTATGTGCTTTATTTTCAGTAATAAAGTCAATCGCAACAGTATCCATTAACGCATGAATCATCTGGCAAGCTACGGTACGCTTCCATATCAGATCATATAGTTTAAATTGATCATTAGATAAAAATGCTCTGACATCTTGAGGTTTACGATAAGCTGAAGTAGGGCGAATTGCCTCATGCGCTTCTTGGGCATTTTGGTTTTTGGTTTTGTAAATGCGTGGACTACTTGGCAGATGATCTTGACCGTATTCTTGGGCGATAAAGCTGCGTAATTCATTTAAAGCATCTTGTGAAAGGTTGGTTGAGTCAGTACGCATATAAGTAATCAAACCAACAGCGCCTTCACTACCAATCTCAATACCTTCGTATAGCTGTTGTGCTAGCATCATTGTTTTCTTAGTGGTAAATCCAAGTTTACGCACGGCATCTTGCTGGAGTGTTGAGGTAATAAAAGGTGGTAGTGGATTGCGACGCTTTTGTTTCTTTTCAATGCCATCAACGACTAATTCGCCATTGGCGTCTTTTTTAATAAGATCAAGTGCATTTGTCGCGTCGCTTTCATTGGTGAAGCTAAATTGCTCACACTTTTGATTATTAAAAATAGAGAGTTTCGCCATGAATTTTTTGCGCTTTTTCAGCTCGGCAGTAATGCTCCAATACTCTTTAGATTCAAATGCTTCAATCTCAAGCTCGCGCTCTACAATCATTCTAAGCGCTGGACTTTGCACGCGTCCTGCTGAAAGTCCGCGACGGACTTTTTTCCAAAGTAAAGGGGACAGCTTAAAGCCCACCAGAAAATCCAAAGCACGTCGCGCCTGTTGTGCATTAACAAGATCCATCGCCAGCTCACGCGGATTAGCAACCGCGGCATTCACAGCTGATTTGGTAATCTCATTAAATGCAATGCGATGCACGGGTTTGTCTTTGATGAGTTTAGCACTATTTAAAAGCTCATAAATGTGCCAAGAAATCGCTTCACCTTCACGATCCGGATCCGTTGCCAGATAAATTTCATCAGCTGATTTGGCCGCCTTTTTAATCGCATCGATATGACGCTTATTGCGTTCAATCAGTTGATATTTCATTTTGAAATGATCTTCAACATCGACTGAAGACTCTTTCGGTTCAAGATCACGAACATGCCCATAAGAGGCAAGAATTTCAAAATCATTGCCTAAGTATTTCTTAATTGTCTTGGACTTTGCAGGTGACTCAACAATTACAAGGTTTTTTGCCATAGTTTTTTTCTTAATTTCTTAAATAATATTTTTAATTTGTTTTTATTTATTTTTATCTTGCGTTGTTTCAGGGGCTAATGATCAACAATCAGCCCCATAAGCTTAAAATTAATCTAACGAGTTAGCTGCTACTTGCCAACTATTTTGTGCGTAAAAGTGCAGCTGCTGCGGTAAATCCAGAGCCAAATGCGCATAATGCAACAGTTTTATCAGCCGCTTGAGCGTCTAATGTTTCGCTCAAAGCAATTGGGATAGTGCACGATGAGGTATTACCAAAACGTGCAATATTGCTATAAAGTGTGCCTGGATGCATTTTCAAGCGTTTCTCAACCGCATTAGAAATACGTTGATTTGCCTGATGCGGGATGACTAAATCAACCGTGTTTAAGGCAATATTTGCTTGCTGGCAGCACTTATGCATAATCATTGACATGGTTTTAACTGCAAAAGTAAAAAGCTTCTTACCTTGTAGTTGTGTGAATTTCGACTCATCGGTTGGAATATTAAGCACATCGCCATTCTCAGCAATCGCCGTTAATGAAATCTCATCAATAATAGCTTTAGAATCTGCTTGATGCTGATCACCATTAATAATCGTCGCAGTTGCCGCATCACCAAATAAAAATGCCGTATCAAAGTCTTTTTGATCCATGCGTTTGGTCATATACTCGGCACTAATTAATAACACACGTTTATTCGGACGTGTTTGCAAGTAATCACGCGCACTTTGCAAACCATATAGATAACCGCTACATGCCGCATTGATATCGTAAGCAGGCACATTATGCTCACCATAGGTTTGGTAAAGTTTCTCTAATATTAAGCAAGCCATAGAAGGCGAGATATATTGATCAGGCGTCGTGGTCGTACAGATGAGCATATCGATATCGGAGAGCTTGAGATTGCCTCGAGTTAAAGCATCTTTGGCAACGTCTGTCGCTAGATCGACGATATTTTCATGATCAGCAAGCCAAAAACGTGATTCAATTCCGGTGCGATCAATAATATCGCGTGAGCTATGCTCAGGAAAATGCTGTAAGAGCTCATCATTGGTTACCAGTCTTGAACCGGTTTTAAATGATGGCGTGCTAATACCTACTGGATAAATGCTATGTTGCTTATTTTGCTTGGCGATTTCCTGCTGAATTTTGCGCGTTAAAATAGGGCGCTTTTGGATTTTTTGCTTATCTTGAGCACCTGTTGGCAAGCGTAGTTTTAATAAGTTATCACCAACGGTTGCGCGCTCTGATTCTTCGACATAAATCTCTTCAATGGTACCGTTACTTGGCGATAGAATCTCACCGGCTGATTTACTAGCCTCAAGATCAACTAATTTATCACCAACCTTAATTTCATCACCGACTTTAACGTGTAATTCGGTAATGAGAACACTCTCGTCAGATGGGCTCGCACCAATAACTTCAACATTATAAAACCCTGCATCATTGCGGTTTTTGATCTCCCATTCAAGAGATAAGTCAAGTAACTCTGCAGCCCCTGTTAAAATACGCTCATAAGAAGGTAAAACTTCCATCTGATTGTCAAAATTGCAGGGCACATAAGTATCAGCGCGTGTTATACGCTTGACTCTAACAGCCCTTTTAGCATGTTCAACCACTGAGGCAATCAGATCACCGCCAACACCACAGGTATGATTATCTTCGTGTGTGACGATTAAGTGTCCGGTTTTTTCCACTGAGGCAAGTACCGTTGCAAGGTCATACGGTTTAATGGTGCGTAAATCAATAATCTCACTATCAATGCCAACCGTTTCTAAGGTTTCAGCGGCTTCTTGGCATAATGAAACGGTGTTACCCCAGCCAACAAAGGTAATATCAGAACCTGCTTTGACAATACGTGCTTTACCAACAGGGATGATCTGTTTTTCTACATCCGTTGATGTGGTATCAGCGATACTGGCATTATTAAGTAATTTTTTAGGATATAAGAAAACACTAGGGCGATTAGACTCAAAAGCAGCATTAAGCATGCCTGCAGCATCTGCCGCATTGGATGGCATATAGACATCAATGCCGGGGATATGAGCAAAAGTGCCTTCATTGGTTTGTGCATGAAAGGGGCCTAATCCTGGGCGATAACCACCACAAGCAGCAAAGACGATGACTGGACATTCCCAATCACCATTTGAGCGCCAATGCATGGTAGCAAGCTCGGTAAATAGTAAGTTATACGCCGGCGGCATAAAATCAGCAAACTGGATAAAGGCAACAGGGCGTTTGCCGGTTAATGCCATGCCGATTGACACACCCATGATAGTTGCTTCAGCTAAAGGACTATTAACGACACGTCCTGGGAATTGGGTTGATAAGCCTTTGGTTACACCAAAAACATCACCTTTGTCATCTTCAATATCTTCACCCAATAAGCACACACGATCATCATTTAATAAACGCTGGCGAAATACCTCGCGCATAGCAGCACCCATGCCAAGGCGTGTTTCTTGTGAGAAGTCGCCACGATATTCAGGTGCAGTTGGTAGTAAATGCTTTGGCAAGGGTGCTTCAGCATCAAAAGAAGCTTTAGGTGTCGTGCCTTTTAAGGCAAGCTCCATTGCCTCTCTAACTGCTTGTGATGTTTTTGCTTCAATATCTTGTAGAAAGCTTTCTTTGACGCCAGCATTTAACAAAAACTGACGACTTAGCAAAACAGGGTCATTGTGTGCAATGTTAGTTAGCTCATCACTGCTGCGATAGATTCTATGGTCATCTGCATTACTATGACTATTTAAGCGCTCCACTTTAAAGACAATAATATGTGGCGCACAATTTTGACGCATATCACTAATAATTTTTCCAATTTTTTCATGTGAAGTAAATGGATTAGTACCATCAATATAAGTAATTGGAATGTCATAAAACTCATTAGGTTGTGTATGATCAGGTAATGAGAAAAAGGTGTTACCCTTGGTTTGTGTAGAAATTGCATAATCATTATCCTGCACAACAAATAACACAGGTAACGTGCGACGTTTTGCCTCAGCAAAGGCTTCTAATACTTCACCTTGTTGTGTGGTGCCATCGCCCATACCACAGTAAACAATTGGATTATCTGTGTCATCTTTAACACTTTGCGCAATCCCAACAGCGGGCAAAGCTTGATTGCCAACGGGTGTGATAATGCTGACAATGTTGAGTTTGCGTTCACTGACACCAATCACCATTTGGCGGCCATTAGAGGCACTCTCAGCCTTACACAAAGAGCTATAGAAAAACATTTTGGCTTCCATTCCGCGGGCGTGCATTAAAGGCTTATCACGATAATGGCAATGTAACCAATCTTGAGGTTTTAAGTATTCCGCAAAAATAGCTGCGCCCTCATGACCCTTGGATGAGGCTAGAAAGTTGGCAGTGCCACTATTAACCATTTCGGCTTCGGTATTATCAATTTGACGAATGCTATACATTTTTTGATAGCAGTTTATTAGCATATCTAAGTTCGCAGTTGTTGCGTTCATTAAACTCGGTTCCTTAAAAAAAGTATCCACAATATTGATGATCTGGATTTTAGTGTGGTAAATATTGGTAAAGTTCGCTCTTAATGTCAAACACAAATCACGCAAATTAAGCAAATATCAAAAAAGCAGCGAGAAATAGGGGGATGACTAATGGCACTATAAACTATATTCCTTTAAAAGTGCTTGCATGACTTCTTTACAAACCTGACGCACCCAACGATTCTTTTTATCATGCTTTAAGCGCTCAGGGTAAGATAATTTAAATGGAAGTCCCGGTAAATCAAAAGGTAACGGCAAATGTTTTTTATTAAATATACGTGCTAATACCGTTGAAGCAGTCATTACATATTTATCTTGTAAGAGCTCAGTGGCTGCACGCAAACTGCTGATTTGTAAACATAGATTACGTGGATCAGGATGCCCTAAAATATCTAATAGTAATTGATTGCTACTTCCTTGGGAAAAAACGATATGAGGAAGTTGTAGATATTCATCATAAGAAATGGATTTTTTAGAATCATCAAAAAAAGAATCAAACATCAAAACACCTGTCTCGTAGCTATAAATTTCATCATTAAATCCTTCAATGTGTGTTGGAATACCAATAACTGCGTCAGTGTTTTTTAGTGTTTGATCATGTGCTTGAAGTGATACATAAGATAATGTGGTAATACTAATTTTATGTTGGTCATTATATTTTAAAAAAGCATCAATAAGTGCTCTGGTGCTTGTTTCAGAGACGGCTTCAGTAATCTGTAATTGGATATGGGTAGGTGTCTTGTAAGGGTCAAAATCGTGAGCTGGCATTAAGCTTAGCATTTCATCAGTAATTCTAATAATAGGGTTTACCATATCCTCAGCTTTAGGTGTTAGTTTCATCTTATTGCCGTCGCGTATTAAGATATCATCTTTAAACATGCCTCTTAATTTGCCCAAGCGCATCGTAATTGCAGGTTGTGAAACATTCATTAATTTAGCAGTTACACTGATGTTCTTTTCAATAAGAAGGTGTCGCAAAATCATTAAATCACTGCTGTCCATAGATCATCACCTTAAATATGTTTGATATACATTTTATGATTCATAAACAAACAATAGCAAATATTCTCCATAAGTCCATTTTATAACCTGTTTATTAGTGTAATTAAAGAGCACAAAATGTATCACGATACAGATATTTAAAAAAAGGGTGCTAGCAGATACAAGAAAACTCAAAAGATATCAAAATTATATTGAGCGTATAAACAATCTACTTTAAGCTTGAACCTCAAGGAATTGAGCAGTAAAAAGGTTGAAAAAGTAAAAATGTCTGAGTATAAGCCAGCTAAATTTGCGATGTTGTTTGCACCGATTCTGAGTATGTGTATCCTAACGATCGGCAATACTTTCTATACGACCTATACCACACTTGAACTTGAGCGGATGGGGCAGAGTAATTTTATTGTTGGTTTAATTTCTGCGGCGTATTTTACAGGTATGGTGCTAGGGTCTTATTTTACTCAACGGCTAATTTTGCGCATTGGTTATATTCGCGGGTATGCGTTATTTGCGAGCTTAATGGCAGCAGGAGCAATGTCACAAGGCATTTTTTATGATGTTAGCGTTTGGGCGGTGGCACGCCTTGTCTGTGGTTATGCATTAGCTGGATTATTTATTGTTGTTGAAGCATGGTGTTTGGAAGGAGCAGGCAGTAAACACAAAGGCTTGGTGCTATCAATTTATCTGTTTGTTTACTACTTTGTGCAGGCATCAGGGCAGTTTTTATTGAATATCCCTTTTGAGACGGTGCTATTAGCATTTTGTGTTATTTCAATTCTGGCAACTTTATCGATTATCCCAGTTTGTTTGACACGCTTTGAAGCACCAAAACAAGAGCACGTTGAGCTATTATCTCCTTTTGTTCTATTTAAAAAAGCACCACTTGGCATTTGGACAGCGATGACCGCAGGCATGATTTTAGGGAGTATTTACACCATTTACCCATTGTTTCTAAAACAAACTGATGTGCCTGTACATATCATTTCCTATATGATGTTTGCCATTATCATCGGCGGTATGTTGCTGCAGTTACCCATTGGTAAAATATCAGATATTATTGATCGCCGTCTTGTTTTATTAATCATGTTAATCGCGTCAGTAGTGGTCTCAGTTGTGATTTGTATATTACATGACAGCTTTTGGCAATTAGCTATTTTGTCTTTTATATTGGGTGGATTGACCTTTACCTTTTATCCATTGTCGATCAGTCATTCCAGTGATTATTTAGATGCGGATCAGCTGGTGGGAATTGTTGGTATTTTAGCACTATCTTATGGTGTTGGCTCAATGGTGGGGCCGTTGTTAACAACATGGCTTATGTCTCTTTTTGGCCCTTATGGCTTCTTCACTTTTGTGGGATTTGTTTGTTTCTTATTAGCAGTCTACACACTATGGCGCTTACGTGCGCGTGAGGCGCCTAAAGAAGATGAAAAGGTTGCCTTCCAAACGGTTGTTGCTGAAGCATCCATTGCCACAGAGGCAGTGGTAGAGCAGCAGTTAATTGAAGAAAAAGAGAATAGTGATCACAGATAAAAAAGCACGTATTTCTAGTCAGCTATAAATTGTCTGTTACAATGCTGAATTATCTATAATAAGTAATCGAGTTTACGATGAGTTATACAAAAGCGCTGTCTTTGGTTAATGTCAATAAGATATACAAAGGTGGCTTTCATGCGGTAAAAGATGTCAGTTTTGACGTGTATCCGGGAGATTTCTTCGCCTTATTAGGACCCAATGGTGCAGGTAAATCAACTACATTGGGAATGATTTCAGCACTTGTTAATAAAACCAGTGGCAGTATTGAAGTTTGTGGCTATGATACGTTGAAATCACCCTTTATGGCACGCAAGCATTTAGGCGTTATGCCACAAGAGGTAAACTTAAATATCTTTGAAACACCAATGCAAATCCTGTTAACACAAGCAGGCTATTTCGGTCTTAATCGTGAGACAACCAAACCTTATGCTGAAAAACTATTAAAAGATATGGCATTATGGGATAAAAAGAATGAGCAAGTACGCTTCTTATCTGGTGGTATGAAACGCCGCTTGATGGTGGCGCGTGCACTTATTCATAAGCCTAAGGTGTTGATCTTGGATGAGCCAACAGCAGGGGTTGATGTGGAGTTACGCCAATCACTATGGGAGCAAATGCGTATATTAAACAAAGAAGGCTTAACGATTATCTTAACCACACATTATCTTGAAGAAGCCGAGAGCATGTGTAATCGCATTGCATTGATTCATCAGGGTAAGTTACACACGAGCTCTGATATGAAAACACTGTTAAGATCAGTCGACAAAGAGACGTATATTTTTGATTTGAAAGAGCCGCTAACACCGTCACAGATGCAATGTGAATACGGGCAATGTCAGTTAGTTGATCCAAATACTTTGGAAATTGAAGTTGATAAGAGTGTGACATTGAATCAATTGTTTGCTGATTTAAGTCAACAGAATATTGATGTATTAAGTGTTAAGACAAAAACAAATAAACTGGAAAAACTGTTTATTGATGTCGCAAGAAGTAATGTATAGGTGGGGAAGATGACATTTAAAGAATACTGGACTATTTATTACACAATATTAAGAAAAGAAGTGGTGCGTGTGCTACGTATTTGGCCGCAAACCCTATTACCTTCGGCGATTACCATCAGTTTGTATTTTCTAATTTTTGGGAAAGTAGTTGGTGCGCGCGTTGGCACGATGGATGGCTTTGGCTATATGCACTTTATCACACCTGGTCTTGTAATTATGGCAGTTATTAATAACTCATATGCTAATGTCGTGGGCTCATTTTATGGTGCGCGCTTTAATCACTCCATTCAAGAGCTGTTGGTATCTCCGGCAACCAATCATTTGATTATCTTGGGTTATGTCTCAGGTGGTGTTGCTCGTGGCTTTTTTGTTGGGGTGATGGTGACGATTGTTGCAGGATTATTTGGGGGGATTTCCATTGACTTTAGCGGGCTACTGTTAATCTTATTATCATTTATTTTGTGTGGCACTTTATTTTCATTAGGAGGACTGTTGAATGGTATTTTCTCGCAAAGCTTTGATGATACAACCATTTTCCCTACCTTTGTGCTAACACCATTGATTTATCTTGGTGGTGTGTTTTATGGCTTGAGTGCATTACCTCCTTTTTGGCAACATATCGCGCAATATAATCCGTTATTCTATATTGTTGATTTTGTGCGTTACGCATTCATTGGCTACTCATCTGTCAACCCAGTGGTTGCCTTAGTCGCCATCGTGCTATTAATCGCTATCCTTTATAGCTTGGCATGGTATTTGTTATCACGCGGTATTCGTTTAAAGTCTTAAAGGAATAAAAAAGGATATAAATGAAAATTTCAGTCGTTCAATTAAATTACACCATTGCTGATTTTGCGCATAACTTTGAAAAAATTTCGCGCGCAATGCATGAGCACAAAGCAGCGGATTTAATCGTATTTTCTGAGCTTTGTATCAGCGGTTATTATCCGTATGATTTATTGACTTATGATGAGGTAATCAGCAGACAAAATCAGATTATTGATGCGCTTAAAACGCTTACAAAAACACTTGATATTGCCGTGATAATAGGTGCAGCAACAGCAATAAAAGGGCTCAAAAAATTTCACAATAGTGCACTTGTCATTGCCGAAGGTCAGATTATTCACTGTTATCACAAACAGCTTATTCCAAGCTATGGGGTTTTTGATGAGACAAGGCATTTTATTGCCGGACAAAACAAAAAGCTAAGCTTTAATTTTAAAGGTCAACATTTAGCTATTTTGATCTGTGAAGATATTTGGTATGACAACCATCAAGGTTATTTAACAAATCCTATTGATGACTTACCTCAAAACCTTAACGCTTTGATTGTGTTAAATGCTTCTCCTTCGATGTTTGGTAAATTTAGTCAACGCTTACAAATTATAGAGAATATCACCAAAAAGATTCAAGCGCCTGTAATCTATAGCTCACAAGTTGGTGGTTATGATGAGCTCGTATATGATGGCGCGAGTTTTGTGTGTAATGCCAACTCAGAGCTGATTGCATTAGCAGATAGCTTTAAAGAGGGGAGTTTTAGCATTGATATTGAGCACTTACCACAAGCAATCCTTAATGCGCCATATCAAGACAACCCACAAGCATTTGTTTTGCAACAGCTAATATGCGGATTAAAGGATTATGTGCATAAATGTGGATTTAAGGGTGTGATTGTTGGGTCATCTGGAGGCATTGATAGTGCATTGACTTTGGCGATTGCTGCTTTGAGTTTAGGTAAAGATAATGTTAAAGCAATCACAATGCCTTCAGTGTATTCCTCTGAAGGTTCGGTAAGTGATTCAGTTGAATTGTGCCGGAATTTAGGAATTGAACTTTTTACGCGTGAAATTAAAGAGGAGTTTTTACTCACCTGCAGGAACTTTAGCAAAGCGTTTGGAACTGAGCCTAAAAAATTGACCAAAGAAAATATGCAAGCACGTATTCGTGGGCGAATTATCATGGAGTACTCCAATGACACAGGGCTTTTAATGCTAACAACGGGGAACAAAAGTGAGCTTGCCGTGGGCTATGCGACACTTTATGGTGATATGTGTGGTGCGCTTAACTGCATTGGTGATTTATATAAGAATGATGTTTATGCCTTATCAAATTATATTAATAAAGCACATGGTGAATTAATCCCGCAAAGCATTATTGATAAATCGCCATCAGCTGAATTATCCGAAGGGCAAAAGGATTCTGATAGCTTGCCAGATTATGATCATCTTGATGCGATACTTAAGCTTTATCTAGAGCGTGATTTATTAGCAAATGATGAAATAAAACGCTTGGAGAACATTGTTGCTGAAGTGGATTTAAACGAGCAGAAAAGAATTTATCGATTGGTGGAGTTAGCCGAGTTTAAGCGTAAACAAGCACCACAGATTTTATTTATTCAACGCCGTCCATTTGGTATTGGCCGACGCATGCCAACCACGGCGAAGTTTAATAAGTCATGATAAAAATTTTCATTAATGGATAATGAGTTGTCTAATACTAAGTTGTTAATGTGGGGAGGCTTTTTATAGCTAAACTTATAATTAACGCTTTATCTCATAACCACTAATTTAACATAATATATATTATGCGAAATATAACAATCATAGTAAAGCAACTGCCGTATAATAAGCTTCATGCATTTATGCTTGTGATCATCTTGTTAATTCAATGAAAGTAACTATCATCTTTTATTATGCAAACTGACATTATTATTTAATCATCATGGATAAATCTAAGACGCTTATAGCACTTTTACTTTGTACGCCAATCTTTGGTATTGGTATTGATCTTTACACACCTTCGTTGCCACATATGAGTGCTTATTTTAATAGCACAGCAGCAGCAACTAAGTTAAGCATTAGTTTATTTATGCTCGGTGCATTTATTGGCATGATTGTTTTTGGTACCATTGCTGACGCTTTGGGACGGCGCAAAATTGTCTTATGGAGTTTGGCGCTTAATATCGTATTTAATATTGCTATTGCATTATCACCTTCCATGTCATGGGTTATTATTTTTCGTTTTATTACGGGTATTTGTGCAGGAAGTGTGTCATCGATGAATCGCGCGCAAGCCACAGATATCTTTAACGCACAAGAGATGAAGAAAGTCTCCTCATCAATGACGATTGCGTGGGGTCTTGGACCAATTTTGGCACCCTTTATTGGCGGCTTGCTACAAGAGTATATTTCATGGAAAGCAAGCTTCGTGTTTCTCGCATTTTACTCCTTTATTCTCATGGCATTTGTTTATCGTTATGTGCCTGAAACTCACGTGCATAAGCACAAATTAAGTCTATCTAAAGTGTTTGCTAATTATAAGCTCGTCCTAAGCTGTCAGCAGTTTTTAGGCGCTATTTTACAAAGTGGCGTGCTGTATATGCTGCTGCTTTATTTTGGGATTATTGGCAGCTTTTATATTCAAGAAGTATTGCATTATTCTGCCGCAAGTTTTGGTTATATTTCTTTATTTATTGGTATCGCTTATTTTATTGAACGACAATTATCTTTGCCGGTTAACGACAACTACAATTGCCGCTTAAACCACCCTAATTTAGCATGGTTTTATCTTCAGTTACAATATTAATATTTTGCTTATTATCTGTTCTTGCTTTTT
>NZ_JACYVZ010000025.1 GCF_014857925.1 Cysteiniphilum marinum | reverse complement strand
TATCCTTGGTTGCGTTCATTTTTTCTGCAACTAACGCCACAAATTCCGCTTTATTATAATTTTTAACTTCTGTTTTCTTAGTCATGTGGTAACTCCTTTAAAATTAACATAATGAAAATATACCTTGTCGCATTTGATGACAAGGGTTTTTGAGGTTTAAGCTTAATTTTCTTTATTCAGCTATTACTTGAGTTACATTGTTTTAAGCAGCTTATACCCTCTATTAAGCCTAAAGATTAAGAAAATATTAGCAATAAATTGAAACGCCAATAGCGCAATAACCAATTCATTAATAAGCTTAACTTCTACTGGCAATACAGCAAGAATCAAAGCCAAAATATGCGTAACAAAAGTAGCATATATCAGCAATACAATTGAATCTAAACGCGTATTGACTTCACAATATTTTTTGATCGGTTTTGCTATATGTCTAATCATTGCAAAATATTGTATGACCACCGACACAAAAGGAATAATCATAAACCACACTAACCATGTAGGGCGGTTTTTAGCTTCTAGTCTATTGAGTTCCTTAGTGGTCAGTTGTGTTGTCAATGATAAGAAAATATACACTGCTATGGTCAGACCAAAAACAACAAAAACAGATATTCCCAATAAAATATGATATATATTTGTCATTATAACTCCCTTACAATTCGATTACTTATTTTAAATTTTTGATGATTTGCATTTAGCCGTTCTTTTTACACAAAGCAAAAAGTGACAATGATTTTTCACGTTTCTTTGCCATTATATTTGCCAAGGATTCAATTGTTCTGATCTTAAAAATAAGAACAATCAAAGTGATCACTAAAGCAATCTGTTCAGAAATGACAATAAAACCGTCATAATCATAATTAGCTAAGTTCAACTCTAGAAAAATATAATATGCCTTTAAAAACAAGGTTGAACATAACATTAAAGCAATTGTCGTAAAATATATTAAAACGCCATACATTAAAAATGAACAACAGAGTTCTAAAATATGAACGAATAATGCTTTGCGTCTACTGGTGCTATTGGTTATGTGTTCAACGGTTGTCTTACTTGGATTAAAACACAAATACATTGCACAAAATAAGACAACGACTGATGATAAAAGATAAATAATCATATTAAAAACCCTTAATATTAGTTAAAAAAATATTGTTGAAAGCGAACCCTAAACCCCAAAAATCCCACTAACCTGTTTCGCAATCTGTGCCTGTAACTCTGGCGTGGCTTCTTCAAATTTCAAATTAACCTGATTAGCAACTGAAACAATCCTTGTGCGATACCTTAACCAGTCTGATTTTTGGTTATAGGTTTGTGATACGTTACTTTGTGTACCTTGTGACAAATTCGATTGCGTTGTCTGTGTCACTTGTCCGTCTTTGGTTTTAACCGATACCTGAACATCGGTGATCATGCTGTAATAGACATTTTCAACTAACGAGTTAGCAATCCACGATACACCAGAAACAGCAGCACCAACGCCAAGACCAGCTCCCAGTGAACCTGTCGCATATCCTGCTGCCAATCCTGCTAAGGCACCTGTGGCAATATCAGCACCAAAACCACCACTTAATGCACTCCAAGCAGATGCTTCATTTTTAGCCTGCCCCATTTGTAGCACATTAATTTGCACCATATCACTTGCTTGTGAAATGTCATTCACCACACGCCAACCGTTACGTTGTAAGTCTTGCGCTAAGTTTTCTTTTAATCCGCTAAAATCCTCACTAAGTGTACTTCTTACTTGAATGTAAATGGTTTTGTCACTTTCAGCTACTGGGTCAAGAAAAATAGTGTCGGACATTTTAGAATTAACGACCAAATTGCGATGCTTAATACTGGTACTTATCGCAGCACAGCCACTTAAACTTAACAAGGTAGCTCCCAGTGTTAGGCTTAGGGTTGCTTTGGTGAGTTGTGATTTTTTCATGTGTTTTTTTCCTTTTAGTTGGGGTCGAGAATTTAATTTTAAGGTTTGCGTTACGTTTTGATTTTCCTTGTCAGAATCCTTTATTTATGCTAAGTTGCTGAAAGCAAAAATGATAAGTAATAAGGAAGTTAGCAATGAACGATAATCAAAAAGAAAGACTGCTAAAAATCGCTGAAAGTAATCCTGACTTGGCTAGAGAAATGATTGATATTTTCAAAGATGAAAAAAAACAATCCAACGAGCCAATTGCCGTCAAGATGGTTAAAGCAGAAGAGGATAAGATAGAGATTACTGCTGAGCAGAAGCAAAGTTTCCAAGTTGCATTATTTGCGTATGCAACCTCTGTAGTAATGATTTTATTTGCTTTCATACACTTGTTTTTTATAAACAGTTTGGACATGAAAGTGTTTTTTATTAGCCTTACTATAGGTGTATGCTCTGGCGTTTTTGCAAATATTTATGCCACTCTCAAAATAGGCGTTCCTATATTTAAAAATCTAGCCTTACAATATTTTAAATGGTAACTTTATTTTTTATCACCAAATAAATTTCTCCATGCGTCTTTACCTAATTGTGAATTTTCGATAGCTGCATCTTTATTCTTTTGGTTTAAATCCTCTTGATTAAACAACTTAACGCTGTCATTTCTTTCCAGATGGTTTAAATTTCCACCCGTTTTTTTGATTATATTATCTGCGCGATTATCTCGATCAGCTAATACCTCACCACCGTGTTGCTGTACCTGTTCATTGATTTTGTTTAGCTCCGACATATCAGGACGTTCAAGATCAAATGGATTCTTAGGCTGTTCAATAACTGGTGGCTGATCAGTTGTTAAGCCTAATCTACGCATTTCAGCTAAGGTAGCCTGATTCAACCGCTCATAATTACTCATTGTTGATTGCATTGTTTCTCCTCGTATTTGATGAATATCATACTCAAGATTGCTTTGATTAATACTGCTTTCTTTGTCAACTTGGCGATGATTCGCTTCTTTTTCGGTATCGATAATATCTTTACCGTTATTAAAGCGTTGATTATTGCTATTGATTTCAGTTTGCGCTCTTGAATCAATGCTTGCTGCATTTTCTCGATACCAATCTAAATAAACATCACTATTCGCTTGCACAAAGTCAGCTTGTGCTTGCTTGAATTGCGGGTCATTTTGTCGGCTTATATCCCCGAGCCATGCGCCCGCCTGATCAGCATAGTTAGAATGAATATAATTATTGAAGTCTGGCATTTTGTTTTGACTAAAACCAAAGTCATTGTTTTTAGCATAGTTTGCCGCTTCGCCTGCTTGGTTAGCTAATTCATTATTTCTTTGTGCCGACTCACTATAAGCAAAAGCTTTATTAAAGTTAGATTGCAAAGACTTACCTTGATCTACGCCAATCGCTTTATCTAAAGTTGCGGCATCTGATTGCGTTACTGTTTTAATGGTATCCATTGCTTCACGGTAGGATTTAGCATCATCAGCCGTCATGCCGACAGAGTTATTACTTGTCTTACTGTCACTCCATGATTGGTTACCCTTGGCGTAAACATTGCCATCAAGACCAGCAACCATTTTTAAACCTTTTCCAATGACACCGCCATTGTATTTTATCTCAGCTCCAACCTCTCTGTTGAGAGATGAAACCCCACTAGCAATCTGATCCTGACTATATCGATTATGAATATCAGCCACTGTTGCATACGCCTGTGCCAACTGCCCTGTCTTACTGGTGCTATTGCTTGATGATATATAATCTTTTAAGGCTTGGTTAGTGCCTGCTTGACTAATATCTGAAATACCCGCTTGATAGGATTCATTAAATGCCATTGCATCGGACTGCGCCATTTTTTCATACATCGATTGCGTCTGCGACAACCCAGTAGAAACCGTTTGACCACTCCTTAACTCAAACGGTTGTTGATCAACAACCCCTGAATTATTATACGTCACCCCATTAAGTGTTTGCATTCTTGAACCGCCCGCCATCAAGGATTCTCTTGCGCCACCGTAAGTTGTATTCGGCTGTAAAAGCGTTTGATGACCTGAAACATTATTCATTTGATGCTGTGCAACGGTTGTATTAGCAAGCTCAAAACTACCCTCACTTAATCCTCTAGCTCCCTTTTCAGCGTCAGATGACAATTGCGAGGTCATGCTCGTTGCAACGCCCATCATCGTCGAACCCGCACCCATCACTAACATTCTTGATAAATACGGCACAAACATTAACATCCACCCTGTTAATGCCGTGTATCGCCATGCTAATGCACTGGCTCCGTCAATCGTAGATAAGGTTAAACCACCTAAGCCACCCTCTTGCATGCTTAAATGAACCGACATAATGGTTGTCATCACAAAGTTAATGAATACAAAAAACAACGGCCATGTACCTAACCAAATAAAACTACCGATATATTTGCCGATAATCCTAAAGAAATAGCCAGGGAAAAAGCACATATAAACCACTGGAATAAATGCACAGCACACAATCAACATTAAGATTGTATGAATCATCGGAACGTACTCTTGCGCCATCACTCCTGCTGAAATCCAAGATGAAGTCCGCGACATTTCACTTTGTGTTTTCGCGTAATTCAAAGACGCAGCAGCAGGGTTGCGACTTTGAGCGATATTCTGAAAACCATCACGCATGGCATTAATTGCCAAGTTTTGCATCATGATATTTTGCGAGCTTGCCGACATGTTAAAGAAGTGACTATACACATCTTGAACACTTTGCTGCATCTTAGCCACGGTATCTGTCATCGCATTTGCATTGAATTTATGAATGTTAGCAAAACTTAACAAGGAATCTTTTTTGAATTGATTTTCTAACCAATCAAACGCCACCCCGCAACGTGGAAAATCCTCAGCCCCTGCTTCATTCGGGTTTGCGTTAGGAATATGGACACGTAAATAACCACCGTCACCGCGTCTTGGCTCCTCTTGTTTTTTCAAAAAGGCTAATATATCGGGTTGTTTGCTTAAATCATCTAAGGTGTATTTTTTCCGCACCTTTATATCCGTCCATACGCATTGGTAAAGATAGCGCGACCAATAGCCTAACAATTCCGTATTCACTCTTGCCGCATTCATTTGCTGAAAGATCGTAGCACCCCATACCATACCTGTTTTTTCGTAGGTTTTATCATTCGGGGCGTGCATAATATCGGTAACCGTTTCAGTGACATAACGAGATACCCCAGTCACCCACGAAGCGGGCAAGGCTAATCCGTTAGGCACATTATCGACAGCAACGATATTTCCCATTGGGCGAGTTGTATCATAAATAAAAACATCGGTTTTCCCCTCTATCAAAAACAATGACATAAAAGTATAACAACCGACCCACCAAAGAATCATTTTAAGATCGCTTTTCATTAAAAACTTACAGACAACGGCAAACATGCCAATCATGCCTGTAGCCCATATTAAGGTATTTGACGCTTCTGAATTAAAGTAAGCGGCAATCGCATTAAATGCTGCTTGAAATACCTCACCTTGCGAGGTGACGTAAATAATATCATCCATCGATGCACTCCAAAATTAAAGATTTAAAAAGATTTAAAATTGTGAAAATTTAAGATTTAAAGGGCGAATAACCTATAGGACACAATCACTATAACGTCTTCCCATAAAACATATTCATTTGTGTTGATACGCTCATATCCCCAATCACAATATTTTCAACTTGAAGTGAACGCAAAACCAAATCGGATTTTTGACGCAAGTTTTTATAAGCAGTGTCATTGATTTGTAAAATCACATTGCGTTGCGCTCTGTTTAAGTTATCCATTAACCATTGCAGATCGTTATCGTCGCCCAAGTCATTTTGACGTAAAGCGGTACGTGCCACACTGATGATTTGACTAATGTACTCAGACAATAAAATGCGAGCTAAAATTTCAGCATAAGCATAATACTCAGGTGTCCAACCCGCCATAATCTCAGTTTTGATAATCTGCAAGATAGGAAAATTAACGGCATTAACAATGCCTTGTTCAGCAGGCGTTAAGCTCTTATCAGTCACTAATTTTTCACCCATTGATTGAAGCATCGTTGTCAACTTTGGCACTAAGGCTGCGGTATCTGCAATAACTAAGTCTTGAATCGTTGGTGCTTTACACGCTTCTTGGGCTAAATCGTCACACTTGTAAATTTTAACTTCTTGTTTTTTGCCGTCTTGTGGTTTCCCATGCAGCATCAAATCAAAGCCCGCGCTTTTTTCATCAACGATTAAAGGCTCTAATTTTTTCAGCTTGATCTGGTCATTTTCCGCAATATTGATCAATGTCCCTGTTAAGCTCATAACATATTGTGCCACTTCGGTATTGCTTTTCAAAAACGCATCTTTCATTAAAAAGTACCATACCAAATTGCGATTCTGTTTAACCACATCGGCAAGGCTTGGATCTTTTTTTGCTTCCTCGTTCTTTTGGACAGCAACATCGGGGCGTTTACAAAAGTCCTCACTCTCAAGCCATGTGCTAAATTTATTAGCCGTAGTACCGAAGCTTTTACAGACAAACTCTTTTGAGTTTTTAGACTCAAACCATCCTTTAATGCCATTAACCGCACTTTCAGCCAATGCACATGAACCGACATTCATCGCATTAAGATCAGCAGCAAGCTTCCTTAAATCTGCCATGGTTGATTTAACCGTTGGTGCCCATGTTGTTAGTGCCAAATCTATCGCATAGGGCACTGCATTTTTCATAATTGCCTGACCCATCTCAGTCAACTCTTTACCTGAAACAAACCCAAGTCCACCCGTCACCCAGTCAATCGTGCCACAACCAAATTTAAGATTAGGTGCTTGTACGTTTAACAACTGAATATGCTTATTGCCAGTCCTAACAAACCCAGAACCACCGCTTAAATGACCTGCCTCTTGACCCATAACCGCTTTAGCACTGGTGATATTGGCTGCAAAACCTGATTTGTTAAAGAAGTTTTGCATATCACTCGACATACTTGCTAAGGACATATTAGGGATTATTAGCGATGACATACCGATCAAGAGTAAAGAACTCACTACATATAGTGTGCGTGGCGTGTTTCGCTTTTTTTGCTTTTCCCGCATCTGCTTAAACAACATATTTACCTCTTTTTTATTTTTCTATTTTTTTAATTCTTTATTTTTTGCTTTTTTTCACTTTTCACTTCGCTATTTTCCGTTGCAAACCGCTTAAATGCCTCAATCACTCAATCGTTGACGCAGTTTGTTAGTCAGCACATCAACACTCTCATATCCTCGTGCCAGTAGCTCAAAACGCATGTTTTCCGTGTTCTGTAAAAACAAAACTGGTGTAAAAGGACTCGCATCACCGTAATATGTTCGGTATATTCTTTGTGCCAATTGGCATGAGTTTTTAAATGATGAATCAAATTGATCACAATATTGTCGTGACTGATTGGCAACAACAGGCATGACATTAGGATACTCTGGCGTACCTTGAGCATCGAAGCTAAAAGGGTATACCTCAAGATTGAACTCATCGGCAAGTTGCTTTACCAAGGGGGAGAGCTTGTGGCAATAGCCACAAGACCCACTCATAAAGAATACAATGGCGTGATTATCCTGCTCACTATTGGCGTTGTTGTATTCTTTATGTTTTATACCTTTTTTACTTTTTTTATCTTTTTTATCTTTTTTACCTATCTTATCTTCATTGTCTTTATTATCATTTTTACCCTTTGCCCCTTGATTATTTACCGCTATCGGTTGCGTTAAAGCACCAAAATACGCTTCGTTATCGACATAATCATGATCAGTATTTTTCTTGTCAGTTTCCGTTTCAATGGCTTTTACCGATATAAGGACTTGCTCGGCAATCATGCGTTCAGACAGTGAGGCGGTTGCTTTATTTGCCGTTGTTAGTAGTGCAAATAATGCGAAAAAGGTAAAAAAAGTAAAAGAAGTAAAAAAAGTAGAAAAAGTTTTACTCGACTTCATGCGTAACATCTCCCGCCAATGGCTTCTGATAAAAATCTGTGGCAAGTTTTAAAAACTGTTCTTCAATCTGGTTTTCTGAAATAAACCCATAATGAAATGGCTGAACTTGCTGTGTTTCTCGGTGATACAAAAACAATGCGGGCAACGCTTTAACACCCCATTGTTTTATTTGCCCACTCTCAGGCAAATTAACATGAATACTTTTTAACCCCTTGCCATCAACAGGTACACCTACCAAGCTAATATTGTAAGTATCTGCAAAGGATTGTGTTGAATCCGCCATGCCTTGAGCGTAAACATCTTCCCCTTTATAAAAGAAAAACAAACCATACGACTTGGCATATTCAGCAATCGCCGATTTTCTGCGCTTGGAATCAACGGCTTTACTGATCATTCTGGCACTGTCTTGTGTTGGGAATACCACTTGATGCGACAAATCAGGTGACTCGAGCAAGACTTTCTGAAAAGCAACCCCATATTGTTTCGAGGAATTAATCATAAAGTTATGCAAGCGCATAGCATACTCGACATCTTCTTTTGAGCGGGTAATTATCGCTTTTGCTTGAGCTTCCTCATAATGTGCTTGAAAATCTTTAAGCTGATCTTTGTAACTCATCATGATCGGTGCTTCTGTTGTTGTCACCATTGGCTTTAACTGGTTATTTTCCTCTATCTCTTCGTCCTCATCTTCCTCAATCGTGACACTGTACCATTGCCAACCTTGGGCTTTATAAGTCGCAGCAAGGCTTGTTTGCGGTAGTGAAAAGGTTAAAAGTGTAAATAATAGAGTAAATGGAATGAATGGAATAAATGGAATGAATGCTAGTGAAAGCATACTCAATAATGGGCGCATACTTTTCCTTATCCTTTAAGTTTATTTTTCTGATATTTTTATATTTTGATTTTTTGATCTTTACTATCGACTCGGTAATGAATTGCCTTGTTGTTTGTTAATTTCAGGCAACGCATTACCCGAGCCAAACTTGCCACTTAAGGCATTGGCTAAAGCGTCAGTAGGCAAAGTTGCTGCTGCTTCAATCTCAGCATAGACTTCCTCAAAGTTGATCTTGTCAAAATTAATCGCTTGCAACTGTTCAGGTGTCATGCCCGAACAATTAGGGTGCTTTGCGTCACCTAAACCAATACCTAATTGCCCTATTCGCCCTTGCTCATGAATAATGCGGGTTAGCTTAGAATCATAAACACAAAAGCTTTGGTGATGAACCAAGCAAACCCCTGCAACTTTCTTGCCACAATAGCGACCCGCATAAATTGCCTTGCCCTTGTTTCTATCCTCACGCAAGGCTTGCTCACTCTCAGAACAATTGCGAATGATATTACCATCACCATCGCAGCAATCATAAACGCCTAACGCAGCCTCGCCACAGTTAGCCGATTTACCTTTAAATATATTGATCTGATCTTGTGAATCTTTAACATCACTTGCCGCTTCATTAACCCCTGCAAAGGCTGCAACAGCATGTAAGAAATCCCCTTTGTTACCGCTTGTTATTTCTTGGGTGAACGTAATGCTATTAGGATTGCCACAAACTAAATCAACATTTTCACAGCTTTGTTCGGTGCATTGGTACGTTTTTTCATGTGTTAAACAAAAACCGCCATCTTCCTCAATACACCGCTGATCAACCAAACTGCACTTATTTTCAAATGCTTGGCATGTATTTAAAACGTTATAGCCACATTTATAACTTAAGGCATACTGCCAACAAGGCAAATTCACCTCAACGCCACCAATATTTTTAATGCCCCCTTGCTCAGTACAAGCTTCATAGGTTTTCACACACGCACTGCCATTGACATTGTTACAAGTATCTTTCCATGTTATTTGTGCTTCTTTTTCAATGCGTGGGGGAATTTCAATCACCCCAGTAAAATTGATTACAACATCGGGAACCGTTGCATATTCCCGACCATCGGCATAAAAACTGCTTTTTTGCCCTTGTGTCACCCATATATCTAAGTTATTGAAAGTATAGGTGATGCTTTGTTGGTATAATCTGGTATCAATCCTATTAACAATTGGGCTTATGTTTATCCAGTAATGACCAAACCAACCGCCACCATAAGTGCCTGTCGCTGTTGCAGTGATCGTTAATGATTTGAGTTTTCCAGTATAAGGATAACTAAAAGAAGCCCCTGCATGGTATGGCTCATGCCGATAATCAGTTTTACCTGTACCACTAAATGATTGATCATACGCAGGAATCGTTTTATCAATCAAATCAATCTGCGGATAGCGAATGCAGTTTATGTTTTGATAATTGGATTGTTGACATGTTCGTGTCACCGTTTCGTCAACACAAGACCCTGATACTTCTTGGCACGTGTATTCATCGCCTGAATCGCTTAATATCTTATCGGCATTATTTTGTATATCGACCACATGCTGATAGATCGGGTCATTGGGGTTAATGGTGACTTTATTTGTGTTGTTTGCCAACATTAAAGCCTGAGCATCTTCATTGTTTAAAAAAGCATTTTGCTTGTCGGTATCCATCAAGTGCGGATTATCTAAATACTGCATTGCAGGCACGTTGTGAATGTCACCAGTGGCAAAATCATTGACATTAAAATCATTCAGCTTGCCCGAGTCTATCGTATTTTGAGCGATATGCTGAACATCAACTAAGGTTTGATCAAATTGTGCTTGCTGTGTGTTGGCATAGCTTAATGTTAAGCTTATCAAGCCACAACTTAATGCTAATAATGGGTTAAATCGATAGGTAAACATATTTGCTATATCCTTTTGAAAAAAGTACAACGTTGGGAAAATGGGGAAAGCGGGAAAAGTGGAAATGTTAAAGCTAATTAAGAATAATCAACTTATCTGAGGTTTATGTGATCAACTTATCTGAGGTTTATTGTTATGTAAATCTCAGATAACTTGATTGCCATTAAAATAAGCTAAGGTTTCGCTTTCGCTAATACCTCAGCTAATACTGGCTTGAATTGATCACTGCCTTTGTTGTAGAGAATGCTAATACCATCTTTAACCGAAAGATTACCGTAAACTACATCAAACATTGACTGATCAGCAATACAATCCTCAATCTTGGCACTTTTACAAACATCTTTAGGATTTGCCACCACAAAAGCCGGTACTTGCTCAATCCCATATTGTTTAAAGCGCATTGGGTCAAAACTAAAGCCCCCTTTAGGCGGGTTTTTAGTATCTAAACCATCGGGCAAAATAATCTGTTCAATGCGCTTAACCGTTGCCCTAAAATCATCTTTATAAAAGCCTTGTACTAAAACAGGAATTGCTAATTGATCAGCTTGCTTGATAATCAGCTTTAATAATTCATCGGGCATAGAGAATGATACAAAAACCATCACGCCTTTAAACTCGGTTGACAAAACACTTGATTGATCAATTGCTTGTTGCATAAAGGCTTGGGCTTTTTCAATCCCAGACTGCGCTATTGCCTTGGCATGTGCCTCATGTTCTTTAGCGTGTTCATTACCTTGTGCTAACAAATTTAACGCTTGCGGTTGGTATAATTGCGCCCTATCCATTGATGATTGATATAAGGCTTGCACGTCATACTGGCTAACCGTTTGTGTATTAGCATAAGCCAAAGAATACCCACCCAAAGCCGTCAATCCTGCTAATCCCACTAACCCAAACAATCCCGAATATAAGGACAAGTAAGGTTTTATACAACCACCTTTTGCCATTGTTTCTTTAAACATTTTTTAATACTCCTAACTATAAGTAAACGCAATTGCGCTTTCTAAAGTTTAAAATCCCAAAGTTGCCACTATTGACTAAGCCATCTTTGCCCGCTTCCCATAAAAACGTAGTTGTGCCATAAGGGTGCGAAATATAAGGCTCAGGTACAATATTCGTAAACTGGTAGCGATAACGTGACTTCGGCAATATCGGGCTTGGGAACGATGTGCAAATCGCAGGATATATCCCCGAAGTTTCCCAAAGCATACCTTGACGGTGCAACTTGAAATTCATCTTTTCCGTCATCAATACCGCATTAGATACATTCGAGTAACTGAAATTCACACCACCATTTAAGGGGTACATCGAGCCTTGAGAACCCGCACACCAAAACAGCGCATCAAAAGGCAAGCTCATATTGGTAGAGGTTGCCACCGATTCAGGAATACAAGCAAGCTGCGTAATCGGATTGCCAAAAAGGATGGCTTCAGGATTTAAAATAAACGATAACATATCATCGTCCCATAATGGGTCAAGCTCACTTAAATACGCCAAATCAACACTTTCAGCTTGAACACAACCCATAGAGACAATTAAATTTAACAAATAGGTTACAGGATACTTATACCAATGCACATGATAAAAAGCACTGTTTGTTGTGCCGTCCATCGAGTTAGAGTGTCCACCTATTTGTTGTTGATTCAGTCCTAAACTCATTTGAAAACCCATGTTCACCATGCAATAAGGTATTCTCGTTATATCCACCAAAGAATGTGGCTCCCAAAATCCTATTGTCATACCTAAGCGATAAAATATCGGCGGTGGCATAGGACACATTGCTATTGGCATAGGTGGATTATCTAACGTATCAGGCAAACCTAAAGCACTAGGAATAACTGGCGTTGCGCCTATCGTCATTGGAAAAATACTTGCCCATGAAATATCAGTAATCGGGTTGACAAAACGACCCATGCAACCGCCCGCAGCATAGGATTTGTTTGCTAACATCAAGCATAATGGCAGTATGATTGATAAGGTACCAATCAGGCGATAAATGTATTTTACTTTTTCTTTTACTTTTTCTTTTACTTTTTCTTTTGTTTTATCAATGCTCACCATCACTGCCCCCTTTTATCATCAACTGATGCGTTCCCACCTCAACAATCTTTAAGCGGGTTGGGTTGTGATCATCTTGCGTGATCACACTCGGCACCGCTTTAAGTTTTAATGAGTTACTAATAAAACGCCCATAGTCAAAACGAACATTAAGCCCCAAAAGCTTAGAGGATTCATGCACATTGCCATTAATTAAAATCACTTTGACGTTCTTGTTTTGTTGCTTCAACACATCAACTGCTGCTTTAGTCCACCTTAACTGATCTGCGTCATCGCCATTAATCATAATCAATGTTGTATCATAAAAAGGCTGTTGCTTTTGATACAGTGGCTTTAAGTGATCAGGATACGTGCGAGTATCTAGCGGGTTGACCGTGGTACCTTTAGGGTAAAGTAGCTTGCCGTCAATATCGGTTACATCGGCTTGCAATACCAACAACGGCACATGATAAAACGTATCAGGGGTTGAGGTGGTCATTAAATGATAACCGCTTGGGCGTAGCATGGATTGCTTCACCCGCTCCTTAACATCATGCTCCCATTGCGCTAATTCACCACTGGCTTCCATCGCTAATAACCGCTTTTGAATTAAATCTAAAAGATTAGTTTCAGTGATTGAAAAGGTTTCGCCATAAAAGCCTAAGTCTTTAGCGTGACTTAGGCTGATAATACCTAAGCTTAAAGGGAGTGACAGACACGTAAACACCGCTAATGTGTTAAGTTTTTTGGCAATAAGGCGAATAAGCGCAATCATCATAAAGTACCTCGATCAATATTTTTTTCTTTTTTTACTTTGTTCTACACGTCACCAATCAACGCAATCACCTCATCGCTTACATCATTCGCGCCACTGATCACCGCACCTTTTTGCAAAATCACCACATTATTCACTTGTGCATAACGATCACTAGCACGCATAAGCTGTTGTGAAAACAAACGGGCTTTATTGACTCGCTCGCTATCGCTTAAATTAGATGTTGTCGCTAAGGTTTTCGCATAGCGTTGTATGATCTTTTGGGTATCTATCATCACTACCGCCTTGTTTTGCTCAAAGGCACTTGACGCACTGAATGTGTTAAAGATGACAAACCACAAAAAACCCAAGCCAATAATGATAAGTAGCCAATAAAAAAGTTTACTTTGCGCTTTACCTTTTATTTTGCTTTTTTCGCTTTTTTCGCTTTTTTCGATTTCTTGGTTTTCTTGGTTTTTCGTCTCTTTTATATTTTCAATATTTTTTATATTTTTTATATTTTTCTCGTCTACTTCTTCCATTGCTTCAAACCTCTTGATTGGGTTGATTGAGTGCCGCTTGATCTGCCTTTAATTGTGCAGAGAATGCTTGCAGTGCTTTCATCTCGTCACCATAAAAATCATTCACCGCTTGCGTTATCGCTTCCTCTTTAGTTAATCCTTGCTTTTGGTAATCGCGCACCCTTTGCATTTCAGATAATTTAGTCGTGGTTAATATCTTCGTGTAAGGGTCAAGAAAAAAGCGATGCTCCGATGAACTGCCATCATATTTTTTAAGCAAAAACGATGAAAACCATGCTTCACCAGACGGACGAAAACGCTGCACCGTTTTAATCTCGTCATCTGTAAACAAAGGATTGTCTTTGTCTTGCTTGGCAAATGCCCCAAAACTTTCGTCTTGCAACATGACCATCTTGTAAGCTGATTTATCGTAAATCTCAGAAAGTATCGGATTCTTTTTAATTTCAGAGACAAGTTGCGCTACGATGATCAACGAGGCGTTTTTCTTACGATATGTCGCCGCTGCTTCCGATAGCTTTTTCTCTAACGCGTCTGATTTAAACTTAAGAATCTGTGGTGCTTCTTCAATCAAAAACGCTTTAGGCTTGCCATCGGTTGAGTTGATAATGCGATTATTAATGTCAATGGTTAATGCCATAATGATCGGCTTCATCATTTTTTCATCGACACTTTCCGTTTCAATACAAATAAAAGGCACATCGGGGTCAAGCTGTGACGCTTTGTTAAATAATTCCGCATGGGTTTTACTTTCAGAGGTTGACTTATAACTACTCAATTGCATAATCAAATCAGTAATGCGTCGATCAACTACATTGTTGTTTCGTTGTCTATCTTCCTCAGCGATCACCTCAAGTGCTGAAACAACATGATCAACTAGGGTTTGCGTTTTGTGTTTACCATACGCTGATAATATCGCTTGCATTAAAAGCGCACCCTCAAAAGCAGGAACATTATCCGCTTGTGGGTTTGCCATAGCGTAATATAAATCAACAATCATATTGATTGAACTTGCGAAAATCGCATCAACATTGATTTCAGGGTCATTCATTAAGTCCTTGTCCGCTTTCATCTTATCAATATCTAAAAACGTAAACGGATTTAAAAATAATGTACTGGCATCAATATGTTTAGAACCCGACATGATCACCATGTTTTTTAGCGATTTCCCTTTATCTAACGCCCAACAATAACCGCCTTTGGCAACAATATGCTCTAAAACCATTTGAGCAAATACCGATTTACCCGAGCCTTTAGCCCCTGCTATCGACAGTGAAAAAGAGTCCATGCCCATGTGGAACAAATCAATATGCGCTAATTGATTGCGTGCCGTAATCGTAGGCAACCCATAACGCAAGCCTGTGTCCTTATCATAAGCTCCCTTATAATCAGCAATTAAAGGGGCAAAGTTGACAACATTGGTTGATTTAACACGTTGCTGTGTACCCGACTTTTGCCGATCTGCTGCCATCGTTACGTAATTAAAGGGTAATATCGATTGCAAAATCTGCCCTTGGATATATTGCGCTTCTTGCAATTCAAGCCCTTTACGAAAAAGATTCATCGCAGCGTCAACATCACGCTGATAATCTTGAGGCGTGGTGTAAAGGATTAAATCCATCGACAGACTACATACCCGATAGCGATCATCATTTAAACCATGTTGAATTTCCAAATAGTCTTGTATCTCATCGTCTAGTTGCGGAAACATATTTGCTAAACCTAAACGCTTAATTTTATTGAGGTTTTTCAGTTTACTTGCCGCTTGCATTTCAGACTTTAAGCGTGATTCAATTTGAAAATTAACACTCCACAAAAATGGACAAGACAACGCTAAACCTAAATGATTGACCGAAGCTAAATAATCAGGGATTTGTGTTGCAATGAAGCTTTGTGGCAAACGCTTCAAGGTTAAACAAACAACCCGCGTTGTTTGCTTGCCTTGGGTTAGCCTTTTTGAAACGGGTAATGTTTCGTCTTCATAATGAATGTCAATCCAATTAGGCGTAATACGGTTAATTTCAGTGGTTGGGTTAATGACTTGTTTGTGCAATTCATCTATCGGGTTGTGAACCACCTCACGCGGTGACAACATCTTAGGGTTGTGATTGATAATGTCACCCACATAGCTAATCATATCTTCTGCATTCATCGGACGCATCGCAAAACGCATCGTATTAAAAGCAGATTCAGCCGCATGTTTTACCTTAATCATCGCACTATCTTCTGGCTCAATACAGCTTGCAAAAAAATACGCTTCATAGTTTTTAACATCAAAACGTGCTTGCTTGCCGTAACCTGTCGAAAACCCATCAATTAATGCTTTCGTCAACAAATCCGCTTGTGATTGGGCAAGATTGGCATACAGCCCCCCTCGTTGTGAGTGTATCTGGCGGTTAATCTCAATTTGTGGCAAAAGTTTACGATTACCCGACAAACAAAACTGATACGACCATTTTTTGCCTGTCGGTAACTTATCACAAATCAACATATTTAAGGTTTTGAGTGAATCTAAAGAGGTACCTGTCATTGGCTCTAATTTAAACCCGCAACCAAAGCCATTGCGTTTTGCTGTTCGTAAAAACGTTGTATAAGCATATTGATTGTGAAAAATCTCAGTATTGGGATTGAAATAGCGAAGCGGTAACAGATGATGAAAATGCCCCACCCCTTTGGGTTTGGCATACTGCTTGAGTAGGTTAAATATTTTAAATGAATCCATTATTCGACCCCCATACTTTGAACGGCTGAAACTGAGTGATTAATCCACTGTGACCCTTTTAAAATCGTATAAACAATGCTTGGCTCGTGATAATTGCCATCACCATCAACATAATCAAACAATGTGATCTTTTGGATTTTCTCACCCTTTCTCACTGGCTGCCCCACTAAAGGACTGCTTACTGGCGTGCCGAGTGTGTTATTTACCAATGATGTCGTTTGATGTGTGATGACAGCATGAGCTGCATTACCTTTTTTGTCATTTTTACCTTTTTTATCAGCAACAAATGACCCAGTATTGCCAAATTGTGATTGCTCGTGAACCTCACTCATTGAAATACAGCCCTTAACGCCACCAACCTTGTCACACTCAAAGCCACTATTAAAGGTTGAGCAGCCTGATGTGAGCAAAGCACATAGACCCATAAAAGCGTAGGTGAGTTTGAAGCGGCTACACCCATTCAAGAGAGATTTTAAAGAATTTAAAAAAAGCATAAGCCTATCCTTGTTTTAATTGTTTTTAATTGTTTTTAAATTATTTTCTTGATTAACAATCAACGTGATTGACCCAATGGCAACCCATCGGCATCTTCATTGACTGCTTGATTTGTCAGATTTGTCGGCTTGGGAATCTGAGCCATAAGCGGGTTATAGTAAGCTTTTTGATTCATGGACGCTGTTTGCATATTTTGCATATTTTGCATATTCTGCAACATCTCTACATCTTGGAGTTGTGATGGATTGTTTTTATTGTTTTTGTCCTTTGCAATTCTACGCTCTCGATCTATCCGATCTTCATATTGCTTGATCTTCTTTTCATCAAGTAACGGAAAGCCTTTCAAAAAGACAATATCAACCTCAGCTCCCGCGTTTAACTGAATCACTGGCGAATATTGTTTCGCTAACTCAATATAGTATTTGCTGATCTCACCAAAGGCAGTAGAGGCACCCGCTCCTAACGCATTAGGTAATATCTTAGACGCATCAATTGTGGTGGTTGACCCTAAAGGTGATACCGATTGCGTTTGTGAATAAGCTTGCGCTGAATCACCAAATCCCGAGAGTATCCCTGAAAGCCCCGCACTCATAATAACCTTATCGTTACGCATGACAGGAATCCCACGAATCCCATTCTTACCACCAACATCAAAGGCAGTACCCTCGACCGATATATCTAAAATACTCCCATCTTGGCGAATGTAAGATAAACTTTCTAATCTCACCATGCCACGCTCAGATGAAATGCGACCATAAACACTGGCGGTTATAAATGCACCCTTTAAGCTTCCACGCTTGCCATTAGGCAAATAACAATTATCCGTCAGCTTAAAGACCATAGGCGAGCTATCACTTTGAGCATCAACACCCGCTTGTGCGTCAGCACCACCTAAAACAATGGCTTTACAAAATGAACCCGTTGGCACGTAATTCTTATGTGTGCGTTTGTACTTTTCAATTTCAACTGGCTTTTTACGTGCGCTAAAGCTTACCGTAGGATAGACAGGCGTTTGTTCAAAACCACCTTGCACCCCATGATTAATGCCTAACGCAAATTGATTACCACCTGATAGCGGTTGACCTATCGGCTGATTTGAAACCGCCTTTGCATCATCTTGCGCTTTTTTATTTGATTGTGTCGCCTTTTCACTTGACGCAATCAGTGCCTTTGTTTGCTCATGCTGCGTCTTGATCAACTTTTGTGTGCGCTCACGTTCTTTTTTTAAGGCATCATCTTGTTTGCCTAGCTTATCTTGCAGTGTCTCTAGTGTCTTATCCTGCTTGGCTAGCAGTCGTTTAAATTCATCAATTTGTCGCTGTTGGTCAGTTAAAGCGGATTTGTTATCTTCTTCTGTAAAGGTGGCATCTTTGACTTTGGCAAAATTCGATAATTCACTACTTGATTGATTCGATAGCTTTTTGCTTTTGCCACTTTTGGGGCTACTAGCAAACAAACTCATAAAAACCCATACCGCTAAACCGATCACTGCCACAATCAGAACACTTGTCGCAATTTGCTTGACCCGATCATTGTTCGGGTTAAAGGTATCTTGATCAACCGCATCATGCGCTGTTGTGTTTAATGTTTCTTTGCTATATTCGTTTTCTTGCTTTACTTCACTCTCTTTACTCTCTTTACTCTCACCAACCTCTCGAGAATTAGGCTTGGCTTTATCAGCAAAAAGCTTACGCCACAGATTAAATCGCTTAAAAAACATGATTGCCCCCTTGTTGGAATAAGCTATAGACAAATGCCTTTTCACCAGACGCTAAACGATCTTGTGATAACGCAACACCAAGCATACCTTTCTTGTAAAAGGCTTTAGCGTGTAAATCAATCGCATGTTTGTTATGGTTTTCAACGACATACACCACCCCATATAATGTGGCACCATGAAATAATTGGCGAGGCGTTAAACTAAAGCCTTTGCCTAACGCTTCACGTGCCTTTACTGATTCAATGTCATCATCAACCAGTGAAACACTGTAGCCTTCGGGTAAATCTTCCATGCGCCCTGTTTCGCTGTAATTGATCATCGATTTAATCACCCGCACCACCAACTGATTAAATGGCACACTTTTCTCGAAGCTATCCGCTTTAGCAGACACACCACCTAACGGCTTTAAGCCATAGGTTTTACCTCGATTGCGCTCAGGCATTGCTAACACGGAAAACTGTCGCCCCGATTCAGTCGATACATAAAAAGTAAACGCGCTACTCATACGTGCCACACTACCTAAAGTTAATAATACATCGCCTTGCTCATTCAAGTTGTACTCATTCAAAATACAAAACCCTTGCGGACAAGAAACGTCCGTAATACGGTCATGCTCAACATATATACGATTCGCATCGGTGGCTGATAGCTTTAAGCTGATCGTTTCATTATTTTGGAACTCGATAATCTCAGGGGATTTTTTAATCGCTGAATGACCCGAGGAGCTAGAAATAGAAGAAGCAGAAGAAGCAGAAGAAACAGAAGAAGTCGATAGACTCGGTGACGGTGAATGTAAAGCAGCAGATTTTGCTGTCAACACTTGCTGATCAGCGTCATTGTCCTTTATAGTGCCTGTCAATGAGTATGACTGTTTCATTTGTGGTGAGGAATACTGTTCCTTTTCCGTTGTTTGTTGTTGCATGTTTTGTGTGTATGGCAGCAGCGATTCCTCACCGCTTCCCTCTTGGTCATAGTCATTAACATTTAATTCAACCTGATCATTCCCCGCATTTGAAAAAGCATCATTGAGCCTTTTGCTGAATGTATCAGCGTCAATGGTACACGCTTCGGATAAAGCTCCCCCATCATCAACCATACAACCAACTTGTGATTGTTCATTGTCTGCATCATGGTACAAATCAACGGCTTCAATATCTTCAACTGATTCAACTGATTCAACTGATTCAACAGATTCAACATCATTAAAATTGTTGAAATCGTCATATTCAACATAATCAGTGACTGAATCACTTTCTAATACGTTACTATCTTCTTCATTAAAAATATGAGCTGTATCTTTGTCTGTTGCAAATATCTCACGTAAGACCTCAATGTCATCATGCGACAAAGCGTATGATTCATTTTTAGCATTTGAATTATCAGCATTGCTTGGCAGTGATAGCGTATCGCTATAACTCAAATTAACACTGCTAGCACCCAAGATAAGCGACAATAACACCGTGGCTTTTTTCATACTCTTTCTATTTTTAAAATTACCAATCATTTTGCTTTCGCTCCCTTACTATCTTTAACTTCATAGACATTCTTGATTTGCAAAGCCCCATTGTTATAGGCAAACTCAAGTACAAAATCATGCTTATTGTCAGACACTAACCGCTTACCTACTCGCTTTTCTAAAATACCCGAGATTTTGAGCTTCAATGTTCTTAAATCGACCACTTGATCAGCGGGATAAAATACTGATGAAATCTGATCTTTCTTGATTGTCTTTGCTTCTGCTTCAAGCAAATTGTTTAACTCACCATACGCTGATGAAGTGATATATGTTTTTAAAATACGGTGATTTTGATCGACATTATTGGGGGAGATATTAAGCTTCAATCCCAGTAAAAATAAACCGTGCTGAATCAAGTATGATTCATCGGGATTCACCATGCTAATACTCATCTTTTGCGCCATCACTGGCGGCACTAAAATCGTACGTTGATGCTGTAACGCTTGATACAACATAACCGATAACACCAACACCGATAGCGACATTAAAATACAGCCCCATTTAAGCCATCGATTAACATATTGCCCGACACTTTGAGCGAGCTTGTGATGTGAAAAATCCATAAAAAATAACCTCTGTTGTGGTACTAAATAATGAAAAGTAAAAAAAATAAGAAGGTGAAAATGTAAAAAAGTGCAAAAGTAAAATTAAATAATTACAAACCCAAAAAGCTAAAAAGTTAAAAATCTAAAAAAGCTAAAAAAGCCAGAAACGCTTAGATGCGTCTAGCGTTCTAGGAAATACCGCCTTTGAAATCGATTTACCTAAAAACCAATAGCAACACACCATTAAATAGGCAGGGGTGCGGTATCGCTTAATTAACTTCAACCCCATTATCCAACCCGCAGCAATAATTAACATGATCGCAAGATTAGCCGTTAAAACACCAATCACAGCAACCACCATAGCGGGTATGGCTTCATCATACGTGCAGCCTAAAACTAGTTTTGGCTTATTCAGAAACTTTGAGACCCGCCCGTAATCCATATTATCTGTAGACATGAAAAATCCTCATAAGTAAAAATGTAAAAGTGTAAAAAAGTGAAAAATCAAAAACTAGAAAATAAGCCCTGAGTTGTAGACAAGGAAAATAACGGCGGTTACGAAAATAATTGTGACACCCATTTTTATGTTACCTGTAAAAAGTATAATGATACCCACAATCAGCGCAATCCCCCCTATCAACTTTTGGGCAAATGAATCAGCCCCCAAATGATCATCAACGGCTGTTTTAAGACCGTCTGCGTCCATTGCAAAAGAAGTGCCAACGCTTATTAAAAACAGCAATGCCACCACTGCAAAAATAGCTACAATCGACAACACCTTATCTAAAATCTGATTATCTTTGAATGTTTGAACTAAAGTAGTCATACGTTATCCTTGTTTTTTATCTATATGTTATTTGTTTATTTCTTTTTTATTGCGTTTGATCTAAAGCTTTGTTGATCAAAAGCAATTGCCTAAATGTTCAACGTGATGTTTGAACCTCTTGAATGAGATCGTGTGAAAATGAAAAGGTTAAGATGTTAAGATATTAAGAGTTTGAGATAGTTAAAAACTTAAAAAAAACGCTATTGATAGACGTAATTTTGTGCGTGATTTACTTCTTCTTGAACACTGGAAACATCGGCAACCTTGACCTGTTCAAAACTTGTCACTGTGACCCCTTTGTGTGTACAACCTGTTAGACTAGTCAATGCCATTAAGCAAGCACCAAAAACACCAAAAACTAATGCCTTGGTGCTTCTTATCTTAAACCATCGCTTAAAATACATAACTCACCCCTAACGCTAAACGGCTTATACTTGGGTTGACATTTTTAGATGAATAAGCGTCACTGGCTGATTTGCCAAAATAATAAGCGTAACCCAAATCAATCAGCATTGATTCACTTAATTGATAACCGATAGACCCACCGAATACTGGCGAGAAACCACGATAAAAATTATCAATCGCCCCATCATTAAAACCAAAAACAAAAGCAATACCACCATTTACACCTAATGAAATATTAGGTAGCACACGATACTGGTATTGTGCCAACAAATTAACATCATGCAGTGACGCTGAAAATTGCCCTTGTGCGTTAGAAAACGTACTTTTGCTATTTTGATTATATCCTAACAAGGCACTGATACTATGCTTGGCATTTAAGGCATACTGATAACCGCCACTTAAGCCAAAACCATAATAGCCAGTTTGTTTGTCATATCCGCTAATAGTTGCTTTGGGAAAAGATAGATTAAAGCTTGGCTTAATCACCCAACCACTTTGTAGATCATACACAATCAAAGATTGCTTTTGATTTACCGTATGTGCATTAAGCAAATATGCCGCTTGCGATGGTTTAAACATCGAAAATAACAGCACAATCGCTAACACAACAAACCAAAACTGCACCTTGTTAAATCGTTTTAATGATTTAAGCAGTTGCGGTATGTGTGACACTGGATTGTTCCCAGTTTTGCGATAATAAGAATGAACAAACCACTTTAAACCAAAATAGCCACCTACCAAAAAAACCAAAATAAGCACCATCACAATAGCAGGGAAAAATAATCCCAAAAATGACACTTTCGGCAAGAACCTATTTAAGCTTAAAAACATCAAGCCCAACACCACTAAAATAAAAAAAACAGCAGCAGGTTTTTGCTCCCATTTATACCCATAAAAAAGCCCCCTGATTAACCGCGAGCTTAAAGACTTTTTACCATCTTTCACAATAGATGCTCCTTATATTTTAAGCACTTTTTTACTATTTACCTTTTTTACCTTTTTTACCTTTTTACTCTTGTTTACGATTACTAGCTTTTCGCAAATTCCGATGTCGATAATACCCCATCAAATCATGACTGATTGTAATGGGTTTAAATGGGTCATCGATGACATTATCTGCAAAACGCTGTATATCACTCATTGAATGATCGATTGTTCTGTGAATCCCATTGACGGATTCATCGTAGAAATTATTTTCTCTCATAGCTCCTCTCTTTATTTTTAATAAAAATAAATGAATTTAAGTTAAAACTATCACTTATTCTTAAAGGTTTTTTCCAATATCCAATACTTTTTATTGGGATCTAAAATAAATACTCAACGTGATTTTTTCGCTAGAAATAATAGGTATATAATGATTTTAAAAAATCAACTTTATCATGTTTTTAAAATTGTTTTTCTTTGTTATATCAAGCAATATTATTTGAGTTTTTATACATTTAAATCATCGATATAACGCGCGCATATGTATTAAACTCACCATCTAAGGTCGCAGAAAAAATATAGAAAACCAGTTAGTAAAGCCCAGTTAATAAAGAAAAAAATATAATATATAAAAAAAGCTTTTTTATTAATGACTCCCTCGTACAAATTAATACAAAGAGTTATACTGATCATTATAAACGAAACACATTGTAAAATAATAATAATATCCATCGCTATAGACCTTCTTAACAACAGAGAAAGAAAAGTTAGCGCGTTATTTGCAAATTCAGCATTCAATATATACAGGGCTATCTATGTTTAGCTCACTGATTACTTCCAGTATATTTGGATTATTTTTAATTATCATTTCAACATTATTAAGATGTATTAAATTACCTTTGCAATTTACTGGCAGCGGAGAGGTTTGGTAATTTAACACAATAGCATTTTTATATATTTTATCCTTAGATGTAATTACAGTGGCTTCTTTTATTTTAATATTACTAACTTCGGCATAGATATCTGAAGCAAAATAAAGAGCAACTGGTATTGCACAAAAAAGGAAAAAATAAAATGTACTTTTATACAAGAAGTTGGTTCTTTTCCCTAAAAAATACATTTCAAGATGCAAAAGAAAAACCATAGACAAGATAATTATAATCCCGACCACAAAATCTGAATCAACTGCTTCAGATTTTTTCAAGCTGAAAAAAATAATTCCAATACATACTAATGAAAGAGAAAAAATCAAAAACATGGTTAAAACTAATTTATCTTCTTCTTTGATTACTTTATATAGGAAAAATTTTATTTTTAATTCATTTAATTTTTCTTTATATCTAATATGAAAATCAACCGCTCTTAAGTTGTCGTAAAGTAAAAAAAACACCGAACCACATAATACCGCACTTAATATAATTATTGATGCCATAAGTAATAGCAAGGCTATCTGATGAAAAGCAATCTTATAATATACAATGTTTAACAAAATATCTAGAATTGTTAAAAACAATATAAAAAATATAAAATCACGCAGCCGTTTAAATAAGTTAAAAAAACCATATATTTGAATCGTTAAGTAACTAATCCACACATACGTTGAAAATATTGATGCAAATATAGTGAAAACTATAAATATTCCAGCAATTAACATCCCAATAGAGCTAACATCTAACGATATATTATGCTTAATTCCATAAGCAGAATATATAACAAAAGATAAAGCCACCATAGATAATGCCATTATATTCATCCAATGAACTATGCTTTGCAGTAGCGACTTATCTCTCCCAATAATTTTAACACTAACAACTTCTTTTTTGTGATCGTCCATAAAGACCTATCCTATTTTCCCTTATGAACGATTATATATTCACACAAAATATTTTAAATAAAATCAGTTACCTAAGTCACTTATCCGCCAACCTATCAAGTGACACATTCAATAATCTCAATTGCTCACCAATATCTGCTAACATTGCCAACTGAGCTTGCCCATAAGCATGTGTTTTAACATCATTAAGCACCTTATAAGCATTCGGTGAATTTTTATTTAAACCTAAGCCAATTGCATAATTAGTAGAGTTAGCTATGATTTCTTGGTCAGCGTATGATTGAGATTGAAAAATTTGCGCCCAGTAAAGATCATGCGATTTTGCAATAACCTCGTTGCAGTCATAACCATAATTGCATGTATTATCTGCAATGCCTTTGTAAATCCCGTTGTTAAGATCAACCGCAGCTTTATTTGCCATTGCCATGATTGGATAATTAGACTTGCTGACAATTAGATTTTCTTTTTCAGTTAAAGGCTTATCCTCAATCACTTTAAAAACTATGTTATAGTAATCAATGACTCCATGAGCAAAGGAAGCCAAAGCCGCTGACCCTTTTGTATTACTCGGGTTTTGCGCTTGATAATCTAAAATACCTTGAGCGTAGGCTCTTAGTTGACCTAAATTAAGTTTGGACGCATAAGCTAAGTTGCTAAGATAATCAGATACGTTTTCAGTTGTTGGGTCAACGATAGCTTTTTCAAAAGATTGTGTGGTCACAAGTAGGCTTGAAGTATAATCTTTAAGATCATTATTCAAAGTCTCTCTGGCATGCTCAGATAAATCAATAGCACCATTTCCAGTAGTCATATGAGGTAAATCATTATACGCTAACTCTAAAGCATTATTATTACCGTAATTAGCAAGCTCAACCTTCTTTTTTGCTGCCAACTCAACATAGTAATCCGCTATACTGGCATACTCTGAACTTGCGTCAACATTAGTTTTATTATCTCTTTTGTCAAAATACTCTGCCATATCTTGAGATATAGACGCATTCGCCACACCAAAACCCAACAGCGACAATGCCAAAATCGATTTTATTTTATTTTTCATTCTGAAAATCCTTTAGATAATTATTGAATTTTAAACTTTTTAGAAACTATTCCGCTTTATCAAAAGCCGAACCTACATTGACCCCATCACTGCCACTATCGGGAATACAGTAACTCCCCACCATATACCGATACGGAAAACGCGGGTTTTCGCTTTTATCTTCTTCTCGACTTAAAATACAACTACCAGTTTTGCCTACAAGCTCGTCTGTCTCAACTTCGGAATTTCTGAACTCATCACCCATACCTAAAGACTCACCAAACAGCTCAATTTTCCATGTGTTCATGTCGTTAAAAATTAGAAAATCATAAACAATGCGCTCAGTACCCACATCGTCTTTAACCTTTAATTTCAACGACAACATAAAATCGCCTTTTGAGGTTTCTTTGGGTGTCACTTCTTCAACGACAAAATCCACTTTGCCGATCTTGATTTCTTTGTGTTTCGGGAATGCTACTAGCATGTTTTGCTCCTTGGTTTTTGATTATTTTTAAATTGATTTATGAAATTTTTGATATGAAAAAACCTATCCAGTTAAGGATATTGATTGTTATTTTTTAGCTTGGTTTGTAAGTCAATAGTTTTTTTCTTTTCGAATCTAAACAATTGTAAATACCTCATGATCTGATTTACTTAAAAAAGTTTGCTTATACTTTTGATAATTGGTTAAAGATTTCATAACTAACATTGATGATATTGGCTCTTTGCTACCGAAAAAATCATTTAAAATAAACACTATAGATTCAGGCTCTTCTCTAAGAAAAAAAAGGTCATTTTTACAAATAAAATAAAAATCATTAAAACTTACATTTTTACCATCAAGCGCAAGGCTTAATTCCTTTAAAAATTTAGACTTATTGTCACTGTCGTTATGCTTAATAATTCCTTTAGAATAAGCATCTGATAAGTGATAACAAACCTGTGATATTTGCTTAACAAAGTAAGTTTTATTATCTGCTTCGTTGCCAACATACTTAAGCAAATCAATATTAATTTTATTAAGTGTCAATCTGTGCCTAGTCAACAAACTTCTATGCTGAAACCAAAGGTAAGAAACTTGAATGAAAGCAATACTAAAAAAAATGATTCCAACAATATATACCGCTATCATTTTCTTTCACCTTTAAAGTTTAAACTGTCAGTGTCAGCAACACGAGAAACAACACTTACAATATCACTTCTTGGCTTACAATATTTGCCATTAATTACGTCACTGATATTGCCATTTTCAATAGCCTCTGTAATAAGCAACATTCTAGTGCTTTTTCTGTATTGGTTAGTGTCCATATCACCGCCCCTTTAACTCTCTAAGCTCCATTGTCAAAAGCTTTTTTTCTTGCCTTAACAAGTCCACTGAAATTTTATCGATCAATGACTTGTACCGTTTTTTCTGTTGTCTTAACTCGTCAATTTTTTTGTTAATATCGTCTTTGTTTGCGCTCCTCATGGTTGCTGTCCTCTTGATTGGCTTTGTCGTTGTACTTGTACTTGTGCCAATTTTCACAAATGGCAAGTAAGATTGACCGACACCCAAATCTACACCCCACTTTGATTTGTCAGCGTTGGTGACTGATTTCGGGCTGATTGATTGTGTTTGCATGAATGCCCCCGATCTTGTTTGAATAGTTGAAGTTTAAAACCACCCCATCAAGCACGACTACACTAAGGGAGGGAATGGAATTGTAGCCGTGCTTGTTGACGTCGATATTGTTTAAAAGAATGTTTTTTACAAAATCTCTTTATAAAAAGTAATATAAAAGCGAATGACACGCTTTAAATGTCAATTTCCCTGTTGTATTATTCCCGAAATGACACAAACAGCTTAATTGAAACATACTCCCCTTTGTTATGAAGTAGATTAGGTGCTTAACGCTGATAGCCCCCATCTTGACGCGAATTAAAAGGATTATTAAGCAGGGGTTTTTGTCTTGATTCAAGCCGTTTTAATCAAGCTAATATACCTACGATCTAACCAAATAGGCTTATCGCTAGGCTTGGTTTTTAAGGCAATATGCTGATGAGTAAACTTAAAAATCTTACCGATAATTTCTTTACCTTGCTTGTATTTAACAGCAACCCTTTTACTTCGTGATAATTTATTAAGATGATTTACCTCACCCATAGCAATAAGTCTTGCCCTATTAGATGGCTCACCCAGTCTGATATGATGATCATAAAAATGCTTAAAAACCTTACACTCATTCAGCGTATAATCCTTAGTGCTTCCCATATAAGGCTTTCTATCGTGCATTAAATCAAGTTGCGCCTTGGTGACTTCTTTTAATAAAGTTTGCGTTGATCTATTCCTATTTATAGACATTAAAAATCCTCTCTCTCTATTTATATTTAACAAATAGATAATGCCTAAAACCTACTAAGCAGCATCTATTTGTTAAACGTAAGTTATACAGAGCATAGCCCCCGCAAGGTACTACGGTTATATAACTGATAACTTCACCCCAAGGGCGTGTTTGTGCAGCACCAAGAACAGTGCGTTAACAGTGATCGTTGTTATCTTTCTCATTCAACATCTGCTTAGTAGGTGCAAATATATAACCCACCCGAAAGCTCGGGCTTTTAAAAAACCAAATCAACCTAACGATCAATAAGGCATTAACTCATCCTTTTTGACACTCTCTACAATCAAAGGTAAAACTAATTAAACCTCTAACAATCTATCTGAACCTATCGGCTCAATTGGCGTGTAATCTGATACGTTCATACTCAACCTCTCATTCCCTGATTGCAAAATCATCAAAAATGGTGAAAATGTCAAAAATGACAAGTTAGTGTCTACGTGTTATTTTTTTATCGTAAATTTTTTTACCTTTTTCTAAATGCGTTTTTTTGCTAAAAACACGGCAAGCAAAAAGTAATTCTTCAACGCTGAATTGCCCTTGGTTAAAGTGTTTCCTTAACAATTCAACACGCACTTTTTCGGTAATGTCTTTAATGTTTTGCATGATAAACCTCATTGTTTTATACATTTATTTCTTAAAAACAACGATTGCAAGCTTGATAAACTCAGGAGAAAACCTTAAGATACAAAGGCTTGCACTCGTTGTAAGTATTCGGACGGTGGGCTAATTTACGTCTACCAAAACTGCAATTTTCCCACCGCTCAAACTTACTTTTTTACTTTCACTGTCCGTTTCATATTCATTTTTACCACCTCTTTTGCTATCACTCTAGCCTATAATTTTTATTACAATTTAACTACAACTTTTGTAATGTTATCAAACAGCTACTTGACTACAATGTTATCATTAAGGCTGTTTGTACTATCACTTTTCAAGTTAAATATATCATACCACAAAACCACCTGTACGCCTATTAGAATATAGCTTTTTTTGATGTTTTTTTACATCTTTTTTAGGGTTTGTGACATTCATTTTGTCATTAATTCTTCCAAGCAGAAGATCAATTTCACTGCTATAATTTTTTAAATCTTTTTTGTTCGTTTTTTTGTCAGTATCCATGCTAACAACACGTTCACCGTCACCGATCATTTTACGCCAAGTATCAAAACCACTTGGGCGATTAAACGACTTATTCACCAACCGCTTTATCAAAATATTTGCCAAATGTTTAAAATTCGTTGCCCCTGAAAAGTAATACTCGTAATTTGCCACCGTATGATAAAGCCACTCGTACACTTCCTGATCACTTGTGATAACAACGCCCTTTCTCTTTACGTAATCAATAATCGCAACCAGCGCTATTTTTTGGCATTCGGTCACTGCCGCTAATCCTAAAGATTGTTGTGCCAAGCTCGCCCAGTCTTTTTTAATCACCTCTTTTTCAACTACTGGCATTTTTAACTCAGCCAAAGTTGGTAAATTCAAACTTGGATTGCTTGATAATGGGTTTTTAGCCTTTGTCTGTAATTGATTTTTTTTGTTATTATCGTCAATGTCAGTAACCGCTTCACTATCAATAAGCTTCAAACCGTAAAAATCACCATAGCAAATGCCTTTAAATAATTGATCAAAATTCAACTTGCCGTAATCTCTAATAGCACGTGTCGCTGATTCTATAACTTTAGTTTCACTTGGAAAGCCACGTTGCAAACACAATTTTACAAACTCTTTATACTTGGATTCTCCAAGGTTTAAAAACTGGTCAACGACCGTTTCAGTGTTTTTGACAGCATTATCAGCAACATTACTTTGTTGATAGCCATTATCGTTTGTGACAGTTTCGCGCGAATCTCTACACTGCCCTTTGCCATCACCACCAAAACCAACGACTTCAACATCGCTAACACCAACACTTTCACCCTCACTTAAACCAACCCCATCAACAACAATTTCAAAATTTCCGCTATCATTTACTTGATCAAAACGGTTGTTGTCGGCATTATCCTCTGCAACAACATTTAACGCATTAGTGTTGTTCTCCGTTGTCAGTGATTGCTTCAAACCGATATTTCTCAGATCACTGGCAATACCAGTTTCACTATCACCATCAACAAAAGTAACACTTTCCGCGTTTTTTTCACTGTAATATGCTTGATCAGACACCAGATTATTGGCATTATCGCCTTTGACGATACTTGCGTTATTCGTATTGTCAGCTTCCTTGCTTGTCAGTGATTGATTTGGTAGTGCATTTCTCAGATCACTGGCAGCATCAAACCAACCTAAAAAGTCATCTTCACTGATTGCATCAAACTCAACCAGAACCGCAGCAACAAGCTCGTTTTCGCTGTCGATGTCGTATTGAGATTCAAGCTCAAGCACCTTGGCTGTAATCGCTTCAAGGTTTTGGTCAACCAAGATTGCCTTTAATTCGTTGATGACGGCATCAAGATCGAGTTTCATTTGACGGTTGATATTGCTGTTTTTGTCAGCTTTCTTTTCGCTGAGGTGGTTCACCTTTCCAAGATTGACGTTGTTACTTGCAGCAACAGATTCAGACAAATCACACTCGCTAAAAGTCACCGACCCCTTAACTTCACTGGCACCTTTAGCATCAACTGCTACGAGGTAACACCAACTAACAAACTGCTTGAAGTCTTTGGCTTCATGCTTGATGTCTTTGCGAGCTAAGGCATTGTTGAAAGCGACAATATCGATTTTATCAGCGTTGACATGGGCTATCGTGTTGATGGCTTTTGCTTGGTTGACCGTGAAATAATCATACAAAATGGATTCGCACTTGATGGCTTCAAGTCCAAATTCAGAAAAATCAAAAATCACAATCCCATCACAATCGAAACAATCAAAATTTTCAGTTGCGCCTATACTCTCTAATTCTTGGTACTGATTGTTACGGATTGTTATTTTTTGATCTTGTTTTTTATCCTTATATGACTTCGGCAAATTGGCACAAGTAGTTTGCCCATTTGGCACAAGTGCCATTTTGTCTATATTGCCATTATCGCCTATATGGTCATTTTGGACTAAGTGAAGTCCATAGATGAAGTCTAAAGCTTTAGATGTCGGCTTGTAGAACTTTTTGTTGTAAGTAAATCTTTGATCAACAGATTCAAGCCAACCATCATTGACAAGATCAGTTGGGATTGCTCTAGCACGCTTATATGACACTTTTAAATGCTCTTGATACTCTTTAGCGCAATAAAGTAATCCAAACTCGTCAACGCCATTTATGGCGAAAGATTTATATTTATTAATATTGTATATTAAAGAATCAATCAAAACATGTGCAGCATCAATCTTGCCAACTTCTTTGATAATGGCTTTTATCCATGTGCTTTGTGCATGAATAGGCGAACGCTCAAGGACAGCTTCAATATTATTTTTTGAATGCTTAATGTTTTGAGTCATGCGTTCCATAGCGACACCTTTGTTGTTGTTAGTTTTGGTGATCGGGTAGTTAAGAAACCGCATAATCCTAAACGGCGCGCATTATTCACTGTTAAACAGCTATTATATTCTGCGCCTACCCGACCATAACAATGTGCCATGATCGAATACGAAGTAAGCGCAGTTAATAATGCACACTTACTTTCTGATATATTGCGAATAACGGTGCAATATAAACCGAGGATTATAGGGTTTCTTAAGCCCAATCTGCTTCTTAATTCAGACAACGCCAAGACTACCACTACCAAATAATTTTGCAAGTATGTTATTTGCGACAAGCTAAACTCCCTGTTTTTATTTAAACTTAAATAGAACATAAAGGCGTGTGAGGCGCGATAAGTTCGAATTATGTTTAATGAAATGATACCTGATTTTACAAAATCCAAAATAGCTAAAGGGAAAAATAAAGTGATTTTTTGCGCTTGACTTGGGAATAAGCCAGTAAATATATACCTTAAAATTGCTGTATGGCGTGAAGTGCTACTTGACAATACAATTATACTCGGGCTTTGGCAGCTTGAATTTTCGTTTCTTATTTTTTTAAAACGCCCAAAATCAGCAAGACTTACCTTGTTTGCTTGCTGATTCCGACCGCCAGCCCCCACTGCGTTGTTGAAACTTGATGTTGAATTAAAATCTGCCACTTAATCTAACCTTTTGTGTTTTCTGTTGCCGTTTGTTGGACGTATTGCGTCATTAATGAGTAGTAGGCTTGGGCTTGTTGGTTTGAATCCACTCTGTTAAAACAATTAGAATGATAATTATTTTTTAAAAGGAAAATATTTTTGATATCGCAATCCATCATTTCTAACTTCAATATTAATTTTTAACTGGATTTTAATTTACCAATAATTTAAAAGTTATTCAATATAGTTATTAATTTTTTTATAACTATATTTGTTAGATTGTTTAAAATCATGCTGTATAATAAGAGAAAACAAGGGCTTGAAATAAAGAACATGATTGAAGATATAGTTTACTGGAAAGATATAAAAGGAAAAGTTAAAAAGCTAAACCCTAAACTTTATGCAATCATTGATGAGATTAACCCACCGTATAAAATACTTAATTTATCATATCCATATGGCGACATAATTAGCGATGAACATTATTACTATCAGAAGTTTGAAGGACAAACAGCAGTAAAACTGCCAGACACAGAACATCCTTTTATGCTTTTGCTTGAGGGAGTAATTGAGACATTTTTGCAAATAGGTGATAAAACCATCACGTATGACCTGTATCAGCCTGGAGATTTTTTCCCTTATACATCTGATATCGAAATTAATTTAGAGTACCCGTCTAAACCAAATTACATCTATCATTTCCATTCTGGGGTTAGAAATATTTGTATGCTACCAATGACAGCTTTGACAAAGGACTACTTAAATCTATCAAGTAAGTATAACCTTGAAAAGTCATTAAACCCATCAAACAATCAAGATCATTATAATATTTTAAAATCACTTATAAATCCTAGTGCAATTAAATGGAGATGCAAAGTTCTTGCATTTGGGAATGAATGGAAAAGTGAAATAATGTCTAACCCTGAATGGCATAAGCTAAAAGAATATATATACCAAAATGCTATCCTTGCTAATCAGTATCGAAAATCAACTTTTTATCTAGATTTTGTCATGCACAGAGTCTCGCAAGAATACAAAACAACTAACCAAGAATACGTATTTGAGATAATAAAAAACATTATGTTGATATCGCTAGGTGATGCTATTGGATTGGCTCCAGTGCATGATGAAAGTTTAATGCCCAGAAAAGAAATTTCCGACAAATTTATTGATGGGTACGGAAATAGGCTAACTCCAATTATGATTGCACCATATAAGTATAACTATAAAACTGATAATGAGCCTGTATATTACTCTTTATACATACACAATCAAACCGTGAACAAGCAAAAAACATTTCAACCAATCTCATATTTAGATAAAATTTACAAAACAATAGAATATTATTTACATGAGTTTAATAGCAATGTACTGACAAAATCCCTTGCATTTGGGAAGATGCAAGGTAATCTAAATCTAAATTATTATGCCCCAATTGGAAATAAAGATTATCTTCATGATGCTTCCAAGTTGGTTAATAATGATTCGAGATTCAGAAAAGTATATGATGAATACAATACTTTATCGCTATATGGCTTCCCAAAAAGATCAAATTTCACAAAAGCTCTTATATCAATATCATTGGACAGACCAGATACAAATTAGATAATTTCTAACCTAGAGTATATATTGTAACCAGATTTATCATTGATCAGTATTAATATGATATATGCTGACCGTCTGGTAATGGTGATATTAATGTATTATAAATCTTAATTTCATCTTGACTCAAAAAGTCTAGATCAACAAACATTTTCTCATATTGCATCAAAGACATAACCACGCTCACTTTCTGTTATTAAACCTTATTCTAAGGTATACCCCAAAATTAACAAAAAATCAAAAAAAGCTTAATTAATCAAGCTCTTTTTCCCCAATAGCTCAACATTTTAGTCTGTTTTTGTTCTTTTGTGAAGATTTTATTTAGGAATATTAAAAACATGATCAGTATAAATATATCGGTTGTCTATTTTGATTTTTTCCGCTTCTTTTTGCGTAATTAAATATACTGGCACTAAAATCTTAGGCTCAACCTCTTTCCCTGTTAAGTAATCTATGGCTAAGTCAACGCCTAACTGCCCTATTTTATACGGCTCTTGCTTAATCGTTGCAGACATCACATTATTTTTAACGGCACTAATCCCTCTGCTTGTACCATCAAACCCTACGATCACAATAGGACTTCTTCTTTTCTTGCGGTACTTCTCTTGTATCGCCATTACTGCACCTATAGCCATCTCATCATTCTCAACAAATATGCCATTGATATTTTCATGTTGTGACAATAAATCAATCGTAGCGTAATAACTTTGCGTTTCACTAAAGTTAGCTCGGACAGTATCAATAACATTAATATCGCTCGTTTTAATTGTATCCATAAAGCCATTATATCTATCTTCAGACGTAGACGTTGTTGTAATCCCTCTAATAATAACTACATTGCCCTTGTTACCCATTTTTTCAATCATATATTCAGCAGCTAACTTACCACCAAGCGCATTATCAGATAATACGTTAGCTAACACATTGCTGTTATTGCTTTGACTATCAAGCGCAATCACTTTGACGTTATGCTTTGCTGCGTAATCAATCGCAGTATTGGATAGTTTGTTATCAATTGGATTTAGTAATAAAATCTTAAAACCGTCACTGACCATTTTCCTTACTAAATAAAATTCTTGATCAGGGTTATTGTTTGACTCCCTAATCTCTATTTTATAGCCTTTAGCCATGACTTGCTTAACCGACCCTGTAAGCATCTCATAAAAAAATGGGTTGTGATAGTCCGTGGTAATGAACCCAATTGTTTTATCATCGGCTTTACTGGTTAAAATATGCCAAGAACCTATGATAAATAAAATGGTCGCAACAATTATAATTATATATCTTGTCTTAGTATTCACTTGTAACACCTTGTTTTTGCTTATTGCCTGCAATATAAATGGTAGACAATGTGGTTACTTTATTTGATTCTAATTCATTTAGTTTTATTTTATCAATCACTGGGGCTTGTGATGGATATTGAGCCGCTTGATAAATGATGATCTGACTATCTACATGATAGTATTTAAGTAAGTGGTGCTTGAGCTTGTCTGTATTTGCTTTTTGCTCCCCTGTATGAATTGTTTGAATGTCAATAAACCCTGCTTGCAATATAACAAGGTCAACTTTAGAGATTAACGGTATTTCCTCATAAATCATGTGACTTGCTTCGTACATTTGCATTCCGTTCTCAGCAGGATTAACCCTTAAATCATTCCAAAGACAATCAAGTGCGGATACCGCTGCAAAACTATGTATTTCTATATCCTCTCGTTCTCTTGCTATTTCATCTATGGCATATAATGCAGGTTGAGCGCAAAAAAACGGATGTCCGTATAACGAAAAACAAACACTATCATGTTCATCAAAGGATTTGATCACATAATCAGCTATTGCTAAATATATATCCTTTCTATGTACAGTATTATCTTTTTGGTAAATCTCATTAAGATCATACGTTTTTTTACAGTATTTTTCGTACCACTCTTTTGTGATATGGTCATTATTTAGAAAAAGGACAATATCAGACTGCGTGGCACAAGTAATAAACTCTTTTGTGAAATGCCCTAGTGTTTTAATCCCACTACCTACTACAAATAACTTCTTTTTCATTCAATCCCCCTCTTATTGCAATATTGAACAACGCTTTTTTGATAGCGTCAAAAAACAAATCAAAATAACTGCTAACAACAATGACACAACACCAAAGCACCATGTGAAATAGATATTTGATAAGGCTTCATTGTTATTCTTATAAACAGACTCTAAAGGGGTGAATACTTGAGATAACACGCTTGCCATAACGGCTGACAAACTGCCTGTGAAAAATAACCATGACCCCATAAAGAGACTTCTAAGATTCTTTGGCAAGATTGTGCTAATCATATTAAAACCACAAGGATTTATTGCTATCTCTCCAAATGAGAAGCCAATAACAAAAAATAGCACTAAAGCAACATAAAAAAAGCCTGTGTGTGCCGTAAACGCAACACCAATAAAAAGTGCTACAAAGCCACATAGCATTAAAAAGATACTGGCTGCAAAAAAGTTATAGTTACTGACCTTTTTTCTGATAAATAGCAATGGCACCAAGAAAGTAAAAAAGACCATAATTAAAGTATTTACTGTCGCTATCCACTGTGCGGGCAAGACAATATCAACGCCTAAGATGGCAACTTTTGATTTTAAATGAGCAAAGTGTGTAATAATCATTGGCACAAGGAAATAACACAACCAAAAAAATGTTGTGTAAAACAAATACTGAAAAAATGCCGATGCAAGCTTTTTGTGTTCACTACTTAATTTCAGATACGTTTTACGCAGCTTATCAATAATATAAACCGTCATTAAAACCATAGCTATATAGACAATAAGGTAAAACAAAAAGGCAATATAAACACAAACCGCAAAAAGCATAAAGACCGCTAAAAATGATACGTAGCGATTCTTTTTAAGACTATCTAATCGGGTTACTTTAATGCGCTTCCAACTGAGCATTGCCAAAAGTAAGCCTCCGTAGTTTAATAGTGCCCCAATCAAAATACTAGCATTGTATTCAAACCCTAAAAATCCGACCAACGCCCCAAAAAACAATCCGACATTTAAAGAAATACTACTTTTTGAGTAAGCACTAATCCCATCAATGACCGCATTCTTATGTGTGGCAAGTTCATTTTCAATTAGCATATTAAAAGCAGCGACGATAAAGGCGTAAGCGGTAGTAAAAAGCGTCAACCCTATTAAAGCGACCAAAAAAACTTTGGTAAACATAATGTAAAAGGCAAAGGCTTGCACCATAAGGCAAAAAACAAAAATGCTTTTGTAATCAAGCAGCCTTTCACCTATTCGTGTTGCAAAGAATCTAATCATACCGCTAACCGCGATAAATACCCCAATAATACCAAAGCTTTCGTTGATACTGACTAAAAAGCTATTTTTAAACAATATATAACCTGAAGCGTAAATAATCCCATAGCTTGCAGAGAACAATGCTTGAATAATTAAAAGCATTGTTATGGGGTTTTTAGGTAGCGTAAACATCATGTTATCTATGAATCCACTTTTTAATAATCATCATTAAAGCAAATGCCACCACAAACCCAATCACTGCCAACACCCCAAACAACATCAAATAACTGTCATTCATCGCAATAGCATTGGCACCACTGGCATTAATCTCCACCGTACCCGACAAATAACTCGAAACCACACTTGCCGTGCTACCCGTTAAAAGCATCCAAACCCCCATCATTAATCCTTGATGTTTCGGTTTAGCTAACTGTGCAATCATCGAATAGCCAATAGGTGCTATCATCAACTCCCCTATTGACTGAAACACAAAAAACAAACTCACCCACAACACCGAGCTTTGACCGTTGGCATTGGCAAGCATAATGCCCACTGGCAAGAAAGATAATCCTATCGCAATAGAGATAATCCCAATTAAAAACTGCTTAGGTACGGTGAGACTTGTTTTCTTTCTGA
>NZ_JACYVZ010000024.1 GCF_014857925.1 Cysteiniphilum marinum | reverse complement strand
CATCTATTAACCAAATCTTTTCATGCAAAGCTTCTCGCGGTGCATAAGGTTACAACCAATAAAGGGAAAAACACACCAGGAGTTGACGGAATTGTTTGGAATTCAAACAAAGCCAAGACAAAAGGTTTATACTCTTTGTTGAGTAGAGGATATAAACCGAAGCCATTGAGAAGGGTTTATATTCCCAAAGCCAACGGAAAGCAAAGACCATTAGGTATTCCAACTATGAAAGATAGAGCGATGCAGGCATTATATGCTATGGCATTAGAGCCCATAGCTGAAGTAACAGCTGATGTTACTTCTTATGGATTTAGACCAAAAAGGTCGGCTAAGGATGCAATAGCACAATGTTGGCTTTGTTTACATAGACGTACTAATTCACAATGGGTTTTAGATGCGGATATAAAGGCATGCTTCGACAATATCAGTCACGACTGGTTACTCGAAAACATTCCAATGAATAAAGGAATACTAAAGAAATGGTTAACATCAGGGTACATATTTAAGGATCAATATTTTAGAACTGAAGAAGGAACTCCTCAAGGTGGTATTATTTCCCCGATTTTGGCAAATATGTGCTTAGACGGTTTGTCAAAAGAATTGAAGAGGAACACTAGTTTACAGGATAAGGTGAATTTAATACGTTACGCTGATGACTTTATTGTAACAGGGGTATCCAAAGCAACTATTGAATCTAAAGTTATACCAATTGTGAAGAACTTTCTTAAAATCAGAGGACTGAAATTATCCGAAGAGAAAACAAGAATCGTTCACATTAATGATGGTTTTAACTTTTTAGGATTCAACGTTAGGAAATATAGAGACAAGCTACTAATAAAACCAAGCAAAGAGTCAGTTAAGAATCTGTTGCATAGCATAAGATATAAACTGAAAATTGGCTTGCATACCTCGCAAGAAGGTATAGTTAATAGTCTTAATCCCAGAATACGAGGTTGGAGTTATTATTTTAGATCAGTTGTATCTAAAGAAACCTTCAGCTACGTTGACGGTATAATTTGTAAAAAACTAATTAAATGGTGTAAGAAAAAGCATCCAACAAAGAGCTACAAATGGATTAAAAATAAGTATTTTAAAACCATTGGGTTTCGTAGTTGGATATTCTCACCAAAATCTTCTGACCTACAAATCATGCTAGCTGCGAAGGTACCAATTAAGAGACATAGATTGATTATGCATAATGCAAATATCTACGATCTTAATTATGATAATTACTTTAAAGAAAGAGATGCAGGAAATATATATTGCTAGGGGAATTTAAATGTATTCTCTGATATGAGGCTTGAGCTGTATGCGGTGAAAGTCGCACGTACAGTTCTTAGGGGACGGGGAAATGGAGACATTTCCCTGTTACCCGACAGCAAAAGGAAAATAATAAGCAAAAAGAGCAGTCTGATCTAACCTTTCTTTTTAAGTTTAAGGATGGCAAACATGGTGCGACTTTTGTTCATATAGAATCGCAAACGAGTAATGATGGTAGCATTATTATTCGCACACGACATTATCAAACGGCTTACTTGTTAGACTATATAAAACGGCATAAAACCACGAAAGATTTACCCTTAGTTGTATCGATTATTTACTATGCTAATCAAAAACCATTTACACATAGTCTTGATATTAATGACTATTTCGCCAATAAGTCTCTAGCAAAAAAATATGCGTTTACCACTGAATTTATTGATCTTAACCGCTACAGTGACGAAGAGATTTTAGAGCATGGTTTTATTGCGGGATTTGAATTAATATTAAAAGCAATTAGGCAGAAAAATATTGATGGCAAGCTTGGTATTGTAGTGAACCATATCGAGGCTTACGATCATATTGCAAGGCAGGTGTTAATTCGCTATATGTCGCAATATTCGGATATGGAAACGGAAATGTTTTATGATAAGATAATAGACAGTAAACCAAGTTTAAAAGGTGATATTATGACAGTAGCACAGCAATGGGAAGATAAAGGTATACAAAAAGGAATGCAACAAGGAATGCAACAAGGAATGCAACAAGGAATGCAACAAGGAATGCAACAAGGGCGCCTGCTTGAGAAACAAGCAACTGCGCAAAATTTATTTGGAATGAATCTAACGGTAGAACAAGTTATTAAAGCCACGGGCCTTACGCGAGACATGGTTATTCAGTTGCAAAAAGAATTTAAGAAGACGTTAGGACATTAAAATGCAAGGTGATGTAGCGTCTCTGACTATTTGTCGTTAATAATCCTATGGTGAGTGTATTGATTATGCTCGTGTTACGTCCGATTCTATGAAATCGAAGACTGTCACTTAGTGAGGAGTTCTGAACGTACGTCAAAAAGATAGACAAAGACAAATGAAGGTATATACTATAAATATATACTTATTGAGCAGGTGTTTACAATGGAATCAGCTAAAGTTTTTATGATTAATAAAAGTCAAAATGTCCGAATACCTAAATCTTTTAGATTGAATGCGGATGAAGTTTTTATCGAAAGAAAGGGTGATCAACTTATTTTGACACCAAAAGACAAAGGTTGGCGTGCTTTATTTGATAGTATCAATGATATTCCCACGCCTAAATATGATGCGTTTAAAATACCAGATGATCTACCTAATAATGATGAGCTATTTTAATGTACCTACTAGATACCAATGTGATTAGTTACCTGATCAATAAAAAACAACCTTACAGCGAGCATTTAAAAATAAGATTAGCTGAACACCAACCAGCAAAAATATTTATTTCTAATCTAATCATACATGAGCTTTACTCAGGGTATCAGCGAATTAATGACAATGATCAGCTATACAAAGAAAGAGTTAAAAGTGCGATAGATCATATGATTTCAACCCTTAATATAATAGAGTATACAGGTACAGAAGTTGCCAAACTATCAGGCAAGATCATGGGAAACTTAATTGCCAAAGGGTCACAAATACAGGCAATAGATACCATGCTTGCATCTCAAGCAATCATCAATGACATGACTTTTATTTCAAATGATGCTCATTTTAAACGAATAGAAGAGCTAAAATTAGAAAACTGGTGCGTTTCAAATAACTAGATTAATTACCCTAAAATGAGAGATGAAATAAAGGGGTATGTAGTTGTAGCATCTCTGACTATTTGTCTTTAACAACCCCATGGTGAATGCATTGATTCTTTTTGCTATACTTCAGCAAGTTTTAAGTTGTTACATCCAACTTTATATGTCCCTTAACTGTGATCCAAAATATGGGAAGTATTATACAAGAAAAAATGGCATTAATTACATCAATGATTGCGGATATGATTTATTCTGAAAAGGTAAGCAATGGACACGCTACAGCTAAATGATATTTGCTTTAGTAGATGCACAAGAAATTCTGCAAAATGCTTTGCGATGGTATGGCAGAGATCATTGATTTGTGCTAGAATCCGCCTCGCATTTTGTCAGTAATATCTATCTGCAATCACTTTTGCTGTTAGTTTTTGGCTTAATGTTTATGTAAAACAACAAGAAACCACACGTTGCTCGACACGCTTTTAGGGTGCCTTTTAAAAGGGTTTAAAAGTGGGAGTAATGGCGGAATAACCCAATAATTGGAGAAAATATGTCTTTAATGAAAGAAATGTTACAAGCTGGTGTTCACTACGGTCACCAAAAGAGATTTTGGAATCCAAAAATGAGCGAATTCATTTTTGGTATTAATCACGGTATTCATATTATCAACTTAGAAAAGACAGTGCCTTTGTTTCAAGATGCTGTTAATTTCGTTGGTAAAGCCGCGTCTAAAAACGGCAAGATTTTATTCGTTGGTACTAAGCGTCAAGCACAAGAAGTGATTGCTGAAGAAGCATCACGTTGTGGTATGCCATATGTTAATCACCGTTGGTTAGGTGGTATGTTGACGAACTATAAAACAATTCGTCAATCAATTAAGCGTTTACGTGATCTTGAAAAAATGCAAGAAGACGGTACGTTTGAACGTATGACAAAGAAAGAAGCGTTACAAAACTCACGTGAAATCGAGAAGTTAGAAAAAGCGCTAGGCGGCATCAAAGAAATGGGTGGTTTGCCAGATGTTTTAGTCATTATCGATAGTAAAGAAGAGCATATCGCGATTGAAGAAGCTAAGCGCTTAGGTATTCCTGTTGTTGCTGTTGTTGATAGTAACTCAAGTCCTGATGATATTGATTATGTTATCCCTGGTAATGATGATGCAGTTAAAGCAATTCGTTTTTACTTAAGCAAATTTGCTGATGCGATTATTGATGCAAAACAAGCGTCACATATCGCAGAAGAGAAAACAGCAGACGTTTCTGAAGAAGAAGCTTAATCAATAAGTTTATATTTTAAAAGTATTAACAAGAAGGAATCTAATCAATGGCGACTATTAGCGCACAATTAGTAAAAGAGCTCCGTGAGCGCACAGGTGCGGGCATGATGGAGTGTAAAAAAGCATTAACTCAAACTGGTGGCGATATCGAAAAAGCAGTTGAAGAAATGCGTAAATCAGGTGCGGCAAAAGCAGATAAAAAAGCATCTCGTGTTGCCGCTGAAGGTGTTATCGTGATGTCACAATCTGCAAACAAAGCGGTAATTGTTGAGATCAATTCAGAGACTGACTTCGTTGCACGTGATGAGAACTTTAAGAAGTTTGCTGATGAAGTAGTTGCTGCAGTTGCTAACTCAAATGCAAAAACACTTGAAGAAGTACTTGCTTTAACTTTAGCAAATGGCCAGAGTGTCGAAGAAGCGCGTAAAAGCTTGATCGCTAAAATCGGTGAAAACATCAATGTACGTCGTATCGATGCACTTGAAGGTGAAACGGTTGGCGTTTACAGTCATGGTGGTCGTATTGGTGTGATCGTTGCAATGAATGGTGGTAATGAAGACTTAGCAAAAGATGTTGCTATGCATATTGCTGCTTCAAACCCAATTGTTGTATCACAAGATCAAGTGCCAGAAGAGATCGTTGCGAAAGAGAAAGAGATATTTGTCGCTCAAGCACGTGAAAGTGGCAAGCCTGATGAGATTATCGAGAAGATGATCACAGGGCGCATTCGCAAGTTCTTGGATGAGCAAAGCTTAGTTGGTCAACCGTTTGTTAAAAACCCTGATCAAAAAGTTTCAGATCTATTGAAAGCAAATAATGCAACAGTAACTGGCTTTATTCGTTTTGGTGTTGGTGAAGGCATCGAAAAAGAAGAGACTGACTTCGCAGCTGAAGTGATGAGCCAAGTTCAAGGAGCATAATTACTATGTCACACCTGACACTGAAGCGTGTTTTAATCAAATTAAGCGGTGAGACGCTATCAACGGATGGCTTTGGTATCCAAGTATCAGCGGCTCAAGATGTTGTAAATGATATAAAAGAAGCATTAAGTACAGGTGTGCAATTGGCTATAGTCATCGGCGGAGGCAATATCCTAAGAGGTGGTCGTGCAGGTGGTCGTGCTAATTTTCAAAACCAAATTGAAAGAAGTACGGCTGATACCATGGGTATGCTTGCGACGATGATTAATGCATTGGCGTTATCAGATATACTAACGCACGCAGGTATTGACAATGAAGTGTTATCCTCACGTGGCATTGATGGTGTGCTAGAGTGCACCAATCCAAAACGTGCAAAACGTTATTTAAATGAAGGCAAAGTGGTGATTTTTGCGGGTGGCACAGGCAATCCTTTTGTGACAACTGATACCACGGCAACACTTCGTGCCATTGAAATTGATGCAGATGCCATTTTAAAAGTAACGACTGTCGATGGTGTTTATGATAAAGATCCAAATAAACATAAAGATGCAGTTAAATTTGATATGTTGAGTTTTAATGAAACACTCAAACGTGAATTGGCAGTAATGGATTTGGGTTCGTTTGTACAGGCACGTGATTTTAATGTCCCTATTTGTGTATTTAATGTAAATAATTCAGGTGCGCTATTACGTGTGCTTCAAGGCAAAAAAGAAGGTACTTGGGTTAGAGACTAGGAGAAATTCATTATGATTAAAGAGATTTTAGCGGATGCTAAAGACCGTATGGAAAAAAGTTTAGAGAATTTACGTCATGATTTAGCAAAGATCAGAACAGGGCGTGCTCACCCTGACTTGTTGGCACATGTGACGATTGATTACTATGGCATTGATACACCAATTGCACAAGCTGCTAATATTACGGTTTTGGATGCGCGCACGTTGGGTATTACGCCATGGGAAAAGGGCTTGTCTTCTAAAATCGAAAAAGCAATTTTGATGTCGGATCTAGGACTTAATCCAGCGAACATGGGTGATAGCTTACGTATTCCAATGCCAGCATTAAATGAAGAGCGTCGCAAAGAGATGGTTAAATTAGTGCGTGGTGAAGCAGAAAAAGGGCGTGTGGCGATTCGTAATATTCGTCGTGATGCGAATTCTGATATCAAAGACTTATTAAAAGAGAAAGAAATCTCTGAAGATGAAGCAAAAAAAGGCGAAGAAAACATTCAAAAATTGACCAATGACATGATCGCAAAGGCAGATGTCATCGTTCAAGAAAAAGAACAAGATTTAATGGAAATCTAGTGCTATATGCCAAATGATAACATGCCCAAGCATGTTGCGATTATCATGGATGGTAATGGGCGTTGGGCAAAAAAGAGACTTTTCCCACGTACAGCAGGGCATAAAGCTGCAGTTAAAAGCGTGCGTGCTACGATTGAATTCGCTGTTGAGAAAAACATTCAAATATTAACACTTTTTGCTTTTGGGCGTGAGAACTGGTTGCGACCACAAGAGGAAGTCAACACGTTGATGACGCTATTTTCAGAAGTGCTTGTGAATGAAGTAGCGATGATGCAGGATAACAATGTGCGATTACATGTTGTTGGTGATCGTAGCCGTCTATCTAATGAGGTTATTCACAATATCAGCAACGCTGAAAAAGAAACAGCGCATTGTAGCGGACTGAAATTGAATGTTGCGATTGATTATAGTGGTCAATGGGAAGTGTTAACTGCTGCTAAAAAACTATTACAACAACTGCAAAGTGGCGTATTGAAGGCTGATGAAATTGATCAAATTAGCGAAGAAAATTTTAATGCATGCTTGATTAAAGAAATTCAAACGCCTGTTGATTTATTGATTCGTACCAGTGGTGAAAAACGGATTAGCAATTTTATGATTTGGCAGTTGTCATATGCTGAGTTATACTTTTGCGACAAGTATTGGCCTGATTTTTCAAAGAAAGATTTTAAGTTGGCGCTAGATGAATATCAAAAGCGTACAAGACGCTTTGGCAAAACGGATGAGCAAATGAAGGGGAAAGTGTGAAGGAAAGAATCATTACTGGAGTTATCTTAGGTCTTATCGTGCTATGGGCGATTTTTCGCTTAAGTGATACGATTTTTGATACGGCAGTGGCAATTATCTTATTGTTTGCTGCATGGGAGTGGGCTGCTTTTGCTAATGCAAAAACATTGCCTAAACGCATCCTTTACTTGGTTGTGACGCTTGTTTTAATTTATCTGTCGCAATTTTTTAGATTGCCTGTGTTGGTATTATCCTGTGTTTTCTGGGTTTTTGCGTTTTACTTAATTCTACGCTATCCAAAGATCAAGTTTAATGCGTTATCTAATGGCTTGCGCTATCTCATCGGTTTTTTTGTGATTGTACCGCTATGGGTGTCAATCTCGTTATTGCATCAACAAAAACCATCATTTCTATTACTAATGATGTTGGTCGTGACACTTGCTGATAGTGGTGCTTATTTTGTAGGGCGTCAATATGGCAAGAAGAAATTGGCATCTGTGATTAGCCCTAAGAAAACGATAGAAGGCTTAGTGGGAGGTGTGATATTTGGTGGGCTTGCAGGTGTTGTTTGTGCGCTTATTATTAGTCACAGTCGTTATGAGCAAACCATTTTAATTATCCTATCTTTTGTGATTGTGCTAATCGCACTATTGGGTGATCTTTTTGAAAGTATGATCAAACGCGAATGCGGTGTTAAAGACAGTGGTAAGATCTTGCCAGGGCATGGTGGTGTTTTAGATCGCATGGATAGTTTGTTTTCAAGCCTGCCGGTGTTTGTTTTAGTATTGTTAGCATTTGGACTGTTGAGCTTGCATTAAAGCCCTATATTTTCATCAAGAAATTAGGCTATGACCATATTCCTGTCCACTTTGACTATGTAAGCGTTGGCTGAGCATAAGTCGAAGCCGCTATGAGCGTGTGCTTTTCTCAAGCTTACCCACTTCGACTGATGCTCAGTGCATCGCTTTGACTTACGCTAGTGCTTGTGGGTAAGTATTTAGTGTTAGCCAGAAATTAATAATTGTAATTGGGCGAGATAGTTTGACTCATCAGGTGGCACATGATGCTTTTGCGCGCTCCAGATCGATTCTGCTAGATGATCCATCATCATATGCTGCACTTTATGTTCATCATGCTGTTGCTGGCAAAGCTGTTGGTAAATCTGATGGATACCATAAGGGCGATTAGTAACAACTTGTTCAATTAAGCCCATGTGTAGCCCCATATGTAGAAATGGGTTGGTTTCACCGATTTCTGGCGGGAAGTCTTTGTCTAGATTATCTAGGTTTGACAGATAATGATGATACTCAGGATGATGCTCGATAATACGTGTAATTTGCGTTTCAAGGTCAGTTAATGGCTGCTTAGTTAAATACTTATGCCAACTGTCAAAGTATAGCTTTCTCAGTTCTAATCGATCGGAACTAAAAATCATAAATAGGCTTCTTTTTGTTTGAATTCACATAAATCATAAATGGGACATGTGCCACATTTTGGCTTTTTTGCAGTGCAGATATAGCGACCATGTAAAATAAGCCAATGGTGGGCATCTTTTAAAAACTGTTTGGGAATAACCTTAAGTAAATGCATCTCGACTTCATCAACATTTTTGCCAGGGGCTAAATTGATGCGATTGGCAATGCGAAAAATATGCGTATCAACTGCCATAGTCAACTCACCAAAAGCTGTATTTAACACAACATTTGCGGTTTTGCGTCCTACACCAGGTAATGCTTCTAAAGATTTGCGATCACGAGGCACAAGGCTATTATGTTTTTCAATCAATAGCTGACAGGTTTTAATCACGTTTTTGGCTTTTGTTTTATATAAACCAATCGATTGAATATATTCCATAAGGCGTGCTTCACCCAGTGCAAATATAGCTTCAGGGGTATTAGCAACCGGATAAAGCTTATCAGTGGCTTTGTTAACACTAACATCCGTGGCTTGCGCTGATAAGATCACAGCAATCAGAAGCTCAAAGTCTGAGCTGTAATTTAGCTCAGTTGTTGGATTAGGGTTGTTGCTCTGCCAGATCTCAAAAATTTTTTGACGCTTTGCTTTGTTCATGAGTGTCAATTAATCCATTTTTTTCTTGGCTTTAAAGTTTGCTAAAGCTTGTTCAATATATGCTTTCTTATCAATGTTCATATTACTTAAGCGAATATTTTGTTGATGTTTTTTGGTCTCATTTTCTTTTTGCAGTTTAAGACGTATTGTACGTTTATTATGCTTATTACGATAGTGCGCTTTTTGTGCTTCATATTGGATATTAGTTAATGTATGAGGTTGTTCCTCTAAAGGGAGCTCATGCATTTCAATGCAATCCATAGGGCACGGTTCAACACACAGATCACATCCGGTGCATTCTTCATTAATCACCGTATGCATTAATTTTTTAGCGCCCATAATGGCATCGACAGGACAAGCTAAAATGCATTTAGTGCAGCCAATACACAGATCTTCATTAATCCATGCAACTTTCTTTGGCGAATGCGTACCACAGCTTTTATCAAGGGCTAATTTTTCTCGTTGTAATAATTTTGCCAATGCATCTGCACCTTGTTGGCCACCTGGTGGGCAGCGATTGTGCTTCTCACCATTGGTGATGGCTTTGGCATAATCATAGCAATCTTGATAGCCGCATTTAGTGCATTGAGTTTGTGGTAAAAGCGAATCGATAGCGTCAATGGATACAATCATTGGAGTATTAAATTATTTCATTCATCTGATAAGTTGGGCATTGTAGCACAAATCATGGTTTTTGTAACAAGCATGCAGAGACTGCGCCTTGCTTAGTTTGTTTGAGTACAGTGAAGTGTGACAGTGATGGCGGTAGGTTGTTACTTGCGTATTCAGTATAAATAACGCAATCATTATCAATATTGATATTGTTAAGGATGCTAGAGAGTGACTGCTCCAATAAATTACTACTAAATGGTGGGTCAAGGAAAATGACATTATAGTTATCGCAAGTTTTAAGATAAGCTAAAACATCTCTTTGATAGATAGCGGCATTGTCGATAGCGAGTTTGTTTTTATTATTGTTCAAATGCTTTATTGCCTGAGCGTTAAGCTCAAAGAAGTCACAAGATCTTGCCAATCGTGATAGGGCTTCAAAGCCTAGCATGCCACTGCCTGCGAAAGCATCAAGACAGTTTGCGTCAACAACATAAGGCATAAGCCAATTAAATAGTGTCTCACGCAAGCGATCTGAAGTTGGGCGTAGAGTAGAGTTGTTTTCGCCACTAAATTCAATCTGGCGTGATTTGTACTTACCAGCAATAATGCGTACTTTGCTTAATGATGCTTTATTAGCGTGTGTTTTAGAAAGAGGGCGCATTGTCTTATTCTCGCATTTTCCAGAATAAGAAGCCCAAAATAATCAAAAAGATAAAGCTTGGAATAGCCGCACCCCAAAAGCCTGAGAGATTATAAACAAGACTAAAGGGACCAAAGGTTTGGTTAATAATATAGAAGCTAAAGCCAAAGAGCATGCCGATGATAAACTTATACCCCAAGGCTGATGAGCGCATCGACCCTAAAGAGAAGGGTACTGCAATCAACATTAAAATAACCAGTGAGAGTGGTTGAAAGAAAGTCTGCCAAAATTTAAGCCAAATGCGATTGGCACTTTGCTGACCTTCTTTGTTAACCTTGATATAGTCAATCAGCTCGCTTAAATTAAGATAATCAGTATTAGAGGTAATGATCTTAAGTAAAAAGGGTGGTAATAAGTTGTTCCAGTATTGTTGTTTATCATGGTAAACAATGCTGCTATCTTTGCCAATTTGTGTGCTTGAAACATCATTAACTTGCCATTGTTTATTAGTAAATAATGCATTATCAGCATGATCAATTGCCGTGAGCTGGTTGTTGTCGATGGTATATTTGGTGATGTCTTTAAGTTTACCGTTAGTATCGTTTTTACCAACATGGATAAAGGCGTTGCCTTCACGAATCCATAAGGTTTGCGTATCATACAATACCAATGCTTCATTGCCACCGGTGGCAAGTGTTTTGTTAATCGTTGCCTTTTTTTGGAAATATGGTGCAATGTAGGCGCCAGTTAAAAATGTTAAAAATGCTAAACCAAAAGCAGCTAAAAGTACGCCTTTGGCAATTTGTGTGATCGATTGACCTGAAGCGCGCATGACGATCAATTCACTATTATTGGCTAAAAGCCCCAAGCCCATAAGGCCTCCCAATAAAGCGCAAACAGGCATGATCAGGTAAATGTTCGCAGGCACCTCATAAAGAACGTACAAAAAGGCAGCTAGTGCGGTAAAGTTGCCTTTGCCAATGTCACCGGCTTGTGCAATATAGGTGAATAAAAAGAAAATGGCAGTTAATGCCAGAATCATAATAAAAGATGTGTACAAAACGGTTGAGGCAACATATAAGGTTAAGCGTTTCATGCGTTGACCTCTTTGGTTTTCTCTTCAAAGATACGACCATTATATTGTTTAAGTATTAAAAGCATAATACCGGCAAAGACAATATGTACCCACCAAAGTCCAAGCCAACTTGGGATATTGCCATCATTAAGCCATGATTTCGATAAAGACAGGAGGTTAAAATAAAGAATAAACACAATCAGGGCTGGAATGATTTTACTGTAGCGGCTTTGGCGTGGACGCATTTTACACATCGCTAATGCGATGAGTGAAGAGATGAGTATTGCTAAAGGAAAGCTTAGTCGCCATTGCAGCTCAGCCTGATAGCGTGGTTCATTGCTATTGATTAGCTCTGAAGTAGGAACAGATTCGATCGAGTTGTTGTAGCCGACACTAACCTTGGTTGGGATAAATTGCGTCGCTTCAGTGAAATGGCCTTTTTGCACTTCGGCAACACCGGGTTTTGCATCATAGAAATAGCCGTTTTTAAGTACTAAATATTGATTGCCATCAGGTCTGGTTTCGGCATAGCCAGTAGGTGCTGTGATAATCGTGCTGCCATTGTTGGGTTTTTGCTGATAAATGAAAATGTCATGCAAAGTACCATCAGGATCGGTTGACTTGGTATAAACAACCTGCTTTCCATCACTAAAGGGTGTGATTTTCCCCGGTTGAATAAAGCTTAACAGCGAGCTTTTGGTTGTTGTCTTTTGTACCAGAAAGTAATTCTGATCCATTTTCGGTAAAACCAATAACGTTAAAATAAGCTCTATCGCAAAGAGGCTTAATGCTGGGATCATGATGAATTTTAATAAGCGAAACCAACTTGTGCCACAGGCAAAGGTAACCGTTAGTTCGTTATTAGCAAACATCTTGCCATAAACAATCAAAATGGCAAAGAAAAAGGCGATTGGCAGTAAATAGGCAATATATTTGGGCAACATGACTGAGATCATTTTAAAAACAGCATCAGCTTCTATATTCCCGCCAGAGACGATCGATAGGTAACGCACAAACATGTTGCTGATGACAATCAACAGTAGGATAAGAATAATCGCCATCGTCATATTCACAAGCTCGCGATTAAGATAACGTAATAAAATCAAAATTTATCCTCTATAAATCTATATAACTAACTGGAGTGACGCATTTTTTCTATTTCAACACCCCGCTTAGCAAGCTTAAGCCCCCTCTTGCAAAGAGGGGAATATAAAATCACCTTTGCCTAATTCCCCTCTTTGCAAGAGGGGTGGCAGCCAAAGGCTGACGGGGTGTTTATAAAATCATAGTTTTTTCTAAAATGTGAAACTTCAGTAACTAACTAAAAATCTAAGTTAATCAACTCAATACTAAAAATTTAGTGTATTTTACACGAATATGTCAGAAAATCAGTGTTTTTGTCAGCTATTTTAAAGAAGTTGCATATGCTGCGGGAAGGCATTTGGCAATTTAACTTTAGTGGTAAATGTTGGAATGTGATCCAGTTTTTTTGTCAATAATTTGGATTGAACTCTAGTTTTTTTGTTATTTTACATATATATTGTTGATTTAAGTCGTGTTTTATTATATTTTTTGTAGAGTTTGATCTAATGATTGATTTTTTATGGCAGACACATCATCGCTTGGTTGGTAATGTGCAAACTAAATATAAACGCTTTATTTATCCTCAGTTAGATAGTGCTAGCCGGCTTGTTGGGATTATTGGTGCGCGAGGTGTTGGTAAAACCACATTGCTGTTGCAACATATACGTTTAAATGAGTCGTTGCATAAAAACTCGTTTTATTTTTCTGCCGATAATCTCTACTTTAATGAAAATACTTTACTGTCTGTCATTGATCAAAGTTATCATCAAGCAAATATTCGACATTTTTATATTGATGAGATACATAAATATCCTAACTGGAACCAAGAACTTAAAAATATACATGATTCTTATCCGGATATTAAAGTATTTTTTTCAGGGAGTTCAAGCATAGATCTCGTAACAGGCAGTTACGATTTGTCACGTCGAGCCCATTTATTATCTTTACCAGGGCTATCATTTCGTGAGTATTTAAACTTTATTCAGGAGCTTGACTATCCTGCGATTGATTTTGATGATTTAGTGAATAATCATCAAGAGGTTGCAAGAAAGTTATCTTCTATTCCATTGTTACTTGAGCGTTTTAAACAGTATTTGCTTTATGGATATTATCCTACTGTATTTGAGCTTGGCCAGGCAATATTATATGACACTTTGCAAACAGTAGTAGAAAAAACAATTTATGAAGATATTGCTTTTCACTTTAATTTAAAGACGAGCTCCTTACTTCACTTTAAGCGAATGTTAAATTTTTTGGCAAGTTCTCCGCCTGCTAAAGTAAAAAGCAACACCTTTGCAACACGATTAGGCATTGACAATAAGACAGTTGATAATTATTTACAAATATTAGAGAAAGCTCACTTGATTAAGAAGCTTTATGCCAGTGGCTCAGGTTCACAGGTCTTATCCAAGCCAGATAAGCTTTATCTGGATAATACAACTTTACTGGCAATGATTAACACATTATTATCGACTAATTTGGATATAGGTGTATTACGTGAGTTAGCTTTCCTGCAGTTTGTTCAAGGAGCGAAACTCCACGCGTATTACCCTAAAGTTGGTGACTTTCAGGTTAAGGAGTTTACCTTTGAAATTGGCGGGAAAAACAAGACTGGCAGCCAATTAACTATGCTTAAAAATAATAAATATTTAGTCAAAGACGATCTAAGTGTGGGGTATGCTAATAGTATTCCATTGTATTTATTTGGTTTTTTATATTAACTTCTGATTGGCGTTATTTTGTTAATTTGTTAGATTAGCGGCATTAAAAGATAAAGTGATATCAATAAGGTAAAAATGATTCTAATAACTGGCGGTACTGGTTTTATCGGCTCACATACGGTGGTTGAGTTTTTAACGGCAGGCTTAGATGTTGTTATTTTGGATAATCTTTATAACAGTAGTGATGATATCATTAAACGCATTGAAAAAATCACCGCTAAAAAGCCCATATTTGTTAAAGGTGACATACGTGATGAGTTCGTATTGCAGAAGGTTTTCAGTCAATACGATATCAAGATGGTGATCCATTTTGCCGCATTAAAAGCCGTGGGTGAGAGTGTTTTAAAACCATTGGAGTATTATGATAATAACGTTGCAGGTACGCTAAATTTATTAAAAGTTATGCAGCAACATAATGTCAAAAGCTTTGTGTTTAGCTCATCAGCTACAGTTTATGGCAATCCGGCAGAAATTCCGATCACTGAGCGTTGTCCCATTGGCACACCAACCAATCCTTATGGTGTCTCTAAAGTCATGGTCGAGAAGATACTAAAAAATTTAGCATTTGCTGATAATGAATGGTCGATTGCAATACTCAGATATTTTAACCCCGTGGGTGCGCATAAAAGTGGTTTAATTGGTGAATTGCCTAATGGTGTGCCAAATAACTTATTGCCTTATTTAACACAGGTGGTTAGTGGTAAGCTGGCAAAGCTATCTGTCTTTGGTAATGATTATAATACGCCTGATGGCACAGGGGTGCGTGATTATATCCATGTGGTTGATTTGGCATTAGGGCATCTAAAAGCATATGAGTATATTAAGGATCAAAAAGGTTGCCATATTTGGAACTTAGGTACGGGCAATGGTTATTCGGTGCTTGAGGTCATTGATGCATTTGAAAAAGCCACAGGAGAGAAGGTTCCCTTTGAGATAAAGCCACGACGTGCTGGTGATATTGATGAGTGTTGGGCAGATTGCTCAAAAGCAAAAAATGAGCTTAATTGGCAAGCGACACGCGATATTAACGAAATGATGATCGATAGTTGGCGCTGGCAGTGCAGTTAGGTGCCATATAAAGTTGGGCGCAACAAAATTGAGTCTGTTTTCGTGTAAAAAATGTTCTGCTGAACTTTCTTCAGTTTTATTAAGCAGTAAGCTTAATAATCAGGCAGATTAAAGTAGATACTGAAAGACTCTCTTTGTTTAGGTTTAGTGGTTTTCAATATACGATCTGATTAACGGGTAAATTGGTAGAGCCGAGCTTATGCTCAGTGTATTAATTATTTTTCTTAATTGATATTCATATTTGGACTTGGAGTCGCTATACTCCTGTAAAAGCTACCTTTAGACAATTAAACGATAAGGTTTTATATTATGCCAATAAAAACAGGAAGCTTAACTGATAAACATATTCATTTTCAGGGCTTAGGAGTAGTAAATTTAGCATTGTTAGCTAAGTTACTGCATAAACTTAAGCAGGAAAATGAGAGTTTCAACTTAGAGATCAGCGTAACTGATCCAAGATTTGAATATCTTCAAGAGGACTCCACTCAGTATCTTGAATTTAAAGGTGCGAATGACCTAAGATCAAGAAGAAATATTTTTCGCTTCAATAAAAGCTATTTTGAAGGCATGCTCACATCTATTGGAATATCTGATATTCAAAAAACTATTGATGAACATAATATTCACACTATTGTAGCAAAAGATTTTGATAAAAGATTTCAATTGCAGAATGATCAATTCTTTGACAAAAATGAGGATGTTTATGAAATTGAAATAGGTGACTTACAACGACTTTTCACGAGCAAAATTAATGAATACCTTGTGGGGAAACAATTGTCTATTGTTAGTGATACTGCTTTAAGTAATATATATGATGAAAAAATAGTACTAGAAGCGACGGGCAATGATGACACCGATATCCAGAAATCATTAATTGAGCAAGTTAGTCAAGAAGATGCAATATATCCACAAAACTCTCATTATGTAAAACAAACTCATGGGGTATCAACTTTTACAATTGATGCCTTGCGTTCAGCATCTTTGCTAGAAGATCAAAAAGTTATTGATCAGACAAAATGGCAACAGAGGCTTAAAGACTTGGGATGGGCACTTATCAGACCGCCACAGTATCGTTTTTTCACGGCCAGTCCAAATGATGAAAATAAAACAAGCCATCATACATGGTATATAGGCTCTGAGATCCCAGAGAGTATTAGAGAAGATAAAAAGAAGATAAACGAATGGAATGAAACCATATTATCACTATTATTTGAAGACGGTAAAACGCTACAGAATAATGAAGTCACATTCAAGAATGCCTTAGAGCAAGATCATGTATTAAAAAAAGAGTTAACACGCACCGATACATCAGGGCAAAGCTTTAACTCAGACCGTCGAGATAAATTAAATACTCATATTGAAACTGATGGACAAATTAAAACAATCATCCTAGGCGATAAACTTTACGCACCTCACTATCAAACAGGCTCTGGCGCTAAAGTTGGTATCGATATTGCTGACCATGTGGTAGCGCAGCTAACTAGCAATCATGCTTTTAATGATGATGAAGTAATTGGGCGTACAGCTAGCAAAGTGGATCAAAATAGAGAGGTAGTTGCAATATACTACCGTGTTTTAGCTAATACTTCATTGCACTATTTAGCTGGTGAAGAAGGTGCAAAAACATGGAATAAGTTAAAAAATAATGATGCAACTAAAGAAGAACTTGTTGATGCGCTTAAGAGCATTTTTCCTGAAAGAGAGGCAGAATCACTTAATGAATTGAGTCGAGAACAATTATTCAAGCTTAGAAATCGCTACTTCTTTGGCGAAAACCTCAAAATTTATAGCTTACCTGAGCTTAAGGTTCTTGATTTAATCAGTCTATTTTTAGCAAGTCTTGATAAAAAAGAAAGAGATAATATATTAGATAATTACTGCCATGAAACGATTAAAAAATACTATAGAGATAATGAGTTTGTATTGCTATTAAAAGAAAGAGGTTTATCCGATTCAATAGAAGAAATATTTTTAGCAAAGTTGCGTCTTAATTACGAGAAAAGCAAAGAAATTCTAAGTAATCAAGCACTTACTAAGGAGCAAGTCTTTAATCAACTTTTCGACCTCGCAACATCTGTCGATACTAACGCAATGAATGCTTCCCACGTCATATCAAATAATCCCGAGCCGGAGGGATTATTTAATAAATTAAAATCTGCTCTGAGTGTCCTTGGCACTGACGATAATGAAATTCGTAAAGCCTACAACGAATTTGTAAGTGGTAAGCGTACTAAAGGTCAGTTAAATAGGTATGCGATAGAACAATTAAAAAAACTAGAAAACCAGTTATGGAATAATTTATTAAACATGCTACAAGAGCATAATGTAAAAGATGCGGAAATACTAGTAATTGCTAAGTCTAGTGAAACATACAACCCAAACAATGTATCACTTGGTAACGATTGCTTGGAGCAGGCTATGAAACAGATATTTAATGCTGATTTTGATACCCACGCCCAGCAAAATATTAAATTTACTGGGCAATTAAGTATTAATGTCTTGTCCGTAGCTGGGGTCGATACCCTTGCTGTCAAAAGATATGAATCTTACAGTCATTTTAAAAGTGAGATAAACAATTTAGACAAAACAAAAAAACACTTGCTTTTAAAATCTTCAAATAATCAAGGACACTATGCTGCATTAGAGTACGATCAAAATCAACAACAATGGGCAATAGTATCTGGTAACATGAAGTATTTACCAAATGATGAAACATATAACGATAATGGTCCAAGCGGCAAAGAATACTGGGACTCATTCCTCTCTCAAGCCAATAAAAATGAAATAACACTTCTAGAATACAAGTATCTTGATGGACGTCAAGACAGGATTGAAAAGAGTATTAATTACTCTCGGACAACAGCGCCGAATCCAGATGGTTCTGAATCATTCATGCGAGCTGAGGATGGATTTGCAACATATAATGATAGTGTAGACGGGGATATACAACCACAATCTCATAATCAACTAGATTTAACAGAAGAACAAAAGCAAATATTAATAAATTTAATTACTTTTGCTCAAGATAATATAAACGATTCAATGCCTGAGCTGAATACTTTTCAAGAGAGCTTGCAAGACACTTTGAATAATCTCTTGGAGGACAATTTCACTCAAAGAGATCAAACAAGACTAAAAGAATTTATGGCAAAAGTTAACGATGCCATTAAATCCAATAACGTAGATATTAATAATGCTGATAGACTTATCAATGAACATAAAAAGAAAATTCAGAATCTTGAGGCAGTCAGCAAAATAATTCAAAACGATATTCGGGAGCTAACAAATAATCAGGCTAACCTCCAGCAACAGTTCGAATCTAATCAGACAGATCTACAGGAAAAGCACAAAACGCTCGCTGACCTTGATACAGAACTTAAGAATAACCAAAAACTTCAAGATCAAACAAACGATGAATTAATAAATGTAACAGATAAGGTTGAACAAGCTCAAACTGTCCTAGATCAACTTGAAGCTGAGTTGAAAAGAAAACAACAAGAATATAAAAAATTAAATTTTATCAAAAAATTATGGTCTCGATTTACAAGCAAGGATAACTACAAGGCTCACCAAGCATATCAAGCTCTTCAACAAGGAACAGTAGATAAATTAAAAAACAACCAATATAGAACTGAAATAGAAGCTATAAAAGAGGCTGAAACAATAGCTCTAGAAAATAAAAGAGAAGCTGAACAGAAAAAAACGCAGCAAGACCAGAAAGTTACTAACTTGTTCAATAAGTATGGTTCTATTAATGGCCAATATCAGGAGTTACAAAAAGAAGCTGAAAAGTTACAAAATGAGTTAACGTGGTGTGATGACAGTATAAATGAGCAAAAAACATGCCTAAATCAACAAAAGGTTAGTATCAACGAACTAAGGGGAAAAGAGCAAAAAGAAAATGAGCTGATGCCAAAGTATCAACAAAAAATTAATATATTTGAAGAGCTCCGCAATCAATATAATCAAGCTAATCTTTCGCCATCCAGAAGCTACTAAATGGCAGCCTCTAAGACCATTTCATCTTTATTGTCACACAAAATTTCTATCATTAACTCAGCAAATCAGTGTACAATTATCGGCGTTTGCAAGACCATGATAATATTTAGAGGAAAATATGGCATTAACATCACAACAACGTCAACAGCTAAAGGCGCAAGCACATAGTTTAAATCCAGTGGTTATGCTTGGGGATAAGGGGTTAACGGAGAATGTGTTAACTGAGATTGATTTAGCATTAACAGCGCATGAGCTCATTAAAGTTAAAATCGCAGGCGCTGAAAAAGAAGTGCGTCAAGCAACGACAGAGGAAATTTGTCAGAAGAGCAAATGTGAGTTAGTGCAATTAATTGGCAATATCTCGATATTATATCGCAAGAAGCCAAAGAAAAAAGGGGCATAAGATGGGGTTTTTCCCGGTGACACGTCCAAGAAGATTGCGCCGCACTGAAGTGTTACGAGAGCATATTGCTGAGACACGTTTACATATGAGTGATTTGATGTACCCAGTATTTGTCGTCCATGGTGAGAGCATCAAGCGCGAAATTACGGCAATGCCAAATCAGTATCACTGGTCACTTGATCGATTACCTGAGTTGATTGATGAGATAAAAAAAGCGGGTATTTTATCGATTATGTTATTTGGTATTCCAGCGAGTAAAGATAAATACGCCTCAGAAAACTACGCTGATGATGGTATTGTGCAGCAAGCAATTGCTAAGATCAAAGCGCTTCATCCACAATTGATTATTGCAACAGATGTTTGTTTGTGTGCATACACCGAAGATGGGCATTGCGGTATCGTGCATAATGATGAGATTGATAATGATCAGACCTTAGAAATATTGCAAAAAACAGCGGTTTCACACGCCAAAGCAGGCGTTGATATCGTGGCACCCAGTGGTATGATGGATGGTATGATTCAGGCGATGCGTTATGCTTTGGATCAAGAAGATTACGCTGAAGTTGCGATTATGTCTTATGCGGTGAAATATGCTTCAAGTTTTTATGGACCCTTTAGAAGTGCGTGTGACTCAACGCCAAAGGGTGATAGAAAGTCTTATCAAATGGATTATCGCAATAAAAAAGAAGCACTTAAAGAAGCACAGATGGATGAAGATGAGGGTGCTGATTTTTTAATGATTAAACCTGCTTTAAGCTACTTGGATATTATTCAAGATGTGAAAGATAATAGCACTTTACCGATCGCGGCATATCATGTCAGTGGTGAGTATGCGATGATTAAAGCCGCAGCTGAAAAAGACTGGATTGATGAAAAAGGTGTTACCCTTGAATCCTTAACAGCGATAAAGCGCGCGGGTGCCAAAATTATTCTTAGCTATAGCGCATTGGACGTTGCTAAGTGGTTATAACTAAAATGATTACCCAATAATGCTAGCGTATCCTGAACAAAGTCGAAGCGCTGCACTGAGCATCAGTCGAAGTGGGTATCTTTAAAATCACACCTTGAAATCGCACATTAGCAAAAGCTTCAGCGATTGCTTTTTCCTGTAAAATTAAGTGCTAATATCACCATCACTAAATAGTTGATTTTTTATAATGAATTCTGCCGAATAATGTTTATATAATGAAACCTCATGCTAATTTTTGAAGGTGAGTTATTGATGGAGTATATCGTACATAAATTTGGTGGTAGTAGTCTTGCAGATGTGGTGAAAATTGAGCGTGTAGTTAATATTATTGGCACGATGCCGCAATCAGTGGTTGTTTCTGCAAGTGGCAAAACCACGAGTTTACTAAAAAAATCCATTGAACTTGCCCTAGAGAATAAAGACAGCACTAAAGTTATCGCGCAACTTATTGAGCATCACCTGTCTCTGATTAGCGCATTATGCCCTAAAGATAAAGCACTTAAGCGCACCTTTGAGAGTGATATTACACACTTACAGCAAATGCTCACGACAATTGCATTAAGTAGTATTTGTGGTGATGCTTTGGAGTATTTTATTTTAGGGTTTGGTGAGCTGTGGTCGGCACAAATTTTAACAGGTGCGTTACAGCATAGAGATATTGACGCTGAGTTTATTGATGCATCGAAAGTGCTATTTATCGATGATAACCATAAACCGGTGAGTGTTGATTGGCAAAGAAGTCAGCAAGCGGTTGATCAGAAATTTAATGATCGAAAACATAAAGTTTATATCATTACTGGGTTTATTGCGCAAAACCAAGAAGGTGTGCGTAGTATTTTAGGCATGAATTGTAGCGATTACTCCTCAGCTATTTTTGCTAAGCTTTTACAAGCAAGTAAATTGGTAATTTGGACGGATGTTGCCGGTGTTTATAGTGCGAATCCACAGGTGGTTAAAACTGCGCGTCAATTGAAACAGTTATCCTATAAAGAAGCGTTAGAGCTTGCCTATTTTGGTGCTTCAGTGGTTCATCCATTAACGATTAATCCGATGATGGAAATGGGAATCCCAATTGAGATAAAAAGCAGTTATGAGCCGCAAAAACAAGGCACGGAAATTATTCGCGCACTGGATAAGGTTAACCTTGAACAATACCTTATCAAAGGCTTAACGAGTATTTCAAATGTTGCCTTAATGCGTGTACAGGGTGCAGGCATTATTGGTGTTTCGGGAATGGCAGCCAAAGTCTTTAGTGTGCTTGAGCAATCGCAAGTTTCAGTGATGATGATATCACAATCAAGCTCGGAGTATTCAATCTGTTTTGCGATTGAAGCAAAGCTTGCCAAACGTGCTACCAAAGCACTTGAGCGTCATTTCAAAGCGGAAATTGAGCGCGGTGATATAGAACATATTTATTGCGAGACGGGTTATGCGATGATTACAGCGGTTGGTGATGGACTAAGAGCGCAACCAGGTGCTTTAGCGCGTGTGATTAAACCATTAGCAGATGCTAAGATTAATATTCATGCGATTACTCAAGGCTCATCCGAGCGCAGTATCACCGTTACCGTTAAAAAAGAAGATGAAGATCTAGCTCTTAATTTAATTCATCAACAAGCCAAAAATCCACCCGTACAAGAAATGGTGATTGCACTGATTGGTGTCGGAGGCATCGGTACTGAGCTTATCAACCAGCTAAAACAACAGCAGCAAGTCTTACATAAGCAGAATATTAACTTGCGTTTGGTTGCTGCTATGAGCTCAACTAAGTTATTGTGTGGCGATGATCTTCTGTTAGAAAGTGAGCTGACCCACCAATTAAAAGCAAGTGATTGTAAAGCGGATACGAATGCTTTGGTGAAATACTTACAATCTATTTCATGTGCACATAAGGTGCTTGTCGATGCAACGGCAAGCGTTGATATTGCTAAGACCTATGTTGATTTCTTGGCACAAGGTATTCATGTCGTGACACCCAACAAATATGCTAATACGCAGTCGATGGATTATTATCGTAAACTTCGCCAAGTAGCACGTAATCATAATGTTACATTTAAATACGAAACGAATGTCTGTGCAGGATTACCACTGATTAGTACTATAGAAACGTTGCAAAAAACGGGTGACAAAGTCCATAAGATCCAAGGAGTTTTTTCAGGGACATTAAGTTTTATTTTTAATGAAGTCAATAAAGAGAAAAGCTTTGTTGAGAGTTTAATGCTTGCTTATGACAAGGGTTACACTGAACCTGATCCACGTGAGGATTTATCTGGGATGGATGTTGCGCGTAAAGTGGTGTGTTTAGCACGTGAAATTGGCATAAGTCTTGAGCTAAGTGATGTCAAGGTGCAAAATTTGACACCTGAAAACTTAAGATCCTGCTCCAAAGAGGCGTTTTTAAAGAAAATCAAAGCCCATGATAAGGAGCTAACACAACAGCTTAAAGCTTTGCAAGGGAAGGCTTCAGCACTGCATTTTGTGGGAGAAGTATCAGATACCGGTGAGGCAAAAGTATCTGTCGCACCATTGGTGCAAAACAGTCCCTTTGTTAGTCTTGATGGTGCCGATAATATGGTGCTTATTTATTCCAAGCGTTACGCACATTCGCCAATGGTCATAAGGGGAGCAGGAGCTGGTGTTGAAGTGACTGCTGCAGGTGTTTTTGGTGATATATTGGCGATTTCTAATTAAGGTGAAATTTACAGGAATAGTGTCTAGTGAAAGTATATAAAAACACCCCTCACCCGCACTACAGATGTAGTGCGACCTCTCCCGCAAGGGGAGAGGTAAATGGTGGAAGGAAGCTCGAGAGGCTATTTTTGTTAGTGGTTAAACCTAAGACTGCTAACGCAATTAGCGTATTGGAAAACAACTTACCTTTCGCGTAAATGTGGGAGGTAGCTAGTGGAGCGAATTGTAGTGAGACTGTTTTGGTTGGGAACAAATGTAAGACTAGCGATGTATTGGCATATTGGAAGATACTTACCTCTCCCCTTGCGGGAGAGGTTGGCAGGCAAAGCCTGGCGGGTGAGGGGAAATGATGCGTTTAGAGGTGAAGGATTTAATCAATGGATGAAATGATAGAAAGAATAAAGAAAATAAAAATAAATGAAAGAATAACCAAAGTAACTGCATCTGCACCAGCGACAAGTGCAAACTTTGCGGTAGGTTTTGATCTCATAGGTTTTGCGTTATCAGATGTTGGTGACACAGTGCATTTACAAAAGCGTGATGATAAGCAATTAGTCATTAAACGAATCTGTGGACTGTTAACAGATAAAGAGTTAAGTGTAGATGTTGATAAAAATGTCTGTGGTGCAGTGATAAAGAAATTTTTGCAAGACCATAAACTTGAATTGGGTTTAGATATTACCATTGAAAAAGGCATTCCTTTAGGCTCTGGTATTGGTGGTTCAGCCGCATCTTCAGTCGCGGCAATACTTGCAGTTAATGAGTTCTTAGGAAGGCCTTTAGCAAAAGAGCAGTTAATTGATTATGCCATTTATGGTGAGAGTCTTATTTCTGGCGGCGTTTATCATGGTGATAATGCTGTACCTGCGATGTTTGGTGGCTTGGTATTGCTGCAAAACTCAAGGCCATGTGAGTTTATTCAACTGCCGAGTTTAGATTTATATGCCAGTGTTGTTGTGCCTCGTTTAAAAATTGAAACCAAAGAAGCACGAAAACTAATTGATGTGCCTTTTACGCTCAAAGAATTTGTCACACAAAGTGCCAAAACTGCGGCGATAATTAGTGCGCTGTATGAAGGTGATCTTGTACGTTTTAAAAAACATTTTGCTGATGTATTAGTTGAGCCAAAACGCAAAGTATTGATTAAAGGCTTTGATCAGGCAAAACAAAAAGCAGTTGAACTTGGCGCGCTTGGCTTTGGTATCTCGGGTTCTGGTCCTGCTGTATTTGCCTTAGGTCATAATGAAAATAATGCAGAAATGATTGCAAATGAATTAGTTGAAATCTTTGCTAAAGAAGGATTGTCAGCGCAGAAATATGTTACAAGCTTATCCGCAAAAGGTGGGCAGATTATCGCAAAGGAGGAAGTATGAAGTTTATTAGTACCAGAGGTGATGCCAAGGCTGTATCGATATCAAGCGCATTGCAAAATGGCTTAGCAGAAGATGGTGGGCTTTATGTCCCAGAGTCTTTTCCACTGTTTGATTGTCAAGCTTTAGATAGTGCAATGCGTTATCCTGATTTTGCAACAAAGCTTCTAGCCCCATTTTTTAAAGGTGATGCGCTTGAAAGCCAATTAAGCAAAATATGCCATGATAGTTTTAGCTTTTCCTTACCATTGGTCAATGTTGATCAGAAAACATCAGTGCTTGAGCTCTTTCATGGTGCGACTTTATCATTTAAAGACTTTGGCGCGAGATTTCTAGCCAATGCCTTAAGTCATATTAAAACCGATAAAAAGTTTACGATTATGGTGGCGACATCGGGTGATACGGGCTCTGCAGTTGCTGCTGCCTTTTATCAAAAGAAAAATATCAATGTCATGGTATTATTTCCTAAGGGTAAAATCTCAATGCGTCAGCAAAAGCAGATTACTTGCTGGCAAGGTAATGTGTGTGCAGTTGAGGTTGATGGTACATTTGATGATTGCCAAGCACTGGTTAAAGGCGCATTTGCCAATAAATGGTGGCAGAGTAATACGTATTTAAATACATCCAATAGCATTAATATCGGGAGGCTATTGCCACAAACAACCTATTACGCCTATATTGCTTGGCAATATTTTTTTAAGCATGGCAAAAAGGCAAATTTCATCGTGCCATCGGGTAATATTGGCAATGTTTGCGCCTGCTTTTGGGCAAAAAAAATGGGTTTGCCAATTGGTGATATTGCCATTGCACAAAATGAAAATAATGTCATTGGGCAGTTTTTGGCACATAAAACATTGCCTGATAAAGCAAGTATCGAAACACTTGCTAATGCAATGGATGTTGGTAAGCCAAGTAACTTTGAGCGCCTTTATGCGCTTTTCCCTGATTTTGATGTTTTTGCTCGTGAGGTGAAAGCATTTAAAGCAGATGATAGCGACATTAAAAAAATGATTGCTAAGGTAAAGAATGATCATGATATGCTTATTTGCCCACATACGGCAACGGCATTCTTTGCGCGTGAGTCTCTGCCAGAAGATACGCATTATATCGTTGTCGCAACCGCGCATCCGGCGAAGTTTGAAGAAGTGATTGAACCGATTGTCCAAGAGAAAATTAAGGTGCCTGAGCATTTAACAAACTTGCTTGAGAAGAAACAACAAAGTATTGAAATTACAGCTAATCTTAATGCATTAACAGCAAGTTATAAGGCGTATTTTAGTTAGTCCTTTTTGCCAAAAATAAGAAACGTAGTGGCAACTGGTAAGCTCTGTTCAAAGACAGAAATACTGTAAAATGATTTGCAAGCGGTATATACTCAGCACAGATTAATAGAAAATTGCCGATGATGAGGTGACATTAATGTCAATATTGTTAGGGATAATTGTCCTGTTTGTTATAGTTATTTTGGGTTCATTGTATGTTTGGCCAAATAAAACCTTAATTGCTGTTATGCAGTTAAAAGAGCGCCAGCGTTATATGTGTAACTTTCATCATGTCAACTATGTGCCAAATTTCAAACCAGCAGTGGTCATTAGCAATAATGTTAATTTATTTCTAGCAGTTTTATTGCAACGAATTGCGCGACAAGCAGTGACGGTAGTCATGGAATGTGAGAATCCACCATCAAAGTTAGTGGATTATTTGCTAAAAAGAACGGGTGTTACAATTATTTCACAATCCTTTTTGACCTCATGGAATAAAGAAGGGGTACTATTGGTATCCCAAGAGCTATATAGTGATGTGACTAAACTTAATAATGAAATTATCCCTATGCAGGTTTGCGGGTTTGAATGTATTAAATATACTCGTGGGCGCAATGTGCCACAGTGGTTGCATTTAAGCTTCTTTGAGCCAATTGGTATTGCACTAGATAAAAAGGAGTTGTCAGACCTTTTGGCTGAGAAAAATATTTATGCGTGGGAGCGTTATATTTCACTGATGCCATCCATTCCAGAGGTTTGGATTAAGCAAGCAAAAGCACGTAAAGGTAAAAAAGTTATTGCTGATTCAACTGGTGTTGAGCTAAGCTCTGAGCGTTTGCTCGTTGCAACGCTTGCACTGTCGAAATTACTTGAACCAATTTTACGTGAACAGGAGCGTGTTGGTATTTGCTTGCCTCCGAGTGTTGGTGGGGCGATGGCGATGATGAGTGGCTTTGTGCTTGGTAAAACCTTGGTTAATTTAAACTATACAGCGTCCAAATCAGCACTTGATGCGGCCATTTCTGAGTCCAATATCAAAACGATTATCACCTCAGGGCGCTTTATCGAGCAGCTAAAGAAAAAGGGGTTTTTCTTAGAGGAAGTATTTAGTAACTCAAAGATCATATTGCTAGAAGATGTGCGTCAGCAATTGGATAAATTTACCTTATTAAAGACTTTATTGCATGTGAAATTGTCATCAGCTGAGCATTTAATTAGTCATTATGTCACACGTGTTGCAACCGATCATACGGCGGCAATTTTGTTTAGTAGTGGCAGTGAGGGTAAGCCTAAGGGGGTTGTGCTAAGTCATAAAAATATTTTAGGCAATGTCAAACAGTCGATGATTATTTTAGGTGCCAAATCGGATGATTCTATTTTAAGTATTTTGCCAATTTTTCACGCTTTTGGTTTAACGGCAACAACCATCTTACCTTTGCTTGAAGGGGTGTTTATGGTTTGTCATCCAGATCCGACTGATGCGGCGATGTTGGGTGAATTAGCAGATAAGTATAAACCCACGATTCTCTGTGGCACATCAACATTCTTTAGAATTTACTCAAAAGCACGTCAGTTGACAGCTGATCAATTCTCATCATTAAACTTCGTTGTTGCAGGGGCTGAAAAGCTTTTGCCTGAAGTCAGAGCGATGTTTGAGAAAAAGTTTGATAAGATTATTTACGAAGGATACGGCACAACTGAGTTGAGCCCTGTGGCAAGTGTCAATCAACCAAATGAAGGCGATAAAACTAATAATAAGATTGGTACTGTCGGCAGTTCGGTGCCAGGTGGGCGCTTTATGATCATTGACCCTGAGTCAAAAGAGGAGTTGCCAATTGGTGAAGCTGGTATGATTACCTTTGGTGGAGTTAATGTTATGGAAGGTTACTTGCATAACCCACAAAAAACGGCAGAGGTTATTTTTAAACGTCATCGCATTCGTTGGTATCAAACAGGTGACAAAGGAAAACTTGATGAAGAGGGCTATTTGACGATTTTGGATCGTTATTCACGTTTTGCCAAGCTTGGTGGCGAGATGGTCAGTTTATCTGCGGTTGAAGAAGAGATTATGTCATTATTAGGTGCGGATAACGAAGAAAATGAGATATTAGCTGTGGCAACACCTGATCAGAAAAAAGGAGAATGTGTCTCGCTTTTATATACCATGGCAATGGACGCTAGCGATATTAAGCAACAAATCAATAGCGCCAAGATAAACAACTTATTGAAACCACAAAACTACTTCCAAGTTGATGCTATTCCAAAGTTAGGCTCAGGTAAAACTGACTTCAGTGCAGCAAAACACAAAGTATTGGAGCTATTAAGATAGTCTCAAAACTGGACATTATCTTGTCTTGTGATGAGTCTGGGGATTTTGGTATTTATCTGAGATCAATCCCTTAGCATGATGTGAGTTGGACGAATATTGATAGCAATTGGCTCGGCATTTACTGCCACTAAACTTCCCTTTGACTTTCCCCAGAGAATGGTTACTACTCTTTAATGATAATCAAAGGTAACATTAATGATCCATACTAAGTCCTGTATTAGCAGGTTTGCTTAGGAGTAAAATAAATGGAATTGAAATCGCGAGTAATAGATAAGATAAATAAGCAACGTCATTAAAGGCAATAATATTCGCTTGAGCATTAATTGTTTGTGCGATAACGCCAAGGGTGCTTGGATCTTGTGCGTGCCATCCGGTATTTTGTAACCAAGTTTGATAATTTGGGTTAGCGGGATTAATATGCTTTATCATATTATGCCAGGCGACTTGTGCTTGTTGGCTTAGTACGGTAATCATTACGGATGTGCCAACGGATGTACCTAAATTTCTAAAAAAGCTAAACATACCACTGCCTTCGGCGAGATCTTGAGGGCGCAATGTTTGCAAAGCCATGGTTGACACGGGCACAAAGAAAAAGCCCATGCCAATGCCTTGGATAATGCCAGGATAAGTTAAATTCCACTGATCACTCATTAGCGGAATCTGACCATATAGATAGTTGCCATAAGCAGTAAAAATAATACCCAATAAAATGATAATGCGTAAATCAATGCGTTTAGCCAAAGGAGCGATTAATATCATCGCTACAGCTGCGGCAATACCGCGCGGCATCATAAGCTCGCCTGAGAGTGCGGCTGAATAATGCATAAAGCCTTGCATAATAAGAGGTTGTACAGTCATAAGACCAAATATGCCTGCTGTATATAAGACTAATAAAATACAGGATGCCGCATAATTACGATCTTTAAATAAATGAAGATTTAAAATATTCTTAGGATTAAACCATCCGCGAACAATAAAAATTAGACCCGTGACGACCCAGAATATTAGCATGGCAAGAATGAAATGTGATGATAGCCAGCCATCATTATTACCGCGGTCAAGAAAGATTTGTAAAGCGGCAATGGTTAATGCCATAAGCCCAAGTCCAACCCAGTCGATATTGAGCTTTTCGCGTTTCGTCTCACGAATAAACATGAATGCCATGACAATTGCAATAAGACATACAGGAACATTGATATAAAAAATCCAGCGCCAGTTAATCCAGTCAGTAATATAGCCACCTAATGTGGGTCCCAATACAGGTGCAGCCATAATACCAACACCCCAAACCGCCATAGCCTTAACTTGCTCTTTAGGTGGAAAAGTGTCACGCAAGACATATTGCGATAGAGGAACTAAAGAGGCGCCGAAGATGCCTTGCATAATTCTAAAAAAAACCATCTCACTAAGAGAGCTTGATAATCCACAGAGCATTGAAAAGATCAAAAATCCAATGATATTGATTAACAGCAGTCGTCGCCGTCCAATGGTGCGCACAAAAAAACCAGTAAGTGGCATGCAAATCGCAGATGATACGATATAAGAGGTCACAACCCATGAGATTTCTTCGGTACTTGCACCAAGAGAGCCTGCCATGTCTGGCAGGGCGACGTTAACAATAGTTGTGTCAATAATCTCAATCATTGCCGCAAGCATCACGGTAATCGTAATTAACCATTTGGCTGTCGGAGAGATTGTTTGTTGTGTGGTTTGTGTCATTAGTATTAGCTTAAATCAAAAATCAGACTTTATTGTAAAGTGCTTTATTCTTGTTGTATAGCATGATTGTATAGCATGGAGCGTGTTAATTAAAAAACACAATTTGTTGAACTTAACGCTTGTAACAAGCATGTTTGCTTTTGTTTAAACAACTACTGACGTCTTTTTGAAAAATCCGCTATACTCTTTTGCAATAGGAAAAAAATATATGACAAATGAAATATAAAATAATTGTTCTTTTAGCAGTTGTGGTTTTAAGTGGTTGCGCTACTCAGCAGGATCGAGATCCTTGGGAAGGCTATAACCGCGCTGTCTTTAAATTTAACCAAGTAACATATGACTATGCATTAATTCCAATGGCAAAAGGTTATGATTATGTTGTGCCCGATCCTGTGCAACTTGGCATTGATAACGCCTACAATAATGTTCTAGAGCCTGGACGCATTGCAAATGACTTGTTGCAATGGAATTTGGACTATGTATGGCGTGATACCGCGCGCTTTGTTGCCAATACCATCTTTGGTGTGTTTGGTTTATTTGATGTTGCTAAAAATATGGGGCTACCGCGTCGAGTACAAAATTTTGGTTTCACGATGGCGAAATGGGGATATCGTTATTCCCCTTATTTCGTTGTGCCAATTTTAGGGCCTAACACCTTTGGTGGTTCTGCAGGGGATCTTGTTGATACTGTCTTTAACCCGTTAAGTTATAGCGCTGTGGCACCACCAATTGTAAGTTGGAGTGCTTATGGTGTGTATAAGGCCAATGAAGGTGTTCAATACCTATCTTTGTATGAGAAATTAATGAATAGTTCAATTGATCCGTATGTCGCGGCACGTAATGCTTATTTACAAAACCATGATTACAACTTGGATAAAACTTTGCAGATTAAAGCAAAAGGCAATGCAAAAACGCAACACTTTGATAGTGATGCAGAAGTTTTAGATATTCTTGATCAACCGAGTAACTAAATGATTTACTTAGCATCGCAATCACCAAGGCGGGCAGAATTACTGCGTCGTGAATCCATTGAGTTTAGCCAGTTTGCTGTAGATATTGATGAATCCTCATTAGCTAATGAAAAGCCGTTGGAGTATTTAGAGCGAGTTGTTAAGGCAAAGCTTAAGGCGGCGTTACAGATGAAGCGATTAGATCTACCTGTTTTAGTTGCTGATACCATCGTTGTGATTGATGAAGAAATACTGCAAAAACCGATAAATTTTAAGGTTTTTTGTGCCTACATGCATAAGTTAAGTGGGCGCTGGCATCAAGTGATTACTGGCTTTGCTGTAGGTGATGGCGAATCAGTATATTATGAATATAGAATAACCGATGTACTGTTTGCGCCATTGACTGATGCAGAGATAAAAGCCTATTGGCAGACGAATGAACCTCAAGATAAAGCCGGTGGTTACGCCATTCAAGGGATAGGTCAGCGCTTTGTCAAAGAGATAAAAGGTGACTTTGACAATGTCGTTGGCTTGCCGGTTAAAGAGGTTAAAAAAGTCTTAGCCAAATTTACATTTCCGCATAGTAATTAATCAAGAGTAAGTTGCGTTTTAATTCCCCCTCACCCATACCGCTTAAGCTGCACGAGAAATCCCACAAGGGGAGAGGTACTAGCTGATGCAACTTATTTATACATCATTACATACAAAGTAATGGATTATTGATCACAACACTCGTAAACTGTTGCCCATTATTAATAAATGATCATTCTATATTTTATGGCAATTGAAAAATTTGAAGCAGAGTTGGTTGAATCAAAACAGATTGCACCTAATGTTAAGCACTTAACGTTTAAAAAAGCAGATGGCAGTGCATTTAACTTTGTTCCTGGGCAGTTTATTACCTTCTTATTTGATCATGAAGATGGCAAAGTAAGACGCCGTAGTTACAGTGTCGCAAGTATTCCTGAAGATACAGATTTGATTGAAATTGCCATTTCTTATGTTGATGGTGGAATTGCTTCTGAGCATTTATTTAATATGAGTGTCGGTGATAAGTTCAATGCCATGGGGCCTGCAGGGCGCCTAGTATTAAAAGATGGTGAGAAAATCCGTAAGCTTATTTTGGTGGGTACTGGCACAGGTATTGCGCCCTATCGTGCGATGTTGCCAACGATTGAAAAAGTTTTAGCTGAAGATGTAAAAGAAGTTCATATCTTATTGGGGGTGCAGTATAAGGCGGATGCGATTTATGCAGAAGACTTCCGTCAGTATGCCGACAAAATAAATTCTCTAAACTTCAAGGCTTGTTTGTCTCGTGAGCAAGAAGCTTTAGCCACTGATGAGCAAAAAGGCTATGTGCAGCATGTCTTTGATCAGTTGGATTTAATCCCTGAGGAAGATGTTGTTTACCTATGTGGTAACCCAAATATGATTGATGATGCATTTGCCCTATTAACAGATAGTGGTTTTGATGCTAAGCGTGTACGTCGTGAAAAGTACATTTCATCGAATTAGTGAATTCGTCAATTTAATCGAGCTAAAAGCTTGAGAGATGATATGCTTTGCGCTATGATGTGCAGCGTTTTCATTCTGCGGTGCTTAAGATGGGCTTAGGTGGCGGCAAGAATATATTTAAAGAGGTAAATGAAGATGAATTTAGATATTCAACCAAAGTATGAAAAAGTTTCAGTAAGCTGTAGCTGTGGCAATAAATTTGAAACACGCTCTACAAAGAGCCAAGATATTCAATTAGATGTGTGCTCAATGTGCCATCCATTTTACACTGGTAAGCAACGTGTGGTTGATACAGCTGGACGTGTTGATAGCTTCCAGAAACGTTTTGGCAACTTAAAGTCTCGTAAACTATAAGTTGTAGCATTGCTTACTTTGGTGGGCGATTTTGATAATAAAAAGGGCGCCTAAGGGCGCTTTTTTTATATCCAAAGGGATGAAATAACAGTGATAGTTGTCAATGAAAAAACTCAAGTACAAAACTATAATATAATCGTTATATGTGAGCATACAACAAGATAGTAGAGACGATTTATAATGATCAGCCAACACCAAAAGATATTAATGCCAAAACATGCTTGAAGAATTTCAAGGTTAGGTGCCAAGCAAAAAAATCTGTAAAATGATTTGTGATGGGTATAGTATGGACGGCAATATTTTAGGAATTTTTAATTATAAATAATGAAAAGAATTTTATTGTGTGTCACAGGCAGTATCGCAGCGTATAAAGCACTGGAATTAACAAGGCTTTTAGTCAAAGTGAACTGTGAAGTTAAAGTACTATTAACTGAATCAGCTAAAGCCTTTGTTACAAGTTTAAGTTTTGAGGCATTGTCACAACATAAAGTCTATGATGATTTATTCGCATATACCGATCATCCAATTGAGCATATCGAACTTGCGCGCTGGGCAGACTGTATAGTGATAGCACCTGCATCTGCTAATACCATTGCCAAGTTAGCATTAGGGTTGGCGGATGACTTACTGGGCAATGTGATTCTTGCAACGGATAAACCCATATTTATAGCACCAGCAATGAATGTTATTATGTGGCAGAACCCTGCCGTTCAAGCAAATATACATCATTTGAAAAATCGAGAATTTATCATTTTGCCACCGGATGCTGGTGAGCAAGCTTGTGGTGATATTGGTGATGGACGTTTAATGGAGCCTGAAACGATTGTAAAGCATATATTAAAGCCCAAAACAAAAACGGATAAACATGTTGTGATTACTGCCGGCCCCACTGTTGAGGCATTGGATCCTGTGCGTTATTTATCAAACCATAGCTCAGGTAAAATGGGCTATGCATTAGCTGAAGCTTTTATTAATATCGGTTGGGATGTGAGTTTAATTTCAGGCCCTACTCAATTAATAGCTCCTCAAAATTGTGATGTTGTTGAGGTGAAAAGTGCTGGTGCAATGCATGATGCAGTGCTTGAGAAGGTGAAAACAGCAGATCTATTTATTGCTGCGGCTGCAGTTGCTGATTATCGCCCACAGGTTTGTGCTGTTGAGAAAATTAAAAAGACAGATGAAGGTGATGAGTTAACTTTGAAGTTGGTTAAGAATAAAGATATTTTGGCAAGTGTTGCAAGCTTGACAAAAAACAGGCCGTGTTGTGTTGGTTTCGCCGCAGAGACGCATAATGCGCAAGAGCACGCGCTAGCTAAAATTGAACGCAAGAATCTTGATTTCTTAATATTAAATCAAGTCAATACAGATAACGGGTTCCCTTTTTATAGTGATCACAATAAAGTGCAACTCTTTAATAAGCGGCATGAGCAAGTATTAACATTACCGTTAGCATCAAAGCGTGATATTGCCGATCAGATTGCCAGCTATCTAAATGAAAACGTCATAAAGAAAGAAATTCAAACGGAATTAAATTATGAGTAGGCGAATTAAAGTCTTATCCACTGAACTAGCCAACCAGATTGCAGCAGGCGAGGTGGTTGAAAGACCTTCTTCGATTGTCAAAGAATTATTTGAAAATGCACTAGATGCTGGCGCAACTGAGATTACATTAGAGCTTGAGCATGGTGGTAAAGAAAAAATCTTGATACGTGATAATGGTTCGGGCATTGAAAAAGATGACTTGCCATTAACCTTAATGCCGCATGCAACCAGCAAGATATATTCATTAGCAGAGCTTGAAGCAATTGATAGCATGGGCTTTAGAGGCGAGGCGCTAGCAAGTATTGGCTCGATTGCTAAAGTGAAGATCACCTCAAAAACAGCGCAAGATGAACATGCATGGCGTGTGGATAATCAATTAGGTAATGAACTAATACCTGCATCTCATCCGATTGGAACGACGATTGAAGTGGCTGAAGTTTTTTATAACACACCCGCAAGACGCAAATTTTTAAAGGCCGAACGTACTGAATATGTGCATATTGATGAGCTATTGAAAAAGTTTATGCTTTGTCACTTCAATGTTGCGTTGACTGTTTGGCATAATGGTAAAGAGGTGAAATCATATCCCGTGGCAGATACACCGCAAAAACAGCAACAGCGTATTGCGGATATTTGTGGTGATGAGTTTATTGATAATGCCTTGTTGATTGAAGCTGAAGCTATGGGGCTTCAATTATATGGTTGGGTTGCTAAACCGCAGTTTTCAAAGTCACGTGCTGATTTACAGTATTTTTATGTCAATGGGCGAATTATAAAAGATAAGCTTATCGCGCATGCGATAAAGCAAGCCTATAAAGATGTGTTGCATCACCAACGATATCCAGCGTTTATCTTGTTTTTTAATATTGACCCACATGCAGTGGATGTCAATGTGCATCCAACGAAACATGAAGTGCGTTTTCGCGAATCACGTTTAGTGCACGACTTCCTTTTTGCCAAAATTCATCATGCTTTGGCAGATACTAAGCCACAATTGCCAGAGTCATCTGAAGTTGAAAATGACGTTGATGCATTGACATTTAGTATGCCAGATAAGCCTTCCGTCTCGCTAAATCAAAATTGGCGTGATAAAACTCAATATGCTGATCTATCAAGATCTGATCATCGCAACGATATGGCGTTATATGAGCAGTTGATCAATCAGAAAGATGAAAATCAATATCCTGAAAATCCCAGTGATATTCACAATGAAATAAAAGCACAAACCCTTCAAGATAAATGGCAGGATGCCACGCAATTAGCGATGCCGTTGGTAATAGATGAGGCAACAGAAACAACGTTGGATCAAAATGTCACAATGCCAGAAATAACAACAAAAGCAACACCTGTAAAAGAGGCCAAAACCTATCCATTGGGTTTTGCCTTAGCACAAGTGCATGGCATTTTTATTTTGTCACAAACGGAAGATGGTCTGATTATTGTTGATATGCATGCCGCACATGAGCGGGTATTATATGAGAAGGTAAAAGCGCTATGGGCAAATCATGAAGCTGTATCACAAGTACTGTTGTTACCTTTAACCTTTGAGATAAGTCCTGTATTGCTTGATGTATTAGATGCGCATGAAGCACTTCTTCATAAATTGGGATTTGAATACTCAGCACTTGGTGAGAAAACCTTAGTGATTCGTGCAATCCCCATTTATTTAAAGAATAATCATATTGAAAATCTAGTCATGGAAATTGCTAATAGCCTTAAGGTCAGTGGTAAAGCCAAGCCAATGGATGATTATATACATGCAATCCTAGCAACGATGTCATGTCACAAAGCCGTGCGCGCACATGATCAAATTACCGTTGAGGAAATGAATCAATTGTTACGCGATATGGAGCAAACAGCAAGAGCAGATCAATGCAATCATGGGCGCCCAACTTGGGTGAAAATGACAGTCAATGATTTGGATAAGCTTTTTATGCGAGGGAAATGATTAATTTAAGGGACTAATTCTGAAGTGGAATGTATCACTATAACTGCCTTCAGAAATATTATGTAAACCTAAGCCTGTAAAGGTTACAGTAGCCGTATAGTTTTTTTGTGTTGGCTCACCTAGTGGGTCAGCAGGTTCAGTATGTACAAGAAAGTATTGATTTGGTGTTAAGTCAGTAACGGATATACCATTAACTTTAACACTATAATTAACATAAATACTTGCGTTTAACGTATTTATAAACTTATAACCATTGATTGTCTTAACTTCAAGAGAATACCCTTCGCCCTCAGGGCAGTTGACTTGTGCATAGCCAAAAATAGAGGCATTATCAGTAACACCAAAACTTAAATTGTTAGTGGTGAGTGTCCCACCACCATGCAAAGATAAAGTGCAGCTTATGGTTGATCCATACAATGTGATCAGTAAAAATAAGAAGTAAGTTTTTCTCATAGATTTATAGGCTCTAAATATCGGTTAAACGAATAATAAGTGGTTTAGACTTTATATCTTGTGGGGTATTTAACTTGATGGGTACTTGATTATATACTCGGTTTGCAGATACCTTTTGTAGATCATTAAATGTCGCATGATCTTGTAGGCATAAATGCTGTAAGTTTAGTAATGTTTCATCATGAGCATAAACTTCATCTTTATTCTCATCAAAAAAGGCATTAGCTTTTTGTATATTAATTTCATTCATTAGCAGCTCGCATATATGATCAAAGTCTTTAATTTGATAGATAAATCCAGAGCTAGAATTACAAGAGGATGCTAAGTTGCTTGGGCCAAACGTTTGATGCCAAATAGAGCACTGTTCCGTTATGTAGGCATAGGCAGTGGTTTTTGCATCTTGATTGCTAAAAGAAGCGTGTAATAGCTTGGCATTATTCATCCCAAGCAAGATAGTTAAGCTTAACAATAACCTAGCCCAGCAACAATACATGACTAAACATCAGATAATCTAAGTGTCACACTATCTGCGTAAGTTCCTTCAAGTAAGTTACCTGCACCTACACCTGAGACATCAGGTTTTAAGTCAATCGAAACAGCATTATAGACGACTCCTGCAGAGACACTATGGATTGAGATATATCCGCCTGTATCATCAGGACATTGGTCTGACACTGAAAGGGTTGCACTATTTTGTATTGTGCCAGAAGGTGTGCCTAAGAAAGTAGCTGCGGTTCCTGTTCCTGTCGTAAAGCTCCAAGGCACAGTACTTGAACCATTAACAAAAGCACAAGTATCATCATCATTTTTGATCGCATAGGTAAAGCCAGAGGCAGAGTTACATGAAGTGGTAAATGTGCCAAAAACAGCGGTTTGGTCACCTCCACCCGTTTCTAAGATGGTTTGAGTCAAACCCTCGGTGCCTGCACTTAGAGAGCATGATTCAGCGATTGCTTCAGTTGCAGTAATTGCCGCATCTTGATCCGTGAATGCAGAAGCTTGGCTTGCAAAACCAATCAAACCAAAGCATAAAGTTAGTGAGGTAAGTTTATGAATACTCATAGTATTTCTCCTATGTTAATTTTCAACTCTTCAGTTGGTTAAATGTTTAATTTTTTCTCAAAACATAGTTGGGGAAATCTTCAAAAACCCAATTATTTTTAAGTGTTAAATAAATTGTTTTTAACAGCTTTC
>NZ_JACYVZ010000023.1 GCF_014857925.1 Cysteiniphilum marinum | reverse complement strand
GCACATTAGAAGATGCGTTATTGCATTACGGAAAGCCTGATATTTTTAACAGTGATCAAGGGTCGCAGTATACCAGTACTGAATTTACAGGGCTTCTTTTAGCAAATGATATTAAGATTAGCATGGACGGTCGAGGTCGTGCCTTTGATAATATTTTTATAGAACGCTTGTGGCGTAGCGTTAAATATGAAGAGGTTTACATAAAAGATTATGCTGATATGCAAGAAGCCAAACGCTCATTAAAACGATACTTTGAGTTTTACAATTATGAGAGACATCATCAAGGTCTTGCGTATAAAAAACCAGCGGAGGTTTACTTTAACACTAGCTATAAAAATGCTGATGCTGACGCATTTAAAGAGAAACTATTATTAGGTTTAAAACCAAATGAAAACATTTGCTTGAAGCCTATAATTAATGAATTGAATTTACAGTAGAAAATATCCCATTTTTATTGCAAAGTGGTCTAGACAATGGGGAGTACTTTAGTCCAACACGATATCGTTAAGTCTTCTTGGCTTAACTGATGCTCATCAGTAAGCCGTCACTTACCGTGTGAAACTATTTGAAATACACTTCTGCTTCAGCAAATTAATCCATTTGATGTAGTAAAATCGCTACTTTTGCGTAGAAACGCAGGTTTCTTTCTCATCATTATGTCCAGATAGTAGACGGATTATGTACTTAAGGATATTAGCTAAGTATATTAAACATCAAATCTAAGTCGACGTTGTTTAGATTTTTTAATTCATAATTTGTTAAACCTAAAAGATAAAGGAGATTAGCATGGATAATAACATTCCTTCCAATAGTTCATTAGAGTTCAAAGATAAAGATATAACTCATAGGGCAAAGTTACTTTATAGTGCTTTAGGCTCTAAAGAGCTAATATCTCAACATGTTTACGTAAACAAGAAACCCACCATACATTTTGGCGTAATTTGTCCATTAGGTAGTATTTCCCAAGAATCTCAAGCGAAAACTGAAGTACTAAACAGATTATTAAGCACATATATAAATAATGATCCAACATACAATAAGCTCACTGTAGGTATAAATGGTGATAAAGCTAAGGTTAAAACGTTGATAGACAATTTCAATGAAAATAACCAAAATTTCGGAATCAATCTAATATACACGGGAGAGTGGAATACAAATCAAAAATATGGCTATCATAGAAATGAGGTTCTAAATAACATTACAAGTCAATATGCAGATGATAATTGGAATACCTACTATGTATCACAAGACTTCCCGGAAACAGGTTTGGATGGGATGTGCCTAGATTTGCTTGACACAAACTCACAACCAATCCACCCAGCCGATGCTTTGAGAAATACGCTACTTATTAATAAAACCCCGAAAGGTGATGAGCTCTACGGGATAACCAATAAAATTAGAAGCTCTTACACATATACTGACCCTAAAAATCCGAATAGTTATGTAGAGGGCTATGATCAAAGAGCAACATCTAAGCTTTATGCTAATGAGTATGATCCAGAGCCATCTACAGCTTATGGTTTACCTTATATCAAGCAGGCCACAAAAACTATAAAAAATGAAGAGAAAAAATATAACAACAACATTGAACGCAACGGACCATATCTTTTGACTAATGGTGAATCAAAGGCACTATACAATAAGCATTCCGACATAGAAAAAGATCTACAAAGTAAAAGTCGCGACTATAATAAAAAGCCTATGATTGGCACAGTTATCTCTCAGTACTCAGTGATTACCGCCCCTGGCAAGCATGTAGCTGAAAATATTAATAATGATAGTCAAGTAAAAACAGATCAACAATATGATAATCAAACCACTGGATCAACCGCACTTAATGGCTACTATGGAGACAAGAAAAACATCGAGGAATGTGATCTTAAAAGGGAGAGGTCAGCAACAACTTATGGATTAGGCTGCATTATCGATGATAAAGTTGAGCAACCAACGCTTGAGAATATTTTCAAAAAAACTCTTGAGAACATAAATGCGTCTAAGTCAAGTAACAGTACCAATCTTAATTGTTAGATTTAGTCTAAAACATACTCATTTCAACATCAAATAAAATAAGGAACAATAATGGATAAACTACTCTCAGACAATGTTCAAGATAAGCAACAGCAAGCAACGAGCTATTATGCTAATCACTTAGAGAGGTGCTATGACAGTGATGATGATTATAATAACACGCTTAACCAACGCGCTCACGCCCCTAACTCTATAGTGCATTACTTCAAAACCGTGGCAAAAGCCTTGCCAAAAACTGACGAAGAAATAACAAAAGAGGCTGAAGCAATTGTTAACGCTATCAAACAACAAACTGAAGATAATAAAGCGTGCGTCGGTCAAGAAAATCACCTATGTATAACTTATAATTACAATTGGAATAAACTCAACAGTGATCAAAAGTTGGATGCTAAAGATGCAAATAGTTATTGCTCACGATTAAGAAATACAGTAAAAGGTCTTTTAGTTGAAAATGGTTATCTTAAATATGATGATGAACTTAGTAAAGTTAATTTACATATTTCTCAACCATATAACCTCCTAACGGCAACTGATAAGATCAAACATAAGGATATTAAAAAGTATAATCAAAACCCTTATGGCATGGCAAGGAATCAGGCATTTACTGAAGCAAAAAAGATTGCCAACAGTATAATAAAAGATGACAATATAACAAAAATTGAGCCAAAAGATATTTATTATCATTTTATTGATGGTTTTGATGAGCTTGGACTTGATTTAACAAATGGTAGTCATACACAAACAAGCTCAAAGGTTCATCGCATTATTGCAAATGGTCTAGATCACAAAGATGAAGAGCTTCTACCAAGGGTGGCATTAATGACAGCACCTTATAAGTATGATTTAAGTAAATTTGAAGAAGCATACTCAGGGCAAAAACAAGAAATTGAACTTGAGAATATTAAAAATGCTACTTGCCGCCGTTTGCAAGGCAAAAATGCCTACCCTGGAGAATACTGCTTATTTATTAATGGTGCAATTGCAGATGCTATTATCGATAAGAATCAAAATCTCTTTTCCTATGGTGCCGCCGAAGCGATGGATTTATCAACTAAAATGCACAAAGTTTTAAAAGGAAATAACTCACTCATTGAAAATTTCTCAACAACTTTTTGTACTGCACAGGATACTGAGTTTGTTACACTACCAGGAAAGCATGTAGGTTCAATATCTTCAGAATTGGCTAGTGATATACAAAGTACAAAAGGTAGCAGCGAAGATGAGATTAAAAGCAATAAGCAAAATAAAGTATGTACTGAATTTAAATTAGACATCAATAAGAACGATACGCAAGTAAAGCGAATCTTAAATCAAGTTGATAAATATCATTCAGTATTTTGCAACATACATCTTGATGATCAGTCTTTCCCTATCGCATATAACCTTAACCTCACAAAAACCTGCAATGAGAAAACAGGAGAAAGACAACATGCTGATAAAGATACAGTTATGAACTTTAATCGCAACAATAAATTTGATAGAAATGACATACCGATGGATAGTATAAAAGAATCGATTTCACCATGCCATCAACAAATAAACCTTAATAAAAAAGGTGGTCCTGTTGCGCAAATGAATAACATATCAAGAATAAATAATAATCTTCATTTACTTGGTAAAACAGTAGATAAGAAGATATCGTTGTTCAAAGAGTTCGAATCAGAACGTTCTAACAATTCTTTAAGTACCTTTTATACAAAATAATTATTTAATCAAAAGCGGGCTAAGACTAAATATTCACCCACAAGTGCTCACCGCACCCTGATTGTAAGTCTAAGCAATACAGTGAGCATAAGTCAAAGCGATGCACTGAGCGTCAGTCGAAATGGGTACGCTGAATACCACGAAAAATCAGACTTGATAAAGGCTTCGACTACGCTCAGCCAGCACTTACACAATCAAAGTGAGCTGGAATCAGGTCATAGCTCTAACGCAACCGATAAACCTGTGCCAAAAACTCAACACTCGGCAGCCAACGCAAATGGCTCAATAACGAGTGATTGTCGACATAATTTTGGCTAAATAAACCAAGGTAGTCATCAAAACCACCTTGGAATCCTAACAACTGTCCGACATGCTGTTTTAAATCTGATAATTCCGCTATTGCCTCTTTAATCTCAAAGAGACCAGATCTTTCTAACATCATATGCTGCCACTGATGGTAATATCGATTAAGCTCCGCTTGTGACTTATGGGGTAAGTAGATAATTTCTTGCTGAGGATAGTCGTTTAATTGTGCTAAATCCAGTAGCTGCACGTAACTACAGAAGTGACATGCTAACGCTAAGTTTTCCATCCTATTGTTGTTATAGTCGTGATTGATATTAACTATATAGTATTGATTCAATTGTGTTTGACAGAAATAACAGCTGTTTTGTTTTTTTTGCAATGTATTAAGACATTGGTCATACTTTGGTGCTGATAATCGCGTCAAAAATGTCTGCGAGTTACCCGCGATAGCCATTAATTTAAGTGGTAATACACTTCTATCTGACTCTTTACTTTTTGATTTTTTAGCTATGACCATATTCCTGCCCACTTTGATTTTATAAACGTTGGCTGAGCATAAGTCGAAGCCTCTATGAAGTGTGATTCCCAAGCGTATACGCTTCGACGGATGCTCAGTGTGCAGTGAGCACTTATGGGTGAATATTTGGTCTTAGCCGATTTTTTACTTGTTATTTGATCTTCATTTTCTTTATTTTTCATTTCTTTCAACCGTTTTATATAACTGATATTCCTGTTGCAAAGCCATTATTAACTTTTGTAGCATCGGTGTTGCAATCGGTTTTTTCAAACTGCGCTCCGCCTGCCAATGCACGATTACCGCAGCACCTTCAACAAAAAATGTCTTGCGCCCAACATTATTCAACACATACCACAAAGTACGATTGACCTTTTTAAGCCACAAAAATCCAGAGCTTGCAAGAATTCCCCCCCGTCTTGCTTGCGCTAATAACTCACACAGCAAAGTAGAGGTAAAATGATGTTCTGTGATAATTTGCTTAATTTTTGGATGATCTAAACACTGAGGAAAGTATTTATCAATATCAATATATAAGCGCTTACGGCTTAGCTTTTTATTCACAGACCCATCTGCACTAAAGTAACCCGTTAATCGCTCGAGTAACTCGTTAGAAGCTTGTCGTTGATCACAAACACACAATGCAAAAGCGGTAAACAGCCCGTAAACCTCAATCGATAATTGCGTATTGATATGCCATACCTCACCTAGCTGTTCAATTAACTTTTTCTGCAGTAAATTAAGATCTAATTGGTGATTCTTGATTAATTGACAATGCTTTAAATAATTTATCGGTGATAAACCCGTTTCAAATAATTTATTCTGCACATCACTTGACTCTTCAGATAGCAAAAAAACTTTTTTAAAGCGCTTAGCAATAAATAATGACAAACTCTTCATACTAAAGCCTGTGCGATAGCGTCGTGACGGGTGATAGAAAAAAATCAGCCCTATCATCACCACACCACTGCTTAAAAACAGCGGATACAAGGCTTCAGAAGTATTGTATGAAAGGTATTTAAGCTGTTTTAAGGTAACTTGAGACTCTAGTACATGATTGCTCCAATTCATGAGCATGACATAGCTGTGATCCCATAGCATAATAAACATCAATTCAACTTGTTTGATTAGGAATACAACGTAGACGATCCAATCATGAAACAACCAGTATAGAAACAATAACAGCAACAAAATAATGGTAACAACATAAAAGGAAGCCATGCCTGTATCATCAGCATTTGGCGTATTATTGGCCATCGTTATCTCCTGCAAATAGCCTATCAATGTTAATGACATTATCATCACTAAACTGTACTAGTGCATCATAAATAAATGCCACTTCGACTAAGTCAAAGCTATCATTATTGATGTTGTTGAAAATACTCTCATCAAAAACATAGCTATAGGCACTATCTGCTGTCACCATCAAATGATTAATTAATTTTTTTTGTTGCTGAAGCTGATCAAATGTTTTTTCTTTATCGTTTTCAATATAACGCATTTCTGCCTGTTGGCTCAGCCTGAGTAAGATATTCTCTAATTGCATGATTATCTCTCTATATTTAATCGTTTTCCATTTTCGTAAGTAGCTGTTTAATGCGATCAACATCAAGTGTTTTAAGATAGGCATTTGATAGTTTTTTCATGTGCGCCATACGCGCTTGTTGACGTTGTTCATTTTGCTGACGCGGCATGCCTTTAATCGTGTTAAAACGATACATCAAATCTAGCAACCGAGACGCATCAACCAAGTATTGAGTCATAGCTGTCTGAGTGATATCAAAATATGGACTGTTCATCTTATCCTCCAAAGATATCTCAGAGAACAAAACACCTCCGTCATCTAGTTGAGCACTCTCTAATAATTCATCTAGTTTTTTGATGTTGTTATTTAACTGGTTAAGCTTATTGCTATCTACATTTTGAGAAGCATCCGCGTTTTCTGCGCCAATCCATCCTTCTATTGTTTGCGTATCTCTATACACTTGTGTTACCGGTGATTGCTGCAGTAGTGAAGAGCTTAAATTAATCGATTCTATGGTGCCAAAGTTATTTGTTGTTGCGGCTTTCATCGACTGAATGAAATTGACACTAAATGGCTCAACCTTTAGGAGTTGATTTAAACCAATAAATTTCGTTTTCTTAGGTGCGGCATAAAATGAACGCATGCGAATAATACTTGATTTAAAGAACACATGTGCCTCACCTGGCAACTGATCTTTTAAATCCATCAGATCAACCCGCGCACGTTTTTCAACACCGGCTTCTTTACTGTCTTTATAACCTAAACTGTTGCCATCATTACCCATATTGTAGCTACGCACTGTTGACACATAGGCTTCTCCTGCTGTTTTATTAAAGAAATCCCAAGTCTCTGTTGGATCTTCCAGTTTCATACATAGCTTAATGTTGGTGTTGGCGAAAATAGAAGCGGCTTCCTCTTTAGATGCTTTTTGAAAGGCTGGAATATCTTGTCCGGCAAACACCACAGAGAAACCTAATGATCGTGCTTGCGCAGGCACCACGGCAAATCCCTCTACCGCATAGTAACCATATTCATCTAAAATACACAAAAATGGCGTATCGGAGTTGGAAGGTTTTGACTCGATGACTTCTTTATAATCACCTTGAATCTTAGCTCCCAATCCCGCGGCTAACATTGCTTTAAGCGAGGCAATAATCAACTTACCTAAGTTGGATAACTCATCGGGTGACTTCTCTAATGCGGGCAATAACACTACAAGAATACGACGATTTAAAATCACATCGGCAAAGTCAACATCGGCAAGATTGGTACGCATAATATGTGCATAAACATCGGCAAGTGAGCCAAAAATTCTCGTTAACTGCATTGTGATATAACCATGTTGTTCATAGGTTTTATCCGATTGCTTGCCAACATTTTTTGCCTGATATCCCGGTAAAGTTGCCAGATAGTTATGCATAGGGTCAGTTACTCCATCCGGTAGTGCTTCTTGCAATATCACCGTTTGGTTATTATGATCAAGCACTTGTTGATTGTGCAATAAATCTTCAACAACATCCAAGATAAAATAACGACGTATGGTGTTTGCTTCAAGCAGCAAATACCCTTTATCTCGTAAATACACCAACAAACGCATCAATGCTTCGACAAACGAGATTGCACGACCTTTCCACATATCACCATCTCCACCACCTGAGTTGGACGATGACATCATACTCACAATCAGCTGTGACAACATACTCGATGAGCCTAATGCAAACGGATTAAGCGTATTGGAAATGCTTTCTTTTTGTGGGCCGATAATATCCTCAGCACCGGTCATATAGTTAACGACTAACAGATCATCTTCACGCCCCATAAATTTTGCCATTGAGAACACCTGTGCATATAGTGAGTTATCCCCCTTGCCATCAACATAGATAAAGCCTGAGCCATGTGATAATGCATTAAATGCAATAGATAATAATGTTTGTGTTTTCCCTGAACCTGTTGAGCCTAAAATCAACGCATGTGTGCGCATATCATCATCAGCGAACCACAATTCATGATTAGTTGATATTTCATTACCAAAGAAGTACAAACCTTTGGCTTTGCCTATTTTTTTTTGTTGTAAATTGCTATCGGATAAATCAAGATCTTTCGCCCCCAGCGGTAAACGAAAAGGGATTCTTGGTGTTTGCCAAAAAGCATTCCAAAATAGTATGACGATAAATATAAACAGCAGATCACTCACTAGCGGAAAAACAACCAATGCAATCATGCTGATGGCGATTAACAAAATCGCCCCAAACCTTGATGAAGCAAGATCATACAGCTGGAATATTAAGCCACGTGTATCACGTATCGTATCGCTGGGTCTTGCCTCTTGCTTTCGCGATAACCCGCGCACACCATTTCTACTCATAATAATCGATTTTCTCTACTTGTTTTTCTCGCCCCAAAATCCATTCCCGCAAATTTAACAAAAATATCATCAGCGATATTTGATATCGACTTAAGATAAACAGTAAAGTAACTGCTGCAAGACTCAAGCATACCGTCCATGTCCTAAAGTGAAACAGCGTAAGCACAATCGGGAAAAATGCTTGCGCTTCAATCATAAATAGTTTTGGTGTGCGCCCAGAATCTCGCCAATGCGCATAATATTCAGACATTTTAACTCCTTAAATCATTACTAATATAACGTTCGCTTTAGGCATGCCTCATAAGTCTCCTGACTAATGATGTTGTCTTTAAATAATTCTTCAATATGATCTTTTACTGTCGTATTTGCAGCAGTCATCGCTGTCTTAATTAATTGCGATAGCATTGTTATCTCCTGTGATAGTAATTGAGCTCTCAAGTTGGCATCAATAATAATGTACTCACGCAAGGCTACTTGCTTGCCATCAATCGTCGGTATCAACTTTTGCCAAATAATGGCCTGAACCGTTGAGAAAAAATCATAATAGACACGCTGTTTCTGTTCTTGATCAAATAGCATAAGCAAGCGATTAACCGATTGCACCACCGACTGACTGTGTAAAGTGCTAAAAACACTGTGCCCAGTCAATGCCGCTTCAATCACTGCACTAATAGTTTCACGATCACGCGCCTCACCCACCATAATTGTCGTTGGCGTGCGCCTTAATGCATTACGTACCGCATAGGCAAAATTAGGCAAACAACGTGGAACTTCTGTTTGTGCAACGAGCGTCTTATCACATGATGGCAACAGATACTCAATAGGCGCTTCAAAGGTAATGATTTTTTCACCACAATGATTATACATAGCTCTCTCCATCAGCATCGATGCCAAAAGTGTTGACTTACCTGAGCCTGTTGCGCCACACACTAAAACAATTCCCTGATCAACATGACTTAATCTTTTAATAGATTCAGGTAAATTTAGTGCGTCAAGCGTAGGTGGTTTGCTCGGCAGTTGGCGCATAGACACCTGCAACCCTAAGCGTGACTCCAGTGATATTAAGCTTGCGTTGACTCTAAAGCGTACTTTGTAATGATGGTCACCGATAACACTGTAGCTAAAGTCAAGATCTTGACCACTTAGCACTTTTGCCACTGCATTGCTACCGTAAATAATATTCACAAAATCCTCAACTTCATTCGCAGTCAGCGCTCTTTGCGTCACCTTTATATGTTGGCCATGCTTCACTGCCATCACCGGCGAGTTTGTCTGGAAGGTCAAATCACTACAGCCCAACTGCCCACTTCTGAGTAAAAGTTCATCATAATGTAATTTTAAGAAGTACGGTGGCTCTCCTGCTAATAAATACCTACTATTATTGTCAATGCTTGTCATCTGAATGATCATCCTTTACTGGCTTTGATGATTGAAACGTCCCGTTTAATAAAGCGCGCCAATTTTTGCTATTGCCTTGAAACTGTGGCTCAACACTCAATTGATAATTCCGATTGTCAATCGCGAGATAGTTTGTCTTATTCACAATAGCTTTACTTGCCTCTTTGACATAAGGCAACACTACCATGTTGCGATTAAGCAACTCGTAATACATGACCATTCCCGAAAAATCACGCTTCAATCTGTATAAGTTTTGCTTAAAAATCTCAACCGACTGTTCAACCCCTGTTTCCCATGCTTTACGTATTGTCTCTTGCCAGATCTTTTTCTCCGCATCATTTTTAGGCAATATCGATTTATCAGGCGGATCTGGTTTGACAACATTAGTAATGAGGTAATCTCGCCACGTTGGGACATTTGATACAAAATAGGCTTGTTTAACAATTTTATACACTTGACCATTTAACTGCACTTCACGTTCATTAGCTGAAACATTCGATTGGTTATATCCTGTTTCAATAACAGGCGGCATAATATTGCGACTTAACAACAATGTATTGAAATTATACACCTGATAAAGCATTGCCCTTATTTGATCAAGTCTCTCATTGATTTCTTGTTGACCAAAGTATAAGCCAGTTTGCACGCCAAGCTCCAAAGCAGCTTGTTTGACTGCTTTTTCTCTTAACGTCAAATGATTGGGGTCATACCTGACTAAATCCGTATTATAATCCAAATGATTAATCGTATGTAAATCGAGTGCTACCATACGTCAGCATACCTAACACTAATGACTTTTGCCTTAGTGTTTAACTTAATCGTTAACTTCTTAGCTGCCTGAACCGCAACATCACGTAACACATTAATTGCAGTATCTTCAACTGGCGCATTGAGCTTACCAACAACCACCACAACCGGAAATGGTGGGACCTTGCCAAACACTTGCAACTTATAATCTGTTTTTTGCGCTATTTGCTGCAAAATATTTTCTATCGGACCATAGTAGCTAACAGACACGCGCTTTTGTAAACTCGCATCTTTAATGTTAGCAAAAGGTAATTCACCACTGCCAAAGCGAATGGCATTAGAGCGGTTTAACTCAGTTAAGGATGCTTGTATTACTTTTGATGAGTTAACTAATTCTACTGACATCACGCTATTAATGTATTCTTTTTGCTGCGACTCCGTCTTTGTTAAGGCATCATTATTAACATGACTGCAGCCTACCAACAAGAATAACGGCAAAGCGAGCATTAAATATTTATTATTTTTCATACATGACCTTTTAAGCAGACTATTTCTAGTCTATTAAGTTGCTAAGTTATATCCTATTCACTCATTCCTAACTGGGATTAATCATCAGTCTTAGGATCAGGAGACGGCGTGTTACCCGAAAAAATACTCTCATTAACAACAAACTTATTCTTTACTCCATCACCAAGATCCTTGCCCAGCGTGTTTTGTAGCATCTGGATACCAGGGACTAAGCACATTAAAAACACACCCAACAACAAATGCCCACTGCCATGCTTAACATGCTCACCTTGCGCGCCCTGAGTAGTATGATGCTTTCTAAATAACTGCAAAGCGCTATAGACAAACCACATACCAATCACAGTAGCCACAACTTGAACAAAAGCCTTAATTTGATCAAAAAAACCTACAATCCCTACCGCCCATTTTAAAAAGTTCTTATCATCTGCGGCAAATGATAAACTAACCGCAGCAAAGATCATACCAACCCCCAATAGCAACCTGCCTAGCAGACGCCATTTAACTGTCTTATTTAGATTTAATCTACTCATGTCTTTCTCCTATTAATTGCTTTCTAGTAATATTCTCTTTAATCGTCTATCCCATATGAGGAATATCCGCATAAACCCTTGATATAATCGCCATACACATCGGGGCATTCATGCCAATAATTCCAGCAATCATATGCGATAGCACACGACCAACACCGGCATCATGCTGACCTTCGGATACCTTAATTAATAAAAACATACCGCGAATTAACGAGATAAAGCCGATCAGTCCAAGCAGTGCAAAAATCAAATACTTTTGTGCTTGAGCAGGATCTTGATGCTTCGCAACCTGATCTGCATAGCCGCTAACACTATCTATTAGATGATATTCATACTCACCCGCACCTTCTGGCGTAAATTGAATATGACTAAAGAGCGTGTTGCTAACCATCTCAATAAATCCTGACATTGACAAAAGCATGACACCAGCAACAAACATCAAAATAGTGGTCGATGGCGCGTAATATCGAAACATCTGCTGCGTTTTACCATGCTTGCTCAAGCGTATTAGTGCCGCAAAAAGCAAACAAAATCCCATAATCATACTAACGTAATCAATCAGCTGAAAAACGGTATAATCGATATTACCTTTTTCACCGGTAAACGTTCTTAGCAATTCCTGAATATATTCAACCATAACATTACCCTCAGCGAACCACACCACCCAACCATTATTTATGAGCAGGTCTTTTACATGCTGGGTATTCTTGACCATTATGCCGACGGAAATAAACAACATACTTAAGAGTTCATCAGTTTGTCCTAAGACCATCGGTTTATTACACGATTATGCAAAAGATCATTTTCCAATCTTACTTATTGGAGTTACTTATGGCTCACAAGTGAATATTTATCCAACAGCACACACCCATCTTGCACAAAAATCGCACCGTAATTTCGGGTAATTTACCCCATAGAAAATCATGGTTACACTATGATACATTACCCACTCAGACGCCATGGGTCGAATTATTTCAAATATTATTACAGCAGGAGAAATGTAAATAATGAATAATTATAATATTGGTTTTTTTGAAAAAGATCATCAAGGGAAGCTTATCAGTGTAGATCAAGGTTATTTAAAGCACCTTGGCAAAAATATCGCTGATGTGGTTGGCAAGATGGAAGTTGATATTTGTGAGCTTAAGCCTTTTCATAAACAATATAGTATTGGTGAGCGTGAATCTATTCTACTCAAAGGCACTTCAATCCAGCGCGAGCTTTTTTATTTTAATGAATCCGGTCCTGAGCCGATCATTACAACGCGTGCTTTTATTAAACATGCTCCCTATATTATCCGAGGGTTCTTCTTCAAATTATCAAAGTCACCTGTTAGCTGGGATGGTAAGTATCTCACCATTCATAATTATATTAAACCTGCAAAATTATCACTGCTTAAGTTCTATGTACTAACACTCAAATGCCGAGGTCTTAGCAATCTTGAGATTGCTAAGCGAATATATCGCGCAGAATCTACCGTCAGAAACATTATTCAGGATTTACATATTATATTTGAAATCTATGACATCATTACCTTATCACGATATTTTGATCTTGGTCATTGGTTGAATAAACTAACCATTGAGTTGTTATCTGAAAAATTTGGAACCAATTTGCAATAAAAATTTAGGATAGGGATATATAGCATGGCTAATCAATATGCAGAAAGTTTTCAACACTACATCGAAGAAAAATACAATACACCTATTAAGCAGGTATTAAATCATTTTAAACATATGGAGTATGATTTCGAGCAAATAGCCAATATGACAGGCTATAAAGCAAGCACTGTCAGAAAGTGGTGTGCTCGCTTGGAAATAGACATAAAGTCTTATGCTGGTCAGTCAGGAGAATGCTCTGTTTCTCTACTTGACATCATCCAACAACCTCATATTACGACTCAAAATGCCTTATACAAACAATGGATATAAATCACGGAGGATCTACCATGTTATCTCAAAAAAAAGCATTCCTAGAACATATCCAATATTTTGGCGTGGATGAGATCATCAATGAACTATGTCAAGTATTTGAGTGCTGTGGCATCGACTATGCGAATGTTAATGAAGCATTTACTTGGTGCGCACCATTGACTAAACATAAATATGCTGCACGTTTTCACAACAATAGCAATTACCGCATACAAGACCCTTATTTAAACTATGACCTTATTCCTTACTTACCTAAGTTCTGTCAACTTGCTGAAATTGCTGTACACGCTACATCATGGCAAGAATTATTTAATCCCAAACACTCAGATTACGGCACCTGCTATGCTATCAGTTATTGGATAAGCGATAATTTAAACTTCCATCGCTTTGTGATCTACTTTGATAACCCGCATAAAATGATTCAGTTATTTACGCAGTTTACCAACTTGGAAATTCGCTTACGCTCACTATTAAAAGACACTCTAAAGCTCATCGGTCAGTTCTATGAGCCTTTTAGCCTACTGCCTGAATGCTTCAAAAGCATTGTTCTACCTAGCAACTGGTTTCATAAAGAAGCAAAAAAACGCATACAAATTACGCATAATCTCAATGACAAAGAAGTTGGCTTTATTGAGTTACTTGGACAAGGCATATCTGATAAGAAAACACTGTCCAATAAACTCAATATGTCACCAAGAAGTATTGATAATTACCTATTTAGGCTCAAGAAAACATTTCACTTTCATGATAATTATGATCTATATGACTATGCAAAAAAATACTCCATACTCTCTCATTAACTAAGGGGAGAGCGACTAACCGAGACAACTTATTTACAATTGGTATAAGGAATTTTTGATAAAGCCATAACTATAGCTAAAAGCGGTTGCTGAGTAATAATCCCTATAAACATTGTTTACCCCCATTACACGCGACGCTAAAGAACGAATCCCTAGAATCTTACAACCTTGTAGTTCATTTTGGTTTGATTTACAAACGACAATACTCTCACCAAAACGTTTACTCGCTTGTTTAGAAAAGGAGGGCGGTTCATCAAAATACTCTAGAGTAACATATCCAACACTGCCTTGAGAGTCGATTTGAATACGCTGGTAATCAACAGATAAGTAGTTATTAGATAATAACGAAAAATAACTCAAATCTCGTTTAATCTGTGGCTTTACTAACTTACCTTGGCATAAGCTGCTATCTATCTCAGCATATTTACCTACATTTGAATGCTGATACTTGAATATTACCATCGTATTATCAGAGTATAGCAAGTAGTCAGCAATTTCTTTTTCATCTTTGATAACAAATTTTAATGCTTGATCTACTTCTTCGGCAAGATAGTAATGTAAATATTTGTCTGGATTAACTATCGTGATCACAGCAAGATCAGCATAGGTATTCAATAAACGGTTCGAACCAACATATGTTTGCCAGGCTATACGCGTCAGTAGTGGGTGGAGCGCCACAGTATAATCACGCCCTAGCATCAGCGTCATATTATGACCATCGGTACTTGCTAATTCAATCTGTTGATTCTGCTGATAGACAATATCTACAAAAGCATTATTCTTGCGATTTTCAAATGTACGATAAAGGCAATGATAATTTGTTAGAATTTTATTAGGCGTTAGCGCAATGCCACTACAGAACTGTTTTTTATTTTTATCATTATTCTTACTTTCATCTCCACCCCCAGTCTGAATGCCAACCATTGCATTAAAGATAAGATTCAATGTCTTATTGTTATAACTCGTTATGTCATATTGCCATTGGCGCCACGACAAATAATCATAGGCTTGCATTTTACCCTTGGCAAAACCCAAACCGATTTCTAACAACGCAAAACTAACCAACAATACAATACGCATATCTCATCTCTTTTTTAACTGGAGTTACGAACTTTTGCTACTTCAACACCCCGCCTCGCACGCTCGGCACCCCTCTTGCAAAGAGGGGTGGCAGCCACAGGCTGACGGGGTGTTTATAAAGTCATAGTTTTTCTAAAGTGCGTAACTCCAGTTTTTAATGCACTAAAGAAGACCTAGAGATAACATAAATATGGACGCACGCCAATGAAGATTATCAAGATATAAATCGATACATGTAGACAAGTGTTTATCGCACCCTGAGCATAAGTTGAAACGATGCACTGAGCGTCAGTCAAACTGAGTAAGCTTGGGAAAATTACACGCCATAAAGGCTTCGACTTACGCTCAGCCAACGCTTAAACAATCAAAGTGAGCTGAGTATGGTCATAGCCTATTTGATTTATTCTTATAGCTCAAATCCAGCATACTAAATCAATCCATTTTTTGAACTATATCGGATTTTAATTTTCCCTCATCCGTGTAGTTTAAACTGCACGAACGATCCCACAAGGAGAAATAGTCTTTAGCTTAAAATTGAAATCTATCGTCTAAATAGTGAGCACCTTCGTCATAATTTGTTACATAGTAAACAATTAACGGCTTTATTTTATTCTTATCAGGAGCACCTTCGTAAGAAAAATTACTCACACTATTTTGCAAATTTAAATTGGTATGTTCTGTTGGGGATTTATAACAAATATTATCCCCTACTTTTCCTTTAGATTTGTTGGTCATTAATACGCTATCTTTACACCCCAATGAATTTGCAGCAAAAATCGCTGACATTTGTTTACTTATAGTTTGAACTAAATGATTAAAAATATAGCTTACTCCTTTACTAGACTTATTATTCTGGTTCAAAATCAAATAATTTGCAGCTGTCGCTAAAACATTATCAAATATTATCGAGGCACCTTCGACATTCAAATTGACTATATTAAATAATGGAATACTAACATCTTCGCTATTGGAAAAAATATTAAGGTTTTTTATTGTGACATTAGGAGATATATCAATAACGCTCTTTTTCCCTTTCTTTTTAAAATTTTCCACATTTAAAATGGCCGTCTTGTAGATCCCACCATCAATGGTTACGTATGGTGGAATATCATAAGTATACTCTGGTTTAAGGTAATATGTTTCAGGATACAACTTGATGGTTACCGGATTTTCTTTGCTTGGATTGAGTTCTTTTGCTAGATCTAATAATGTATCAAATCGTTTTTTTTCCTCTGCTACAATGACTGTTTCTTTATCTACTTTTTTATCAAGCTTACCTTGCAGTGCCTGTGCTTTTGTATCAGTATAATTTTCAGACTCATTCTGAGCTTGTTTGGTAGCTGCTTGAATATCTTTATAAATACCCGTGTCTTTTTCCTTACTGCCTACTGCATTTTGCAAAGTGATCAAATCTGCTTGATTTGCTTTAGCAGCTAATTCACTCTTATCTGCTTTATTTGCCAACTCACTCTTATCTGCCTTAGTAGCAAGACCATCGGTTAATTGCTGGTTTGACACCTTGTCAGCTAACTCACTCTTATCCGCCTTGCTATTAATGCTATCCTCCAAGGAAGTCTTCCAGTCTCCATTTAAGTCACTTTGCAACCCCTCAAAAGTTGGTGCATTTAACTCAGGAAGTGATATATCATTCGCCAACACATTTTGTGATAGCGCTATACTGCCCATAGTAACCATGGCAAGTGTTAAAGTTTTCAATTTAGCTTGATACATTATTCTTTTCTCCGTTTTTTTGGTTAAAAATATTTCGTTATGCCGTTACAATATCTAGCGGCTTATTTGATTTCTTATCTGAGATACTCTCTGGATTAACACCCAACTGACCTTTACTATCATCACCCCAACATTGAATAGTTGCAGACGGTGTAATTGCACAACTATGTTGATTACCATTAGCAATTGCTTTATAGGAGTCACCTATAACCATTGATGGGACATTTGCTTGATCAAAAGTGCCATTGCCTAATTGTCCTTTATCATTTGTCCCCCAACACCATGCTTTATTGTTATTATCCATCGCACATGTATGGTAATTACCCACTGAAAAACTTTGTATATTTTCGAGGTTTTCCACTTTTATTAAGTGATTTGTGCTAGTTGGTATTTTATCTTTTTGTCCTAGCTGTCCATATTTATTAGAGCCGGTACAATAAAGTGTATTATTATCAAAACCAACGCATGTATACTGATTACCCGCTTTGACAACAACAGGCTTAGCATTGATACCATCAAGATTCATTGCTTTTGGACTTAGGACTTTGGCAGTTGTATTACCCAAGCCAAGCTGACCTTGAGCATTTGAGCCCCAACACATGACTGACTTTGCTTCATTTGTAGTACTTTGTGTTATCGCGCATGCATGACTAGTTCCTGCACTGATACTGAGTACTTGCTCTGAACCAAATGATAACACTGTGGGCTCGCTCATATTTGTGGTCGTTCCTAACCCTAGCTGTCCCATACTATTACTACCCCAACAATAAGCTTTTTTGTCCTGATCAAGCGCACAGCTAAATTCTCCACCACTTGAAACCATCTGAAACTTCACGGATCGATCTTGATTAACCTTAATAGGTTCTGGCGATGATTTGATATCACCATTACCTAATTGACCACTCTTGCCTTTCCCCCAGCAATAAGCCTCTCCTGAATTATTGACAGCGCAAGCATGAAAGCTACCTGCTGAAAGTGAAGTAATATCCTCTATTTGATTGGGCTTAACTGGAATATAGCTAGTAGTAGTACTATTATTTCCTAGCTGACCATACACGTTCTCTCCCCAACAATAGGGTTGACCAACGCTATCGATGGCACAATTAAAGTTTAAGCCCGCACTAATGCTACTCCACTTTATAGGTTGCGGGACAACACTAATTGCTAGCTCTTTACGATCTAATTTGGTTTTATTTTCACCCACGTCAGTAAGGGTGATTTTTTGATTGCCAATATCAGCGTCACTGGCTACAGCAAGAGGGAAGTCACATCTTTTATGATCGCTATCTAAAGTACATTGACCTGCTTTTATCTGACTATCTTCAGAGGAAATTTGCCATTTCTCTGGTAATCCGATTTGATAGGTAGCTTGAGGATTATCGACATCAGTCGTTATTACAAGCTGTGCATGCTCGCCCTGAGCGATTTTCTCCATTGATTGCCCTTGATCATCAATAACGCTTACATGCGCTATATTTTCAATCAATGAAATCGTACTTGAACCTACATCATCACTATCAGCAAAAACTTCAAGCTTAGCTTGCTGAGCATTTTCATCACTAACAGTACAGCTAAAATTAAAGCTCTCTCCCACTTTCATTTGATGCTGTGTGGGCATACAACTGATGAGTCCATTATTTTCTTTTAATGATACATTATAGTTACCATCCACTGCCCCCGCCGTGAGATTATGATCTGCTGAACTTAATGAAACACCAACTGAATAAGTCTCTCCTTCAACCATCCTCGCTGGGGCATTTATCGCTCCTTTGACACTTGGCTTAACAGGTGAAGGTTGACTTGACTGCCCACCTCCGCCACCACAACCAGCTAGTATTGCCACACTCAAACTTAATATGATCGGCTTAATCTTTATCGATGTCATTTTTTAAATCTCTCCAATTTGATTTTTAGCAATAAGACATTGCAACTGCTGTACACACAGGAGGATTTTACATAACCGTTCTTGTTAAAAAATAAATCTGATTGTCTGACGGACATTTTGATAATTAGGGAACAGGAGATTGCACTTCTATGAAAATATGTACCGTCCGCAAACCATTTAAAGAGTATCTTTTCAAATCTGCCCTTTTGTGCGTATAAGGAGCTCTCAAACTACGCAACCAGTGCGAGACAAAAACCGCAGTTAAGAGCCATATAAAGTTGGATGTAACAGCGTGCTAGCGAAGTCCAGATGGCCGTTATTTGAAGAGCAAATAGTAGAAGCAGGCAACCACTTTAATTTAACATACAAATCATTCCTGCCTTCTTAACCGGATAAGACAAGAGATCTAAAAATAGCCAGAATCATCTCCGCATTCACCGTGGGATTATTGACGCCAAATAGTTGGGGACGCTACAGCAATGGAATCGAGAGTCTGCACACAGAGTGTTGCAACTTAGAACTTCTTTAGCAAGTAACTAGTGTCACATATCTAAGATACGCGAATACTTTAGAGATGGTTAATACCACATAAAATATAACTTTAACAAGAGCAGTCAGATATTCGCGTGTTTAAAAATTGTAACACTAGTGGGCTCAAGACGGGAAATTAGTGAAGCAGTGTATTTATAAAAATGTAGCATAACAACTATATTAGGAATGCTCTCTTTAGGCATTGATTATAGACAGCTTGGTTGACGATTGTTATTAGTTCGTACGTTCAGTTTGCGACTGAAACCTGTACCTGTTACCGTGTATCCATACTTATGTCGTCGTCTGGTGCAGCTGATGAGCTGCTTGCTTCGTTGAATATCATTGGAGAACTGCTTCTGCTTCTTTCCTTGTTTTTGCATGCGACGTTTTTAGAGTAATCCTCTCTGAATTTTAAATAATCCTTTAGATAAGTCTGATATTGATATGAAGATTTACTCAGTTCGTCTAATAGCTTTGAGGCATGATTTTTTATATTGCTACTGATTTCACTGTTTGAGATGAGGTCTCTTAAGTACTTTTCTAATCCTTTTTTAGTGCGTAAGGTAAGGTGTGAAAAGCGATGATCAGATGTAACGTTTTCTTTGTCGCTGTTGTGCGCTGGATTAATAGCTGAACATGCTCTTTCATGCATATCAAAACAATTTATTGCGCTAGATAAATTATATGGTTGCTGTCCCTGTGAGGCTCTTACACAAAGATTGAACTTCTGTTGTTGTCTGTCTTTTAGATTGTTAGCATAAACATTAGGTGTTGCCATTCCCGTCTTTTCGTTATATTCCATAGTATCTTTATTTTTCTTATAATTCGTGTCTGCATTTGGAAATACGATTGAGACATCTTCTTCTCTATCATCAAAATTCGATCTTAACCACGTTTTACATTTTTCTAATATACTATTGGCTATTTTAAAGTTGTCGTCGTTCTGGGCTGTAATGCCATCATATTTATTCGCATAGTGAGCTGGAGCTATCAGTAATTTTTTTTCTTTATCATATATACCTTGTGTTGATGTAGCGACATTCGTATCATTTAAATCAACAATTTTAAACCTTGCACTCAGATTTGTTGTATCTGAACTATTAAATAATATCACCGATCCGTCTAAAGAATATCCATTGTCATTCTCGTTAGGTTTATAATTTGATAATATATAGTAATCCTTCCCATCTATCTTTATTGTGTTATCGGTATCTGGTTCTAAGGCGCTTTTTTTATTTTCTAGCAAGTCATTTAATGCCTTGGGTCTTTCTACTATAGTTATAAATTTATCCGAGCGTTCAGATTTTTTGGACATTATAAGGTGCTTAAGCTGACTTTGAAGAATCTCTTTTGTATATTCTTCTTTAACTAATCCTTTATGCTCTTTTGTATATGGCTCTACTTCACTATCCTCAAATGATGATGACGCCTGCGGCATCAATTCTACTTGAGAAGAACTAATCGATGGCATAGAATCCGGTATTGATTTATCCCTGCGCAGTCCATAGTTATAGTCCTTATCTTTCTTTCCGAAATGGGACGTAAAGTTTAAGCCACCTTCCAGATTTAGATTAAAAAATTCAGTGATATGTGAATTTACATGCTCGCGAGGGATAACGAACCTGGGTTTTTTTCTTTTGTCATCAGATGAGCTTTTGACTATTGGTTTTTCTAACTTTTTAAATCTTATCTTTTTTGTCATTTCTTTCCTCATTTTATTTCGTTTTAATTTAGCGTTTATTGAACGGCAGGGTCTTTGCTGGATATTCTACCCCAAAGTGTCAATACAGTTTTTTAAAAATTCTTATTCCTACACATGTCATGCAACCTGCAATGTTTTTTGCGCCTGACTTTTAAAGTCAAGAGCACCTTCTTTGTACACGTTCATTGGTTTTTTGTATCCCAAACTTTCATGAAATCTACGGTGATTATAAAAATCAATATAATCAGTAAGATCAGACCTAAGTTCAGGTAAAGAACCATATTCATTAAGATAAATTCGCTCGCATTTCGCACTACGCCAAAAACGCTCAATACAAATGTTATCAGTAGCTCGCCCTTTACCATCGATTGAAATAGTAATACCTCTACTGGATAATGCTATGCATCTCAGCCACAGCACTACCATCTTTCTGCAATAGCTTTTCATCAAGCCTTTGATAGCTTGAAATTTTATTATCATTAAATAAACAGGACAATTGATGCAACATTGTTTCATCTGCACACTTGTTATCATGCTGAGGTTTGTTAATCATTTGAAGTGAAAAAATATCACAGGGCTTATGCCCACGTTTTTGTATTTCCTCTCCAATTTTTAGCGCATTTGCGATACCATGCTCACTGCTATCTACACATAAAATTTGCTTCATTTTTTCTCCTTGTTCGTTAGCGTTAAAAAAAAACTGTTGCTTTAATGCGCTATCAACAAAATGCTCAACTTCTTGCGTGCTCATATGATAAACATTTGGTACAAAAACACATCCCTCATCAGTGCCTAATCCAGATAGATTCATATGCTTTTTTTCTTCTAACATCTCATCATAATATTTATCAAATGCTTCATATGTTTGAGAAAGTTCAGTATGAAGCGCTATGATCTCATCTAACAGTTCTCTCATTCTTTTATCTGCTGTTATTTCATCCTGCCGAATCGATAAAGCTAACTGCTTAAACTCTATTTGCTCACGCTTAATTTCCTCCATCAAGCGCTTTAATTCCGATTGATAACGCGCTATTTGTTCTTTTTCAGCTTGCGCTAAATTGAGATAATAGATAAAAGGCTGCTTTCGACGAAAGTTTTCTTGAAGCGCTGCTACTTGTGCTTCAACTTTGATACTCTGGTTAATTAATTTTGCCGACATTGGTTTCCCTCTATGCTGCTTAGTTCATCTCAACGCTCTGTTGTTTTTTCTCTACAGCTGCTTCATTTGCAGCGTTATAAAATGCATTAAGCTTGTCAGACGATAAGCCTGATTCATTAAGCTCCTCCAGCTCTTCACGCATCCCGTCATCTAAGTCACTTAGTTTGGTATCAAACTTTACTTTTATGCCTTGGTTATGATAAGCCTCTTGAATATCTTTATATTTTTGTCTATCTATCTTATTGCTGCCATCAAGAATCGCAGGGATCGATAGCTTTACCTCAGGGAAATTTTTAGCATTACCCCTTAACCAATCAGCAATAACTTCTGCTTGATTATTACTCTTACAATTCTGTAGTTTATTTTTCAAATCTTCTTTTAACTTATTGATTTGATGATTGCGAAGAACCTGGACTAACTGAAGGGCTCCCATCGCAAAATCCTGTGGAGATAAATCAGCAAACTCACCTGTGATTTTTAGCCCATTATCAGTTTTTGTTATTAATAGATCATACGTTTTTTCAGCACCCATTATTGCTTCATATTTATAACTTTCGATATTTTTATTATCTTTATTTTTTACAGCTTCTTTGTAGGTTAGTTTAATACTTTGATTCGCTTGGCTCTTTTGATTCTTTTGATTGACAACGTTTGCTAGTGACTTAGCCATATCTTCGCGTTTGAAAAATTGAGTAAAATCAGAATTTTCAATATTAACTTGGTTATTACTTTCTTTTTTATCCTCATCATCTATTGACTCTATGTTTGTCGACTCATTTGACTGATTAGCATCCATTACTCTATACCTCTTGAAATTGATTGATTAATACAACAATCAGCTACTTTTCGTTAGCGATTGAAGGCATCTCTTTTTGCATATGAAATAAATTTTGATATCGATCGCTTTCTTTATTGCCTCCCATTGCGTCTAACATTTCACTCACTCGCTGTTGAGTATCTGATTTGCTTAATACTTCTATGAGGTTGGTATTATCATTTGCTTTTGCATTCATTAGCACTCTCCTAATTGCACATTATTTTATTAGCTAAGGCTAAATATTCAGCCACAAGTGCTCACCGTACCCTGAGCGTAAGTCGAAGCGATGCACTGAGCATCAGTCGAAGTGAGTAACCACACTTCATAGAGGCTTCGACTTACGCTCAGCCAACGCTTACACAATCAAAGTGGGCAGAAATATGGCCATAGCCATTTTGTTATAGATAATAATATCTCAGCAAAAAGGATATGCAATTATTCAGCCGAAAACTCATCATTTTGATGAGTTTTCGGCTGAAGCTAGTAGATATACTTAAAGCTCAAGGGGTCAATGCCATTAAGCAAATCAGGTTTGATTAATGGACACTTATTACCTGCTGAGTCAATACATAAGAAAACAATTTTATGATCATAATAGACATAATCTATGCCTGCATCACAATCGATACTATCACTATCTGGAATCATGCTGCCTTCTGGGATGTTTATTCGGCAACTTTGATAAATATTACTAAAACGCACCAGAATATGTCTAGAGTAGGGTTGATCTTTGGGGCATCTTAATACTAGAGCAGAGCCTGCTTTCATCGCACATGAGCCTAATGAGACTCTACCTAAACCGACACTATAAAGACTAATACCTGGAACCATTTTATTATTAAAATCAACCTCCAATGTTCTAATGTCTGAACTTCCAGTCCTAAGATATACCATTTCACCTGTTGTTGTAGCACAAGCAATCACATTACTCGTTATAGCACCTTTATCTTTTGGAATATATTTGCAGCTATCCCCTCCCATGAGCGCGCTAGTGGGACCGGCTTTTTTTAGCAGAATAATATTATCAAGTTTATACTGTTTGTCATTATTAACTATAAATGTTAGTGTCCCTTTCATAATATAATAGTAACGCTCAGGTAAACCCGTACCAAAAGTAGTATTTCCATCATTAATACCCCACTTCCTTTTGACGCTAGTATCAAGACTAGAAGGTTTAAGCTCACCTAATTTTATCGCTTTTACGTAAGGTTCAAACTCAAAAAATTCATTACTAGCATTATAACTGCTACTTTCAACTTCTTTTTCAAACTCTACTTCTATGTCTTTATCACCTTCCTTATATTTCACACGAGTATAGTCATATGGCATAAATCTAACTTTCAATGTTTTAACCTCTTCATTGTAGCCAGTGTAATTAAAATAAAACACGCCATAATCTGACGCCACCCCCAATTGCACTGTGCTAAATAAGCTAAATAAAACACATATAAACCAAATTAGTCGATAACAACAGTTATTAGAGCCGTTACACAACATATGACAGATTTTCCTCTTTTGGTTGCTGATGGATATATAAAAATTCTTGCTTTTCATTATGAGTCCTATTTAAATTACTTGGGTAGATTTATATGATTGCCGCCTGGGTCTGGTTCACCTTTTATTTAATCTCCACCCTCGAAGATTTTGGCTTATTCTTTTTCTGTTCACGCCGATATTCCGCACTATTGTCTAGCACTTTACTGGCTGAACTACCTAGCTGCTGAGTACCATGCATTTGCTCTGTTTTTGCTTGAGTATACTTCTCAGACACTTGCGTTGCCGACTGCCCCAAACCTTGTGCTGACTGAGTTGCTGATGATTTCATTTCTTGCAGGTCTTGTTCACCTGCACGCTCATTATGCGATCCACCAACCCAATGCAATATTTTGTCTGGCAGAATATATATCAATGAGAAACATTTATAGAAAGCCAACGCAATAAAGTTGGCGTACATAAACATCATCATAATATTTAAACTCCCTGCAACATAATTATCTCCTGCCGCTTCTGCACCACCATAAAAGTTCGCGATCTGAGTTGCAACACCATGAAAACCAATCGCTGAAAAGCGGATCAGTAAATAGGTCAAAATAATACCTATGATTAGACCGACAACCATCAATACTGGGCGTAAAATTAAATTAAGCAATATCTGCACACTGGGTTCAGATTTACCATATACTTCATGCCCTTCTGGATGCGTCACACCTAGTGCAATAATCGGCGCTGCGATTATTGCTTCTATCAGTAAGAATAGCCAGGCAACCTTCCCTGCCCAAAATAACAAGAAAGGCGTCAGCGGAATTACCAATGCAAAGATAACTGCCGTAGTAAATAGCGTCACCAAAATAAAAAATACTAACGGCAACCAAATAAGTGACATCGTTAAATTTGACATTGTAACCATAGTTGCAAGTTGCGCGCCGAAATCTCCAACTGAACTAACAACACCGGCTAATGCAGGCGTAAAGAATGAAGCAGCTGCTAAACCTAAAGCCACACCATGCGTAGCACCTTGCAAAACCGACACTTCAATGATCACATCTCTTAGTGCATCACGCGCTTTCCCTGCAACGCCTTGCAATGTATTTATCATTAACGAGATAATTGATTTACCCACAGCTTGAATTTGCTGCAATGTTGATAAAGGGCTTGGTTTACCGTCAACAGACATCCCAATGTTATATAAAGCACTAAAAACACCTACTGAACTGGCACTTATACCCATTTTTGAGAAAATACCATCTAAAAACTTCTCTGCTGGACTGGCTAAATCAGATACAAGTATACCATCTTGAAAAAGTCCGACACCGCCAAGCTGAAAAATTCTGAATAGATACAATAATGCCGTTGCATACTCTAGCTTATATTTTGGCTTTGCTGTTATATTGCTTAACGCCGCATCAATCACCAAAAAGTATTTACCAAAGTCAGCAGAAACAGAATTTGGAACCAATTTACTTACCAACTGCTCACAACTGTATTTTTGGCTCGAGCTCGAACTTTTTTGCGGCGCTAACAAAAGATGATATAGTGCATTACATCTACTATTTGCTAAATCCATATTATTACCTATATTTAGCGCATTGATGATATGTTGTTTAAATTTAGACATATCTACTGAAATATATTTGTCACTATCAGTATCTTTATTCACATGAGAAACATCCACTTTCTCCGTCTTTAAGCTGTCAGAGCTCCAAGACTCACCATCTACTACTGTTGTGTAATTGATCCGTCCCTCTTGTAAGTTTTTTAATAGCTTTTCAATAGAGTATTTATTTTTATAATACTCTATGGTTATTTCTTTCTTGTTTAATGCGAGATTATTTGTTTGAAATTGCGAACTTAACTGTTCAAAAACATTAAACTTATCATAGAAATTTTTTAAAATAGTTGAGAAATTATCATCGATAATCAAATATTTCTGATCGGCATTCCACCAATCTCCAGCTTCCTTCTTCCATTCTTCGCTGGTTTTTGAGCCTGTTTTTTGATCTTCTTTTATCTTGTTCTGCAAAGCATTAAGAATATATGATGGCAACAACGCTAGAAACGAAAGGTTTGCTGGATCTACCGACCAATGTTCATAGTCTAAAGGCTGATTAAAAATGTTTTGAAATTCCCTTTGCAAATCACTGCACGAACGTTGCTTTCCATCTCTATTGTCAATGGGCACACAATAGGCATTAATAGCATCAATGAGCTCCTGCTGCTGTTCATTGCTAGCACTTGAAGGAATTCTAAAATCATAGCTATTAATGAGCTTAGCAATACTATATTGTTGATACAAACTATTATCAGGCTTTCCCTCATTTTTCACCAAACTTGACCAATGTAAATTCCCTTGTTTAATTTGGTTGATGGCATTTAAATTAGGCTCTAGACTGTAAAAAACTTGTGATCCAGCATCACCACGGTTCACAATTGTTTTTTTAATACGCCACAACAATGAATCTTCATACTTTCCCTCTTTATATATTGGTGCCTTGGTTTTTTCAATCGCATCAATTGCTTGCACAATGCTAATCTGATCAAGCTTTGTCTGCATGTCGATAGTGCCAATATCTTTCCCCTTTTCAAGGCTCAACAAATTTTGTGCAATATGACTTGAAAAACGAGATAACAAGAAAAGTGCTAAATTACTCTTAATGCCATCAACAATATCAACACTTGCTACTGGCGGCGAGCGATTTTCCATCAAACCTTCATAGGTGCCTTGCCAAACATTATTAGCAAAATTAATACTCAGTGACACACACAAAAAAATAAGGTATTGAGCAATACAAAACCCTGACTTTAATGGAATTGCGGCAGCAGAACCTAAGATCACACGCAGTGGGATCCAATAAGAATCCCAATTCTTCCCCAAGAAGGTACCATCTCTTGCGGTATTAATCGTACCGACAACAAGGATAAAGGCATAAATTGCAATAACTGCCATCAAGATACCGCAGTTAAAATGATAAATCAGCGTTCGAATCGCAACATCACTATAATTTCCCACCAAAGTGGCAGCAGCATTTGGTTGACTAAAACCAAATAACTCCTGAATAACTTTCCAAGCAGTATACGTGCTCTCTACACTAGCACTCATCAGCAACTGCTCCTTTTAGACACAAGATCAAGTGCCCACTCCTTAAATGAGCAGCCGAGTTTTTTGCGCAACAATTGGTAGCGCCAAAAATGATATTTAAAAGCATTGGCTAAAATCAGTAATAATAGCGAAAAACAAACAAATGATACGAGCACGCCATCTGCATAAATAAGTAAGTACAACGCATAGAAATAATCGATAATTGCTAATGCCATGCACACTCTGTACAGCAAAGTAAAACGCTTAATTAGTTTAACTTGTTTTTTATGATCAACGCCAATAGTTGGTAAATCCTCATATGACATGTTTGATTTTGGCTTTTTAATCATGAAAACTTTCTTGAGCATACTTGTAAGATATACATGCTGCTTTTTAAAGCTCTCTGCTAAAAACATTTTCTTTGTGCGCCTAAAGCGTACCTTTTTAGCCTTTGAGACTTGATTGGATTTTTTTTTGCTTAGTATCATTTTAATGCTCCCTTATCATTACTTATCGTCTTTTTGAACAATTTGCACAATAGATAACGCTGTACTATTGATGCTATTTGCATCTAAGTTTTGCTGTATAGTTAGGGTTAATATAATTTTTTTACTGAGCAAACCACTATCAGCAGAATAAGTAATCATCATAGGCACGGTTACTTTCCAACTTTTGACACCATTGATATGCCCCTTAGCATTTATTACAGGCGTTGCGATTAAAGATGCCCTTGAGACATATTTGTTTGCAGATAATAATTCAATTTCCTTTAGCGTAACTCTGTTAAACTCATGCCATGCACTTGACGTGAATAATCCTTTAAGCTCAAAAAGCTGATTTTTATAGTTGAGAAAGTCCAACTGAAATAACTTCGTCACATTTAAACTCACCCAATTGATCACCATATCTCGGGTAACTTCAGGTGTTGAGGTCATTTTTAAAGACTTAACAGATGCCTTATCATCAACAGCTAAAAAATACGTAGTATGTGTTGTAAAGTCATAGATAATATATCCAACCAGTAAGAAATTCATTAATCCACTGACTAATAATGTATTAATCATCAATCTGAAGTTTTTTTTGTAAAAATCTGCTCTTTCAGCAATAATTTTTAGTGTATTGTTTTTCATTGATACCCCTCGGATAACGCTTTGACAACTTTTTCAAATAATTCCATCCGCGTTCCATCAAACGCACGCAATAAAATAATTAACTTTTCAAAGCTTAAACATCGCGCATATAACTCAGTAAATTTTTTGTCTGAATAGATATCCTGATAAATTGCTTGAAATAGCGGCTTGTTTTTTTGATAAATATTTTGCATAAAATACATCATAACTGCTGTGGGTAGTTGCTCGAAGATACCTGCCAAATACCCCATATCCTGTGCACTAATAGACCCTGAGTCTAAATCGAGCATCATCTCATAAAAACTTTCTAAGCTACGCCATGTTTTATCATCAATCAGGCAAGTTGCTTGTAACGTCTCTTTGACATCGAACCCGATCAATAGATCACTGATATATTGACTACCAAAGCCATGCCAATAACTAATCACTTGACGCTGAAGATCACTTTGCTGTTTTTCTATCGTCATTATATTTCCTTGTCATTTTGATAGCCGTCTTTATAGAAGTTCTCAACCATCTCATTTACTAGCTTTTCGGTAATTGCTTTAGCACTTTGATCTTTATAGATATTTGTCTGAGACTCTAAGTAAGGCTTGGCGCTTCCTGTTGGAAAATGTGCAGCAAGAATAGATAGCGTACTAGAAACACCAATACACTCAATCAAACGTTGTTTGAGATAACAGTCTTCGGACGTTGTTGTAAATACCCAGATTTCATAAGCACTTAATGTCAAATTAAGCAACTGTGTGTTCACACCATTTTTTGTGTGAAATTGACCAATAAAATTCATTCCTCTGGAGGAAGGACCATGTACAGATGTTTTAAGTGCTGATGTCTCTGTATCATTCAAGCCAAAATGTGATTTGGTTTTTTCTATGGAGGACTGGTTGCCTCCACTTAAGATAAAAACAGATGTTGCAAACTCTAACATCACAGGATTGAAATCACTTAAAGATTGTGATGCTAGCGTAATCTGAATACTATGTTTTCTTCCTTCACGCATATCGGTTAGAACTTGTCGCATAATCGGCTCACACCCCTGCATACGATGAAATTCATCGAACACAACTCGCTTTGGTATCGTTAAAATATTTTTGATCTGAGATTGATGATATGATTGATAAATCTGGGCTATGCTTTCTAAATCTGCAGCATTGAGATAAAAATAGCTTGCTGTCACGTGACGTACCAGCATATAAGCAACCACTGATGTTCTAACTTCTGTCGCCAATACACCTGACATTACAGCTGATAAATCAAAAGCGGCAACCTTAGCCTTAACCTCAAGGTTGCTAACCATGTTTAATGATGGGAAACTTTTGATCATTGAAGTGATATTTCGACAAAAATACTGAATATAATTCTCGCCATTTGCTAAGCTAATATCCCGATATAAATCAGCAATACTCACATGGTTAACCGCAGTAATTAAGTCGGATAAAATAGGCATTGCATAACGTTGAGCTACCTTAGCTAAGTCTATATGCCCCTGATCAAATAAATAATCCACAACCTGCCACCAAGATATCAATTCATGATTCTCTACCAACTTGTCAACCTCAGGCACTAAGCCTCTTTGATAGCTTTTGGGCTGATGCTGATCATCATGCTGAATATAAGTTTCCTCTATCACCATTTTCAATAAAGCATCAAAACCCTCTGGCAAAGACTTACTCATATCTTCAAGCAATAAAACAGATAATAAATTCACCAAATAGTTTCTATGCGACTGAGAAGGTATTCGAGCACCTAGATAAGTGTCAAAAGGATTAATCGCATCCTTGTGTGAAAAAGTGAAGTAATGATGCTCAGCAACGTCTTTGTCGCCACTGGCTTCCTGAACATAATCAATTAACCCCTTGGATGACGGTCCAATATCAAATACCACCAAGTAAGGCAATTCCTCTAGCCCAGACTTTACACATGCCGATAAATTTAAGGCATTTAACAGTACTGATTTCCCAGCACCTGATCTGGCATAAATTAACTCAATCCAGCTAATTTGCTGTGATGACCCGCTTTGATATGGCCATAATTTACCATTTGATGTACAAAAAAGCGTAGCCCCTGTTTGCCAGGAAGTTGCTGGCTGAAAAAAAGGCATCAGCTTTACCGCATCACTCAACGGTGCAGCAACAGCGCAAGGTAATGAACGTTTATTAACACCCACCAAGCTTGATTGCAGAATATTAAAAGGATCACCAAAGTTTGAAGTGGTTTGCGCGCCCCCCCAACTTTGAACTGCTTTAGTAAGTGCAGATTTCTGTCGCTGAAACCCAATGGTATCATCTTTATGAGACCATGTAATGAAATTGATAGAAAACTTAAGAATCGGAATATCCGTATTCTCACTGATATTTTTAAGCAGTTCATGCGCATTACAAATTAATCGATTTTCATGCGAAGTAAATGTCAGAAACCTTGCTAATAAAGATTTTGCTTGGGTAATTTTGACGCCATTTGCCATTAAACAAAAGCAGGCTTGCCAAGGCATATCATATTCTTTCAATTGCAGAAAAAGTTTATCAAATGATTGTACTACTTGGGGAAACAGACTGATCGTGACCGATGCATAACGATGATTCCCTATCACACAGTCAGACATATTGTTATTTTTAGCCTCATCACTATAAAGCTGGTAAGCCAAGCTTGGCCACAACCAAGTGGACCAATCCGTTGTATCTGCAATTGGATATAATTTATCACCCGGCAAAGCAGCACACCACTTTCCTGCATTGGATTGATAACTGATTTGATTTTTGATCACAGGCAATGCTTCTGATAGCGCTAACTTTTCAATTCTTAAGCCAAGGGCATTAAAAGACTCTATTAAAATAGATATTGAACTTTGATGCTGTGTTCGCACTTCATCAATGACATGTAAAAAATGCTGAGTCTTGGCAGACACTTTTAAAATATGACTACTAAATTTTTGCGCTTTTTTCTTATATGCATTTTTAGTCTCCTGACTAGACAATACACTAGGGGAGGTCCATATACATAGATAACATTTTTCTAAGGCGCATGTCTGTTCTAATTTCCTTTTCTTATGCGCATACAAATCACTAAAATTCAATTTGATCCGTTGAGAAGTTTTTTCTGAACCAAGTAATAAATCATTTACATACTCATACACACCCGCCACATCATGACGAAAAACACACTTGATAGTAATCCCTTGTTTTTGCAAGAATGGCGCTAATACCATCGTCAACTGCTCAGATAAATAGCTATACTCATCATGTCCGACCAAATGGTTCACACCATCAAATTCAAGGATTGATAACAAACTTCCATCTTTGGCGATCAATGTGAACTCATCATCAGCACTTTCAAGTTCACAATAGCTTGCGCTCTCTTTTTTACCATAATAATTAACCCACGCAAAACATTTTTCGATTGCGCTATATAGCATATTGATCATCTTAACCTACATCAAATTTCAAGAAACTATTTAAAAACAAACCCTGAAGAGGTATATACCTGAGCACTTGAAGCATCAATTTTGATAATTTTGCCATAACCATCAAGTGTTTGCCCTTGCTTGACTGACAGTGAGTGCCCTTGTTTATCCTCAAACCATGCGATACCATCAACAACTGCTGTTAATTGGAGCTTCTCTGCCAAATTATGCTCTTTAGCATTCATATACTGTAACTGTTGCTCAAGTGAATGGATGAGTGGAAATAACTCATCACTTTTTTTGTCCTTACTCAACTTAATTAATATCGATTCAAAACCACTGACTAACTTAAGCACCTCATTTTGCTTGGCTTCAATTACTTTAATGTGCTTCGCTAAGTCAATACTTCTTTGCTCATATGACTGTAACTCTTTCGTCATCTTTTGCTGAAAATCATCAACTTTGTCAGTCATTAATTTTGTATTATCAGATAGCTTATTTAAATTGATTGATTCACCTGCCATTAGATGATTGACCTTCTCCCGGTCAAAGCTATTGCCTGCCGTTTTTGGTTTCACTTCAACAAAGTCAGCATTAAGCGTTTGATGTTGTCTTATTGCTGTTTTTTGTTCATTGCGCTTATTATCATTAAAAAATAGTGTGCTTAGAATAATGTAAGCACCAATCATAAACGCAATGGCAATAACGACATACGCTAAGTAAATTTTTTCAAATTTAAATGCCAATCGCTTTTTCCCTTCTTGAATAAGCAGCTCCTCCTGGTCAGACAACGGCTGACCAGGAGGGTTTTCTCCATGACCTTTACTCTCAGGTTTATCATCAAAATCAAAATTACTCATAAACAATATCCTAGCTTTTATTTATTAATTGAAATTACTCACTCACATCACGCATAAACAATACACCTATAGCAGAACCTTGATCTATTGTTACCGTTGGTGGACGATCAAATTCCTTCGCAACCGATTTGCTCAGGGCTGATCCAATTTTACCGACGCCCGCATATGCCGCATTTTTTGCTGTTAAATCTGCTTCATTACCAATACATACTGTTTTATTACTTGTGCTATCCCAATAACACATTCGCTGATTATTCATCTGTGAATTGGTAAAGTAATTACCAAAACCATCCAAAAAGGAAGCGGCAAATAAACTGCCATAGCGCAATAAATAATGATGATCTACATCGCTAGCAAGTGCTGTTTGTGCCGTAGATTGATCTATAGCATATGCATTAATTTCAATACTTGTTGGGCGGTTTGCAATCGATAGAGTATTAAATTGAATCACCAGCTTATCTTCTTTGCGCACAAAACCACCTAGTAATTTAGCCCCTTTATAAGGACCTACCACAATTCTTGCTAAAACAGGTGTTCCTTCCTGATCACTATTTACAGCTGTATCAATAACAGCAATTTGAATATCACCGGCTTTAAATAGCCTTTTTTTAAGCTTATCAAGTGCTGATAAGCCATTAGTAAGTTCACTTTGATTGCGCTCAACAACTGCATTGTTTTTACTCATCATAGGTCTTTTATTCCAAGATTTAAGAATCATTTCAAAATTTTTCTGCTGCGATTCAAGTTGAGCTTTTGTCATGCTATTACCATAAACTGAGTCTTGAACATCTCCACCCTTTAGAGATTTTTTTTCACGCGCTTTCTGCTTGTAAAATTCCACAGGCTCCATCCTGCCATCATTATCAATAGGCTCCGGTTTATTCTCTTGTCTGCCTGCTTGCCGCTTCCCTCCTGAAAAAACACCCTCAATATAACTTGCATGATTTTCAGTCGCATTTTTATAATGCGTTTCTTTATGATGCTCAATAAGTTTTTTTCTAGCGACATCCTCAACGCCACTTACTTGATAATCTTCTTCTTTATTGAGATGTATGCTTGACGTTAAATAAGTCTGGCGTGATTTACCGCATGAGATCAGCATAATAATTGAAATCACGAATACCGTGATAATAATCAGCAATACTCTTAGTCTTGGATGGTTTTTTAAAAAACGCAACATAACTATTGATCCTCAATGTTTATTTTATGCAAACCGTCATCATCTGAAATCAACACTTGTGGTAGAACATTAATTTCATAGACATTGACTACACCTGAGCTCTTGTCTTCGATGTGTCTAATATAACGTGGCGAAATAAGTGTACCGGAGGTCAAGATCAAATAGTGATCTTGATAACGCCAAAATTGACTTCTTCCACTTACGTCTGACGTTTTAAGCTTTTTAGCGCCTTGCGGCGAAATACCTGAAAGTAGACTCAACATATATGATGGCTGCTCTGAAAAAGATGACAATTCATTGTCTTGAGTATTGCCCGCCACACGTACATAAAGCTCGTAATCCCACTCTTTTTGGGTTGATTGCACCATTAAAGTAATTGGCGTAGCTCTTCCTTGTAACATCACCGACATATTAGTATTGGCATAAGGCTTTTTTGATTGCATCATTAAAATGCCGCTTTTTTTGTCCCAATTAACATTGAAATTGCCATCATCACCAATTACATAGCTGCTAATTGGCCATACTTTACCCTTAGCATCTGTAAATACGACCGAGCTGACAACCCCTACGCCCAAACGCACATTAGGAGGCGATCCTTTTTCACCCAAAGCAGTATTAGCCATAACGACTCTTTGCACACCTTCAACACTTGACATAGACGGCATAACGGCAGCGGCCTGCTGTCGAGCACTAATTTCAGGTTTAGCTTCTTGAATATCTTTTGCTGTTAATGGGAACATCGCATTGACCATCGTATTGACTTTACTATCCTGACCTGCGTGACAGAAATTAAGAAGTAGAAAGCCTATAGCAAATAAATATATCTTTTTTAAAGGAAGCACTATTTATTCCAAAAGTATCTTGATTTCTGCACAGTCTATTTAGCACATCACCACAACATCAACCGCATAACAGCGCTTCGATCAAACTAACCTTTTTAAATCCCATATATGCGTAGACATGCAATTATTTCATCCGTGAAACATTTATGAAATAGGCGGGTTTAGTTTGAGATATAAACTACAAATACTGAAATCATCTCAGATTAGAAAATAAGATGCCCAGCATTCGTGAAATATGCTCTAAGCAATTTGAAAACAATTTTTCTCTCACCCTCAAGAATCAGTCAATAGCCAAGAAGCTACAACTATCTATGCTAATGTATACACATACACTGCGATCAGGCGAAGCTTTTATTATCCCTGTGATAGCACATCAATTGCTTGATGCATGGTCACATAACTCACCTCAAAAGGCACCTTTTTTATCTTATAAGAATCAGTTATTGCTCCCACAAAACATCATTTATCAAGATACACTAGCCTTCATTAAAGACCCAACATCAAAGTGGAGTCTTTTACAGTTGTTAGAGGATAATAACATGGGAGCATGCATGCATACTAAGCTCAATAAGGACCATAGTATTTCAAAACTCTTTTTCTCTACAGAAAATCGTAAGGTCCTATGTGCACCATCTCTTTATAATGATTATTTCAATGAAATTATCCGTGAGATTCAAGATAGGTTTTGTAAATATAAATCACTATGGGAGGACTATCGAGTGAGTGAAGCAATTGACTCGATTGAGCTTGATACTGAGATATTAACATTACCATCAAATGGAATATCATTATCTAAGTCTGAAACAGAATGTTTTAAAGAAATATACAGCGGCACATATAATGCAAAAGAAATTTCGCTTAAGCTAAATCGCTCACCAAGAACCATTGAGAAAATAATCGCCAACTTATCTAATAAACTCAACTGTAAAAACAAATATGAGTTAGTCGTCAAAGTGTCACAGATGGATGATTATGTCAAGCATTTGCTTTACAGCGGATTGTTGTAAAGTACATGGCGGATTCGTATAATAAGCACATCCACCCTTATGCGAGATGTTGTGCGATTTAAACTGAACAATGAGATGATAATTAAGGCTCAATTTTTTCCTGATTCATTATTTACCTGATAATAGCTAAGACCTGTAAAAGATTTTCAGCCATCTTACGCTTATATGCCTCATGAGCATTAAAACGTGGCATACCTGAAACGTCTTTAAGATAAACTGCATCATTATAGTTTATCATCATAGTTATATTTGCATAGTCTGCAATTGCCTGAGATGAATATTTAAAAGGCAAAAGATCATCTTTTGTGATTACTATCGTACTATTCACCAAACCAGGAGTTCCCTCAAAGTGCGCATAAATATAACTAATCAACTCATCACGAAGATTAGGATGTTCAAGCATTTGGTTCAAAATATTGATCGAATCCAATTGATTACCTGGCAGCATCAAAGGATAATCTACAATTGGAATTTGAGTCGGATTACTAGTAATTTTTCCAAGCTCAATCTTAGCCTGAATGCGCTTGTATAAATTTGCTTCGTCTCCAGTATCAGGAATAATTTGCAATAATTTACTTTCTAACAAATCCGCTTTGAATTGCGACAGAAGATGTGCGATTTTTGGCAGTATGCTTAGTCGTGGCAAATAAAGATCTGCAACAATATCCCCTAACACATCAGCAGGAATGCTTGCAATGACCTGATTGAGTTTTTGGTGCTTTCCATCATTGCAGCCATCCAAGCAATTATAGGCCTGTCCCACCCATAAACTTCTTACACTTTCAGACCATAATCTTTGTATTTCTGTGTTAAGCGAATTGTTATCATTTATAAATGAGACAATATCACTTAAGCTTTCCAAAGTCAGTGAACGAGAACGTATTGATTCAAAATCTGAGCCGTCAGCAAATAAGTCATTATAATTAGCTATAAATAATGCCTTTTTTTCCTCATCCGATGGTTGTTGATGCGCAATAATTGCATCAGGAACACGCTGTGAAACTAAATAATACTTTTCCTTAAGACTTTGTGTCAGGCTAATGCTGCCAGTAGGATTATCATCAGCAGTAGAACTTAATCCCAGAGATTGACTCATTGACGACATTCTTGTAGTGGGGGCTATATACCTCATCCATCGAGATATCTGATTGGAGAATTCATCATCAGCGACAGTTGGTAATGTTATCGCATTTAGTGCCTGATAAATATCCCGAGAAAATAAATTTTGATATAAAATACCATTAACGACTCCATGACTAGCATCATAGTTAGCCACAATCGTTTCATAGTTGTTTTGTTGACTAGTATTGTATTGATAGACAGGATATTGATGAGTACTATTATTGTGATTATCTAGCCCATGCATTAAATTTGTTTGATTTGCCCTAAGCGCATTTTGATCATGTGTCTTATTAGCTTCAAGCTCATAATGTCCATGCATTAGAGATACGCTTGCTGAAGCAGGAAAGCTATTACCTGCTAGTGTATCTTTTATGGCTTGTGGTGTCTGATGCCACAGATGCGCGAATGCATTTTTATAATCATCTTCCGTTAAACTATTAAATGTAGTTGAAGATAGAGTAACTCCGACCGCACGGGCATAGTTAAATAATAGCCCCTTATCTGTATCATCAAAGCCCATATAAATTGTTCCAGCAAAATTAGTATCGACAGCATCTAACATGCCTTGAGTGACCTCAGTTGATGCCACTACAACTGAGGGTTCTGGCAAGCCTACTTCTGATGACTCCCCCTGAGAAATCTCTGACTCTGTTGACACTGCTGGTCGCACGTCTTCTGATGCTACTATTTCATAATCTTGGAATAATTGTCTATAACGGTTAACTCCCTCTTGTAATGCTTCAGGTAAAGTATGTAGACTCCTGCTGTAGAACTGCTGAGAAATATTGACGCCATTAAGACCCATCATATGTTCAATTGCTGAAAAATCTTCATCATTCAATAAAACATGCACCGCATGAATCACTTGCCCTGGGTGATTTGAAATATTACTCAAAGACGATACGGTTACACTACTGTCATTATTAAACAATTTCTTTTTTAATACAGTTAAGTTCGTTGCTGGTGACCAAACTCCGTCATGCGGATTAACGGCAATATGAGATGAAGATTGACCGTCTATTGTTAATGTTGCATTTAAATTAAGTGCTTGATGCCCAACTCTCCCATCTGAAAACAAGCTATGATATTTTATTGCGGTATTAAACTGCTGCTCAGTTACACTCCCCCCTAACTCTTCTATTAATTGTGCATCTGTCGGCTTATATTGCACAACAAAATACATAACATGACCATTTTGCGCCTCTGTTTTTATCGCGATTGGATTAAAGAATAATGACTGAGCAGGATTGTAGGTCTGAATCAACGGCACATTGAATGGGAAGGTATATTGAGCACCAAATCTATCAATCCAAGTCTGTTGACCAGGCTCAGTAATATTTACAGATCGATATAACCAACTTTTGTTAAATGACAGCAAATTAGCTCCAACAATCCCACCCATTAAGGTCATGTCAAAAAGCTGCGCTAGATCATTTGCCCTACTATGCTGCATAAGTTGAATATTAAACGGATCTTGTGCAGTTACATTGACAGTCGTATTAACTGCATGTCCTGTTATCGGATTGGTAGCCGTTACCGTTAGCGTAGCATCATATTGTTGACGTCCATTAATCTGTGGAACATAAGCTACAGTGACAAAATGATGATTGCCATTTTGTCGCGTGGCTACAACATGCAACGCATTCTCTGTTGAAACTATCTGATTAGCAAAGCGATAGTCGCTAAGATCACCTCCAACGATATCTGGGATAATCTCAAATTCATACTCAATTTCTCGAAATCCATCAACATCCACAATATATCGATCAGGATTGTAATTTCGCGTAACGATCTGATTTGCTTGCGCTAGAACAGATGATGGCGGGCTAGGCACCGGTGATATAGTTGTTGATGCTACCGTTGTTGGTGATGGTACCGTTGTTGATGATGGTACCGTTGTTGGTGATCGTACCGTTGTTGGTGATGGCACCGTTGTTGGTGATGGTAACGTTGTTGGTAGTACACTTGTTGGGGTAGGAGAAGAATCAGAAGACGACCTTTCTCCATCGACTCCATCTCCGCCACAAGCGCTTAACAAAGATGCGCTTAAAATAATATATATAACTTTTTTCATAAAAACACCCTTTATATTCTGTTAATTTACAACTTAAATTATTTATCAATCTGCTTTTAAACATACAAGCGCTTTGATTTATCAGCGCTTGATGCCATTACCAACCTTTTCATATCACCGTAAATATATAAGTCAAATTACGGACACTTAGTCCTATAGCTAATTTGCAGAAAACCTTATGTAATCGCATCGCCCCCACAGCAACTATTACGCATAAGATACTGCAATGATGAGCATTTTACTTTTAGAACGAAAAAGATCATTCTCCACCCGATAAGATGCTGCACCAGACTCCCCCCGATTAGATAACCCACAATGATTTAGGTAGTCAGAATATCCTAAAGAATAAGAATTGGAAGTTTCCAGATACATCCTCACGTATCCTCTGGTTAACCACAACCCTAATTGAGTCACCGCTCCACTGTTATCCTCAAAGGCTACTTTACCTACAAAATATAGCGCCTATTACATCTAAGTATTTGTCATCAATAGCTCATTCCATGATGTGAGTTAGTTTTACAAATTGCTCACTTATTGCTTTCAAACCAAAAAACTCATCATATTGTCCGCTTTACGAGCCAATTATTATTACATTGTCAACTTTAGGGCAGACTATCATGCGTGCATAAATTATCGACAATGAGGAATAATAATGGATACGAATAGAAATATTAAATTGTTAAAAATTAGACAGTTATATGATTTAATAATGGGGTGATTAATGACTATTTTAGAATTAATGAAAGCAAATGGATATCAAATTAATGAAGGTGGTATGTGCTATGGTATTTCACACGTGGCAATACAATCAGCCTTAAGAGGAAAATTTGGTGACTACATTAGACGCTTAAATCGAATTAAAGTACTCCCCATTGTCTAGACCACTTTGCAATAAAAATGGGATATTTTTCTACTGCAAATTCAACTCATCAACTATAGGCTTCAAACAAATGTTTTTGTTTGGTTTTAAGCCGGATAATAGTTTCTCTTTAAATGCGTCGGCATCAGTGTTTTTATAGCTAGTGTTGAAATAAACCTCCGCTGGTTTTTTATACGCAAGACCTTGATGATGTCTTTCATAATTGTAAAACTCAAAGTATCGTTTTAATGAGCGTTTGGCTTCTTGCATATCAGCATAATCTTTTAT
>NZ_JACYVZ010000022.1 GCF_014857925.1 Cysteiniphilum marinum | reverse complement strand
GTCAGTTTCCATTTGGGTTTTGAGTTTTGAGGCAAAAATATATAAACCTATGTGGTTACTGACTTCAAGAAATTCATGCTTCAAAGTGCATTTTTATACATTGGCAGTGCTTAAGGTAGTGCCATTAAGGCATAATGAAGCTTCTCAACGACTGCCCTTTTGGTTTTTTTCTCACTTTGCAATGTAAATTCTAGCGAAAAATCAGCCTCTTTAAATAAATCAAAGTAATTACTAGCAAGTATTTCATTCTCATCAAAACACCAAATATCAATATAGTCTTGATCAAGATAAAAAAAGCCAGCCAGGTTATTTAGACTCAAATATATCTTATCACTATCACTTCTGCGATTTGTGATTTCACAAGGCAAGATTTGTGTATTAAACATCGGGTGCAGTGTGCATTTTTGACCATCTTTGGTTAATGCTTCAATGCGATCACTCAACAATAAATCCACGGCATTTACTTGTGACGGTTTGAGCTTAATCTCAGTAAACAGTTTATATGGAATAGCACTTTGTAAATATGGAATTCTTGTATTAAACGACCTACGACGTGCATTATAGATATACTGCAAAACATCTCTTTTAAGATCTTTGACATCACTTTCCAATATAGACTGAAGTTGGATAAATTTCTGTGCTAATACATCTTGCATAGAGGCTCCTTAGATTAGAAATAGACTAACACACCGCATAACAAATACGTTAAAGCAACACATCCACCTAAGATCAAGCCTAAGTGCTGCCTAAAAGCATTGCTTGACTTTATTAGCCACACGTAAATATCTGCTTTTTGTTACCAAAGGTGTTGATAAATCATTACTTTCTAATAATGGCTGCTCATTCTCAAGCTGCAACATTTCCTTAAGCTTATTAATATAATTAGCAATTGCATAACGCTCCGATTCCACGGGATATTTGCCTTTAAACCCACCTGTTAGCATGCAGTAATACAACTCATAGATAAACTTAGGATAAAATGGGTTTGCTAATACATCATCGACATACTCATAAAACTTCACCCCACCTTCAGTCGTTTCAAAAAGCTCCTTTTGCAAACTAGGCCAAGGATGTGCTGCATATTCATAGATCCCCGCAAGTATCTCATCTAGCCACACTGCTATGCCAAAACTTGTATATTTAGCAATTTTTGCATTGTGTAGACACTCTACTTTTTGCGCTATCTGATGTAATGCATTACGAAAAAAGGCTCTTGTCTCAATTGTTTCTTCAATATCAACATTTGCTAGATTATCAATCTCCTTGCCATATGACTCTGATTTCAAAATCAACTGACTAATATCTTTCCAAATCAAAAAATCCTGTTGCATCTTCTTTGCCTCCTAAGCGCTAAAATTCGATAGACTATCTTTACCTATTGTCACTTCATACTTCTTGCCATAAGCTTCAGGAATATATTGTTTCCACTGCGTATTGCTCACCACATTGGTATAGAACACAAAAACACCCATGCCTTGATGCTTATTTACTGGCACCTTATACAGATAATCACCATCAGCAAAGTTATCCGGTGTGAGCGTTACGGTATGTGAGCTTGATTTGCCCACCAAACTTAATGCCTTCTCATAATCTGTATTGATAAAGCTTTGCTCAGACATGGGTGCTGCTAACACGGTCAAAATTTGACTATTGTTACTATTATTATCTAGATGCATTTTAAGTGTTAACGTCGGTGAAGTGCTAAACATTGCACAACCACCTAATGACAACACAGCAAATGCAACAATCAATAATTTACTTTTATGTAGTATTTTTCTCATTTGTTATTATCTCCGGATTTATAGTTCTTGCTCAAAGAGCAACTGCTGTCTTGCATTTAGTTTTGTCGTAATCGTCAAGCTATTTGATAAATAGGTGCTCTCTTGATTTGTCAATAATCTCATATGTAATTGCAAAAGATAGCCATGCCAAAAACTACTATAGTGCGCGCACCATTTTGCCTGCAAAAGCTGGGTAACACGCGTGATCTCATACTCACTTAAACCTTCCTCAATATTTAAGGTGATTTGAATTTTGTTTTTTGCTTCAAAAATTACATGACCTATCTGCCCATGCTCGTCAGATAATGTAGCTTTCCCTAAAATCATCTGTTTTGGTCTTACTAAAGAATTCGCATGATTAACCTTAAGATCAAAATAATATTCAGGGAAAAGGCTCGCTATCTGGTAATGAAGCTCAGCATAGGAGTTTAATGCCAAAGTATTATTTTCAGTAATGGCATTAAACGCATCCTTTGACTCTATCATTAAGTCCAAATGCAATAACATCAATATATGTTTCAACCATTGGTTAGCATATTGCGCAAATGTTTTACTTCGCAAAAAGTCCTCTGAAAAGCCTATATCTTTAAGCTTAGACTGCGCTGCAAGCCATCCTAAGTTCACACCAATAATTATTTTAGCGTCAACATAATGTAAGTAAGCAATCGTGTGTATATGAAAAGCACTACTTTCAACACTTTCAAATTCAATATTTTGAATATCAAAACCGAGCATAAACAGCTGCTCTAGCAAATAGCTTAAACTAAACTTTGTTGCATGCTGCTGCAAACTATGTAAGGTTTTATTTGATAACACACACGCCATAATCTGTCTTACCTTATGATAATGGAAAAATCATATTTTGCGCGCTAAATGCTACTGGTACTTTATGCCCATTCACTGGAATATACCAAGTCATCAAGCCATTATTACCCGTAACCGATTGATTCACCAATTGGTACAACGCCCAGTTACCGTTATTGCTGATTGTTTGATTCGTCGAGTTATTCAATACCACACCAATGCTTACCTCCGCAGGTTTCCACCAATCATATTCAATGGCTTGTTGCAACGGTTTTGCATCTATGCCAACAACAGAATTATTGTTTATTGAAAGATACGTCATCTTGATATAGTTGGTTGCTAATTTCTTTTGGTAAAATGGTTCTGCTTGAAGCATAATTTGTAGCGGCTTTGGCTTGCCGTTACTATGCCAAAGTGCATTGCTGATATATTGCATTTGCTGCACATCTTTAAGAATACTCGCCAAATTCAAGGCGCCTGCATAAGGCACTTTTCTCATCTGCCAGATGCCATTTTTATTCACAAACACTTGTGCAAATTTTTGCTTAAACAAACCCCAAAATTGCCCATCTTTTGGCGACAATAGGCTAGTTAATACTTTGGGGGACATCGTTTGTGACGCCGTTAGGCGCATTGGAAAGCTATTTTCAATCGTATCAACCATACTCGACAACTTCTCATTCCAAACTGTGTCAAAATAATTAACTACTTGCTGCATTCCTAACGTATATACCACTGAAAAGATCTGAACAAAGGGCTTACGCTGCGCTATAGGCATGTGGATTTTATCAAGCTCATTGTTTGTCAAACGCATATAAGAGCTTGATGAGTCTAAATAAATCGCTAATGCTTGATTTGCTAAGGCAGACATTCCATCACTATTGACTAAATGACTATCTGGATCTTGATATAACAGTTGATTACGCAGTGTTGAGATAATATTAATATAGCCACTTAATCCCGCATTACTGTTTTGTTTGCTGGTGCTTATCCCCAGTAATAAACTATCAAAATTCTGTAGCTGATGATAGCTTGCAAAACTTTGACTAATTTGCTTTATAAAGTCATATTTCAGCATACTTTTATCAAAGTTTGTATTGCTATTGATTTGTGTAATTAATGCCAACAATGGTGAGCTTGGTTGCTTCATGTTATATAACGCAACTTTTAATGCAGCAACACTCGTTATATTGTAGTCAAAGTGAGTGATCAATTGGTTATAGGCTTCAATATAGCGCTGCGTATACTGATCAATCGATTGATTAAAGACTTTCTGCAACTGTGTGGTATCAATATGCTCTTTGCTTAATTTAGCAACTAGATGCTTGTAGGCTTCGATATCTGGAATAACGACATTTTGTATATAATTATCCGTGAAACTCGAAGCAACCTGATTATTTGCTGACAATAACGTTGATCCTTGGTTGGGGTCAGTATGTTGAGACAAAAACAAATTACCTGAGTGATGTGTATACTCATCAATAAGCGTATTAATTTTTGCACGCACAATCATCTGCTGCCAATTGCCATAACTAAATTGATCACTACCATATGCCTTAGGTAAATTAGTGCTTTGCCCTTCTACAATAGTTGTGCTTATCGCATTTAACAAATCTGAAAAATCACGCGCCTTAGCCACTGCAAAATCAGGCTCATTGGCTAATAGCTTAATCAAGCTTAGATAAGTTGCATTTTGTGCTTCCTCTTGCTCCTGTGAACCCAATCTATCAATAAATTGCTGCAAAAACGTTAGTTCATTGTGTGACAAATATGACTGCATCGCAGGTAGAAATTGATATAGCGCTGATTTAAGAATGATTTTAGATGCAAAACGATCATAAATCGTCCGATAAAAATGTTTGATATCCGATATTTTAATCGCACTATCCTGCAACATAATATTGATTGCCACCATAACAGATTGATAACTGTCACTATCATCCAACGGAATCGCATCGATTGATTGTCCTGTAAATTCATCTGTAGGAACTTTATCGTTATATTTAATATATAAACAAATCGTTTTTTCTGGTAGCTGACTTAAACTTGAGAAAACATTGGCATAATGCAGAATAAAATCACGCTCATTCTGCTTGGTTGCATGTGTAATCAATAGCAATGCAGCTAATTGAACATCGCTCGTTGATTGCTCAATCAATGGCTTTATATTGCTTTGATATATGCTATTAGCAATTTTCTGCTTGATTCCATGCATTAAAATAAATTGCGGATAAATATCAGCAATCGGTGTACTGGCAATATCTTGTTGATAATCCAGCGTGATTTTTTGCATCTTGTCAGCAAAATCATTTAATGAAATTTGCTTATTTTGCACTAAATTCGCAACCGTATTTGCCGTATGATCAAAAGCCACTTGTCTGCTTTGTAATTTGGATGCGTAAAATATCATAAAGCCAATGAGTCTAGCATTTAATGTACTCACTGATAATCGAAATAATGAAATAGGCTGTCGTATCTTCTTATACGTTAAGGTCAATATATTTGGCGTGCTTTGCGCTGCTTGCGCCAAAAATAGTGCCTGAATTTTTGGTGTTAATGTCACTTGATTCTCATAGTGCAATGTATCAACAATAATATGCATTGCCTCCAAAGATTGCCTGATCCCATCCAATATCAATAGCTGATTCATGAAGATATGACTATCTTCAACATTAATCAATCGACTTTTTAGTGCCATCAGTTTATCGGCAAATACCTCTAGTAGCTACCCATCTTCATTTGGCTGATGCATACATATATTTTGAAGCTCCATCGATAGAGCGCTAAACTCTTCATTCATCTTTGTGTGTGATAACTGTATACAAACCGGTAGACGACGTTTTTTAATCTTTTGCATGACATCAATTTTTGCGCGGATAAGTTGTGCTAGATTCTGCAAATCATCATTGCTTTGCTGCAAAAGCTTATCAACATCAAGACTAATAACAATCGTAGGAATCTGCCCACGAAAGATCTTCTTCCATAGGCGCTTTAATAAAAGCACTTCTAATTTATCATCCTCATCAAGACGCGCTTGCCCAATTTCATAGATAAATGACTTATTATCAATAAAATAATTATCCAAACCATCTGGTTTATATTTCAAATAAAATTGACGACGAAAATGCTCAAACTGTGTGTGCTTTACCACACTACCTTTCTCTGCCAAATTAATATGCAAATAATACTGGCAAAGCTTCATTTTTCTTCTTAAAGCAAATGGCAAATCCTGCTTAAATAGCTTAAAACTTTTAATACCATTATTTGAGGTAAACACGCTTTTTAGGCTAAGCCAAAGCTTCTTTAACTTAACCGAGTTTTGAATAAATTTTTTGTAAATTTTTTGAATTGCCTGCACAAGCAACCAAAAACCACCTAAGCCTAAAATCAAAAGGCAAATCGGGTTGTGCAATATACTTTTTATCGCTTCACTCATATCTTAATAAACCTTGCTTTAATTAAACATAAATGAGTTTATTGCTTGATGAATAAATACCTGAGATAAGTTTAAATAGATATACCAGCTGTAATGGCCTGCTGATATTAAACTTACTCTTGATCATCTTCAGATGATTACTCACCGTGTGTTTGGAAATAAACAATTGATCTGCTATTTCCTGATAACTGGCGCCATGCATATAAAGTGTCAAACATTCCGCTTCTTTTGGTGACATACGCACACCTTTGCTAGATAGATATTCCTTGGGAAATAACTTGACTTGCTCTTGTGAGAAATAGCTTTCCACATATGCTGCAATCTCACTATTGGGCTCGATCTTCTCAAGATAGCTACACGCAGTTGTTGTTAATTCTTTTTTCACACAATCAATGAAAGTATTGATTTCATCAATGCCACTCATGAGTTGGCTATTGCGCATATCCGTACTAAAGAAAATCGAAATCAAAACGCCATTGTTATAGGGTTCGACATAAGAAAAAGCATTGTTTACATTAGAGATATATTGCTGCTTCAAGATCAAAAAATGCGCTAATGTTGGTGACTCATTACTAAACTCAATTTTTGAGAGCTTAAATAACTCAGGTAAAAGTGCCGGTTTAGCACTTACCATATCTTTAATAAATTGTTCTTGCATCCCTAGCATTAACAATTTGCCATCACTATCAGCAAAAAACATCAAACAACTTTCTATATTCAGGGCGTTTAGTGCCGTAATACGCATTTGTAGAATTTTCTTATAGCGATATGAAAATTGTATGATTTTTTGTAGTGCACTTTCCTGCAACATATAACGATTACCTCATCCTGTATTAAACAATCATTGCCTATGTTCATCAACGCTCAGTAGCGCTGTGATCTGGTGATTATGGCATGAAAAACTGTTGAGGATTTAAACAATATAAAGATGACTAAAGATTACTGATACATTTTATTCATTAAAAGGATTCATGCTAAGCGCGTCATCATATTGCGCATCTAACTCTCCAAACTTTTTATGTGAATGTGAATAGAATTTCACAAACCTTATTCCTGAAAAACTAAATACAGCTGGCGATTTATAGCCTTGAGAGTCAATTAAACAATAAAGTACTCCCCATTGTCTAAATCACTTTGCTATGGGTAATCTAATTTCAAATGTCACTTCTTGAGGCGAATTACTAAGCGCTATGCGCCCATGATGCGCTTCAATAATACGCCAAACAATAGCCAAACCCAAGCCACTACTTTGCTTTGATTCAGGTGTAAATGGCTGATTTAAAGCGCTTTCAATATCAAAAGCGAATCCTTGACCATTATCGGTAATTTTGATCACTGCATCGTTATCACACATAGCAACGGATACATCGATCACATCGCCACCATATTTATACGCATTAATCAAAAGGTTATTTAGTACTTTGTGCATCGCAGACTTGTCTAATAAAACGATTATATTCGGATCCTCAAAGCTATAATGCCATACTTTGTCTGTATAAATATCACGATAGGTTGTAACGATTTCCTCGACCAATAAAGGCAGTGATATCTTATCTAGATTCAATGGCAATTTCACATAGCTATACTTGGCGTAATCAAGCTGTTGATTCACTAAATGATCGATTTGCATAATATCCTCTTTGATCGACAAAATATGCTTTGCTCTGTCCTCATCACTTTTGGCATTCTCTAATAGTCTCAACGTAAAATGCACCTGTGCAAGAGGTGTTTTAACTTCATGCGCAACCATATTGGCAAAAACCGTTTGTTTTTTTATCAAGGATTGGATGCTTTCACCCATTCCCTTAAGTGTCTGATAGACTGACCATAGTACAGACTTAGTGGATAATCGAATATCGCTATCAAAGTCATTCTTGCCGTAGCTTTGTGCTAGAGATTTTAATTTAATCAAATCTCGATAGAGTGGATAAGCAATAATAAGTGTCAAAAACACCAATAAAATCGCATCAATAATCACTGCATAAACATGGGGATGCAGCTTAATCCAGTTATCGCGATAAGGACCAATAATAATTACTTTATTGGGATTTGGTGATAGAAACTGAATATATCCTTCTACACCATGAAAAGGCTCCGTTGGAAAATATCCCCATTTTTTAATATCTTGCTGTTCTTTATCGGTATAATTTGACAAGTCTCTCACCACCACGCCAACTTGATATTCTTTTTTAATATATTCAATCACTTTATTCCATTCATACTCTGGCGTGTCTTTAAATTTGTTATATGCTAGCTGGTGAATCCATGCATTATTTTTCTGATACTCTATAATCTCGGGTGCGCGTTTCTCTAATACAAAAAATAAATCGCTCTTAAGCACACGTTGATAAATCATACTTGGCTTAAACATATCAAAACTATTGGTATAGTCATGATTATTATAATCAAAAAGCATTTCACCTGAATACAAAGCTTGCTTTTGTGCTTGTATATCTTCTGGTAGTTGATCAAAGTGGCGTAAATACAATGGTCGTGTGTATTGGCTTTTTAGTTTATCAATGATTTCTGCCCATTGATTTTCAGGCACTTTTTGAAACTCAGCTTCCAATGCTCTAAAGACACCTGCTGCATTCATCTGTGCATTTTGTTGATTGATTCTAAAACCAACATAAGTACTTGATGCAACCACAAAAATGGTCATCACTATCATCACAGACAGATATACCAATAATTGCCGTATAATAAATTTCAACATAAGCTCTCTACTCCCATGCATCCGTACACAAAATATAACCCTTACCCCAAATAGTTTTTATTTTACGTGGGTTTTTAGCATCATCATCAACATACTGGCGCAACCTTGATACCATAACATCAACAAAACGATCCACCCCATCATACTCAACACCTTTAAGCATCAAATAAATATGCTCTCTTTTTAAAAGTTTATTTGGATTTAAAACAAAAAGTTTCATCAACTCAAACTCCTTAGCACTTAAATCCAATCTCTTGTTCGCATAACTCACTGTGTAATTATTCAAATCAACCTCAAGCGCCCCAAAGACAATCTTTGTAGCAGTTTCATGTGGTTTCAGAGGAGCCTCCAGAATTTTATTAATACGCATCAGTAAAACCTCTGGCAATACAGGCTTCTTAAGGTAATCATCCGCACCAAGTTGTAATCCTTTTAACTCATCATCAGGGTCGGTGTGACAAGTTAAAAACAGAATCACACCTTGATATTCTACGCGTAATAATTGACACACTTCATAACCTGACAAATCAGGCATTTCAACATCTAAAATAATCAAATCAGGCACAAAGCTTTTGGCAAAAAAAATCCCATCCTCGCCATTATATGCCGAGCGGACAGTAAAGCCGTTATCCGCGAGGAAATGTGTGATAAGCTCATTAAGTTTGACATTATCATCAATGACTAAAATTTTTTTATCCTGCATGTTCCTCTGCCCAATGCTTCATCCATAAACAAAGCATAGACAAAAATATCAAGACTGCAATTTAATCAGATCACACTTATACCAATTGTAATTTAATTCATTCAGACTACATTCAAATCTAATTTTTTATCCTGGCAGATTCTATCATCCACAATCCATCTCTCCACAAGATCAATTAAATACATCACCAAAATCAAGTTCTGTGCCTGATCATCTGCAAAAGAAACTTCCTCTAAACATAAAGCATCAGCCTTACGTACAAAATTTACAGCAGGTTTGCGATTAAATACATATTTATAGTTTCCCTCAACAGAGTGAATCATCCGCGGCAAAAAGCCATCTTTTGCAAATAACTGATGATGGTTATAGTGCGTGTCATTATAGACAAAAGCAATATCTGAATGATACGTAATAAAATACTGACACAATATCTCACAAATATTCATTGATGTTTTACTCCATAAACCTCTGTCACTTGAGAGAGCTTTTCATACACTTCATCCATTGACTGACATGGACTATATTTTAAAGTGCTCCCTTGTTTTAATTGATGTAATAAACGCTTTTGAAGCGCATTAATTTTTGTTGGATGAATCCCTTGTTGCAAAGCAAAATAATGCGTCATACGCATGATTTTTTCCGCTGACACCGGCGCATCATTAAAATCAGCATGCAAGACATCATAATACACACTATCCAAACGTGCACTTAGCGGAATATGCCGATATAACGCATCATGCACCTCATGCTGACCATGCTCATTTGTTATTGTTGCATCATGCTCAAGCTCTATCAGCAATTGAGCAATATTATCTGTTAATAATTGCTCTTTCTGCGCTAATGAATCATTACTTTGTTGCACGAGCGCTTGTTGAGCTATTTCCTTATCCAGTGCTACTTTGCTAAAAATCTCTTTGAGTGAATCGCCCAATTGATGACTTAACGTGATGTCTTTATCAATATTGGGTGAATAGCTCAATATAGCTTTTATCCGCTGCACTTTATCCTGTGTTAATGGCGGAACTTTAATAAACCGATTGACTTTGATCTCATCGGTTTGCTTGGGATTAGCATAAAACATACGACTGCGAATAATCTGTGATCTAAAGAAGATATGAGCATCTCCCTCACGCTGATCCTTTAAATCCATGAGATCCACTCGACTACGCTTTTCAACCGTTGCTGTTCTGGTATCTCGATAGCCCAAGGCATCTCCATTGTCACCCATATTAAAATCTTTAACGGCGGTTAAGTAGGCTTCTCCTGCCGTTTTGTTAAAGAACTCCCATGTCTCTTGCGGGTCTTCAAGCTTCATACATATTTTAATGTTGGTATTAGCGCAAATCGATGCAGCCTCCTCTTTTGATGCTTTTTGGAATGCTGGTAAATCTTGTCCGGCAAATATCACCGAGAATCCTAATGATCGTGCCTGCGCTGGTACCACCGCAAAACCTTTTACTGCATAATAACCATATTCATCTAACACACATAAAAATGGCGTATCAGAGTTAGAAGGTTTGGCATCCAGCACTTCACGCCTATATCCATCAATCTTATTTCCCAAACCTGAGGCAAGCATTGCTTTGAGGGAGGCAATAATTAATTTACCTAAATTGGCTAACTCATCGGGTGATTTCTCCAATGCCGGTAACAACACCACTAATATGCGACGATTTAATACGACATCTTTAAAATCAACCTCAGCCAGCTCTGTTTTCATAATATGCGCATAAACATCGGCAAGCGAGCCGAAAACACGTGTCAATTGCATGGTAATATAACCATGCTGTTCATAGGTTTTATCCGATTGTCCTCCAACATTTTTAACTTGATAGCCCGGTAAGGTTGCCAAATAGTTATGCATCGGATCGGTTACCGCCAAAGGAAGCTCCCCCTCAAAAGTAATATTCTGACCTTCATGATTGATCAGTTGTTTGTTATAAAGAAAATTCTCAACAACATCTAAAACAAAATAACGTCGAATCAAACTGGCTTCTAACAACAAATAACCTTGATCTCGAAGATAAACGAGCATACGCATCAATGCTTCAACAAACGATATTGCACGCCCTTTCCACATATCGCCATCGCCACCACCTGATGACTCTGATGACATCATACTCACCACAAGTTGTGAGAGCATATCCGATGAGCCTATCGCAAAAGGGTTTAAGGTATTTGAAAGTTTTTCATCTTTATTATCACTGGTACTAATGTCTTTAGCACCCGTCATAAAGTTAATTACCAACAAATCATCTTCACGCCCTAAATAGCGCGCCATCGAATAGATCTTGGCATACAGTGCGTTATCACCTTTTCCATCAACATAAATAAAGCCGCTACCTTGCACAAGCGCATTATAAGCAAGTGAGACCAAGGTTTCTGTTTTACCACTACCTGTTGAACCAAAAATAAGCGCATGTGTGCGCATATCTTCATTACTGAACCATAGCTCATGATTACTCTCTTTTTCATTGCCAAAAAAGTAAATGCCTTTAGCTTTGCCTGGCTTGGTTTGCCCAGGTAACGCATTATTATAATCTTTATAATGCGTGCCAATAGGTAGCTTAAATGGCAACTTGGGTGATTGAAACAATACGATCACTGATAGCATTAATGCCAGCCAAATCAATACCACTAACACCTGTGGAATAATAAGCATAATCAACAATAAGAAAATCAAGATAGCAACACTATTAACAGGCTCTAAAACAAAGCTTAAAAAGCGCTTGGTTAATGAACGCGTATCACGAATTGTCGATGCAGCATTGGTTTCTTGTGCTTTACTCACGCCTCTAAAGTTAGTCATCATTAATAACCTTTTTGTTCCCAACCAGTAGACTTCGACATTTTAAACAAAGCCCTATCGGTGAATACTTAAACAGCTCACACAATAGAAAATACACGCCACAAACAACGCTAATAATGATAGTCCATTGGCAAAAATGCACTGCCATTAACAATAACGGTAATGCCATATAAGCATTAATAAATAACAGCTTTGGCGTTAGCGCACTATTGCGCCAATGATAATTATTATTTGCCATGTTAAAATCTCCTTAAACTCCTTTAGCATTAAGCACTCTGACCATACATCTGCTGATAGTATTGCCAGTCATTTTCAGCTAATTGTCCAGACTGATAATAAAGCATGATTTTATTTAATGTTGATTCTCTTGTATCAAGGTACTGACGGATATAATTCACACCCTCATGCATCGATAGCTCAAACAAAGCCGATCTCAACGTATGATCAAAAATTACCGTCTGCTGTATCGGCACTAACGTACCATCAATCAGCTGAATAAGCATTTGCCAGATAATAATCGACATGCTACTAATTAACTGGCGATAGTATGCTTCCCTTTGGGCAATCGGCACCATTAATAGCATGCGATAAAACACATCCGCGGCATTATTAGCATGGATTGTTGTAATACATGCATGCCCTGTTAATGCCGCTTCAACTAACGCATTTAATGTTTCAAAATCACGTGTTTCGCCCAACATGATAATATCAGGGAATCGACGCATCGCATTAAATACCGCATAGCGATAATCAGGTAACAAATCTGGGATTTGTGTTTGACTAACAAGCGCTTCATTTGGCTGACTATCAAACGTATATTCAATCGGTGATTCATAGGTTAATATCTTATGCACAAAAGAAGATGCTTGTTGCGCTTTTAAAATACTCGCAATCAATGTGCTTTTACCACTTCCTGTTGCCCCTGAGATAATTGTAAGTCCTTGTAAATGTGTTAATTTAGCAACCACTTCATCCTGTAGACCTAGCGCTTGTAAAGGTATGATTTGATTCTTTATTAACCGCAAAGAGATGCTTATACCAAAGTGACTTTGCTGCTGACAAATCGTCATATTAATCCGCCAGCGAATACCTGCTGATCGTAGCACATAAGTGGTATCGATATCATTGCCGGCATGCAAATGGGCAATGGCATTAGCACCATATATCAGTTGTGCAATATCTTCTATTTCTTGCACAGACAATTGGCGATTACTTTGATAAAGACGCTTTTTATGGCGCAAAACCAAAATCGGTGCATTGGTTTGCAACGTGACATCAGTTGCATGCACCTTAGCACACGTCACTAGCAACTGATTAAACTCATGCTCATTAAGATAGTGATCATCTATTTTTAATGTTTCCATTTCTTCCATTCTTTCTATCTTTTCTATTTGATTTATTACCTATATCACGTTAGTTGAAGCCATTGTTGTCGCTATATTTCCCTTCGACTACGCTCAGAATACGAGCAACAGTTAAAGTGCGTAAACTCAATCATTTCGTATTGCTATTGTGCTGCTTTGCTTTCATCAAAGGCGCCCATAACTTAAAGGCTTTCTCAAATTGGGGGTCTGCTTTAATTTGCCAACTATGATCATTAATAATCAAATTATTTTTATCACCGGTAATACCATGATTCTGCTTTTGAACATAAGGTAAGCTGACCATATGTTGCAATAACAATTGATGAAACAATACCATGCCCGAATAATCTTGTGTTAACTCGTTTAAATCACTTTGGAATATCACCCGTGCTTGATGAATACCCAAGTGCCAACCTCGGGTTACCGCATCATCCCATTGTTTTTTTTCATCTTTAGTTTGTGGTAGTAAACTCTTATCAGGCATGTCTGGTTGAGGGTAATCCATATACAGATAAGATCGCCAGTTAGGTGCCGATGTTGAAAAATAAGCATTCTTAATAATCCGATAACGCTGACTACCAAAACGAATCACATTATCACTGATATTCACAAGGTTATTCTCCCGTGTAATCACAGGTGGTACAACATAATCATTCAACATTAAACTCGAGAAGTTATAAATCATATTCAATTTATGTCTTAGGGCATTTTCCTGATTGTCAATCGCTTGTGATGCCCAATACAAACCGGATTGAACGCCTAGGTTTTTTGCCGCATCTAACATCGCTTTTTGACGAATGGTCAAATCTGGTAGCTTACTGACATAAGCACTTGGCTGATACATGTTATTAAGCAATTGTGCATTGGTAACCACTGCCATTATTGATACCTCAAGCTAATAATTTTCTCTTTAGCATTGACATAGATACTGGCCCCACCTTTGGTCTGCACATCAATACTTCTCAAGGTATCCAATATACTCTGCCAATCATTGGCTTGATTAAGCACAATGACGATTGGAATGGCTGGCGGGTTACCATACACTTGAAAGGTAAACCCTGCAATTTTAGCCAATTTCTCAATCACCGGTTGTATTGGACCATTCCAAACCAAAGTGACTTTTTGTGATAAAACCCCATCAGGGACTTGTGCCAATGGCAAATCAACTTTTGGAAAGCGCATCGCATTATAGGTGTTTAAAGTATTCACACTTTGACTGATGGTTTGCGCTGATTGATCCAAAGACTTCAACATAAAGCCATTTATTTCGACCTGCTCAGCCTGTAAGTCAATACTTTGATTTGAGGTACTTGCACAACCTGAGGCAAGCACGGTAATCATACTCAAAAGAAATAACTTTCCTTTCATCTTGCAATTGCCTTTTATCTTTAGCTTTATGATTTGCATTAATTTGAGTTAGGATTGTCAGGTGTTATACCACCGTTACCATTAGTCGCATCCGGAATATTAAATACTGCTGCTTGACGCGCACTATCACTCCCTGCGTTTTGCACAACAGACTTTTGAAACATCTGCACAAAGGCAACAATACTAATTAAAACCACACCAACCACAATATGTCCAAAGGCTTGCTTTAAAATATCTTGTTGAGCACCTTGAGGTGTCAGTGACTTTCTAAGCTGAAGTAATCCCATAATCAAATACCAAAGCCCGATAACCAAACAGATTAATACTAAAAATTGTTTGATTTGGGTAAATAATGTCGACACATCACCCGCCCAACTACCAAACCCTTTTACATCAGTTGGAGGTGTATCTCCTGCAATACTCAAGCTTATACATAGCAAGAAGCTTATAGCTGACCACATAAGTTTTTGTATTACTTTATACATATTTTTCATCTTGATTAGACTCCTTGTTAAAATAAATTAATTAAACTCACTACATTGATGGCATTGACAGCAACTACTCCGGCAATAATATGGGTTAGCACTCGACCAACTGAGCCATCTTGTCCTTCACCCAACTTTACTGCCAAGACAAACCCACGCAAAATAGCGACAACGCCAATCACTACCATGCATGCAAAAAACAACTGACTTATACTCACCCATAACGGATCATTATTAATCGTAATTGGTTGATAGTTAAAAATGCTATCTGGCTGCCAATTATTATTAAAAAAGCTTTTGACCAATAGTTGAATAATCGCCTCAAGACTTAATAAGAACGACCCTGAAAATAAATACATCACGGTACCCCAAGGCGAGTAATGTCGCATCATATGATGCGGCTTACAGTGCATTCTTAAACGATTGATAAAAACACATAAAAGAATAAAACCAATCACACTAGATAGCATAAATAAAAGACTAAACTGATCCCCTTTTTGTGGTAGGACAAGCACACGTAAATTATTCAATAAATGCTGTAATATTACGGTTAATGATTCATTCATATTATTCATCGTTTTACTTCACCTAAGCTTATGTGACTAACGTTACGATTTATAGTTGATTATAATCATGTCAAATCGCGCTTGAGAAATGCTTCAAAATTCACTTTGATAAATTTTGGCTAAAAACAAAACGCAAACCCTGACATAGCAAGCGTTTGATATTGATATATTTTATAACTGATTAATGTTACTACTAAATGCTTGCGATTGAATATTATCATTATTGATCCAGCCACAGGAAGTTTGGTTATTATCTGTCATGCCAAGACTACTGTTACCGCTACAAGCAAAAATAAATTTTGGCTCGTAATAATCCGGTTGGTAACTACAGCTAATCGGTGCATATTGTGTTTGCTTCACTGAAGTAATTCTTGATAAATCATCGCTCATATATACCTTACAAAATGGCTGCTGATTATACGATGCCTGAAAATATCGCTTATTATTCGATGAGCCATCTTTATCATAATCTTGTTCTGACTTTTGCTGCCAACTGATAACGCCATTATTATGAGCAAAACCAAGTAGATATTCCTTAGCACTCCCCATAAATAGATTGGTTATATTAACCGTTACTAAATACATTTGATACTTCTTTTTATCGCTTTGGTTAATCATACATTCAGGCATATTATAGGCAATATTACCAAACCAACCTTTATGACAAGCATTAAATTGATGATGTAAATAAGCTGAAGGCATAAAGTTATTATTATCTTGCCATTTCCCATGAACAAGTGGTTCAACTGTTTCATCAATATTTAATGTCATATGTTTTAGCAAGCTGTTATTAATATAATAACGACCACTGTAAGATTTAAAATTATAGCTATACTTACTAGGTTGATTAATCGATTCTTTCTGTGAATTCCAGATACCTAGCATCCAACTATACATATAATACCCTGAAAAACCAGAGGGGTAATCGTTATTATAATCATCCCAAAAGGGATTTAAGTAAAATACAAATTGACTGTCATCACTCAATGTCAAGATCACTTTATATTCACTATCTTTTTGGTTATTATTCCATAGTAAATAATGATGTGGGTATTGATCAGTTGAGATATCATCCAAATTGCCATCTTTAACTGATTTAAACTGGATTGTTTTAATCTGAGCTTGCGATTGAGCATCCATCGTAAACTTTAATTCAAAAACTTGTCGCCCACTGCCGTCATCTGCATAGCTTTGTTGCATTAATACCAGCATTGAGATCAATAGTGTCAATAGTATCCGTTTCATTTCTTCCTCATATGTTTATACTTTTATAATTTAATGTCATTATTGATTTCATTCACTAGCTCTTGCATAAATTTCTCAATCACTGGTTGTGGCAAATGCTTTGCATGGAGCCTCCTTTCTGCTTCAGATTGAAGCTTATATGCAGGATAGGTAATCTTTTCTACATCCTGATCTTTATAAATCTCCTCATTATTAATTTGCTTTATGACTTTCTCTTGAAAATCTGCCTGCTCAGCTTGCTTACGCTGTAAAATAGCATGTTGATTGGCGTTGCCCTCGACTTTTAAACGTGAGATATCAACACCCTGCTCAATCAATTGATCTAAAGCACCTGTCAACTTTTCATTTGTTAAATTCTTTAATGTGCCATGTGGTCTATAGCCCGCTTCAAGCATAATCGCTTGAGCCAACGCTTCCTTATGAAATTTTCCTTGTGGGAAACGCAGTGAGAAACCACCTTGATGATGATCATCTCGATACAACTCAAACTGTTTGTTTTTGCCTAATTCTAGTTTATGTGTATCTTGCCCTCGTGTATCTATCACCAAATAATTACGACGTTGATCTTGCGTGTGATCAAAACGCTCAAGATAGCTGTGCTCAGCTTGCGCATTATATGCTTCCACTCTTAATATTTTAGCCACTTGCGTTAACTTACCCTGATCAACTGGATTTAATAATGCTTGGTCTTTAGCATTTTTATTGACCAAGGCTTCACTAATGAGATAAGCAAATTTATTGAGAAATGCTGGTGAGCTATATAGTTCTTTAGGGACTGAAGCCAGACGCTTACTATCAAAGAATGTATTAATATCACATTCAAATCTCTCTCTTAGGCGTTTGTCTACGTCTGCAAAAGCATTAAGTCTATGTTTAGTTAAAATTTCACGTACTTTTCTTTCTAATTCACTTATATCTTTAACATCGTGCTCATATACAACTGAATCACCTGGTGTATTTTCTTGCTTGTCCTGTTCTTCTTTATTATTAACATTCTGCTTTGTATTCTCTGTAGCTTTTTCATCTGGTATCTGTACGGGCATAACTTTACTCCTCACTCATTATTTCTTTTGCTCATAGTTATCATTGGCACCATTCTCATCATCATGTTTGCGCTTTTGTTTTGCATAACTGCTTGCCAGTTTAGCATTGCTGTCACCTCCTAAAGTACCAGTTGCTGCTTCTCCGACACCTGATATCGCTTTACCGGATTCCATAACATGTCCTTTTCGAGCGGATAGTCCTTCATCAGCACTTTTTTGTCCGGCTTGACTTGCTTGTTGCGCGCCACTTTCTGTGCCTGATTTAATTTGTTGAAATTCCTGCTCTCCAGCACGCTCTCCCCCTGAGTGACCGACCCATTGCAAGACTTTATCTGGTAATAAGTAGATAATTGAAAAGCATTTGTTAAAGGCAATTGCCAAGAAGCTAACAAAGACAAAGATCGTAAATAAAGCAATGACACCGGATGAGATATTGTCAGTCGCAGTATAGTCAACAGCAATTAAATTCATACTGCTCACAATACCATGGAAAGCTTGGACTGAGTATTTGACAACAATATAGGTTAATATAACAGAAGTTACTAAACCAATAACCATCAATACCGGTCGAAAAAACAAATTCACTGCCATTTGAATCCCAGGTTGTGACTTCCCAAAGACCTGATGTCCCTCAGGATAAACCATGCCTAAGGCGACAAAAGGTGCTGCAACAAATGCCTCAACAACCAGTAAAAGCCAAGCAATTTTACCCGCCCAAAAGAAGAAAAAAGGTGCCAATGGTAAAACCAAGGAAAACATAATACCATTGATAAATATAAGACTTAAGATCACAAACAGAATTGGTAAATACATCAGTTGTAGCATCAAACTATATAAACTCATCACTGAAATTGCTGTTTGCGTTTGCATTGTTAAACTAGCTGTTCCTTGCAGTAATTTTCCTGTTCCCTGCAACGCCATTCCAACAAACCCAGGTTCATTATTAAAAATAGCAAATGCAGAGGTTGCAGCTCCTGCCGTACCAAGTGTCAAAGCCCCGGTATTTAAACCAAACGATGCCCATGCTGCTCTTTTTTGAGCATTTTGTAGATCACCAAGTTGTGATGCAAAGTATTGATACGTATTTTGATAAGCGTTGAGTGCACGATTAATCATATCGCGACCTAAATTTTGCAACTGCTGAATATAGGAGCCTTGGGTATATCCCCCATTATTTTTACTCTCACCAAACTTATAAATCTCATCTAAGATACTAATGACACTATTTTTTGCTTGATTTGAGGATGCATTTTGAGTTTTAAATAGTTTATTTAAAATCGCAGTTACTGCATCTTTCGCAACATCGGAAGTATTGTCATTCATGTTATTACTGCTTTGAATAAAGCTCACATCATTGATCTGAAAATATGTCATTAGATTAATTAAATTGATTAATAAATTTTGTGCTTCTTGTTGATTTTGCTTATATAAAGGCTCAGCAATACTCATAACCATTTGAATATATGACTGTGCTTTGGCAGATAATCCATTATTAATAGATTCTTTAGCCAAGGTATACCAATCGGAAGATTGACCAAACACCTTGCCAATAAAATCTAAGGTTGACTGTATTGATCCGGCTTGCAGTTGACCACTAGCAATCAACTTCCAAAGATCTGGCGCATTTTCCTGTGTCACATTGGCTTTCCCCTTTAAGACATCGCTACTTTCTGGAGTCGACTGAGGTAACTCACTTGAGCCATTAATGTTATACACACCATTACTATCAGGCTTAAGTGCTGTGTTGCTAACAATAGTTTGTGTAGGAATCTTCTGTAGATCAATATGAGACACAATACTGGCAATTTGTGTATCACTTGACGTAATTTGCATTTTTTTGCTGATTTGACTAAACGCTTGCTGCAATGCTTGAATGTTTTTTTGTAGCATTTGATCTAAAAACAAATACTTTTGATCAGCATCCCACCAAGTGCTTTTGATCTTATTGGTAGATTGTTTGGGCGTTTTATGCTTATCTATTGCCTTAATCGTATCACCACTATAGATCGATAAAAGCTTTGCATCGGTTGAGTTAGGGGTGAAAATATCCATCTTAGCAAAGGGGCTATCCGTTGTAAGACTTTTTAACTGCGCAGTAAACTGAGCTTGAGTTGCAATCTTTAGATGCGTTTTTCCCATTTCATCTTGATAAGTATCTAAGTATTGATCTTGACTATTGGCTTTCAATAAATAATCAGCATTGACCGTCATATCCCCCAACCCCAGTTGGTAATAGTTTAGCTGACTATTACCATCATTTAGCATCACACCACATATACTATTGCCCAACTGGATACACTGACTAAAATTATTAACCAAGAAATTACTCATACCACCACTATCTTGCGGTAAAAAATCTGGAAGATTAGCGTGTTGCTGATCATCTGGCTGCCAAACATCTAGCAGTTGATTAATGTTTGATTTATCGACATTATTTAACGAAACATCATAGCTAAAATGACATTTTTTTAATGGCTGACTATCACCATTTGCCGCTAGTGTCATCTGTAATGTTTTATCGGAAGAGGACGGACAATTAAGGACCTTTTCTTTTTGTGCTGCCGCATAGGCATTAATCACAAATCCATGTAATAGAAAATAGGCATTTTGGTCAATAATTTGTTGTGATAGCCCGCTAGGAATTACCGCCTGAGAACCTTGAGATGCCGCTGTATAAGCATCCTGCCAAATGTGATCAGCAAAACCCACGCCCATACTGACTAAGTTAAATATTGCCCACTGCGCCATACAATAGCCGGACTTGGTGGGAATGACAGCAATTGCCCCAAATACGGTTCTTAATGGCAACCAATAACTATCCCAATCTTTACCTAAAAATACACCATCGCGTGCTGAATGGATTGTCCCTGCAACTAGAATATAACCAAACAATACCATACCAATCGACAACATGCCGATATTAAATCCATAGATGATCTGCTGAAAAAGTGTTATAGACGTATCGTGTAATGAAAACGGCATCCCACCGGTTAAAAATTGCTGAAGAATACTAATCGAGGTATCTTTGTTAGCTGGCGCCCACATGCTCATAACTAAACTCCCTGTTACCTTTGCTGATTTTTATTATTTTCTGTTTTATCTATCGCGTTTTTGTCACTTCGCACAGTTTTGTCTAAAGCATGACTTCCTAATAATTGAAAATACCGTGTTAAAGAAAGTTGTTTGAGTTTATGTTGAGTTTGCGTCAGCCACATGTGGTAACGAAAAACATATAGAAATAAAATGACATTAATCATTAACATCATTAATGCCGCTTGCCAAATCGCATGCGTCTCAAGCATCAGATAAGCAAAATAACCACTACCCCAAACAAACAATATCAAGAAGAAATAAAAACGATATTTTAAAGCTGTTAGGCATTGATTATACAATGTGTCATCGGTTAGTGTTTTGTTGATTTTCTCCTTATCTACACTTTGTTGACCCACCCTTGTCAACGCTGTAAATGGCAAGATTAGCAAACGCTTTAATACATTATGCTGCTGCTTAATTGCATCAACCATAAAGGCATTATGTAATAGCTTTCTTGTTCGCTTAAATTTAAACATCGTTATCATCTCGTATCTAACCTATCTGCTACAAAATGATAATAATAAATACAAAGCACACACTTTCTTTTATGCAGTAAAATGACATCTTATCGTAAGCTAAATCATATAAAGCATTACCGTTTTAAACGCATTTTTAATGACATAAATTCTATTAATCGCTCATTTGAAGATAACTAGGAAAAACTTGCATGTATCCTTGTCTATCAAGAAAATCAGCATATTATAAAAATACTTTGCCTGCTACATGCTGCTCAGCAATCGCCTAAAACATAATTCATACGTTCTCTAATATACCCCTCAAAAATTGGGGTAATTTAAAACTAATCTGTCGATAAAATATGCTCACCCCCAGAAAAATCATACCCATCGTAAATCATTTTGCGGTGCTCAATTACAAAGTCATTTGCAATGGGTATCAACAAAAGTTAAGGTAAATAGGATTTACAATGAAACAGCATATTGTTTTTATCGGTGACAACGATCTGAGAAATAGTGATCTATATCTCAAAATGCAGACACTTAATCACTGGAATTTATTTGTTGCCAAAACGCCAAAAGACATTAATCGCATGCAGATGCAAGGATCACTTTGCTTAATTCATGCCCCTTATTTTTTACAAACAGAGGTTGCAGCATGGCGCACATTAAAAGCACGACATAATCTATGCTATATCGTCTATGACTTCACACAAGAACATGAGTTTAGCAGTTTAAAAAATGGTGCCGACGACTATATTGCGCTACATGACCCATTTGATTATTTGATTAATCGTGTAAGCTCAAGACTAGAATATGTCTCAGTCAAACCAATGGCTCAACTAGGACACAAAGCACAAAATATCGTACGCTTTAATCAATGGCAGTTTGACCTAACCACTCTTTCGCTTTATTTTGAAGGCAATGAAATTCACTTAACACAAAAAGAAAAGCTGTTAATGAACATTTTTATTCAACATGACTTTGAAATTCTATCACGCGAGAAATTACACGCCATTTTATATGGTGAAACCGATAATCCTGAGTTTTTACGGCGTATTGACCTTTTGGTTTCAAGGCTCAAACGTCGCTTAGAATCCTATGCTGATGAGCATCAATATTTCCAAGCGATTCGTCATAAAGGCTATATTTTCTGCATCCCAACACGTTGGTAGTTTTTTTACGTACAATTTTCATACACTTTATAAATTCTAACAACACTTCATCAATGCTAGATTACTGTCATGCCAATTTTTAATAAAAATCAGATATAGAATGCAATCAAGACAGTATAAGTTATTACCTAGTTTAAACCAATTATTGCAACCAAGCCTGAAATGGCAGCCCCTGATTTCATTGGTACAGCGACGCTTACAAAAATATGGCATGGTCTTAAGTGAAGTTGACTTTATATTCAATGATAACGATAACGCATCAAAAAGAGCCAAAGCATTTAGCAGTCTGACACACGCCAAGACATACTATGAAGCAAACGCTTTCGACATTGATCCTAGTTTACTGATTGATCAAATGTTTGAGGGTGAAAGCTACAGCTGGCAATCTATTTTTTCACAACACCTTATCAACAACTACTTTAACACATTACAATATGACAACATTCCATATCGTATCGTCATTCAAAAAACAATTGATGATATGACGGTGCTCTTGCAATATAATTATACGATTGACATGATATTGCCATTACAACACCAGAACCAGTTAATCGAAATCAGCAAAATTGCTTCTGATCATATCTGTAAAGCGTATCTTGATCAGTTAAAAGCAGTTCGTAATTTTGCTTATTTGAATCTCTCTGACTTTGAAAAAAAGTACAATCTCAAGCCAAATTCAACGTGTTTCAAAGAAGAAAATCTGATTGATTTTTATAACGCATTTAACACTGACCAAAAACTTGCACCGCTATCAAAAAAGCAAAAAGAAATTGCTAAACTCGCGTATGAAGGGTGCACCATCAAAGAAATGGCTTATAAACTCAATATCGCACAATCCACAGCAATAGATTATCTTAATACAATCAAATCAAAGCTTGGCACTCATAGCAAAAGCCTATTGATACAGCGCCTGCATCACTCTCCTTTTTTGTTTTCAGCCTAATATTTCACCTCTCCCCTTGAGGGAGAGGTCGTGTAGCTTAGGCTGCGCGGGTGAGGGGGAATAATTAAAACTCAATTTAATTGTAGAAGTTTTGACTTTCCCCTCTGACTTCGCATAACTCACTAACCTGCATTCTCTAGCCGCTTATTTTGTACTGACTCATTATTATACGCTTCAATTAAATGATCCATTTTTTCCTTAGTCTTCGAAGTGAACTCTCCCCATATTATTGATGTGCGATTTTCATATAGCCCTCTTTTATCTTCAGCACTAATAGCCCCTCCATGCTCTAACTTACTAATAACTTTCTCAATTTCAGCAATCTTTTTATAGCCTGGCTCTAAGCGGTACATTTCGCTTTTAATTGCCTTATTCAACTGACTAGCATCATCACGATTCTTAAATCTAGTAAGTGCTTCATCTAGGTTTTTATAGCCTGTTGTTGCACCATAATGCCATCCTAAAAAGCCATTACCTCGCTGAAGATTTACGTTGTAGTGTCTGAGCACTTTATCATTACCATCATCCAAAAGTTTCTGCATAAACTTTGGATTATAATATCCTGTGCCATCATTATAAGCTAACGCCTCCTGCATGTCTTTCAAACCACTTATACGATTTGATAAATGTGAATTATTAGGATTTTCCCATTTTTTTTCAATTTCGTTAAATATATCATCTTTCCGATCTTTTAGTTTTGCAATTAAATCATCCTTTAAATTAACCGAATAGGTATTAAATTTATCAATTGGTTTTTTTAATTGATCCTGCTGTTTTTGACTTAATATCTTATAGTCATTAGCTTCAACTTTCTCTTTATTAGCAATTTTATTGGCTAATTTGCATAAGGATGTTTCTTGTGGGTTTTCTTGTGACTTTTCTATGGACTCCTCTCCACTAAAACTGAACGATAGACCATCTTTCTGATCTTTATTCAAATCTTTAGCAATAATTTTATCATCAAAGTGCTTCTCTATTACCTCGGTGTAAATTGATTTAATCGTTTTTAAAGCATCTTTTTGATAGTTGTTATAGTTACGTTTAGGATCATCAATATCATTAAAATTAAACCCATTCGTCTCGTCCTTGGCTAAAAGACTAAGCGTTGTTTTAACTTGGTAATCTTTAGCATGTTGATAAAGTGCGTTATAACTCTCTGCATTCAGTCCAATATTTTTGCCTAAGCCTGTATTTTCTTTTAATATTGCTAAATGTTGTGGAGAGATAGGTTGTCTATCTCTGACTTTTTCAAAAATAGCGTAAATGGCATCTAATTTCTTAGTTCTGTCTTTGGGTAGGCTCTCACTATGAGAAATAGAAGTTGTATAAGGTTGGTTTAAAATTCTAGCATATTGATCTTTTAAAACACCCAAAAAAGTTTTGTTACTTCCTTCACTATCAGGAAACCTTTCGAATTGATCATATAAACTAACATAATTCACCTTATTTTTTGATATTTCGGGTTCATATTTATAGTTATAAACATTAATATTTTGTATATTTTTAAAATCATCAAAAATAACCTGAACTGAGTTATATGGATTTGTTACAAAATCTGAATTATTTAATAATTTGTCAACCGCCTTATCAACTTCATTATCTTTAAAGAGTGACTCAAATGAACCATTACTTTGTTTAAACATCTGACCATTGTATATCGATGTTAATATTTGTTTTATTTGTACTTTTACACCTTCTCTTAATTGCAGCTTGTCATTTTTGTTTTCACATAATGCGCTTTGGAATATCTGATTAAAATTGTCTTTGTATTCATCATCACTAGACTCATTTTGGCCTAATTTATCTAAAGTCTGCTTATTATATGGTTTATAACCTAATTTTTCCCAAATTCCATCACTAATTTTATTTCTCAATGTTTGATTATCATTTAATTTCTGTCTTATTAAATTGATAATTTGTTGATAAACCATTTTTTCTTGCTCTTGTGTCAATTTAGCCATTTGCATTCTCCTATAAGTTGTCTTAAAGTAATTTTCACCCTTGCTATTGAATCAAAAATACTAAGAGAAATCAGTTATTTGCACTGCTTAAGATATATCAACACAAACGCTGATAACACTAGGCTTTGGCACTTGATGAAAGTATTTTTTAATGTCGTTTGTGTAGCAAATCGTATCAAAAATACACCTTTAATCATCTCTCCCTTTGATGACTTACACTTGTAACTCAAGGCTGATTTTGTTAGTTTTTCTTCACCGCTGTTTCACAGCTGATGTGACTTACTTTTGGCATTGCCCCAAAAGTAAGCAAAAACGCTAGCCTCACAAATTTCTTAACGTTTTAAAAGCAGGTGCTTTGCAAACTCGTTACACTCAAACAGTGCAACGCACTAATCTGCTTTAAAAACTACAATTTGCTATGGCAATCTTTCCAAACATCACTATGTTGAATGCATAAAATAACACTTGATTGACAGACTGAGTGCCCATTAAAGTTCTGCTGAAGGTTTATCGGCTATATTAGCATATTGCTCATAAAAATTATGATAGCTTGATTTTAACCAGCTCATCACACCTAAACTTTTACCTTCAGCACGTTCTATCTCATCCTTTATTGCCTTACTTGCTTTATCAATATCTTTTACCACCCCTTCCAATGAGATGTATTGAGACAAATGATTAAAGCACGTTGTATTGCCACTTGCATCAGAGTTTTTATGGTTTATTTTCAGCGCTGACATAGCATAATGAATTAGCTGACGTTTTAACGTATCCGTAACCTCTCGATTCACTATAACCTGTTTTAAATCTATTAATAGTGCAATGCGCAAATCCTTTGGATCTGGTTCTGAATTAACTTCATTTTGATCCTTTTTATTATAATGGGTTTCATATAGAGTCGTCGTATTTCGCAATAAAAATTGATCCTGACTTAAAATAGAATATACCTTTTCATCTAATTTATTAGCATTATAAAAAGACTCTACTGCTTGTAGAAAAAGTGGATTATCTACGAATTGTTCTAAACGCTCATAACGTAAGATTTGCTCACGAACCTGCTCATTATCAATTACCTTGTTCACAAAATCACTTAGTCCGTTTCTGCAATAAAATACGCCGTTATCAGTAGCTTGGATTGGTGATAGTGTCGTTACAAGAATGTTTTGTTTTTGTTCAGGTGATAACTTGGCAGTTTGGGTAATCAACGTGACATAATGCCTAACTCCTGCCATTTGTCCAACAGCTAAATTTGCATTAATAGCAGAAATATTCATACTATTGTTCAACGTCATATTCCCAATAAGCAGTGTATTTTTTGCATCATTGGGTAGATCACTATTTAATATATGTGACACATATAGATCGATTGCCTTACGGTTACTTTGACGAAGTATTTGATATAAGACCGGAAGATTATGCTTGTCTTTTGCCAACAGCAATTCAACCTTCCAATCGTGTGGAAGCGTACTTGCTAGCACTTTTGAAAGATAGACATCTGCAAATGATAAGTTATTGCGGAGAAAACTAAAATACAAAGCGGGAGTATCATCACTCCTCGCATGCAACATATCAGTATCTGTAGACGATGAAATCCCAATATCTATTGCCCTTTCTATATCAGTCACATACACCACTAACAATTTATCCGAAATATCAAGAAGATCAAGCTGCTCAGCCATAGCTAACCGATTATGCTCCACATAACATCTATCGCGCCAATCTAGCTTGTACATATCACCTGATAAGATTTCAACCTGATCATTTTTGTTGCGAGTATACGATTGAATTGCAATAAGTGCTTCTTTGTCATCGCTACCACTCAACGGATTCATTGAGCTAATAATACTTTGCATTAATTCATTTGTTAAATCTCTTGATTCTTCAATTTTATCATGATTTACAAAGTACCATTGGCCATTATAATATCCAAGAAATACTGCATGATCATCACAATATAGCGTTAGCGCCAAAGGTTGATTACCCTCTGATAGGGTAGCCAAATCTATGATATATTGTTTCAACTGATCCGCATTGAAAAAAGCAACATCTGCCGTTGTCGGGTAATATCTTTCGCTACCATCGAATAGCTGTTGAGTTTCTAGAAAATTTTGAAGAGTGATTTGTGACAATAAATTTTTTCTAATATGATCATCCTTCCTATCCAAAGCAGTTGGTCCCATATATAATGAGATACTATCAAAATAAGGCTTAATTAAGAATGATATTTTCTCTTCCTCTGATGATTCAATAAATAATTCATCACTCGGCAATTCATCAATAGAATCTTTCACCCTTTTATTGTTAGTTTTTGCCTTATATTGTGCATTGTTACATAGCTTTGTAACCTCATCAACGCGCTTATGTTGAATAAAATCAATCACTTTTAGGTATTCATGTAAACGATTGTCTAAAGTTGCTGCCACAGCGGTATGCGCGATGCCATAGCAAACGCCTTGATCATTGGCAGGATATCCTAATGCTTTCATAGTCTTAATAATTTTGCTCATAACCCACCCTTCTTTCAGATTATTGACTGATCTTTGATATTGATACTTTCGTTACTCAACGATTGACTATTAGAGCGATACCCTTCAATCGTATAAGATGATGTATTATTACTTGAACTGCCTGTTGAATTAGTCAAGGTCTTAGAAAACACATTGTTCTTTGACTGCTCTAATTCAAACTTAACCTTTTCATACCCCTCACAAAATAAAGCCTCAAGTTGTTTATGCTTTTCATTTTTATCCGTCACTTTTAAATATTGCGCCCCTGCAACATAATCGCGCAATGCCCGATAAGGCACATAAGTCACATCACCTGCTTTGTTAGTTACCACCCCAAGACACCCTTTAAATAAATTGCGATAGCCCTGATCAGAATTAACAAGTGACTTGATTTGCGCTCCAGTCGTCGTCGTTTTACTACTTAAATAACGGTTGCTACGTTTGGCTAATGCGACAAGCAATAAAGACTGTAGATTATTATTATCCAAATCTAAAACACCTGATGCTTTTGCTTGGAAACGACTTAGCCCCATAATCTTTTGACATAATGAATCCTTAGTCGCACTATCCATTTTCTTGTCACTTATTTTATTGAGCACAACGCCCAATGCATTAACAGGTGTCGCCTCATTAGGACTTTCTGGCGCAGTCGATTGATAGATCTTGTGATTACAGAGACTAGAAACATCTTTGAGTTCATTCAACAGCACCTTTAATCGTACTTTATCTTGTAAAACCTCATGTATTTTAGCTTTATCCTCTATTGCCGTTTGTATCGAATCAGCTAAATGCTGCTTGATGCTCAATACCTTTTTATAATCATCTAACAACGATGCGATATATCCATCATCTTTACCTGAATTGATAACCCGTTGAAATCGCTTTTCATCGATGGTGATATTTTGCTGCTTTAGGTTACGATAAAACTCAAGCTGCATAAAACGTGCATGGTGTTTAATGGTGTTATAAAGATTCTTAGCGTATTTTTCAGCATCTTTTAATCCAGATATACCCGTATGTTGCGTGATTTTCGGGCACAACTCATTTGAATTATCAATAATACCTTGTATCAACTGGGTGTTTACTGTAATAAATTGTTTTTCTAGCTCCTTACCCAAATTTAACGAAAAAGCATGCGCATAGACACTCATCATCAACCCATTAATTGGTTGATAATAACGTCGCACAACCTGCTTATACATTTGGTCAAATAATGATTCTTTTCTATCAACAACGCTCCATTGATCAAGGTATGCATTTTGTAGCTGACCATCTTCTAATACCAATTGATCAAATTGGCCACTTTCAAAATACCCATAGCAATCAGGATCTTGCGCATGGAATTTTTTCATCAATGACTGAAGATAGCCAAAATCTCTTAGTCCAGCCCCTTGGTCACGACTGACAAACTTTTTTGTTTCGGTATTAACTGCCACATTACCACTATGATTACTGTAATTATAAACCAGCTGTGGGTAGAATAACGCTTGAGATAATCCGCTATAATCTTCTTTGGTTTTTTCAAGAATAAAATCTTCATAAACCTTAGGATTCCACCACTCATAAGGGATATATCGCTCACCATTTTTGCCTGTCCCCATATCTTCATGTAAATCTTTAGCAACAGAATCATAGGGCTGAATAACCCCTTGCAACCCTTCTTTAATATTCACTAAATCTGCCGTTATAACCGTATCTTTATCAGCTTGTGCATGATCCATTAACTGCGATATTATCTGACCACTCATCACTTCCGTAAATAACTCAACAGGATCTTTTGGTGTTTTCACAAAAAAAACTTGACCTCTAGATTTTCTGCCTTCATCACTATTTAAAAACTCGCGGAATGTTTGATTATTCCGTTTGTCTAATTGAGTGTATTGTTGATGGTAAGCTTCAATTACAGTCTTTGTTGCATAAATTCCCGAATAATTAATTTTTTTAGGGTCTAAACCATGATTATTCTTGCCTCCTACTGAGTTAAATAGTTTTATAAGTTGCATATCCTTATATTGCAAAGATGGCCTCTCTTTTGCTGTCTCCAACACCTCTTTCTGACTTGAGCAATCATTGTCCGTTGTTGAATAAAATACTGTATTTCTAATACTAGACTCAATACTAATTGAAGGCGTTTGATGTGTCTTAAGGATATCTTGGTATTCTTGTTCTCTATTATTTTTTTGATCGTCTTGAGCAGTTCTCTTAATCAAACTGCTATACTCGCCTAGCTTTTGCTCTAATTTTATTATTGACTCACTTAGCGATACAGACAAGTCATCAAACTCAGAAAAACCGCTGTTCTGTTGCGATAGATCATCGGCAGAATATCCCCTCTTTACGTTCTCAACATAAGCCACAATCATACGCACTTCTTCTTTAGCTTCAGCAACCATGGCAGATACTGTGGTAACATCTATCTCTGCGTCTTTTGTCACCTTTTCGGTACTTAACAGTGCCGTGAGCCAAGTCATCTTATCCAATAACGGGATAATATGGCGAAGTATCTCTTGAACTTTTTGAGGTTCTTGTTGGTATACTCCTGGTGTATTTTTGTTATATTCTAATGGCTTAAAGCTATCACTTGCTTTTAGCATATCATTATGTTTACCACTAAAATCTTGATACCTAAGCGTCTTATTGATTACCTCGTGTGAATCCTTTAACAATAGCATTATAGGATTTGCATGCGCTGTGTTACTATCTAGGATTTGATTCTTTGTACGATCATAAGTTCTACCCTTTACATAGAGAGTAAACCACGTAGAAATATTCGGATCATAGACCCTATCAGGCTCTACCATGAATGCACATAACACCATTTGAACCTGTTTTGTTGCTTCTTTTGAAATATCCTTAATATCAGCAAGCAAAGCAACGGCACCCTCACTGGTAAATTCATCCTCCAATACTGATTTAGCAGATGATAACTCAGTTTTAAGCCGATTCATTTGCGTTTGCAACACCTTTACACCTTGAGTGTTTGCACCTTTGAGAAATTTATCATCATATGTCTCCAAGAAAGCAATAAGCCCTTTAATTGCAAACGCATATGACTGATCAGTGGAATCAGCATCAACTAAATGCTCCACGATATAGTCACATACTTTTACCCATAACACCCACATGGGGTGGTCTTCATAATAAGTAGCCAGAGTATTATTCGCCCTCGTGGTAAAACCATTATATTGCGCCTGAGACTTTGGATAGAACTGATTAAAAATCTCTTGAATTGCTGACAAGGCATCGGCTAAGTGCCCCATATACCCTTTCAAGCGTAATCTGTGATGCGTAGTATTTCTCACGTTATTTTCCCAAGTTTTATAACTGGAATCATTTAACGTGGCATCATTCTTTACTTCTTTAAGCTTGTAATTTCCATCTTTATACTCAAACGGCAGCTCAAAATAGGGACATTTACGTGCTTTATCAGCTAGCAATTGTCCTGTGCCTTCATTTATAGGTAAATCATTATTAATGTGCTTCAAACCAATTAACTGTGCTACATAGTTTTGGTCATCATTATTGCTAAATATGCCCTGAGTTTTTTGATATTCAGACCACTTTTGATAGAGGGCTAGCCCATGGTATGTTCTTTCTAACATAGTTGAATTAGAATCAACTACTTTGATAGCATTTATCGCCATACCTAGATTTTTGAAAAAGCCATCCAAACAACTTTTACTCATCATATACTCCTTATCAGTTTTTCTTATCTGCTTTAATTGCATGCTAATAATTTATCTAATAAGGAGTGATCGTTAAGATTTTATCACTGCTAAAATGATACAAAAAAATACTTCATACCTACCGCAAATCACTTCCACCATGATGCGGCGTAGTTGTATATACTACCTGCTGCATTTGATGCCGCATCAATATATCCTTGGTGATCCAATTTATAGTCGATCTCTTCTTGTGAGAACACATCCTCTAACATATATCCTAGTTTATGATTGGTTGACGGTCGATAGGTTTTACTTGACAACTTCAGCGATTGACCAACGTGTTTAAACCCTTGACGCCCCAAAGGAACGGCTGATACCGGATCTTTGTAACGCCACAGACGAATGATATCTTGCCCATATTGCGTATTGATTTTTTCTGCTGTCTGCTGATCAAAAACACGTGGAGAATTAAACGTAATCAGGATCACTGCAATATTATCGCTTGCCGCACTCATATGTTTAATTGCATTGACTTTATCCGCAAAGGCCAAAGTTGCTGTAGCAGCGCCCAAACTATGACCGGTAAAAATAACTTTTATCTTTTTACCCTGCTGTAGTAGACCGGTCATCGCTATTTGCAATTTTGTCCAAAGCTCTTCTTTACTGTTATCATAATGTTGTTTAAATCCCCTATGCGTCTTGGCATCTTGAAACTCTTCAAGTTTGATATCATCCATAAAAAACTTGGTATCCTGTATTATATCAGCTCCATATTGTGTCCCATGAAAAGCAACAATAATTTCAGCCTGCTGGCTTTGCGCACTATGATTAATCACGAGCATACCATCACGCTTTTCTTCATGCTTCTGCGCGTCATAATAGAAGTGTGGGTTAGAGTAACCAAAGTATTTCACTTCATAACCATAAATATCTGTTAATACATGATGATAAAGTTTTGGATCAAATTTGTGCCTCTGCGCATATTCATTTTCGATACACTGCTTAGCATCATACTCCATAAAACAATTATGTACATGAATCTCCATTCTGCTGATAGTTAATTTGCGCATAAGATAACGATTGAAGTCCAACCGTCATTAACGTTACTAATGATAATTTTCTGATATTTAACTTTAGAGTCATTTATCCTCCTTACTGGATAGTTTAGCTAAAACACATAAGAGGGCAATCCACTGATTAAAAACATAATTAACATTTAAAAAAATCATCTTAACAATCAAGTAGATACTCCCTCACCAGTGCATGCTGCAATACAACATACAATAAGGATTCTAAATAGAGTCAGCTGCATAAAGTATTTACCTAATGTATCAATATGCATCGTTTTACCGCATACTTACACTGACTGGCATAATCAGCGATCCTAATATTAGCCATCGCCTTTATAGGCATACTTTGCTAAACTTCAAGCAAATATCAGTGACTGGCACCAACAAATGATAACAAAACGCAAAAAACTGCCCATCGGTGACTCTACCTTTAGTCAGATTAGAACGAGGAATGCCATTTATGTCGATAAAACTCGACATCTATTACAAATGATTAACTCAGGACGGTATTTCTTTTTATCGCGCCCCAGACGCTTTGGCAAAAGCTTAACGCTTGATACGTTAAAACAGCTTTTTTTGGGCAACAAAGCGCTATTTAAAGAAACTTTTGCTGAGACCAATTGGGATTGGGATATCACTTATCCTGTTATCCATTTAAGCTTTGGTGGGTCAAGTGCTTACAATAGTGAAAAAACAACATTAAATATTATTGAATTCACGCTAGAAGAGCATGCCAAGGCACATGGTCTGTCACTGCCGAAAAGAGACTATGGTTCTCAACTGCATTATCTAATTAGAGCATTACATGAAAAACATAACCAGCCTGTTGTCTTACTTGTCGATGAATATGACAAACCGATTTTAGATGTCATTACCGATGAACACAAAGCAACGCGCAATCGTGAAATATTAAAAGGACTCTATAGTGTGATCAAAGACAATGATGCACACTTAAAATTTGTTTTTCTTACAGGTGTAACCAAATTCTCTAAAGTTAGCTTATTTTCAGGGTTGAATAATTTAACAGACATTAGCCTTGATCAGCGCTATGCGGATATCTGCGGTTATACACAAACCGAGCTTGAGTCCTCATTTCAAGATTATTTAATCGATGTCGACAAAGATAAGCTTAAAAAATGGTATAACGGCTATAACTTTGCAGGTCATGCGCAGCAAAAGGTTTATAATCCTTATGATATATTGCTGTTTATCGATAAAGGTTATAAATACCATGATTATTGGTTTCAAACAGGCACGCCTTCATTTTTAATTGAGCTATTACAAAAATATCGCTATCGAGTCCCTGACTTTGAGAACTATCAGGTGCAAGCGAGCTTTATCGATAGCATCGATGTCAAAAATATCCCACTTGAAGCATTGCTATTCCAAGCAGGATACTTGACCATCAAAGAAGAAATAACCATTGGTATGCGAATCGGTTATCGCTTAAGTTATCCCAACCTTGAGGTCAAAGCCGCTTTTAATAACTGTGTCTCGCTCATTGGTACAAACTCACACGCCAACGCCGTCAATAATAGTCGCCTAAGTGACAGTCTACTTTCTGATGACTGGCAAGTGTTTTATGATTGCGTGGTCGCCCTGTATGCTTCTATCCCGAATGAATGGTATCGCAATAACCCCATTCAAGATTATGAAGGTTTTTATTGCACAGTCATCTATAGTTACCTAACCGCGCTTGGTTATGATGTAGTTGCTGAGGACTCCACCTCAATCGGACGCATTGATATATCGATTGTAATTCCTGATTACAAAGTGATTATTCTTGAGCTTAAAGTTGCTAATGATAAAGATGTCTCCAAAGAAGCTTTACAACAAATCATCGATAAAAACTATGCCCATAAATTTCTGAATATAGGGTTACCGATTTATCAAGTCGGACTTTCTTTTGATCAAAACACACGGGCAATCAATGGGTTTGAGATTGAGATTTCTAGATGACGAAAATTAGCCCTGACTTCATCATTGCTATTGGTTCTTCACCGCTGCTTCACAGCTAATGTGACCTTTTCTGCAAAAGGTTCCATACATTTTTGAAAAGCGGCCCTGCACAGTCCGTGTTACGGGCGTTTCACAGAAAAAACTTGCAGTAGCAGTTTTTAAAACCCTACTCAACCTTTTGGCATTGCCCCAAAAGTAAGCAAAAATGCTAGCCTTGCAAATTTCTTAACGTCCTTAAAGCAGGTGCTTTGCAAACTCGTTGCACTCAAACAATGCTACGCACTAATCTGCTTTAAAAACTAAAATTTGCTATGGCAATCTTCCTGCATATCACGAAGTCTTCGCTATCTATCAACATGATACCGATAGCTTAAACTAAATACCTTTGATCGACTGGTTTTATGCCCATTAAAGTTTTGTGCCAAATCCCATGGGGTTGGCATTAACAAAACTTTTAGGGCGAGCTTTTTGGTGACTTTTTTGCGGGAAAAAAGTCACTGCCATCAGCCACGTCAGTGGCGGGCATACTTAAAAGTCAATTGAATGTTTCCTGATTATCTCAGCATATGAGTTTAGGAATTTAGGAATTTAAAGAGAATATAAAATAAGCATGTGACGAAAATTAGCCCTGACCCCGTCACCAAGAAAAATACTAGGTGACAATTAGATTGACGCCTACCGAGCATCAGTCGAAGCCATTTCTTGATTCATTTTCCCATCGACCTCTTCAGGGTACGATCATTGATTATGAACGTTGGCTGAGCGTCAGTCGAAGCCATTAGTTGCCTCATTCTCTCCCTTCGACTTCGCTCAGACAAAAATCAGCTCTAAGCCACATGTCACACAAGTTATACCACTTTTTACCTCTCCCCTTGCGGGAGAGGTCGTGCAGCATAAGCTGCGCGGGTGAGGGGTATTAATCTTACTCTTTAGTTTACCTAACATGTAGAAGATAAGAACAAGCTAACTATAACATGCTTTTGCTACTTCATCTTTATAGAGTCCAAGTGCCTTTGCAAACTCTTGCTGATCCGCTGAAGCTGAATCAGCAGCAGTTGCAATATCCATAACTGAATGACCAGCACCTAAGGCATCGCGTAATTGATCAGCTGAATCCGTATTAAGTAAACCGTGTACTGTGATAATTTTATCAACTCCAACATTATCTAGATCAATAAGCCGATCACCGTTTAGCTGATCCAGTACTGAAATAATCGTGCTATTACCACGTGTTGAATCTGTGGTAATTAGTTCTTTCAAACGATTAATATTTTCAGGTCCTGACCATAATCGATCATGAGCTGAAACTGACGTGTTACCCTGATACACTAATTGATCATTCTCAATCAAACTCAACAGCCCATTTAATACAACCGCTCTGGTATTTGGATGACGATCAGTACCTCCCCCAGTATTCTCACCATTTGAAATCAATGCATGATATTTGATCGTTATGTTATCGTCTTGATGTGACGTTAACTCAACATTTGTTTTTGGCTGAATCACAAGATAAACCAAACGATTAGCACATCGCGTTTTTAGCGCCATAATTGGAAAGGTGTTTTCAACAGCCCGAAAGCCACCATATGATTGAATAGCGGGGACATTCATATTTAATCTTCTGTTGCGATGTCTCAAATTATGCTGCTCAATATTACCTGTACGCCACTGTAATCGCCCGTGCTCATGATCTTGTTGTAACTCAGCCGTTATCAAGGGGTCATTAACAACTGATACAGCAATTCTTTTTTGGGGAACTGTCACACCACTTGCCGTATTAGTCGCATTAACATCAATATATAGCTGCTGTGATTGGTAGTGATTGCTCACAGTTAAATCCTGCGCTGCCTCAGGCAAATTACCTTCAATGGTAAAATTGCAACTGCCACCATAATACATTGGACTTGTTTGACAATTATTATCAATCATTCTAAGACCTGATGGCAAAGAGATATTGATATCATATGACTCTGCACTTGTTGTAAAAACCCCTGGTCGACGCACTTCGATCTCATAGGTATTGTGATTGCCTCCTGAAGCAAAAAGTGCCTTGTGGTTATTCACATCAGTCACTAGATGAATTTCAGGACTGGTTATAACTGACGCCCCCGAAAATGGCGTAGTAATAGGTTGCGACTCAGTGACAGGATCAAACACAGAGTTTGGAGTGACAATGGGTCGTGTTTCTTCTTTACTATGATTTGGCTCAGCTATAGGATTCGTCTGAGTGTTATTAGCGCCGTCGCCTCCGCCTCCGCAGCCTGCCAATAACGCAAATGGCAGAATAATCGTTAATGTTGATTTTAATCTTAGTTTTAACAATAGCATTATCAGCACTCCTTAATATTGAGTTATTTATAGCTATCAGGAGATACAATTTTAATCTTCACAGACACCAAGATCGATAACATATCACTGCTCAAATGACATAATTTTGATCCGTTTTAACCAATCAATTTTTTAGTTCGGTAACTTTTAATTTAATTCAATTCGTATCAATTTTCACATCTAAGTTTGCCGATTTATCAAGTCGGACTTTCTTTTGATCAAAACACACGTGCAATCAATGGGTTTGAGATTGAGATTTCTAGATGACGAAAATTAGCCCTGACCCCGTCACCGAGTGAGAACCAGTCGACACTGTTGATTGTAATCCACTTTCCCTTCGACTTCGCTCAGGGTAAGACCATTGATTATTAACGTTGGCTGAGCGTCAGTCGAAGCCATTTCTTAATTCATTTGCCCATCGACCTCTTCAGGGTACGGCTAATACAAAAATCAGCTCTAAGCCACACGTCACACAAGTTATACCACTTTTTACCTCTCCCCTTGCGGGAGAGGTCGTGCAGCATAAGCTGCGCGGGTGAGGGGTATTAATCTTACTCTTTAGTTTACCCAACATGTAGAAGATAAGAGCAAGCTAACTATAACATGCTTTTGACACTTCCATTGCATATAGCCCCAATGCAGTTAAAAACTCTTCCTCATCCGCTGATGCTGTAGCTGAATCAATAGCATTTGCAATATCCATAACTGAATCACCAGCGCCTAAAGCACCGCGTAATTGATCAGCTGAAGCTGGATTAAGTAAACTGTGCACTGTGATAATTTTATCAACCCCAACATTATCTGGATCAATAAACGGATCACCGTTTAGCTGATCCAGTACTGAAATAATCGTGCTATTACCAGCAGTTGAATTTGTAGTAATCAATGCTCTTAAGCGATCAATATTTTCAGGTCCTGACCAAGTACTATCATGAGCATTGATCTGTGTTGATTGAGTAATTGGCGTCTGCCCTTCTTCACGTAACGTGAGCTCACCATTAAGCACTTTTGGATTGCCCGCGACACCACTTGTAACACCATCAGCAATCAAGGGATGATATTTTACTGTAACATTATCGTGATTACCAGTAGTAGCTAATGCTCGATCTAGCTTTTGTTGAGCAACAAAATAAATCAGTGTATTGCCACAGCGCGTCGCCATCGCTAATGGTGTATTCGTCGTTTCACTATCATAAGTATGAATCAATGGCACGTTAAATGGGTAAACAAAGGCAGCACCAGAAATAGGGTCATTCCAAGCACCGTCGCTCTCCTGACTAATATTCGCAGTATGGTAGGCATTACTCAAGAATGTACCAATATTTGTACCCGTTGCTGCTGATACTTGTGTGATCGCAGGTAGACTAATGAGTGAAACTGAAATGGTTTTACTTAGCTTTTGCCCTGTCGCTTTATTGGTTGCCTCAATACTCACACTCATTGTCTCAGGTTGGTAATGATTACTAACATTTGGTGTAGGTATCGATGCATTATTCGCTTTAACACTAAACTCGCATGTTGCACCATAGTGCAGTGTACTGCCATGACACTTATTAGCCACAATAGTTAAATCGGAAGGTGCTGTGATATTAATGGTATAACCATCACCTCCAGTCTCCATAACACCTGGTCTGCGAATATCTAAGGTATATGTGTTTTGACTCATGCTAGGGGCTAGCAATGCTGCTTGATTATTAGCATCTGTTGCAATATGAATGACTGCTGCAGTCGCTGACGGATCAGCTGCTGGCGAATTATTGTTGTTATTAGTGCTACTTCCACCGCCACCACAACCTACCAGCAATAGTAATGGTGTAATAATTACTGATATTTTTTTAATTTTAGTCTTTAACATCAACACGCTATGATCTCCTGAATATTTGTTTTTTTTACAATGTGTTACTGCAAATAAAATTTTAATCTTAATACAAAGCAGAGATCTATTCTCAATAACTACTCAAATGACATAATTTTGACCCGTTTTAACCAATCACTTTTTTAGTTGATCTCAATGTTATCCTCTTTCAACTGGTCGAGATAATGCGCTGAGGTGGTATACGGCGTTATCTGTTTCTTTTCAAGATCAATGACCAAACAGCCATTATTATTATACTTAATATTACTTCCGTCACCATAGTAGCCTGCTTGTTTCTTATAGTCATTATAGTATCGTGTATATAGATAGCTTACCGTATGCCCAGTCATATGTTTGTAAGTATTCATACCAAAAGATTCAGGCTTTACCCTAAAATAATACTTCACCTTTTTTTTATCTTTTTTATCTTTTTTATCTTTTTTATCTTTTTTATCTTTTTTATCTTTTTTATCTTTTTTATCTTTTTTATCATTACTATCTTGGTTAGATACTCTACTTTGGAATAAATCAACCATCTCATCAGTATCTGAAAATAGTGCATCAAGATAATCAAGCTTGCGTTCAGGCTGACCAGAGTTCAAATCATGGTAACTCATATAAGGTTTCGGATACGAAAACACCACATGCCTAAAAGTCTCATGTTCACTTGATATATAGTCTTTGGGGTCCAAATCATACCCCCAAGTAAGATCTCCATGCGTTGATTTGCGCCCATATACTTTGTTGTTATCACGCAAGTCCTTCATATACTTGTAAATAGCTTTCGCTTGATCATAATCCAGCCCCATAATAATCGCAACACCACGTTCAAAGCGACCATATTTTGGCGCGTCAACGCTAGAAACACCTTCAATTATAACGCTAGCATCAATCACCTCGGTCTCGATACTCTTAATATCTGTATCAATCACATGATTATTAGTATGATCATCAGTGTGCTGATTGAGAGGTTCAACGTCGCGATTAACTAGCTCTTTTATAAATTTTTCAAAGGTATATTTATTTGTATTGCTAATTTGTTTAATAAAACCTTTATCTTTTCGCCTAGGTTTATTAGTCTTTTCATCGTCAATACTTTTATCTAAATGAGCGGCTTCAATATGCCAATTATCGTCACTTTTGATAAATACAAAAGTATCTAGATCAGATGCATTATCAACATATGCCATGACGGGAGATGGCTCTGCACCATCAATAAATAGCCGAGCTTCTTGCACATCACCGTATTCTTGGTCTTTAAGCTTTGCTAAAGAGCTCTTCACACACTCGTCACTTAAAACAGGAACTATTCCTAGCTCCTCATGTTTTTCCAATTGTAACTGACATGACAATTGATTTTTTACATTCCTGCCCTTACCCGCAGCTTTTAAAACAATTGTTTCTTTAACGATCAATGGCTTTGTTTTTGACTGCTCTTTTGTTGGTATTGCGTTGTTTCTTGCAGAATAGCCATGGTAGTAATTATAGTGGTCATCAAACTCACTTTTACACTCGACCATTCTATCTTTACTGATTACTTTTCTGACGCAGTGGTTCTCTTGATCATATTCGAGCTTAAGTTGAACATCATTGCTACAATCACGTTTTTCAGCACGTGGTCTAGATACATCTTCTACATATTTGTACTCAAAAGGCTTTTTCTGAGCTAAATCTTTTGAATGATGCACATAACCATACTCACGCTTATTTGCCAAAGTCTCTATGCTTTTATGATCACACTGAGGTTTTGCTAATACATCACATTCTTTATTAATTTTAGATTTGCTTTTATCACACTTAATAACATTGTTCTCTCTGTCATAACCGCGCTGAATCTTAGGTTTTTTGTTTATAATTTGATAATACTCAGATTGATTATCTGGTTTAACAGTTTGTTCACTAGAATCAACAACTGATCGTTGATTTAAATGCGTATGCATGTAGTCATAATCAAGCATCTTATTGTCAGCTTTATACTGTTTACAAATACGATTTTCATCTAAACTAACATGTCCCCAATTTGGCGGTCTCTTAAGTAACTGCTGCTGAATTTCTTCGTATTTTAGACTATCTTTATCTCTCGACTCTGATTGTTTAGATATAACCTGCTGTATATCAACTCTTAATTTAGGTTTTGTCTTATAACTTTCTTCAAAACGTAAGCGCTCCATGAACCCACCTATTTACCTAGCAAATAATGTGGTATGTAGGTCTATGCCGTCCTCTTCTGGGCAGATTTTAATTTAGGTAAATGCGCTGAAGCATATTTTGGTGTAAGCATTTCA
>NZ_JACYVZ010000021.1 GCF_014857925.1 Cysteiniphilum marinum | reverse complement strand
TTTACAGGGTCAATACGCCCTAAATTAACGATCCAATCTATCATCTATCTGCTCCAACCAAGTTAATATTATACACTTGATTAGAATTAAACCGGTGAGCTGTAGATTTAATCATCTCATCTCCTTTGTTTTTGCGGGTTAAAACAAAGCAACGGAAAAGAATTTTATAAACTATCTTACATACGGTGTTGGCAGCATTGCCAAAAATATTTACGTTGTTTTGTTCTTATTATTTTTTGTATATGATTGCCATATTTATGTTAGAACAAACTTAATTAGTGTTTGTCTCACTGTGAATATAGCTTTTGGCGCGATTAAATCAAATAAATTGATCAAAAAAAAGACATTCATGAGTCAATGTTGAGACTTTATGACTTAAGTCACAGTTAATTGCTATTGGTTGAATGGCAAATAATGGTGCCAATGTTGAGAATATAGCTTGTTTTACTTGGCGTTTTAGGGAGGTTCATAATAGAGCATTTATCTCCTGATGGTAGAGTAAATAGTAATTGATCACTACTATTTGGATATTCAAAATAGACAAAACCATTACTATCTGATGAGTAGATATTATCATTTAACACTAAGTAAGCATTTGCAAGTGGTTTTTTCTCTTTGTTAACTAGGGTGGCAGATGCGGTAATATATTGAATAATCTGCCAATGATTATTAACAATATTGCCAGGCATTACCGTATTATTTCTAGTATCAGCCTCAAATTCATAAGCATTATTGGAGATAGATCGAATAGATATTTTATGCTCACGGAATGCCTCTAATGGAAATAATTTGGTTTGATTTAGATCAAGCTTTCCAATATTGCGCGTATAGTCATAGACCTCAAACTGACCATCATCTCCATCAGAGCTACTCACTGAGATAAGTGTGCCAGCGGGTAGTGGTTGTGTGTTTGCAATATAACCTACACCAAAGCTAAATGGATAACTCCAAGCAATAGCAGAACTTAAGGTTAGGTTGTAAATAGCCTCACTCGTATTGCTGTAATTTAAATTGCTACGTAATAAGATGTTCTCCGACTGTTGATACAAGTATGCGGATAGACCATTATTATTGTCTTCATTTATATAATTTAAGGAGGCATTGCTAATATTGTTGCTCTCTTGTGTACTATAAGCAACAGCTAATTCATTGCTCAATGTACTACTGTTGGCTGAATTGTAGCGATTGGATGCGGTCGTTGCCCAGTGAGTTGAGCCAAAGGTAATCGTAATATTTGTGGCAATACTAAAGTCGTTTTTAGCGTAATTGGTACTAAAACCAAGTGAAGCCTTCAGTGATTTTGTTGAATAGACAGGGTAGTTATAAGAAGTCGATAATGTATAATCAATGGGATTTCCTTGTGTCTTGTCTAATGTGCTACTTAAGACGGCATTATGTTGATTATAATTAAGTGATAATGAATAGTTGAGCTGTGTATTTGTTGTTGTAAATAGGTCTGGTATTTGTGTTTGTTGATTTGTGGTTTCTTCTGCCCAAAGCGAACGAATAAAAAAATTACTGCTAAGAAAATCATTATGTTGATAATTAATATTTAAAGCAGCGCCATAATCATTTTGTGCACTGAGTAAAAATGAGGGCTCAAAATAGGTGTTTTTATATACGGCATAAAGTCCAAAATCAAGGAATATGTTATCTTTGACTTGAAGCCATGCCGCTTTAGCGCCCCAATGTCGGCTAATCTTTAGATTGGAACCAAAGTTAAGCACATAGGCATCATTTTGGTAATCGGGAAAATAATCGTTATTAGAGGTTGTATTAGATAAATAGCCGGTATAGATAAATAAATCTGGAAATTGTGCTGGTGGCAAAGAAGTGTTCTTAAAGAAAAACTGAGTAATTTCCTTTGTTGCACCCAAGAAATCTGTGATGACAATTTTAATTTGATAAGAGCCATAAGGTAGATTTGAAGTATCTATTTGTTGCAAGCCAGCAGGGTAATCAGCAGAGCTGACAAGATCACCATCCTTATAAATACTGACTTGGCTAGGATTATCTAAATATAAGCTTAGGTTTTGAGCATATTTATATAAGTAGCTTTGATTAAGCAAATTTTTATTACTACTTATTCCAACACCCAAAATGCGTTGATTGGTGACGAAGTAATTCCCTGATGTTTGTAAATAGCCTGTTTGATATTGATAACGATCAAGATAATAAGTTGCCGCAAGTTCATTGAAATGATTATTAATCGTTGATGTACCATTGTTTGATACTCTCGTTGTTGCTAGTTGGTAATTTAGCGCTAGATTACCACTTGAAATAGCGCCTGTATTAAAGAGTGTTTGAGTGCCAGAACCTGTTTGAATATCCTTGAATTTGCCCGCAGCAGTGAGAAGAAAATTATTAAGCCAAGAGGGTGACGTAAGCCCTGGTGTTTTAATGAGGTAATTGTTTTGTGATAATGTTGTAAGATACTTTGCAGGAATAAATAAATCCACACGAAACCAATCGGGGTTGAAAACAATGGAAAGTTTATTTGCTTTAAAGTTTGAACAAACTGGGATACCTGTTTTTTTATCTGGGCAGGCATAAGTGGTATTTGTATCAAATGGTAATGATAGGCGTGTCATTATCGCTGATGGATTAGCTAAGCCTTTGATTTTGTCAATCAACTTTTTGGGTTCGGTGAATTGCAGCTTGCCATCAATGATTTCAATTTTAAAGTCACCTAACAAGTCACCATTGTAGTAAACACTGACTTCATTTAAAAAATCTTCGGCCATCTCTTGAAACTCTAAAGGAATGCTTGCCGCGCTAAGTGATGTATTTAGCTCATGCTGATTGTTTGCCAAGCCAATGTTTTGACAGAGAAGTAAATAGATGAAAATTGCCCTAATTAGAGCTTTGTGTAAGCTTTTGATCAAGGTAGCGAACATCATAAGTCAAAGGCCTTGCATAAGGGACTGTAACTGTGACAGTTTGACCAGCCAGTAGCTGCATGACAATGCGCGGATCTTGACAGTTTTCATCTTGATCATCACATTGCATATGAGACGTGATTTTAGCTGAGGTATTGCCACTATTACTCAATATTACATTATGGTCAGTACGCGATGCACTTATATTAGGGGTGGCATTTCTTGCGTGGACTATCACTGAAGTTGCATAAATAATTTGGGCTTTTGTTTTGGCCTTACTGTCTAAGCTTTCAACCTCGGTTGATTCAATCAGAAAAATTTTATCTTTATCAGTAGCAGGTTCCGTCATCATGACACGTACTAATTTTGATTGTTGAGGCTTTAAAATTAATTTATCAGGTAAGAAAAAAACACCATTGCTACTTTTATTTTCTAATGGAATTTCTTGACGATCTTTGGTGTTTAAATTGTGAATGCTTAAAATGTTGAGTTTGACAAAAGCGACTTTAGTTCCAATGTTTTTGATAAGAATATTTTGTGGCTTACTCATGTTATTGCCATCACCAAATTCAAGTCTAAGCGGTGAGACGGAAATGGCTGCATACACAAATTGTGATGCAATGCATGATATGCAAAAAGTTAAAAACGCCCATAAATGAAATTTTTGGTTCATGGCAAACTCCTGTAAAATTATTTTGTCGTGCGCCTGAAAGTATAGTCAATGATAGAAATTTTGCGCTAACTACTTTTGCCAAGCTGCGATTCTATAGTAAACTAAGCGTCGATTTTGAATTTTAAATTGATACCAGTAGAGTAAGCATGATTACAACTAATGAAATTAGACGGTCTTTTATTGACTTTTTTAAATCCAAAGGACATCAGGAGGTAGCAAGCTCATCGCTGGTGCCAGTGAATGATGAAACCTTACTATTCACAAATGCCGGTATGGTGCAGTTCAAAGATGTTTTTCTGGGTGCGGATAAGAGATCGTATAAACGTGCTGTTAGCTCACAAAAATGTGTACGTGCAGGTGGTAAGCATAATGATTTAGAGAATGTCGGTTATACCGCGCGCCATCATACTTTTTTTGAAATGTTAGGTAACTTTAGCTTTGGTGATTACTTTAAGCGTGATGCTATTTCCTATGCTTGGGAGTATCTCACCGAAGTATTGAAGCTCCCTAAAGAGAAACTATGGGTGACTGTCTTTGAAGAAGACAAAGAAGCAGAAGATATCTGGATCAATGAAGTAGGTGTTGATCCTAAGCGTTTGTCTCGCATAGGTGCTAAAGATAATTTTTGGGCAATGGGGGATACAGGACCTTGTGGACCATGTACTGAGATCTTTTATGATCATGGTGAGGAAGTTGCCGGAGGTCCTCCTGGGACGCCTGAGGAAGATGGTGATCGCTATATCGAGATCTGGAATTTGGTGTTTATGCAATACAATCGCCTAATCGATGGCACCTTAGAGAATCTGCCTAATCCATCGGTTGATACAGGGATGGGGCTTGAGCGCATTGCAGCGGTATTGCAGCATGTGCATAGTAATTATGAGATTGATATATTCCAGAAACTTATTAATGCTGCAGCAAAGATTGTGGCAACTAAGGATATCAATCATCCATCGCTTAAAGTTCTAGCAGATCATATTCGTGCATGCAGTTTCTTAATTGTTGATGGTGTTTTACCTTCCAATGAAGGGCGTGGTTATGTATTGCGTCGCATTATTCGTAGAGCCGTGCGCCATGGTTATAAGCTAGGTGCAACTGAAATTTTCTTCTATCGATTAGTGACGACATTAGTTGCAGTAATGGCTGAAGCCTATCCTATTGTGCAAGAAAAGCAGGCGTTAATTGAAGATGTCTTAAAGAAAGAAGAAGAACAATTTGAAAAAACATTAAGTCATGGTATGAAAATCCTTGAAGAGGAAATTGCCACACTTGATAGCAATGTGATTTCAGGACAGACGGCATTTAAGTTATATGACACTTACGGTTTTCCATTGGATTTAACAGCGGATATTGCCAGAGAGCGCAATTTAACGGTTGATGAAGCAGGATTTACAAACGCTATGGAAGCGCAAAAAGCGCGAGCAAAGTCAGCCAGTAAGTTTGGTGTTGACTATAATCAAATGATCAAGACAGATTTACAGACAACTTTTGTTGGTTACTCAGTGCCGGTATCTGATGCACAGGTGTTAGCACTTTTTAGTCAGGGCAAAAAAACAGATAAACTTATTTCAGGGCAAGAGGGTGTTGTTATTTTGAATCAAACGCCTTTTTATGCGGAGTCTGGTGGACAGGTTGCCGATAAAGGTGTTATTGAGGCATTAGGTAGTGAGTTTGCTGTCGAAGATGTGCAGAAATCAGGATCTGCATTTTTGCACATTGGTAAGGTAACAAAGGGAAGCTTTGCTGTTGATGATGAAGTGACTGCACAAATCTCTAACAAACGTGCAACAACGGCAGCGCATCACACCGCAACACATTTATTGCATGCAGCATTACGTGAAATCGTTGGTTGTCATGTTGAGCAAAAAGGCTCATTGGTAGAGTGTAATAAATTACGTTTTGATTTTTCAAACCCATCAGCAGTTACGACAAAGCAGATAAAAGAAGTAGAGCATTTAGTCAATGCGATTATTCGTCAAAACCTTGTTGTCGAAATGATAGAGACGTCGCCTGAGGCGGCTAAAGACATGGGAGCGATGGCGCTTTTTGGTGAGAAGTATGGTGATGTCGTGCGTGTATTGCGTGTTGGAGACTTCTCTATTGAGCTTTGCGGAGGGACACATGTCACTCAAACGGGTGATATTGGTTTATTTAAAATAACCGCTGAAAGTGGTATTGCTTCTGGCGTGCGTCGTATTGAAGCCGTCACAGGGCTTTATGCTGAGAACTATATAGAGGAAAAAGAAGAGACATTAACAACAATTCATGAGTTGTTAAAATCCAGCGATGATAATGTCTTGGATAAATTATTGAAACTGCAACAGCAAATCAAAGCACAAGATAAGGTGATTAAAGGTTTAAAACAGCAAATTTCATCAGGCGATGCTGTTGCCATTAATGAAGCGCAAATTGATGATGTCACACTGGTCTCAGCGCTATTGCCAAATGTTGATATGGGTGTGCTACGCGACAAAATTGATCAATACAAAGCACAAAAGAGCAAAGTAGTTGTTGCACTTTCTACTGAAAATGAAGGCAAAGCACAAATTGCCGTAGGTGTTAGCAAAGCAATTACGGATAAGATAAAAGCTGGTGAGTTAATCAATTTCATTGCAAATCAAGTTGGGGGTAAAGGTGGTGGGCGCCCTGATATGGCGCAAGCAGGTGGTAATGATCCACAAAATTTACCAAAAGCCATGACTTCGGTGCATGAATGGGTAAAAGACAGACTATAATAGCAAGGCGCTATATCGAACATTAAACTTAGGAAGAAAAGGTATGACCTTTAAAATAAAAACACTTCTTGGAATATCACTTATTGTAAGCTCGGGTACTGCTATGGCGGCCACTGAAGCACCTGTTGAAAACTTGATGCAAGTTTACCAACAAGCACTTGATAACTCTCCACAATATAAAGCTGATTTTTACACGATGCAATCAAGTAAAATGGCAGAGCCTATTGCCTTGGGTGCTTTGCTACCAAATATCGGCTTAAACGCAGGAGCCACACTTAATCAAATTCAGACAACACCAGAAAGTGGTAGTTATCGTAACTACACAGCGGGTATCACGCTCACACAAACACTTTTCAACTATGGTGATTATCAGACTTACCAAGCTTCAAAACAAAGTGCTTTAAGTGCTGAAGAAACCTATAATGCACAAAAGCAACAGTTTATTTTGGATGTGGCAACAGCCTATTTTAATGTGCTTAATGCTAAAGAGCAGGTTGTCTTTTTAAAAGAGAAATTAAAATCTGTTAAAAGCACATTAGATCAATCAAAGCTCAAGCTTAAAGTTGGGATGTCAACCAGTGTGGATGTTAAGACCGCTGAAGCAAATTACTATAGTGCATTGGCGGATTTAAAGGCGGCTGAGAACAGTCTTGAGTCAGCTTATTATGCTTTGTATCAATACACAGGTGTTGATAATAAATCATTGGCTGATTTAAAGAGTAATGTTAGTTTCACTAATCCTGCACCTGATAATATTGATGAGTGGGTTAAGCGTGCACATGCCAGTAACCCAAATCTCAAGGCGCAGATCTATACGCAAAATGCAGCGGCAAAAACGTGGTCTGCATCAACGGGTAATTTCTTGCCAAATGTCAGTTTGATGGCAAATTATAGTGTTAATGATAACTCAGGCAGTAGCTTTGCAACAGATGCTGCAAGTTTACCTTTGGGTAACTATAGCAATGGCTATGTTGGCGTAACCTTTAGTTGGAATATTCTAAATGGTGGCAGTGATTATGCCGCTAGAAAGCAAGCAGCTTTTAATTATCAAGCAGCTGAGTTTACCACCCTTGATCAGCAACGCAGCATCACTCAGAATATTGAAGTTGACTTTTATAATGTAGTCTCTGGTGTCAAGCAAATCGAAGCCTATAAGCAGTCAGTAGTTGCAGCAAAGGCTGCATATGAGCAATATCAAGCGCGTTATAAAGTGGGTAGCTCAACCATTACTGAGGTATTAGATCAGCTACAAAAACTATATGAAAGCATGTCATTGTTAGCAACAGCGAAATACCAATATGTCACCGATGTCTTGCAACTTAAGCTTGATGCAGGCACATTATCAGAGCGCGATGTTCAAATCTTTAATTCATGGCTTAAGTCTTAATTTATTCTCAGGATCAAAGCAATCAGCAGATGAAATTACCAGTAAAAAATGATATAACTAACGGCGTTTGATCACTAACTAGAGAAGCTTAATGCAAAAGAAGCTAGCAAACGGAGTTATCGTCATTTTTGGTGCCTCTGGGGATTTAACTGCACGCAAATTAATGCCGGCAATATTTAGTCTTTATCAGCAAAAAGACTTAAGTAAAAGCAATATTGTGTTGGGGGTGTCGCGTAGCCAGTTTGATGACGAGCGTTTTCGCCAGAAAATGCAAGAAGCGCTTTTACAAGAGTGTCCCAAAGAAAAAAAGTCAATCGATAAGTTCTTGGCGCAAGTATTTTATCAGCAGATCGATGTCTATAAAGATGAAGGCTATGTCTGTTTACAAAAGCGATTAACGTCACTGTGTAAAACACACAAGCTTGAGCATAATTTTTTGTTTTATTTATCAACGCCACCGAGCTTGTACTACGAAATTCCACAGCATATTGCCAAGCTTGGGCTTAATGATGAGCATGATGGCTATAAACGCATAATTATTGAGAAGCCCTTTGGTACAGATGAGCAAAGTGCCCAAGCATTAAATGCGCATTTATTGCAGCATTACCAAGAGTCACAGTTGTTTCGTATTGATCATTATCTCGGAAAAGAAACCGTTCAAAACCTGTTGGTATTTCGCTTTGCCAATGCGATTTTTGAGCCACTTTGGAATGCTTCACATATTGAGAACGTTCAGATCTATGCCAATGAGGCAATTGGTCTTGGCGCGCGTGCCGGTTACTATGATCAAAATGGGGCGATTCGTGACATGATTCAGAATCACCTGTTGCAGCTATTAGGCATTGTCGCTATGGAACCACCGGCAAAGATGGATGCTTACTCAATTCGCAATGAAACCTTAAAGGTATTCCAATCGATTCGTCGCTTTAAGACAGCAGAAGATATTAAAGAGAATGTTGTCACAGGACAATATCAAGAAGGCTGTGTGCAAGGTGTTTGCAAAGGTGCTTATCGCGATGAAGAAGGTGTTGTAGCGAACTCAACAACGGAAACTTATGCCGCGATTCGCTTTTTTATTGATAATTGGCGTTGGCATGATGTGCCGTTTTATGTACGCACTGGGAAGCGCTTGAATCAACGTGTTTCTGAGGTGGTGGTTAATTTTAAGGCGACACCTCATCCTTTCTTCTCACAAGTGCAAAAGATTACCAAATTTAAAAATCAATTAGTGATTCGTATTCAGCCGGATGAGGGTATTAAATTAAGCTTTGCTGCCAAAGAACCAGGCAGTGGCTTTAAAACGCATGAAGTCGATATGGGCTTTTACTACTCTGACTTTGCACAGAAATCAATGCCAACTGCCTATGAGCGCTTGATTCTCGATGCCTTGCAGGGCGATAATACCTTGTTTGCTCGAAATGATGCGGTTGAAGCCTGTTGGAATATCATTGACCCGATTATTCAGTACGTGCAAAAGCATGGCAAAAGCTTACTAAGCTTTTATCCAAGTGGTTCATTTGGTCCTATTGAAGCCGATAACATGCTTGCTGAGCTTGGACATACTTGGCGTAATCCATCGTCTGTCTTTAAACAGAAAAAGTAATAATACATGGTATTGAAGTAGAAAAAGCGTGTAACGCAAATGAGTTAGAAAATTAATAAATAATGGTTAAGACTAAATATTCACCCACAAGTGCTTACTGTACCCTGAGCGTTAGTCGAAGTGTGGCAAGCTTGGGAAAATCACATTCTCGTAGAGGCTTCGACTTACGCTCAGCCGGCGTTGACACAATTAAAGTGGGCAGGAATATGGTCATAGCCAAAATAATTTGAGGAAATCAATGTCATATATTATCTATCAACAGCAGCAAGATATCGCTTATGCGATGTTTGACAAGTTAGTTGCATTATCACATTCAACACAAGATTGTGTGCATATTGCATTATCAGGTGGTACAACACCTAAGAGTATCTTTGAGCTGATTAATCAACTAGGGCAATCCACAGTAATCAATTGGCAGAAGCTTCATTTTTGGTGGTGTGATGAGCGTTGTGTTGATTTCGCGGATAAAGAAAGTAACTTCGGTGAGGCCGATAGGTTATTGTTTGCAAGTGTTGATATCCCAAGGGAGAATTTACATCCAATGCAAGGTGATATCTCACCTGAGCAAGCCGCCCTTAACTATGTTAGAGAGCTAAAAAAGCATGTGCCACAAATCGATGGTGTGCCGCAATTTGATTGGGTATGGTTGGGTATGGGTGATGATGGGCATACCGCATCTTTATTTGTCAATGGCGTGCCATTATCATCAGATAAATGGGTTGAGGTGGCCGTGCATCCAAGCACAAAGCAGACACGGATTACCTTGACACTTAAAGTACTTAACAATGCCAAAATGATTGACTTTTTAGTGACAGGTGAAAACAAAGCCGCTATGTTAGCTAAAGTATTTGATCGCGAGAGTGTGGTGATCGATTATCCGGCTAAAGCAGTGGATCTCACAACTGGGCGCTTGGTTTGGCATATTGATCAGACCGCTGCCAGTGAATTGGATAAGGGATAAGAACAAGGAATTAAAATGAATCAACATATAAGACAGCAGTTACAGCATTTACTGAAAACAGAGTATTCAAGCTTGGATATCAAACGTTTATTTAAAGAAGATGAAGATCGATTTAATAAATATCATTTGCAGGTTGACAGTTTATTATTGGATTATTCAAAAAATAAGTTAACGGATGATATCTTAGCGACACTTTTTGAGTTGGCACGTGACGCAAAAGTTGAGAAATATCGCGATAAAATGTTCGCTGGAGAGAAGATTAATAGCAGCGAGCAGCGTGCTGTATTGCATACTGCATTGCGTGATTTCTCTGATCAAGCGATCATGGTCGATGGCGTTGATGTTAAACCTGAAATTATCAAAGAGCGCTTGCGTGTCAAAGCGTTGGTTGAAAAAGTCCATACTGGGCAATGGCGTGGGCATTCAGGTAAAGAGATCACTGATGTGGTTAATATTGGTATTGGTGGCTCTGATTTGGGACCTAGAATGGTGGTTGAGGCACTTGCCCCTTATCACTTAAACAAAACACAGGTGCACTTTGTCTCAAATGTTGATGCTGAGTCTATTTTGAGTGTTACCACCAAACTTAATCCTGAGACCACGTTGTTTATTGTGGCATCTAAATCATTTACCACACAAGAAACCTTGATGAATGCCATGACTGCACGCAAATGGTTGCTTGAATTCTACAAACAAGATCAAGCCGCCGTGGCTAAGCATTTCGTTGCGGTATCCAGTGCACTTGATAAAGTAGAGGCTTTTGGCATTGACCTTAATAACTGTTTCCAAATGTGGGATTGGGTCGGTGGGCGTTACTCGCTCTGGTCCTCGATTGGCATGGCAATTGTATTTGCGATTGGCTTTGCGCATTTTGAAGACTTATTAAAAGGAGCTTTTGCGATGGATAATCACTTCAAAAGCGCGCCATTGACAAAGAATATGCCGATTATTGTTGCTTTGATCGCAACCTTATATAGTGATTTCTATCACACGCAATCACAGGCGATTTTGGCGTATGATGAGCGTTTGCGTCATTTGGTTGATTATTTGCAGCAAGCGGATATGGAGAGCAATGGCAAATCATGCAAAAAAGATGGCAGCTTAAGCCCTGAGCAAACAGGTGTCGTGCTCTGGGGTGGAATAGGTACCAATGGGCAGCATGCGTTTCATCAGTTATTACATCAAGGTAATGTTATTGTACCTGCTGATTTTATTGCAATTAAAAAGCCTCATCATTCCTTGAAAGATCATCATCAAGCACTATTGGCTAATTGCTTAGCGCAATCGCAAGCTTTGATGCAAGGCAAATCATTAAATGACGTCATTGATGAGCTTAAAACACAAGGCTTAGCAGAGAATGAGATCAATACGTTAGCACCGCAAAAGGTGATTGCGGGCAATAAACCAAGCAACACGATAGTTATTGATGAGCTAACCCCGCATGCATTAGGTGAGTTGATTGCCTTATATGAGCATAAAATATTTGTCCAAGGTATTTTGTGGGGAATCAACAGCTTTGATCAGTGGGGAGTGGAGCTAGGTAAAGCCTTAGGTAAGCCTATTTTAACAAGCTTAGAGCAACAAGATTTTGATAATGAAAGTTATGATAGTTCAACAAAGGGCTTGCTCAAATACATTTCTTAGTAATAATTCAAAAATAAGTTGAGCTTCAATTACTCCCCTCACCCGTGCAGCTTAAGCCGCACGACCTCTCCCGCAAGGGGAGAGGTGCTAGCTGAGGCAACTTATTCTTGATTCATTACTTAGTAACTTATTTCATTCTCACGGCGTTGAATAATATAGCTTAAAACAGCGCTGCTTATTAGACCGATCAAACCACCGATAAATACATCAATGATTCGATCACTACTGGTATATAAGTAATGCGCACCGGCAAAAGTGACAATAAAAAAACAGCGGGTTGCAAAGGATGCAGTATAGTTGTTAATGCCTCGTAAACTGAAAATAATAGCAACAAAGCTTAAGTTAAAAATCAGTGGACTATTTAGATTGAATAATAATGTGACAATGATGCCCAATGATAAACCAATACATGCGCCAGTGATACGTTTTTGAATCTTATCTCGTGCCTTTTTAAAGCTTAGACTGGCGACTGATAATGATGACCATAGCAGCCATTGCGGTTCAGCCAGTTGTGAAAAATGCCAAACAAGCATGCTGATCAAAAGCGGCAAGAAATAAACACAGTAATGAATGCAATGCTGAGATTGTAGTTGTAATGTGAAGTTTTGATAGCCCTTGGTTGCTTTTGTTGTGAGACTCATAATAAAAACAATCAAAACACTCAAAAGACTTATGCCAAAAAGCTTAGCAATGATTGCAATAGTGATTAGATCACCATATGCTCTTATTTCAAAGGCAGTATAAATAATGCCGATAAATAAATAAGCGCCCATGGATTTAAAGCTTGGATTATAGGTTTCAATTATACCAATGATAATCGCAATGATTGAGACGACACTGATAAAATAAAAATCACTATGCATCAGCAGTTTGACTAAAACAAAGGTGATCACAAACAAAAAAATAAGCATCACAAAAGCAATGCGCTTACTGGTGTGATCACAGAAAGGAATAATTACTGCAGCAGCATATAAACCACACAGTAGATAAATAGGTTGTGAAAGCAAATAACTTAAAGTAGCCGCAGGAACAACGGCAATAAGCATTTTAATGATGGATGAATAATTGAAAATTCTATACATATATACCGCCCATAAACCATTTCACAGCATTTCTGCCATTGAATTTTATGTCCTTTTAGATGATTGAACTTTGGCAATAGTCCTAGCTATTACCGGCGATTCAGTCACCTAAAATCATCAAAAACTTCTTCGGCATCCAATACCGCAAAATGATTTACAAGCGGTATATACATCCTTTTTGTTATTGATAATCAGATTATATTACAGCCGGATCAAACTTTACATTCATTTAGTTTAGATAGTTGTTTAGAATATCTAAATGGATGAAAAATTGGTAAAACATATCAACCTTTGGCATTGATAATGCTACTATTTCAAGCATTGTCGAGTAAATATAAGTGAATATTTCATGCGAATATTAGTCGTTGAAGATGATGAAATGTTAGGTGATGGTATTGTTGAAGGCCTAAGACAGCATAATTATGCTGTTGATTTGATGCGTGATGGCAAAATGGCTGAGCTTGCGTTAGACACTGAGCCTTATGATGCCGTGGTAATGGATATTGGTTTGCCGCATAAGGATGGTATTGCCATTGTTAAAAGCATTCGAGCGAAAGGCAATGCAGTTCCTGTATTACTATTAACAGCGCGTGATGCCATTGATGATCGTGTGCGTGGACTGGACTCAGGAGCGGATGATTATTTGACAAAGCCTTTTGATTTATCTGAGCTCTTGGCAAGAATGCGTGCATTGGTGAGGCGCTCTGTTGGTCGCAGTGAACCTAAGATTAAGTTTGAAGCGCTTGAGCTAGATCCTGCGGCACAAACACTAACGATCAATGGCGAGTTTGTTAAACTATCTAGGCGCGAGTTTGCGCTATTAGAATGCTTGTTAGAGAACATTGGTAAAGTGGTTTCTAAAACAAAGCTGCTTGAAAAGCTCTATGGTTGGGATGAAGAAGTTGATTCAAATACCTTAGAAGTGCATATTCATAACTTGCGTAAGAAAATCCAGAACAAATATATCAAAACACTGCGTGGTGTTGGCTATATTATTCAAAAACCACCACAAGAAGCATCCAATGGCTAAGGCTGCTTTGATTTTAATGCATCAATATCGATAGATGCATCATAATCAACACCTGCAACATTAAAGCCGTTGAGTTCTAAGAAATCCTGATAAAATCCAGCAAAATCACTAATCTCTTTAAAGTTTTCAGAAGTCATTTTTGACATGATTTCATTAGTCAAGATTTGCGTGTTGGCATCCATTTCAAGATTATCAGGGCGCACACGCCCAACCTCATCGGTAATACGTTTGTTGCCATAGAGCATATCACGCATAAAGCGATCGATTTGCTCTATGGTGTTCTCATGTGTGCCAAGTTCTTTCATAACCTTAAAAAGTGCGCAACCATAGAGTGGAAATAGCGGGATAAAGGCACTAGCCTTAGTAACTAGTGCTTTGGCAACGGTAACAAATGCTTCACCTTGTAGACTGTGCAGTTCATTGTTAAGCGTTAGTGCAGTCTTTTCTAAATGACGTTTAGCAGCACCAATCGTGCCTTTTTTATAAATAGCATCGGTGCCATCAGCACCATCATAGGAGTAAGCGGTGGTTTTAAAGCCATCGGCTAAAACACCTGCCTCTTTAAGTGATTCAATCCAAAGCTGCCAATCTTCACCACCCATGACTTTAATTGTTTCATCAATATCATGCTTTGTTGCAGCCATCATCTTGCCATCAACAATGACCTGTTTATTCAGATCAAGCGTAGGAGCTGCGATTTCACCAACAATACTTTTCAATACAGAGCTATGTGTGATACCGGTTTTTGGATCTGTGCGTCTTGGTGAGGCAAGACTGTAGATTAATATATCAATCTTGCCATCAAACGCTTGTTTGATCATATCGATGGTTTGCTGTCTGATCGGATCGGAAAAAGCGTCACCAATAATATTTTTAGCAATGAGTCCGTCCTTTTCAGCTTGCTCTTTAAACCAGATATTATTCCACCAACCGGCACTTCCTAAGCGCTTATCATTAACGCCAGGTTCAAATGACACGCTAATCGTATCGGCATTGGCACCATAAGCAAGGGCAATGCGTGAGGCAAGACCATAGCCGGAGGAGCCACCAATAATCAGTGCTCGCTTTTTATTAGCAAACTTTGGTAAACTTTTCATATAGTTAATTTGTTTTTCAACAGCCGCTTTACAGCCTATTGGGTGAGGGTTCTTAACTAATCCGCCGCGCATAATTTCAGGTTTTACAATCATGGTATTTTTACAAATTAAAGTCTTAAAGTGTTGACGATGATATTCAGCAGCTCTTAGTGAGTCAAGTGGTTATACTCATCATAATCATTTGGTGGTGGGTATATTCATCACAAAGCCAAGGGAATTTGTTTGACAGGTTGCTCACTGAGTTTGACACCTAATCCAAGTAAACGAATAGGGTTGCTTTGTTTGTGATAAAGGTTGTCAAAAAGCAGTAAATAGAGATTAAGCTCACTACTTTCTGTGTGGCGTTCAATGCTTGTTTTATGAAATGTGTTGTCAGTGATTTTAATAAAAATACCCTCAATACATAGCGTATGCTCAGGCTTGAGTCTTGCTAAAAGCTCTTGATGCAATTGTGTTAATGCCTTTAGGCAGTCATCTTTTGTGGTTAGATCGTGTTGATAGGTATGCTCAACACCTAACGATTTGCGGATGCGTTTTGGATTTACCAAACGTCGATCAATGCCGCGACAATAGTCATATAGACTCGTGCCAAGCTTACCGAAATGATGCTCAAGCGCTTTGATATCAAGCTTTTGTAAATCAGCACAACTCCTAAGTCCCATTTTTTGCATTTTATTTTCTGTCACACTGCCAACACCAAAAAGCTTACCAACGGGCAGATCTTGAATAAATTTATCTACATCATGCGGGCGAATGACATATAAGCCATTGGGTTTATTGATGTCACTGGCGATTTTGGCTAAGAGCTTGTTTGGCGCAACACCTGCTGAGGCAGTAAGTCCTGTTTGTTTTAAAATTTCTGTTTTGATGGCTTGTGCCATTAATGTTGCACTATTGGCGTGGCTTTTGATATTTGTTACATCAATATACGCTTCATCCAATGATAAGGGTTCAACGAGTGGACTAATGCTTTTAAAAATATCGCGAATAATATTTGAAACACGCTTATATTTATCAAAGTCAGTGGGGAGTAATATTAAATCGGGGCATTTTTGCAATGCAATACGTGTAGGCATCGCAGAATGCACACCATAGCTTCTGGCAATATAATTGCAAGTGCATAGTACGCCACGTTTGATATTGTTGCCACCAACAGCAAAAGGCTTGTCACGAAGGGTGGGATTGTTCTTTTCCTCAACTTGCGCAAAAAAATAGTCCATATCGATATGAATTATTTTACGTGTGGCGAAGTCACTCATATTTTATGTCTTTGCTGTATTCTTATTTAAAGAAAGGGTTAAAGCGAATAATAAAATTAAGCTAGTGATGGAAGTTGTAAGCATTGTCAGTGCCAGCGGGTAGGAAGTATTTATCGCAAAGAGTGTTGCCACTGAGCCAACAACTGAACTACCACCTAATTCAAGTGCGCCAAACATCGCAGATGCCGCTCCAGGATACGCACCAAAAGGCTCAAGTGCACCACTGGCACCTGAGCCTGCAGTTAATGCGCAACCAAAAGTTGCAAGCATGCTCGGACCAAAGAAGCCCCAAAGACTTAAACCAAACAGTTGATAGATCACAATAAGTAAAATGCCTGAAGATAATATCAATATGGATCCAAGAATCGATGTCTTTAAAACCCCTAGTTTATGCACGATAGCGCCAGAGATGATTGAGCCAACTAAAAAAGCACCTCCTGCCATACCAAAGAAAATACCGATTTGTGAGCGTGGTTCACCAAGGGTTTTAATAATGTAAGGTGTCATTGAAAAGAGTGTGAAAAAAGCAGAAACACCAGCAATGGCAGGCAAGGTATATGCCCAAAAGGTCAGGCTCTTGCAAATGCTAAAGTAACGACTAAACAAGCTCAAATTAAAAGGTTTGCGATTATTAGGATGTGAGCTTTCTTTGACAAACAAGACGGTTAATATCAGTGTAAACACACCAAGTCCTGTTAGAAAATAAAACACGGCATGCCAGGGGAAATAAGCAGTTAATAACACACCAATGATAGGGCCCAATATAGGAGAGACTGAGATCATAGCATTTAGAAAGCTATAGATCATCGCACTTTGTTTGCCGGAGAAAGCATCACGGACAATCGCAAATGCACTAACGGACATGCCACAAGCACCAAAGCCTTGAATGATACGAAAGGCGATAAGCCAGCCGATATGGTTTGATAGTGCGCACAACAATGAGCCGATACAAAACAAACTCACCGAAATAAAAAGTACTTTATAGCGACCAAATTGATCTGATAATGGACCTAAGATTAATTGGCCAAATCCAGTAACAAGGAAGAATAAAGATAAGGTTAATTGCACCATTTCCTGAGAAGTATTTAAAATGGCTTTCATCTCAGGAATCACGGGCATATAGGTGTCAAGTGCCAATGCAAAGCTAAAAACAACGGGTGCTAGTAAAAAGACCGTAATAACTGGTGAGTACGGCCATTGATAGGTTTTATCTGTCATGATGTCTATTTTGTCTTTATTCTTTTGTTTTTGTACTTGCTTGATTTCGTTGCAAGCGGGTAATGCGAATTATTGTATCTATTCTCAAAGCAAAGTCGAGTGCTTCTAATGACAAAATAAGCGGGGCTTTAAATTCAAGCATTAAAGCGCTAGACAATTGAGCGGGCAAAATATAAACTCTGACCCTGAATTTTAAACCTTGAAAATATAAAGAGTACAAATAAGGATTAGTAATGCAAGTATCTGTTGAAAAAAAAGAAGGCATTCATTGCGTTTTAAATATTGAATTACCAGCAACTGTGATTGATACAGAGGTGTCAAAGCGTATTCAGCGTATCGCTAAAACAGCGAAAGTAGATGGTTTTAGACCAGGTAAAGTGCCAGCAGGTATGATTAAGAAAAAATACGGTGAGCAAGTACGTTTTGAAGTATTAGGTGATGTTTTACCTCCCAAATATGCGCAGGCAATTCAAGAGCATCAATTAAATGCAGCCGGTGTGGAAATTGAAATTCTAAATAACAAAGAAGGTGAAGCGCTTAAGTTTAATGTTAATGTTGAGCTTTTCCCTGAAGTGGTTGTTAAGGATTTAGATAAAGTAACTGTTGAAAAACCAGTCGTTGAGTTAGGCGATGCGCAAACAGAGCAAATGATCAGTAATCTACGTAAACAACTTGCAACGTGGAAAGATGTAGAGCGTGAAGTTCAAGCTGATGACCGTGTCACAATTGACTTCGTTGGTCGTGTTGACGGTGAAGTTTTTGAAGGTGGTTCTGCCAATGACTCTGAAGTGACGATCGGTTCAGGTCAAATGATTCCAGGATTTGAAGATGGCATCATCGGCATGAAAAAAGATGAAGAAAAAACGATTGATGTGACTTTCCCTGAAGATTATCAAAATGATGAGTTAAAAGGCAAAGCAGCACAGTTTGATATCGTCGTTAAAAATATTAAAGAAGCTGAATTGCCAGAGATTGATGACAAGTTTGTTGAGCAGTTTGGTATCAAAGGTGGCGTTGATGAGTTTTATGCTGAGATTAAGCAAAATATGGCACGCGAGCTAAAAAATGCGATTAATAAAACGGTCAAAACACAAGTGTTTGATCAGTTGGTTGATATTATTGATTTCGATGTGCCTAAAGCGCTTGTGCAACGTGAGATCGATCGCTCTAAGCATGATCTTATTGAGCGTATGGGTGGTGCTAAGTCAAAAATGAAAGCAGAGGATTTGCCAGATGACTTATTCAAGGCTAAGGCTGAAAAATCAGTTAAGCTTGGTTTGATTTTGCAAGCGATTGTACATGATCAAAAACTTGAAGCCGATCAAGAATCTATTGATGCGGTGATTGAAGAGATGGCATCAGTGTATGAAGATGCGCAAGAAGTACGTGATCATGTTAACAGTGATAAGAAAGAATTAGAAAACATCAAAAACGTTGTTGTTGAAAATAAGCTAGTGGATTGGGTGGTTGAGCAAGGTCAATCTACTGAAAAAACAGAAGATTTCTTTGAATTGATCAAAAAAGTTTTACCACAAGGTGGCATGTTTTAATCAATGAATTAAAACAACGCAATTTGTGCCAGTAAAGCACTGGAGAAAATAAAATAATCGACTTAAACTAAGGGCCACGTTTGTGGCTTTTTTGTTATTAACTTGTCAGTGTAAACACACTTGCAATATGGATATAAGGTGAAAATATGATTACAAATAATTTAGTCCCTATGGTTGTTGAGCAAACATCACGTGGTGAGCGTTCTTACGATATTTATTCGCGTTTGTTAAAAGAGCGCATTATATTTTTAAATGGTGAAGTCAATGATACATCGGCTAATTTAGTGATCGCTCAATTGTTATTTTTAGAGTCTGAAAACCCTGATAAAGATATTTATTTTTATATCAACTCGCCAGGTGGTTCAGTCACTGCAGGCATGGGTGTTTATGACACGATGCAGTTTATCAAGCCCAATGTAAGCACAATTTGTATTGGATTGGCGGCAAGTATGGGTGCTGTTTTATTAGCAGCAGGCGAAAAAGGTAAGCGTTATAGTTTGCCACATTCGCAAATCATGATTCACCAACCATTAGGTGGTTTTAGAGGTCAGGCATCTGATGTCGAGATCCATGCACGCAATATGTTAAGAATCAAAGAGCGCTTGAATCATGTGTTAGCGCGTCATACCGGTCAATCTTATGAGCAGACGGTGAAAGATACGGATCGCGATAATTTCATGATGGCGGAAGAAGCAAAAGAATATGGCTTAATTGATCAGGTGATTGAATCAAGAGCGCATATTCCAGGTATTAAATAAAAATAAAAGCTTGAATTTCTGCCTAGTCGCCCGCAAATCGGTGGGCGTTTATAATTTTGATTGTTTTTAGAGAGGAAAATATGCCAAGAAAAAGACGTGGCGACGGTGATGGTGATAATGGCCGTGCGCTGTATTGTTCATTCTGTGGGAAATCACAACAAGAAGTACGTAAGTTAATCGCAGGACCTTCTGTTTATATTTGTAATGAATGTGTGAGCTTATGTGAGGGCATCATCAAAACAGGTGGCCCGCAAGATGCAACACAAGAGCCGGACTTATCAACAGCTGAGGGCAAACAAAGTTTACCTAAGCCGGTTGATATTAAAAAACACCTTGATGAGTATATCATCGGTCAAGATGCACCAAAAAAAGTCCTATCAGTAGCGGTATATAACCATTACAAGAGAATTTATAACAAGCAAAAGCAAGATGATGATGTCACTTTATCAAAGAGTAATATTTTGCTGTTAGGTCCAACAGGGTCAGGTAAAACTTTGTTGGCACAAACCTTGGCAAAAATGCTTAACGTTCCTTTTGCTATCGCTGATGCGACGACTTTAACCGAAGCAGGTTATGTTGGTGAAGATGTTGAGAATGTCATTCAAAAGCTGCTACAAAATGCAGATTTTGATGCCAAAAAGGCAGAACGTGGCATCATTTATATTGATGAGATCGATAAAATTGCGCGCAAATCAGAAAACCCATCAATTACACGTGATGTCTCTGGCGAAGGTGTGCAGCAGGCTTTATTGAAGTTAATTGAAGGCACAGTCGCCTCTGTTCCGCCAAAAGGTGGCAGAAAACACCCTAATCAGGATCTTGAGCAAGTGGATACAGCAAATATCTTGTTTATTTGTGGTGGTGCTTTTGCTGGTATCGAATCAGTTATTCAGCAGCGTACTGAGAAATCCGGTATTGGTTTTGGTGCTGATGTTTTCGGTAAAGATGATCAAGCGTCACATAATCGTCTGCTTAAGCAAGTTGAGCCAGAAGATTTGGTTAAGTTTGGATTGATCCCTGAGTTGATTGGTCGTTTACCAGTGATGGCTATCTTGGAAGAGTTGGATGAAGAGGCGTTGGTGAAGATCTTAACTGAGCCAAAAAATGCTTTGATCAAGCAGTATACCAAGCTATTTGAAATTGAAGAAGTTAATGTCGAGTTCACACCGGAAGCGATTAAAGCAGCAGCGCATAGAGCAGTTAAACGCAAAACAGGTGCGCGTGGCTTACGCTCCATTTTGGAAAATGCGTTACTTAATATCATGTTTGAAGCACCATCAATTGAAAATGTTGAAAAAGTTGTGATTGATGAGGCGGCAATCAATGGTAAAGAAGAGCCATTAATTGTATTAAAAGATCAGGCACAATTTAGATTAGCTTCAGTTCAATAAGGTTAGCATGCATGCAATTATATTCGAATGATAAACAAAGTGTTGAAGAATTAGTACCGGTTGTGCCATTAAGAGATATCGTTGTGTATCCTTATATGGCTGTGCCACTTTTTGTCGGTAGAGAAAAATCAATTGCCGCAATTAGTGAAGCGCATGCAACAAGACAAAAAATCTTACTGGTGACGCAAAAATCGGATGATATTGATAATCCGAAAGTTAAGGATTTACACACCACAGGAACCTATGCCAAGATCCTGCAGTTGATGAAGCTGCCAGATGGTACTTGTAAGGTACTTGTTGAAGGTGTTCGTCGAGCGAAGGTGCTTAAGTATTTTGAAGACACGCCTTTTATTGCCGCTCAGATTGAGTTGATTGAAACAAAAAATGACTTAAATGATGTTGATGAAGGTGGATTTATTCGTGCGATCTTGTCAAGCTTTAAAACTTTGGCGGATATGAACGGTCAGATTCCAAAAGAAATTTTGTCGTCAATTTTGTCAGATACCAATTTAACGCGCATTATCGATACAATCGTAGCGCAAGCGCATGCGACAGTATCTAAAAAGCAAGAAGTGCTTGAAGCGGAAGGCTTGCAGCAACGTGCGTCATTATTATTAAAACTACTCATGGCAGAGACCGATGTATTACAGCTTGAGCGTAATATCAAGGATCGTGTCAAATCGCAAGTTGAGCGAAATCAGCGTGAGTACTATCTCAATGAACAGATCAAAGCGATCTATAAAGAGATGGGGGATGCTGATGAAGCTGAAGAGTTTGAGCAATTAAAAGGAAAAATTGATACGGCTAAGATGTCAAAAGAGGCGACTGAAAAAGCATTGTCTGAGCTTAAGAAGCTCAAAGCCATGCCGCCATCCTCGGCTGAAGCCTCCGTATCACGTAACTACATCGAAACCTTAACGTCATTGCCGTGGTCAAAGCGTAGCAAAGTCAAAAAAGATTTAGCGCAAGCAGAAGATACCTTAAATATGGATCATTATGGTCTTGAGAAGGTCAAAGAGCGTATTTTGGAATATCTAGCAGTGCAACAAAGAATGCGTAAGCTTAAAGGACCTATTTTATGCTTAGTCGGGCCTCCGGGTGTTGGTAAAACGTCATTGGGGCAATCAATTGCTAAGGCGACAGGGCGTAAATATGTGCGTATGGCATTAGGAGGTGTTAAAGATGAGGCGGAAATTCGCGGCCATCGACGTACGTATATTGGTGCGTTACCTGGGCAAATTATGCAAAAAATCAGTAAAGTACAGGTGAACAATCCGCTGTTTTTATTGGATGAAATCGATAAGATGTCAGCTGATTTTCGCGGTGATCCATCCTCTGCAATGCTTGAGGTATTGGATCCTGAGCAAAACAATACATTTAATGATCATTATCTAGATGTCGATTATGACCTATCAGATGTGATGTTTGTGGCAACGGCAAATAGTTTAAATATCCCTGATGCCTTAAGAGATCGCATGGAGATTATTTATCTATCGGGTTATACCGAAGATGAAAAAAAGAATATTGCTAAGAATTATTTATTGCCACGAGCGATTAAAGACAATGGTTTAAAAGAAGCTGAGATTGCTGTTGCTGATAAAGTGATTGAGGATATCATTCGTTATTACACACGTGAAGCGGGTGTACGTCGCTTGCAGCAGGAGCTTAATAAGATCTGTCGCAAAGCGGTTAAACATATTTTATCCGCTAAGGATGGTAAGAAAGTCTCAGTTAATAGCAAAAATTTGGATAAATACCTTGGTGTTAGACGCTATGATTTTGGCCTAGCACAACAAGAGGATAAAATTGGACAAGTTACGGGACTTGCGTGGACTGAAGTGGGTGGTGATCTATTAACCATTGAAGCAGTAGCAACGCCAGGCAAAGGTAAGCTTAAGAGCACGGGTAAACTCGGTGAAGTGATGCAAGAGTCGATCCATGCAGCCTTAACCGTCGTGCGCACGATGGCAAAAGACTATGGATTGGATGATGACTTCTATGAGAAACGTGATTTTCATATCCATGTACCGGAAGGTGCGACACCCAAAGATGGACCAAGTGCAGGTATTGCGATGTGTACAGCGGTTTTATCTTCATTGACAGATATTCCAGTTAGAAAAGATGTCGCGATGACAGGTGAGATTACCTTGCGCGGTGACGTATTACCGATCGGTGGTTTAAAAGAAAAACTTTTGGCAGCACTTCGCGGAGGTATTACGACAGTCCTCATTCCATTTGAAAATAAAAAGGATCTTCAGGATATTCCGCAGAATGTAAAAGATGGCTTGGAAATCATTGCTGTTAAGAGAATTGAAGAAGTTTTAGCACGTGCGCTGATGTCAAAAAAAACCAAAAAAAGCTAAAAAAAATGGGAAAACATCAAAAAAACGTTAAAAAACAATGAATTAGCAATAAACCGTGTTGACGTGCGCTACTGTGCTTGCTATAACTTAGGCGAGTTAGGCGGTCGCAAGCCGCTTAAACAGTGAGTTATTCAACAACGAAAGAGGAAAGCATCGTGAATAAAAGTGAACTAGTAAAAGCAATTGCAGAAAAAGCTGACGTAACCAAGGATGTCGCTCAGCGCGCATTAGACGCGACGACTGAAGCGGTAACTGAAGCGTTAAAAGCAGGTCAAACAGTTACTCTTGTTGGATTTGGTTCATTCCAAGTTCGTGAAAGAGCGGCACGTGAGGGGCGCAACCCTAAGACAGGTGAGAAAATGAAGATCAAAGCATCTAAATCACCTTCATTTAAAGCAGGAAAACTATTGAAAGATGCTGTGAACTAATATAGTTCAGCTCGTGGGTGCTTAGCTCAGCTGGGAGAGCATCGCCCTTACAAGGCGAGGGTCGGGGGTTCGATCCCCTCAGCACCCACCATATATTTAAAGGCATGCTTTTAGCATGCCTTTTTTGTTTTCACTATTAAACACCGCAAAATGATTCACGAGCGGTATATCCCATGCTAAGATGTGACAACTTAATTTTAAGCTCAATGGAAGTAGGTAGTAGTGTCATATGTTGCAATCGATTAATGATAAATTTAAAGGTTGGATTACGTGGATTATCATCATCGCAGTGAGTGCGGTTTTTGTATTAACAGGTATTAGTTATTTTTTTGTCTCAGGTGGCGTTTCACCTCAATCTGTGGCAAAAGTAGGTGATGTGCAAATCTCGCAAAATAGCTATCAACAAAGCTTGTCGCAAAATATGCAAGCACAGCCTTCACTTGATCAAAAAGCATTACAAGAGAAAACATTAAATCAATTAGTGGATCAAGCATTGTTGCAACAAGATGCCACGGCATCGCATATTGCCATTACACAATCTGCGGTATCCACTGCAATTTTCCAAAATCCGGCGTTTATTGAAAATGGGCAATACTCAGCGAAACGTTTTGATGAGTTAGCTAAGTTATATGGTGGTGCCGGCAATATCAAAGCATTGATTGCCAATAGTATTTTGACCTCAAGTATTGTCACACCGCTATTGCAAAGTGAGTTTGTGTTAAGTGATGAACAAAAAACACTAAGTGCACTAATGGGGCAAAAGCGCGAAGTGACTTATTATGATTTTGCCGCGAAAGATTACGCCAGTAAGATCAAGCCAACAGACAAAGTGCTTCAAGCTTATTATTATGCACACAAAGCGCAATATGAGCAGATTGAGCAAGCGGTTGTATCTTATGTCAAATTATCATCTCAGGACTTTGTGAGCAAAGAGCCAGTATCTGAGCGTGAAATCAATAGCTATTATCAAGCCAATAAAGATGCGCTTATGTCACCTGAGTTAAGAGCTGGTGAGACAATCACAATTGATAAAAAGGCTAAAGATAGCAAAACAATTGCTGATAAACTTAAAGCCAATAAAACATTAACGGCTGATGAGTTAAAAGAAGTTAAAATTGAACAAATAAAGTCACTATCACAAGCAGATGCTTCAGGCTTTGCGCAGTTTGCGTTATTTAATTTAACGCTTGAATCACCTGTCAAAGAAACATCGGGTAATGAGTTTGTTAAATTAACAAAAATCACAGCACCTGCCCAAATGTCATTGTCAGCAGCAAAGCCTGTGATTGAAAAAATTCTTAAAAATCGTGCGGCATTGACTAAGTTTAATGAAGTGTTAACAAGTATTAATAGCAATAGCTTTGACCAAGTCGTTAAAGCCAATAAATTAACGCCTACCACGACAAAGGCATTTGATAAAAATACGACAAGTGGCAGTGTTGAAGGCAATGCCAAATTACAAGAAGCGGTATTTGATCACAATAAAGCGCAAGGCTTTATTGCTCAAGGTCAAACCGATGGCATTATCTACAAAGTTGACAAGATGATTCCGAAACATACCTTAAGCTTTGATAAGGTTAAAGATAAGGTCAAAACGGCGTATATTGCCACAGAGTCATTAGCACAAGCGCAAAAAGCAGCACAAAATGCGCTTAAAACTTTACAAGATAAAAAAGAAGTCAAAACGGTGAAGGCAAAAACCGAAACCATTTCACGCAGTGACTTTACCCTTGATCAAGACTTAAAAACAGCTATTTTCAGTGATAGTTTGAAGTCATATAAATTGGCAAAAAATGGCGAGTCTTATTGGGTATATGAAGTGGCAAAAGTCATTGATGGCACGGATGAGTTGCCATCGCAAGTACTACAGAATAACTATAGTAATATTGAGCTAAATGACTATTTGGCTGCATTAAAGAAACAATATAAAGTTGAGATTAATCATCAACTGATTCAATAACTATTTCTCCATGTCTGTTATTTCAAAAAAAGTCTATGCTTTGGCAGGTCCGACTGCCTCAGGAAAAACGTCTCTCTCCATTGAGCTTGCCAAAGAAATGAATGCTGAAATTATCAGTGTTGATTCGGCTTTGGTATACAAGCGATTGGATATTGGTTCAGCTAAACCGAATCTCTTGGAAATGAAGGGTGTTTCTCATCATTTGATTGATATTATCGAGCCGTGGTTTAATTACTCGGTCAATGATTTTATCAATGATACTAAGCGATTGATTCAAGAGATCCATGCACGTAACAAAGAAGTATTACTTGTAGGTGGCACGATGATGTACTTTAAAGCATTGCAAGAGGGCATATCTAAACTGCCTGAAGCAGATGATAAAGTGCGTGACACAATCAAATTACAAGATTTAGCGTATTGGTATGACTTCTTGATGCACAAAGACCCTCTCACAGCTAACAAGCTTAACCCAAATGATCAACAACGGATTGAGCGTGCCGTTGAGGTGATATTACTTACTGAGCAACCTTATTCGCATGTTATTGCTGAAAATGCCAAAGAGGGTGGTTTAGGTCAGTTACTTAAGCTATGCGCGTTAGTTCCAAATGATCGTAAACATTTACATCAGATGATTGAAAAGCGCTTTATGCAAATGCTAGATAATGGTTTTTTAAAAGAAGTTGAAGGGCTTAAAAATCTAGCGCTTATGCATGCTGATCTGCCCTCCATGCGCAGTGTCGGTTATCGCCAAGCATGGCAGCACCTTGATGGCGAGTATGATTATAATGAATTTGTTGCCAAGGGAGTTGCAGCAACACGCCAGTTAGCTAAGCGCCAGTTAACCTGGATTCGTAACTGGCATCAACCAATGTTTACGATTGATGCTAATCTAGGATTTAATGACAAGCTTGATCAAGCGTTGCGGTTTTTCGTATGAGATTTGTTTGTCAGGAATTGCTTTTAAAAATACCACGTCAAATTAAGCCGCTACCTTAAACTTAACAAGTGGTCGCTACATCAACTTTAAAAAATTGCTGCCAAATGCAAGGCTACCTCCGGCCGGAAATTCGATTCGTAAAGCTCGGATTATTGGTTTGGTTGTTGTTTTGTATACTCACATGTAAATTCTTCGTGAAGGGTAAATCTTTTATCATAAGTAATTTCCATTCCAACAAGCGGTCCAAAGTGTTCTATATAAGCGCTTGGAGTAATTTCTTTTTTATTAGAATTGACTCCAACAGCATGCTTACCTATCTGGTGATAGTACTCAAGTGTTATGTGATTGACAGTTGCATTTTTGTCTTTTGTAGGATAGCAGCTGACCTTTTCTGGAATTTTTTTAAAACCCCTAAACAAAACTGGATCCATAGAATTATCAAACTTCACTGTATTATTATCTCTATCATCATCCATACGAGAAACGCTGCATGTTTTGATAGGATGGTCGCTTCCAAAATTTTTCATAGGATGAAAAGTACAATGAGTAATAGCATAACTGAGCTGGCTTAAAGGAATAGAACAAACGACCAATGTAATTAATGATATACCTTTGTTTCTTTGTAGATTAAGCATTTTATTCCCCTTATTAAATTAATAATCTTTTGTTTAAAATTTTATAAAATAACGCTATAGTCAACGTCTTGTATCACTTAGCACCGCAATCATACCATTCCATTAGCACCCAATCATACCAGTAAGCTTAGGCTTGGTGTGGCCCACTTAATTCGCATCTGATTAGACCATAGTTGTATATTGTGCATACATGAATTACGCTGTTGTAATTGCATGTATACGTGTTTAAAAGATGGCAAACAGGAATTTTGAAGTGCACCACTACAAACAAATAATTTACCGCTTAAGATCGGACCAAAGTCAACGTGAAATTGAACGATGCAAGCTAGCCTCCAGAACTAAACTGCGAGAGATTATCAAAGTTGCAAAACAACAAGGCTGGTTAGCAAAGAATGCTCAGATTCCTTCTGATGCTGAGCTTGCTAAGCATTTTATCAAAGAGCAACCAAAGCAAAATCAATCTCAAGCCCTAGCTTTCAAAAATAAAATAATCGATTGGTTTAATGAAGGAATACAAGGCGTTGTTATTCATCAACATTTACAGGAAAATTATGGCTATGAAGGCTCTTATCACAGCATTCAACGCTTTATCAAAAAACTCAAACTTGACAGCAAAGTCGACTTAACAACACCCTTGGTGTTTCAGCCAGGCGAAGCAGCACAAGTAGACTTTGGGCAAGGACCTGTACTATATGATGATCGTGTTGGTAAGGAAGTTAAAACATGGTTCTTTGTTATGACGCTTTGCTATAGCCGTCACCAATATGTTGAACTAGTAACACATCAAGATGTTGATACTTGGTTAAACTGTCATAAAAACGCCTTTGAATGGTTTGATGGCGTGCCTAAGAAGATTATTATTGATAATCCTAAATGTGCGATTATCAAAGCGTCAACCACGGAGCCTCAAATACAGCGAAGCTATGAATCATTAGCAGAAGCTTATGGATTTGTTATCAGTCCTTGTCCCATCGCTGACCCACAAAAGAAAGGATGTGTCGAATCAGGCGTTAAATATGTTAAAAATAACTTTGCTCCTTTAAGAACATTCACCTCTTTACAGCAAGCTAATAAGGCATTGAAACAATGGGTGCTAACGACCGCAGGCACACGTAAACATGGCACAACCAAAGAGCAGCCTTTATCACGATTTGAATCGATTGAAAAAGCCAGTTTAAAGAAGCTCCCTGCGGCACCTGTTGAGTTGGTTACATGGACAAAGGCAAAGCTTCATCGTGATTGCCATGTTAAGGTGAATCATTGCCGTTATAGCGCACCCTTTCAATATGCGTTACTTGAGTTATGGGTAGCATCAACCCAAACAACCGTGCGGATTTATCATCAACATGAGTTGGTTGCAACACATGCGCGAAGCTTTGATCCTGATGTCCCTAAAACGCAATTGGCACACTTGCCTCATAATGCCAAGGCTTTCTTTGAGCAAGATGCTACGTGGTGTTTGGCGCAAGCTAAAAGCATTGGTGTTCATTGTTGCAAGGTAATTGAGTGCTTACTTAATCATCCAGTCAAAGACTTGCTACGTGCTGCACAATCGGTTATTCGTCTGGCTACTAGCTATGGTGCTAACAGGTTAGAACAAGCCTGTTTAAGAGCGATTCATTTTAATACAATTAGTTTGCATACGATTAAAACGATTTTAAAGTCGTCATTAGATCATCACACCTTAGATTTAGAGCAGAGCTTTGATCAGTTAGGCAGTGCTTATCAAGGACAAGGTATTTATCAACGACAAAGCAGTCAAGCAAGACATTAAGGATAGGCAAATGGATAGTATTATGATGCAACTAAAAGCATTAAAGCTCTCAGGCATGGCTGATGCGTTCAATGCTCGGATTAAAGAGGCGGTGGCTAATCAAATAGGGCATGCTGATTTTATATCACTGTTATTGGAGGATGAGCGCTTAGAACGTCAGCGTAAACAATACCAAAGGCGTTATAAAAAAGCTGACTTTAAAGGCTTTAAAACCTTGGAGAACTTTGACTTTAGTGCAAATCCTAAGATTAACCAATCAATGATACGGGATCTAGCAACTTGTCGTTTTATTAAAGAAGGTAGCCCTGTCATCATTGAGGGACCTTGTGGCACAGGGAAAACACACATCGCTCAGGCGATCGGACATTGTGCTGTGCAAAGTGGTTACGATGTCATATTAGCCTCTCAGACCAAGCTTGCACAACAGTTGCAATCTGCCAAGGCGCTAAATACTTACGAGCAAACGATGAAGCGTATTGCTAAGGTGCCATTATTGATCATCGATGATTTTGGTTTAAAACCATTGCGATCACCAGAGGATGAATATCTACATGAGTTAATTGCTGAACGTAGTGAGTTTAAATCAACCTTAATTACCAGTAATCTTTCAACACATGAGTGGCATCAGGCTTTCCCAAATAAGCTGCTTGGCGCTGCTACGATTGATCGTTTAGTGCATAATGCATACATGCTGACGATAGAAGGGAAAAGTTATCGTGCAATTAAAAACTTGCAAAAAGGAGATGATATGACAACCTAATTTTCTTAAACTAAATCCGGTCTTTTGATGCGCTTTAAGTGGGATACTTGGCTGCGATTGAGGTGGGTTAATTAGGGTGCTAAATGACAGAAAGCATGTATTACCCTGCAGATAATGTCAGTGGTGATATTTATGATATTATTCATAATAAAAATGCAGTATATCTTTTCCTTGCGGATGCAACAGGGAAGGATTTTTCAGCTGCCATTTATGCTACATTTGCGCTCATGCGATTTAAGATTCTAGCTGAATACTCACATTCACCAAGTGAAATTTTGAGTAAACTAAACAGTTATTTATTACAAATGAATATCGAGAAAATGTATTTAACGGCGGTTTGCATTAAATTTGATTTAGACAAAGAAACTGTAGAGTACGCGCTTGCAGGGCATGATATGCCTATATTTATAGATAAATATAACAATGAATTGGCTAAAGATATGCCTTATGAGCCAATTTTAGGTGTTATTGATAATCAAACGTATAGTGATTGCCATATAAACCTTAATCAAATCTCAAAAATATTATTGTTTAGTGATGGATTGTCTGAGGCAAGAAACAATATTGAGGGAATGTTTTCTAGAGAAAGATTGGTTAAGAAATTGCAACAATCAACCTTCAATTTAGAGTCTTTAGCTGTTGCAATTAATGAATTTGAGGATGAGAAATTAAAAGATGATAAATCAGCTATTTATATTGAAGTTGATCACTTATAGAAGCATGGGGTTATTTACAACGGATATTTTTAACCAACCCATCTGCGCGCATTCATAAACAAACGCATCCATGGTGAATATTCAATGTCTTTATTCTTCCAATCCGCAGGATACCATGACATCTGCGCTAATCTGAAGGCACGCTCTGGATGTGGCATCATAATGGTGGCACGTCCATCAAGTGAGGTAAAGCTCGTGAAGCCACCTTGTGAGCCATTTGGATTTAATGGATAGTGTTCGGTTGGCTTATTATGACTGTCGATATAGCGCATGGCTGTTTGCTCGTTGGCAATCAAATGCTTTAAGTCATCTTGATGCTGATACTGTGTACGACCTTCGCCATGAGAGACAACAATAGGCATCTTTAAGCCTGCCATATCTTCAAAGATAATCGATGGCGTTTTTAATACTTCAACCATCGATAAGCGACCTTCAAATTGTTCAGAAAGGTTACGCACAAAGCGTGGCCAGTGTGTGGCACCTGGGATGATATCTTTGAGTTGTGAGAGCATCTGACAACCATTACACATACCAACGGTAAAGGTATCAGTACGTGCGAAAAATTGTGCAAATTGCTCTAAAAGGTTTGGATCAAATAAAATAGACTTTGCCCAACCGCCACCGGCTCCTAACACATCACCATAAGAGAAGCCACCACATGCCGCTAGTCCTTTAAATTCATTGAGATTAATGCGCTTATTTTGTAAATCCGTCATATGCACATCAATAGCATCAAAGCCACTTAGTGTAAAGGCTGCAGCCATTTCGTTATTACTATTGACTCCTTGTTCGCGTAAGATCGCCACTTTGGGTTTGTTCTCAAGGTTAAGATAAGGACTCGCAATATTTTCTTTGCAATTAAACGAAACCTGGGCAAAAAGACCATGATCGTTATGACCATTAATCAGATCATGCTCTTGATCAGCGCACTGTGCATTATCACGCATACGTTGAATCTGATAAGAGGTTTCAGACCAAAGTGTTTGCAATTGAGCGCGCGTCATACAGAAGACTTCATCAATATCGTGACTAATAATAAGCTTAGCATCATCGGTTGATGTATTTGGTCGCCCAATCGCGTGCGCTTTTAACTGGAAGCTTGCAAGGACTTGCATCACAATGCTGCGATCAGTGTTTCTTATTTGAATCACTGCACCTAGCTCCTCATTAAAGAGTGCGGCATGAACATCATCACCAAGCGCATCAATATCAATATCTAAACCACACTTAGCCGCAAACATCATCTCACACAACGTAGTAAATAAGCCGCCATCTGAGCGATCATGATAAGCGCAAATCTTATCATCTTTAACCAATTGATGGATGGCGGCAAAGAAATTTTGCAAAAGCTCAGGTTCAATATCAGGTGTTTCATTGCCAAGCTCATTATAGCTTTGGGCAAACGATGATCCACCTAAGCGATTTTTACCTAGCCCTAGATCAATAAGAATAAGATCAGTCTCAAATGCTAAACGCAATTGTGGTGTTAATGTGCGACGAATATCCTGAACAGGCGCAAAAGCCGTAGCAACAAGCGAAACAGGGGAGGTTACCGATTTTTCTTGATTATTATCATCATGCCATTTGGTTTTCATCGATAAGGAATCTTTGCCAACAGGAATCGTTAGATCAAGTGCTGGACAAAACTCCATACCAGCGGTTTTAACCATCTCATAGAGTCGGGCATCTTCACCAGGGTGTGAGCATGCTGCCATCCAGTTGGCAGAAAGCTTGACATCAGATAAGTGATAGATATAAGCAGCAGCAATATTAGTAATTGCCTCACCAATGGTGATTCTAGCAGCAGCAGCGGGGTTCATCATTGCCAGTATTGGGCGCTCGCCCATTGCCATTGCCTCGCCATGATAATCTGTGAAGCTTGTTGCAGTTACGGCAACGTCAGCTACAGGCACTTGCCATGGACCGACCATTTGATCGCGTTGTGTCATACCGCCAACGGTGCGATCACCAATGGTAATTAGAAATTTCTTACTACCAACGGCGGGTAAACGTAAAATGCGCTTAGCGGCATCTTGTAAATCGATACTACTATAATCCCAATTGCTATAAGCATTGGCAGTTGTGGTCACATTTTTTAGTGTTTTAGGTGCTTTACCTAATAGTAATGACAATGGCATGTGAATCGGGTCAATGCTAGAATTATCATCTTTTAAAATCAAAACTTGTTCTTCAGTTGCTTCACCGACAATGCTATAAGGGCAACGCTCGCGCTTTGCAATATTATCAAAAGTAGCTAAATCATTCTCAGCAATAGCAAGTACATAGCGCTCTTGTGATTCATTGCACCAGATTTCTAGGGGTGATAAGCCTTTTTCAGCTACTTGAATTTTATTGAGATCAAAGATAGCGCCACGCTCGCAGTCAGCAACTAGCTCAGGTAATGCATTAGATAAGCCACCTGCACCAACATCATGAATGCTAATGATGGGGTTATTGAGCCCCATTGACCAGCAGCTATCAATCACTTCTTGTGCGCGACGTTCAATCTCGGCATTATCACGTTGCACAGAGGCGAAATCAAGATCTTCATTAGAGTGTCCGGAGTTAACCGAAGAAGCAGCCCCTCCGCCTAGACCAATCAGCATCCCAGGACCGCCTAAAACGATAATCTTGGCACCGACAGGGATTTTGCGTTTTTCGATATGTTCTTCTTTGATATTGCCATAGCCACCTGCAATCATAATTGGCTTATGATAACCCCAGATTTCACCATTTACGTTTTGCTCAAAACTACGAAAATACCCACATAGATTAGGACGTCCAAACTCATTGTTAAAAGCAGCCCCCCCAAGAGGCGCTTCAATCATAATATCTAATGCGGAAGCAATGCGCTCAGGTTTGCCGTAAGGGGTTTCCCACGGCTGGATATCATGAGGAATATTTAGGTTGGAGACGGTATAACCCGTAAGTCCCGCTTTTGGTTTAGCACCTCGCCCTGTGGCGCCCTCATCACGGATCTCGCCACCGGCTCCTGTGGCAGCGCCTGGATGCGGGGCTATAGCCGTTGGGTGATTATGTGTTTCCACTTTGATCTGAATATGAATAGGCTCACGTTTGAAATGATACAGTCCATTATCATCACGCTGTAAACGCTCAGCAGCATAACCAGCAATGACTGCAGCATTGTCATGATAGGCTGAGAGGACATTTTCTTTGTGATGTTCATAGGTGTTTTTGATCATTGGGAATAGCCCAAGTGGTTGTGCTTGACCATCAATAATCCAATCAGCTCTGAAAATCTTGTGTCGACAATGCTCTGAGTTGGCTTGTGCGAACATCATAAGCTCTACATCATTAGGATCGCGATTAAGGTTGATGAAGCCATCATGTAAATAATCAATTTCATCATCAGATAACGCCAAACCAAGCGCACGATTGATCTTCTCTAAGGCGCTACGCCCTTCACTTAATATTGGAATCGTTTGTAGTGTGCCAACAGCATGGGTGCTGATAAATGGATTGGTGTCTGCAATTGAGAAGCTAACGGTTTGCATCATACGGTCGTGTAACTTAGTAGCGAGCAAGTTTAAAGCATGTCGATCCAGTATGCTTTGGCTTTTGAGATAATAAACAATGCCGCGCTCAATACGTGTGACCTTGTTCAATCCGCAATTGTGCGCAATGTCGGTTGCCTTTGATGACCACGGCGAGATTGTGCCTAAACGTGGTGTGATGATAATGGTTTGTCCTTGCTTATCAGTGAGCTGTCCTTTGTCGCCATAATTTAATAAAGCTGAGAGTTTATTTAACTCATCATCGTTTAATGTGTCACTGTGCTCAATAAAGTGAATATATTCCGCTTGAACCATCTCAATACGAGGATCAATCTCCTGTAATTTAGCTAAGATTTTTTGTTGATCAAACGAAGATAATGCGTCATTGCCAAAAAGTTGTAACATCTTTGCACTCGTGCAGAAGGTTTGTGTGCCAATATTCTGATAGATTTGTTGCAATTTATAAAGCGTAAAATGTGATTTTATTTATGAGTTGGAGTGATAAATGAACAATGTTTTTGTGGCTATGACTATATTTTGGCCCATATTGATTATTAAGCGTTGGCTGAGCGTCAGTCGAAGCCTCTAGTGATGCTCAGTGCGTCGCTTCGACGGATGCTCAGTACATCGCTTCGACGGATGCTCAGGGTGCGGTGAGCACTTGTGAGCGAATATTTAATCTGAGCTGTTGTTGTTTATTATAAACTCTTGCTAAAAATAATATGAATTTGGTATGTATTTGTATGTATATAACGATATCATTTAAGCGTTTAATTGTTATCTTTACTCAAAAGGGGGAGCTGCGATGTCAAATAAAAAACAATGGGTAACTAGGCTGCAAACGATGACAGCCGTAGCGATTAGTGCTATGTCAATACAATCTTCTTTTGCCAGTGTTGTCGCAAACAATACGATGACGGATAGTTTCTGGCAAACACAAAAGAAAGGGGCGAACTTTTTTAGGCAACATCCGGGATCACTTAAAGATTGGCAAGATGCTAAGCAAGTGGGCATTCAATTTTTCCGTATCCCGATAGATGCCTATCTGGGGTATCCTATTAAGCTTGCGAATGTTTCCCAATTAACGGAATTTGAAATAAAAAGTTTTGATCAAAACTTAAAAGATGCAAAGGCCACAGGTATTCCGATTATTTTAAGCTTCTTATCACTGCCTTTTTCGCTATGGAAGCAGCAACATGGCAATCGTGATGATTTAAGATTATGGCAAGATAAAAAACATTGGCAGGCAGCGGGGGATTTTTGGGCTGCTGCCGCTAAGCGTTATAAAGCGAATCCAAATATTGTTGCGTATAATATTCTCAATGAACCACATCCTGAAGTTTTAAAACTTAAAAACAGCAATAGTGCTATTTTTAACGTTGAGTTTACGAATTATTATAAGAAAGTGGTTGGCACAAGTGAGGATTTAAACGCCTTTTACGAATACATGGTTAAGCGTATTCGTCATGTTGATCCTGATACACCGATTATTGTTGATGCTGGCTGGTACGCAGAGCCGCCTGCTGCGGATTACCTTAAACCGATTGATGCTAAAAATATCCTTTATGCCTTTCACATGTATGAGCCATATATCTATACCACGCGCAAAATCAACAATGGTAAATATGTTTATCCAGGAAAAATAGCGACGGGAAATAAAGCGTTTAGTGATTGGAATAAGGCAACACTTGAGAAGTTTTTACAGCCAATTGTTAACTTCCAAAAACGCTATCATATTCCAAGTCAGCAGATCATATTGGAGGAGTTTGGTGTTGATCGTATGACAAAGGGAGCCACTCAATATCTCAAAGATGTCGTGAGTATTGCCAATAAACATAATTGGCATTGGGCGTTTTACAATTATCGTTCAGATGCATGGACTGGCATGAATTATGAGCTTGGGGTTAAACCAATGAAGTGGCAATTCTGGAAGGATGAAGAAAAAACCAATCTTTTCCCAAACCTTGGCTATGGCAAAGCCAATAAGTATTATGTTTATGATAAAAACAACCCATTGTGGCATGCAGTTATTGATGGGATAAATAAAAATGTTAAATAAATTAGGCTTAGCGTTTAAACAATTCAACCATGAATCCGTTGACCGATCGTGTGTTTTGATCAAAAGAAATACCAACTTGATAGATTGGCAGATCTAAATTCAAGAATTTATGCGCATAGTTTTTATCAATGATTTGTTGCAAAGCCTCTTTGGAGGCATCTTTATCGTTGGCAACTTTAAGTTCAAGAATAATTACTTTGTAATTAGGAATGACAATTGAAATATCAATGCGTCCAATAGATGTGGAATCTTCAGCGATCACATCATAGCCTAATGCTGTTAAGTAACTGTAGATAACGGTACAATAAAAGCCCTCATAATCTTGTATTGGGTTATTGCGATACCATTCATTAGGAATCGAGGCATATAAGGCGGCCACACTATCATGGAAAAGTTGCCAGTCATCACTTAAAAGGCTTTGGCTTAAACGATCATTGTTCACGGAGTTAGCGTGTGAGTTAGTGCCAATAACGGAAACACAGTTATTAAATGAAGCTTTGACCTCTAAATTAGGATAGCCCAAGCGATAGCCAATTTGCATACCGATCGTAATTTGCTCTTTAATGGTTAAATAACCTGCTTGAAACAAAAGCGCCTCAAGTGGTAAGTTTTTAACATCAATGCTATCAATAAAGCGTTCTTGAACATTAAAATTTTCAAGGTTAGGGACACGATAGCGATATTGCTTTAACAGCTGAATTAAAAAAGAAGGCGTGCCTGTTTGAAACCAGTAGTCGCGATACTCATACCCTCTGTCTATAAAAAGTAGAATATCGTAAGGGTTGTAGACCTTTTGTTGTTCATTGCCGGCAAAATCATAGCCGTTATACCATTTCTTAAGTTTAACTTTATCAACACCGACTAAATATTCTTCAAATGATGATTCAAGCTCAGTTTGAGTGTAGCCGCAAATATCTGCATAACGTTGATCAAGACTAATATCGGTTAGGTTATTCAAGCCCGAGAATAGGCTAACTTTAGAAAATCTGGTCACCCCAGTAAGCAATACAAATTTTAAGTGTTCATCATTATCTTTAATAGCGCTATAGAATCCTTTTAAAATCTCACGGTTACGTATTGCTTTAGGCTCATCGGTGATAACATCTAATATGGGCTTATCATATTCATCAATGAGTAAAACAACTTGTTTTTTATGTTTTTCTTTTAGTTGCCAGATCAGGTTGTGGAAGCGCACAGCAATGGTTTTACCCTCTATGATAACTTTATGCTCTTTGGCAATTTCAGTAATTTTATTATGTATGATTTCAATAATTGTTTCTTCTGACTCGAAAGCACTAGAGCTACCAAAGCTAAAATGAATCACAGGGTAGGTCGTATCCCAATCCCAATGACTCTCGGCAAATGTGCCTTTAAAAAGTTGTTTATTGCCCATGAAAAGATGTCTTAAACAATCAATGGTTAAGCTTTTACCAAAGCGTCTGGGACGTGACAAAAAGAAATATCTTCCAGAGTTGACCATCTGTAGCAAATGTCGTGTTTTATCAACATAAATGGCATTTCTGTTTCTAATTTGGCTGATTGTCGAGTCACCAATAGGGAGCTTTTTGCGTATCTGAGTCATCTTTTAGGACTTGCCGATTAATCTTGTGCTAAAGTTTAGCAAAGTGTATATACCCACCACAAATGATTTTAGAGAGTTTCTTATTCGCTTTAATTGCTTTCCAAATAAAGTTGCATATTATTGGCAGCAAATTGAGCACGCGCTTTAGCTGTTTCAATGTCCGTATCATATGTCAAAGCAACCCCCATGCGACCTCCTCAATAATCACTCTTTGTATATTGTTGCTATTACCGCGCGAGTCGCTTTGCGCATAGGCTCAAGCAGCTTCAATCTCATCAAATGATCTAACAATCGACTGACCCTTGCCAGAGGAGCTCATCACAGGTTTTACAACGCATGGCATGCCAATTGCTTGTGCTTTGGTTAGGTAATCTTCTTTGCTATCAGCAAAGGCAAATCTTGAGGTAGGAAGCTTAAGCTCATCAGCTGCAAGTGAGCGAATGCCTTGGCGATCCATGGCTAGTTTAGTTGCTTGCGCACAAGGTACAATATTAAAACCTTGCTTTTCATCTTATTCCCCTTTTAGTATGATGGGCACATGCTATATAAGCCCTTTTTAACATGTCTGATTTATCTTTTAAAAAAAATAACAACCATATTGAAATTCAAGAATATTACCAAAATCTATGTGAGGAAATTAATCGTTATAATTATGCTTATCATACTTTAGATGCGCCTTTGGTAAGTGATCAAGTTTACGACAAGGCATATCAAGCGCTTGTTGAGGTAGAGTCGCAATATCAGGATATTTTAGATACTTCATTATCACCAACGAAACGTGTAGGAAGTAAGCCATTAACAGCCTTTGAGGTCGTTGCCCATAAGGTGCCGATGTTATCACTATCCAATGGCTTTGATGATGAGGATATTGCTGGGTTTTATAAACGTTTAACAGAGCTTACACAAACGCATGCGTTAAGTTTTGAATGTGAGCCCAAGTTAGATGGCTTAGCCATTAGCATTCATTACAAAAATGGTCATTTGGATTATGCTGTAACGCGTGGTGATGGTGTCGAGGGTGAAAAGGTAACAGAAAATATCAAAACGATTCGCAATGTACCATTGCAATTAAAAGGTGATGATTTGCCTAAAGAGATTGAAGTACGTGGCGAAATTGTTATTAATAAGCAGGATTTTCTAGCACTTAATCAAACCGCTGAAGCGCGTGATGAAAAAGTTTTTGCCAATCCCAGAAATGCCGCAGCGGGCAGTGTAAGGCAACTTGATTCGCGCATTGCTGCCAAGCGTAAATTAAAGATGTATGCCTATGGCGTTGGTGCATATAGTGGCTTTGACTTACCCCAAACCCAATATGAGTTAATGCAACAATTAAAAGCTTGGGGTTTTCAATTAACGAATGAGATTGAAGTGGTTGACGGAGAAGAGGGCTTACTTGATTATTATCAACGCATGCGTCATAAGCGTGCTGATTTGCCTTATGATATCGATGGTTTGGTCTATAAATTAAATCGTTTGGATTTGCAAACTAAAGCAGGCTTTATCGCTAAAGCACCACGTTGGGCGCTGGCGCATAAATTTCCCGCTGAAGAAGTCGAGTCAGAAATTTTAGCCGTTGATTTTCAAGTTGGGCGCACGGGCGCGGTAACCCCTGTGGCAAGACTTAAGCCTGTTGCCGTAGGTGGAGTCATTGTTTCAAATGCAACATTACATAATCTTGATGAGATTAAACGCAAAGATATCAAAGTGCATGATCGCGTAATTGTGCGTCGCGCCGGAGATGTGATCCCTGAGGTGGTGCGTTCATTGCCTGAATATCGTAACACCAATACAATACAAGAAATCGTAATGCCCAAGGTGTGTCCTGTGTGCCAATCAACTATCGAGTATATCAACGATCAAGCAATTGCGCGTTGTACAGGTGGGTGGCACTGCCTGGCACAACGCAAAGAACGCATTAAGCACTTTGCTTCACGTAAGGCAATGGATATCGATGGTATGGGGGACAAAATCGTTGAACAATTAGTCGATAAAGAGATGATTAAAACGCCGGCTGATTTGTATGCATTGAGTTTACCCGTTCTAAGTCAATTGGAACGTATGGGACGTAAGTCGTCATTAAACTTATTAGATGCTTTGGAAAAGAGCAAAACTGTGCTATTGCATCGTTTTATCTATGCTTTAGGTATTAAAGATATCGGTGAGGTCAGTGCCAAAGCACTTGCTAATCACTTTGGGTCACTAGAGGCGATTAAAAATGCCACGCTTGAAGAGCTGGTATCGATTTATGATATCGGTGAGGTGATGGCAAATCATGTTAAAGCTTTTTGGCAGGATCCTTTAAATATCGAACTTGTTGATGCGCTGATTGCTGCGGGTATTACAATTATTGAACCCAAGAAAGTTGCGGCTGAAGTAGCAGAAGCTGTTGTTGATAACCCATTTTTTGGTAAAACCGTTGTAATTACGGGTAGCTTTGCTGAGTTTACACGTGATGAGCTTAAAGAAAAACTTGAAGCATTGGGTGCTAAGTGTAGTGGCAATGTATCAAGCAAAACTGATTTTCTCATTGCAGGGGAAAAGGCCGGTTCCAAATTATCTAAGGCACAAGCACTTGGTATTGAAGTGATAACTGAAGATGAATTACAAGTAAACTAATCAATAATCATGACATACTAAAAGAGACAGAAAATGTATTGGCAGAGATCTATCAAGTGTTACAACAATAAGATATCCCCCTCACCCGCATTGCATAGCAATGCGACCTGTCCCACAAGGGGAGAGGTGATTGGGACATTACTTTGTTGCAAAGAAATTAGGGTAATAATTGGCTTGAGAGGTAAATATCTGTAAATTGACGTACGAAATAATGTACGCTAAACTTTGATATAGGTTCTGTTAATCAGTAAATAGGTGAGGTTAAAGATGAAGTCACTTAATGCAACACAAGCTAGAAAAGATATTTATCACTTGATTGATCAAGTAAATGTTGACCATCAACCAATCCAAATAAATGGTAAAAGAAATAATGCCGTTTTAATTTCAGAAGAAGATTGGAGCGCAATTAATGAGACACTTTATTTACTGTCAATAAAAGGAATGCGTGAGAGTATTCAAAAGGGATTAGCGACAGATATAGCGGATTGTTCAGATAAATTGGCATGGTAATGTCTCAACTCTTCTATACTAAGCAGGCGCTTAAAGATGCTAAGAAAATCAAGCAGTCAAACTTACATGTAAAGGTTCAAACTTTGCTTGATATCATCAAAGAATCTCCTTATCAAAAACCGCCAAACTATGAAAAACTAATAGGTGATTTGTCGGGTGCTTACTCTAGACGAATTAATATACAACATCGATTGATCTATCAGGTGTTAGAAGATCAAAAAATAATTAAAGTGATCAGAATGTGGAGTCACTACGAATAATGATGACAGTAATAGAATAGGATGTTAATAAACAATGAAAATCGCAATATTAGGAAATGGGCAGCTCGCTCAGATGATGATTGAAAGTGCTGGGGAGTTAAATGTAAGCATTGACACGTATTCTTTGCCAGAGATTGATCGCTATGGTAAGAGCACTCCAGAGGAAATAAATCGTTGGCAGGAGAAGCTTCAGAGCTATGATGTTGTAACCTATGAGATTGAAAATATCTCAGTTGATTTATTGCAAGCAGTATCAAAAAAAACGTGTGTCTTTCCAACGATTGAGGCCTTAAGTGTTGCTCAAGATCGGCTGTTAGAAAAAGATAATTTTAAACGACTTGATATTAATACTAATGATTATATGGCGGTAGATTCTTTTGCTGAACTTCAAAAGGCTGCCAAGTTATTGAGCTTGCCATTTATTATTAAGACAAGGCGCTTTGGCTATGATGGCAAGGGGCAATATATTATTAAAACGCCTGAATGTTTAGAAAAAGCGTGGGAAGCTTTGGGAGAGCATCCACTCATTGCAGAGAGCTTTGTACCATTTGATTATGAAGTCTCACAAATTGCCTCACGCGATCAGTTTGGGCATATTGCCTTTTATCCTTTGGTTAGAAATGAGCATCGTGATGGCATTTTACGTGAAACGCATGTGTTGATGGAGAAAAATGAACTAAGTATTGACGCGCAAGAAGCAGTGAAGCGTTTGCTCGAGCACTTTGATTATGTCGGCACTTTTGCTGTTGAGTTTTTTGTTAAAAATAATCAGCTTTTTGCCAATGAAATGGCGCCTCGAGTGCATAACTCAGGGCATTGGTCAATCAATGGAGCCAATGCCAGTCAGTTTGAGAATCATATGCGCGCGATCACTGGTGAAAACGTTGCTAAGATCAAAACATTAGCGCAATATATATTAATGATTAACCTCATTGCTGAGGATGTGCCCAATATACAACTACCTATTAATAGCCATGCCAAAAGTTATGGCAAGAGCTTAAGAGCAGGGCGCAAGATGGGGCACATTAATATTGTCGATAATGAACTAGAAACATTTATCAATAGTGTTAATATGATCTATCAAAATATTGAGGCAAAACCATGTTTGGAGGAGTTTTAAGTGTCAGATCAGCTAAATGTGGCTTTTTTTGCGGCAGGGTGCTTTTGGGGTGTCGAGCATTACTTTGCGAAAGAAAAAGGCGTTGTCAAAACGGCAGTTGGCTATATGGCGGGCAAAACGCCGAATCCTACTTATTATGACGTGAAAACAGGGCAAACCGATCATTTGGAAGTCGTTAAAGTTGAGTATAATCCACGTCTTGTCAGTTATGAAACTTTAGTGAAGCTTTTTTTTGAAATTCATGATCCGACACAGCAAGATGGTCAAGGTGTTGATATTGGCTCGCAATATTTAAGTGCTGTTCTATATACAAATGACATGGAAAAAACGACTTGCCAGCAAGTGATTGATTATCTTGAAGCGCAAGGTTTAACGATTGCAACACAATTAATTGATGCTAACCTTCACCAGTTTTGGTTAGCTGAAGATTATCATCAACAGTATTTTGACAAACATGCGCACTTGCATGTCTGTCATCAACGTGTAAAACGATTTGATTAACTATGAACGAGTAAAACGAGAAAGTATATGTTTGAAATAAGTGAAAATATTGAGAATTATTATGAGTTAGGCCAGACAGTGCGCGAGAAAATGCGCATGATTGATGATATGGCAGATCAGTTGGGTGAGCTTTTGGATTGGAACTTGACCGTTGATTTTCAGATTATCAATCAAGATGATAAATCATCATTATATGGTGTATCGATTATTGCAGGAGAATCGGATGACGACGAAGCACCGGTATTTTTCTCAACAGCATCAGCAGATGAAGCATTGATCCGTTTACAAGTCTATCTGGAGTTGATGGAGAAATTTGAGATTAGCAATTTGGCAAGATCTGAAGAATATTACCAACAATCGTTGGATAAACTTGCGCATTATTATAATGATTCTTGTGATGATTTGTTGCATCAAATCGTGCTTGAAAGCTTTTTTGAATTTAATGAGAGATTAGTCGACAACTAAATGTAGGTGCGTATTGCATATAGTAACGATGTATCAATAAGTTGCACCAGCTAGCACCTCTCCCCTTGTGGGAGAGGTCGTGTAGCTTCAGCTGCACGGGTGAGGAGTATGCATATGTATACTCCCAAATTTGAATTTGCTAATTTTCTTAATTACTCCTAGGCTTAAATGGATTTTAAATAGCGGAAAAACCAAACGGATGGCAAGGATGGTGGCGGTATGAGAAAAAGTCTTTATTTTTATATCTTTTATATTTTTTATACATTGATAGTGACTGCAACCAGTGTGAAGTTAGCTTATCCGGCAGCAAATGGTTATCAGCAGATTGTGCCACTTAATTCATGGGTTATACAACAGCAAGAAAAGTGCAAGAAAGATCAAGATCAAGCATTAACAACCTTATGTGCTTTGAATAGTTGGTTGTCACCGACGATTAAATCACAAATTGCCCAATCAACTGTGAGTCTACATCTTAAAGCGCTTGATGCGCATAAATCACAAGTTCAGCTGACTGTTGCCAAAGAGACTAACGCGCCTTATGTAAATGTTAATTTATTTTTAGAACAATTGGGCTTGCTGCAACAACCTATGAATTGGCAAGCGTATTTAAATCCCTCAATCCTTAATAAGGGTGTAATAGAAATCTCCTATCCATTGATGATTGCTAGTCGTCAAATCATTGAATTTATCGGACTGCCTTCACAGAAACAGTTTATGCCGCAACAGTTAGAGAAAATGTATTCTGCGCAATTAACGGCAGTGATTACCAAAAAGAAGCAAATCATTGATATTGATATTCAACTTGATATTGCAAAACTTGCACTTGTGCATATGCGTTTTCATGCTCAAGTTGATGGTGTGCTATCGCTTAGTCCATTATGGGCAGATTTTACAGAACAAGACGTTCAAGATGGTGCTAAAAATAAAGTTTATCCCAGTGAGTTTACGCTTAGTTTAACTAATACAGGGCTTATTGAAGATATTATGCAGGAGTTATTGGGCGATCAATCATTGATATATTCACCCATGTTATTGATGCATTTATCGGACTATTTCACGCAAATTGCCTTATTGCAACGTGATCCGTTATTAAAACGAGGATTTATTAGTTTGGCTGATTTTATTGTGTTACCCATAAGTTTGAGTATTAAGGCTGTAAATAACTACGGGCAGCAACAAAGCTTTAGCTTATGGCAAGATATGCTTAATTGGCTTAACTTTGATTATCAATGGCAGACGCTGACACTTAAGCAGCAAGAGGATAAAAGTAGTGCACTGCAACAAAAAATATTTAAGGTCAATGGACAAAGAGTTAAATATAAAAATAAGGTGCTAGCTCTCTTTAAGACGGGTTTTTCTTATCAGTTTTTCAGTAATGGTGTTGAAGTAAAATAAGCTAAAAAAGATAAAGTTTTTAAATATCACGCACATTGCTCGCAAAAAAATCAATATTCACTATGTTTACAATACTGCTTGCTGCTAGGTTAGCAGTCAGGTGAATCAGAAATTCTTTAAAACTTGGAAGTAAAAGAAGTAAAAAAAGTAAAAAAAGTAAAAAGCAGAAGAAAACATAAATGATAAAAGGTGATGATATGCTAGGAAGGTACTCAAAAAATCTGTTTGCACTCGTTGCAATCGGTTTCATTATATTATTAAGCGCTTGTGGTGGCGGTGGTGGCTCATCAGCTGCTGTAGGCACTCAGACCGTGAATTGCCCACAGGGGTCAACCTGTGCACCTGAACAGGTGTCAATGGTTGAAGCTCAATCATAATCAAGGAGGATACGATGAAAATTAAACGATTAAATATATATTATCTTGCGATTTTAATGGGGGCGTCTGTGTCGGCATCGTATGCTGTGCCGACATCAGGCGATTATGTAAACGATCTGCCACAGACCTATACCAACAATTTCACGCAAGAGACGATGGATCAGATTAATGGTATTTTGTGTGTGTTTGCACAAACCAATTATCCTGAGTTTACAAATCAAGGTGCTTATCTGTCAAAGGTTGATATGAATGCCTGTAATATGGGTGATGAGCGGAGTGACAACAGTGTACCGATTTTGTCTGATATTGTCGGTGAGTCAACGAATGTCAATGGCGTGCAAACGGTGACTTTCTGGATTGATGGCTTACAAGTGGGTTATGGTGACACGGTATTGATTGAAGGGAAATTAGTGGCAACGGAAACACCAACGACACTTAATCCTTATGGTGTCTTTAGCTTGAACTACGTGTCTTATCCTTATGTTAACGGTGTGTTAAATCGCACAACACCGCAGTTTAGAGGATTTATTAGTGCTTCACAGGCGACCAATGGACGTGCTTTGGTAAAATACTTTGAAACGGAAGGTACTACCATTAATAATAGTCGTAATGTTGCTTTAGCCTTTATACAAACGGCTGAAAATACCGGTTATGGTCAGATCTCAAGTGTTTTTAATCAAAGCTCAATGTTGGCAAAAATTGCTTTTAATAGCAGCCATTTAGAAAATTTGGTCACACGTGCTGATTTAACCAATGGTCAAGCTGAGATTTGTTATGATCGCAATAATTACACCACAAGTGTCTATCGCTATGGTTTATACAATGCGGATGGTAGTCGTGTTAATCGTGATTCCGGTGGCTTTCCCGTTGAAATTACCATTAATAATGAAACAAAACGTGGTTGGTTAAGTTTTTATGGATTATGGTTGCCGGGTAACCCGACGGTTGCTGATGGTGCGGCTGCTACGAAAAAAGACATGCAAACAGGTGCGTCAACTGCTGGTACCATTGAAGTGGGGCCAGGAAGGCTTGAGTTGCAAACGGCACGTTCAATTACATTGGACCAGTTAACAGGTACACGTTTACGTCTACATGCACTTAATCAAAGTCTAGCCACAGCGATTGTGTTATGGAATTCAACAACTCAGCAATTTGACAAAGTTGGTGAGGATAGTTGTGGTCAAAGTGGTTGTAACTTTACCCCTGTAACACCTGCAGTAGCTATTTCCAACTCAGATTTGCAAAATACTTATTTAGGTCAGAACTATAGTCTAAATGTATCGATTGATGGTGTTGGAGGCGGTGGCTTTACCAATATTCCAATGCGTGATCAAAATAATCAAGTTGTGTTACCAACCAATAATACACAATTAGTCGTATGGACAAGCGCACTTGTAGCACCGACAGCAGCAGATGATATATTAACATTACATTGCTATAACAATTGTCCTGTATGGAATAATGGCTTAAGCCAATGGGAAACCAAGTATCCAGCGTGGGATAGCTCAGGGTCTCCTAATCTCTACTTAACCTATACGATTAATAAAAACATTCTTTCGACTAATAATGCCTATGCATTATTAGATCCAAATGGTGTGCCTGTAACCTCAACAACTGATAATTTATGGGTTGGTGAGATGGTACCAAATACAGTTAATGTCGGTACGAATATTGATAATTTATACAATGGCACCATTACTCAAAAGTATACTTGGCAAAGTGGTCCGCAACCTTGGAATAAGTTCTATACTTTTAAAGCAACCAGTGACAATAGTATCAGTAGTTTTGAGCCACCGATTAGCTTAACCTACAATGATGGTCAGGGTAGTCGTTTTATCGAGTACGAATCTTTTGGACAGTTAAACGGTATTCCAGGTAAATGTTATAGTCGTTTAGATAATACCTTACAGCCTCAATGTAATGGCAATGATCAGATTTGGGTGCCTGATTATAATGTGCCAACAGGGACTGAACTGACGCAAACAGCAAATGCCAATGTTAGCTATTTTGTCAAGCAGTTGGGTATTGCGCAAAACTTACTTCCCCTTGCCGCAGGAGCAGCAAGAGATGCGTGCATCAGTGATCTACAAACATTAATTACCCAAGCCGGCAACGATAGCAATGTAAGCGTCCCACGAACCCCATCTAGAATACTGTTTTAAATCTGGCAAACTGATTGCATTGATAATACAAAGAGCTTTGGTTTATGACGGAAGAACAATGGTATGAGGTCATTAAGCGCTGGGAACA